>DAOTVP010000069.1:0-67720 GCA_034436155.1 Anaerolineae bacterium
AACATCGTCCATTTTGATAAACCTCCTATTTTTTGGTGTTGGGTCAGACGATGGTTATTTTACCTGGTCACGATGTTAACGAACAATTTGGGGGTCTGAACTCACCAACCCTTACACCAAGCGCATATATCGTCCCTTGCTGGATTTATGGCGTGACCAGTTCTAAAACCTCACCTGTTTCGATGTCGACCGTCGCCACGATGACCACCGCCTCATCCACCAAAAACGCCACGCGCCAAATATCGCCCTCAACGCGCTCGGTGGCGGTTGTCCATGTGCGCCCGCGCAAGGCACTACCTACCTCGCTGTTGGCGAAAGCGATATTCACGGCTTGCGCTTGGGTGTCTTGTAACCATTCGTCATAATCGGGCAAATCGGGGAAGTAAATCCCTGTTAGGCGCGGATTATTCAGGTTGTTGGGCGAATAACCATCCTCAAATTCAACCGTCACCCATAACGCATATTCCCCCGCGGCAATATACGCGCCCCACTGATCATTCCAACCTTCGTAACTCACATAAAAATCATATTGGGCGGGGTTATCAAGCAATTCCAAAATATCGGGATGATTGCTCAGATAATCTTTGATGATGGGCATGGCGATCTCTTCTTGTGCATCTGTCGCGCCGATATACGTATCCCATGAATAAATCCGCCCCAATTCGGGGTTTAGATCGGCAAATCCGATGCCCTCACCATCACTCGTCACAAAATACACCCGCCAAATGCCGTAGGCATTTTTGGTATTGAAAGTGACGGCATTCCATCCGCCATAATAATCTTCGACATCAGCCAGCACATCGGCAAATTGGGGCGATTGCGCCACCATAGCGATGACTTCTTCATCCGTAAACTTGGTCTGTGCCGATACATTCTCGCGGAATGCGGTGAATAAACTCCCCGCGAAAAAGGCGAGTATCAACAACGGGACGAAGAACAATAATTTTTTCATAACGCATCCTCATTCCACAAATAGGTTATGCAGATTCACAGTATGGTTCGGGAAAATTTGGTCAACGGCATTGTTTTTCACCCGTTTAATCAACAATTCCGCCAAAATATCGCGGTAATCGGTGGTGACGGCGAGGTCGCCATCATCCATGACATCATCGCTCATGCCACGCCAATCGGCATACACCCCGCCTGTCGATGCGCCACCCATCACAAACATGACACTTGCACGTCCGTGGTCTGTGCCTGCGGAAGCATTTTCGGAGGCAGTGCGCCCAAATTCGCTCATGCTGACCACCGTCACACGGCTCATGTAATCTTGTAAATCGGCATAGAAAGCGGCGAGTCCGCGTGCAAAATCATCGAGCAAATACGCCATTTCGCCATCGACACTGCCCTGACCATCATGCGTATCCCAACCGCCACTATCCACACAGGCGACCTCTAAGCCCATATCGGCTTTGATGAGTTGGGCGATTTGGCGCAACCCACGCCCAAATTCGCTATCGGGATATTCCGCGCCATATTCGGGTTGATAATATTGATTGGCAAGATCCTGAAGCTGATTCATGGTATTAAACACTTGCGCCGCCTGCCCCGATAAAATATCGGTGGGGGTCTCTACCCGATACAACCCCGATAATGTTTGCTGAACTTGCGCGAGCTGGTCTTGCCTGCCGCCGAGATGAAAATCGGCAATGGAGCGCAGCGCCAACGCCGAAATTTCACCCCGCAACGAAGCGGGGAGCATCGTCCCCATGCCAACGGCGCGGAATGGCGAATTATTTTGCCAACTGGCAGTCGCCAAATGACGGGCAACCCACCCCGTGGGGGTCATTTTATCGCCAGGGATGCCGCGTTCCATGAACTCCATCGCCTCAAAGTGCGAGCGTGACGGGTCTGGCGAGCCAACCCCGTGAATAATCGTCAATTGATTGGCATCGTAAATATCTTTGAGCGGGCGCAAACGCGGGTGCAATCCAAAAAAGTCGTTCAGGTTGATAGCACTGTTATCTGTGCCATCGGGTTCGCCGATAGCAATCGTCGGGCGACGGTCATAATAACCCGCCCCTTCGCCAAACGGGACAACGGCATTCAGCCCGTCCATGCCACCCCGATTAAAAATCACCACCAACACATCGCGTTCACGTCCACCTTGTTGCCCAAACGCCAAGCGTGGCATCCAACTGGGGAATAAGTTTTGGCTCACGCCCAAAACACCGCCCGCGACACCTGTGCCTAAAAATTGTCTGCGTGTTATTGTCATATCATCACATCCTTGTTATCACTCACTAACGCCATTGAAATTGCGGAGACGCGATGACCAACCCGACCAATATCGGCAGATATTGACGGCGCAAACGGTCATCCACAGGGGCAGACGCATCCCCATTCCGATTGAGCAAATTGACAAACGATTGGCGTAATTCGGGCGGATAAGCGACAGGCACGAGGCGCTCAATCACCACATCCACCAATTCGCCAACCGTACCCGCTTGTGGGATGACCGCATCTAAATTCAGCGTGATACCTTCGGCGAAGCCCTCCCCCGCCAGCGCCATATTGAGCGCCAAATTCCAGCGATACAGCAAGCCGTTGGTATTCAGCCACGCATCAGTCACATCGGGGTAGCCATTGGGTGGATGCCACGCATACGGCAATTGTCCCATGCCTTCGAGCGGTTCGATGAAGGTATAGGTGTTATCTACATCCAAACCATCGCGCAATACGCGCAATGTGCCGACCACAAAATCAATCGGGCGACGGAATTTTTGCCCATAAGCATTCATAAATTCATCAGAGAGCAACAAGTGACGCATGGTAGCGCGAATATCTCCGCCTGTGGTGAAAAAGACTTCGGCGGTGCTTTGGACGATACTTTCGGGCGGAAAATCGGCGATAAAACGGCGACATAATTTCTGGGCGATAAACCGCGCCGTAGACGGGTGATACGCGAGGATGTCTAGCACCTGTAACCCGTCTTCGATACCCCGTCCTGCGGGCATCGTCACACCCAATACCGTCTTTTCGCCCGTATCGTGCATGTTCATATCGAACACAAACATATTATCGCGCCCATATTCAATCGTCCAACCTGTAAGGGCGCGTGCCACTTCGACCACATCCTGTTCGGTATAACCCCCATTCACACCAAGCGTATGCAATTCCATCAATTCACGGGCATAATTTTCGTTGGGGTATTCTTTATCGCTGACATCATTATCTAAATAGAGCAACATGGCGGGGCTTTGGGCGCTGGCGAAGAGCAAATCGCGGAAGTTACCCAGCGCGTGCTTGCGAATCACCTCGCGGTCATCAATTGTTTTTTCGGTCAAATAATCTTGTAGGGGGATGTTGAAGTGGTCTGTCCAAAATTCAACCATCAGCTCATACAATTGGCGCTCGCTATACGTCGCCCGAAACAACCGCGCCCATAACACGGTGGTATATACAAAGCCATATTGCTCATCGGCAATGGCACGCAGTTGGGTGGTGGGCATACTCAAAATTTGGCGCTTGGATAAAAAATCATCTACAACGGGGTCGGGGATGGCTTCGGGATTGAGTTGCCACTCGATATAGCCCGCTATTCCCATTTGTTGAATTGCCTCAATATCTTTGGGAGTCACGCCCCATGTGAGCCGACTGAGGACGTGTAATTCGGGTGAACGGGGGGTAAAATCATCCGCCCGTCCCTGACTGCGCGTGGGCATCTTTCCGCCCAGCATGGCAAAAAAATCACGGCGATTGATTGGCATATATCTAGCCCTTTCAATACTTTTTTGACGAATCGCACATCTTGATTATATGAGTATTTGATGAATAAAGTCATCTGAGACAATGGTCATATAACGCTATATAACAAATCACATCCCAACCCCAAAATATTTCGTTAAATATAACGGTAGTCCTGTTTAAGGTCTAAATAGGGTTGTGTTAAATGTTATAAAATCGCTTGAACTTGCGCCGTGCGTCCGCCATACTTGTGTCAAATGAGATGGCAAGTGTATCAAAAGGGAATTTATGACTCGTGTTTTCATCGCCTATGCCGAACAGGATGGCGAAGTGGCTTTGTATCTGGCTACACAATTGCGGATGCGCGGGGTCGATTTATACATCGATTACAACCGCATGATGCAAGGCGAGACCTTCTCGCGCCAGTTGATGAACGAGATAAAAGGGGCGGATTGTCTTGTCCTCATCCAGAGCAAATCGGCATTACAGAGCGACTTGGTACAAGCCGAATTGTCGTATGCCATCGAGAATAACATCAAAATTATCACTTTAGCCTTAGAACGCCTGAATTTACGTGAAAGTGGAGAGTTTGCATCTGTGTTGAATGATAACCCGATTGATTTTTCGGAATGGATACGCACCAAGCAAGCCCGTAACGCGGTCAATGAACTTGAATCGCGGTTGAACCAGAAAGGCGATGATACGGTACTATCGAGTAACAACATCACCCAATTAACCGAATTGGTGCGCCTAGAGGGACATACCAGTTGGGTGCGTGCCGCCCGTTTTTCGCCCGATGGCAATAAGTTGGCTTCGTGCGCCAACGATAACACCATCAAATTGTGGGATACGCGCAATCGGGATATTGCTAATCGTTATCCACCGCTCATGACCACCCTCACCGCGCATAAATCGCTGGTGTGGGATGTGGCATTCTCGCCAACAGAGAATATCCTCGCCACTTGTGGCAATGATAACGCTGTGCGGATGTGGGATTTGGATGAATATCCAGAACCAGTTGAATTCACCCGTTTTGTAGACCATCATGAACCGGTTTTTAGCCTCGCATTTTCGCCTGATGGTGATTTATTGGCATCTACGTCTAAAGATAACAGTGTGCATTTGCGCGATATTCGGCGCATCAAAGTGAACGGCATCGCCGAAGCAATTGTGCCATTGTTGCATAGCAGTTTCGTCTATTCGACCGCTTTCTCGAATGATGGTCAGTTGATTGCATCAGGCGGGATGGATAGCACGGTGCGTATATGGGAAATTGACCGTAGCAATTTACGCGGATTGGCGCGTGCCAAACCGCAATTTTTAATTGGTCACATGAGTTGGATCAATATGGTGCAATTTTCACCCACGCAAAATTGGCTGGCATCTTGTTCGCACGATAAAAGCATCCGCATTTGGGATATTCAAAACATGCGCGAATATGGTGTATTGATAGGACACAAAGATTCGGTCAATAGCATCACTTTTTCGCCCGATGGGCGCTTATTGGCATCTACATCCAAAGATAATACCCTGCGCGTGTGGGATATGAACAACGGACACGAATTATTGTGCATTCAGGCGCACGAAAAATGGGCGAATGGCGTGGTTTTTTCCCCGAATGGCAAGTTGATCGTCACCACAGGTGGCGATAATAGCATCAAATTTTGGGGTTTCAGCAAAGTCGCCCAACATTAAGGATGCGGTTTCCACAGAGGATAACGCGCCTGTGGAATATTGAATAACACTTCGCCCGTCAATGAGACGACCACCACCTCCGCCACACGATTCTGTCGCTTGCTAAAGGCTATGCGGGTGCTATCTGGCGACCAGTCGGGCGCATCTGGCATCATCTCTTCCGCCGTGAGGGGATAAATTTCTTGACGTTGCCCGCGAATGACGACATATAACCCCCATCGGTTATTCCGATAATCGACCAACGCCGTGTATAACTGGTTAGGGGCGCGTTGATAATTGGGGAATAACTGCTGAATATAACGTTGAACATCGTCATCGTTAATATCGACCAATTGAGGCGGTGTTCCATCTAAAAATCCGCGATAAAATTGGACGATATTGCTCCCCGCTTGTTGCGCCTGAAAAATCAGATGTTGATTATCATCCGTCCAAAAAGGTGGGCGCTCGGTAGCAATGATAACCAATAAATCGGCGCTGATTAACCGTAAATCACGTCCATCGGAGCGCATCACATATAACCCTGATGGATTGGCAATATCGCCCAATCGGCGGGCGATCATGGCAATCATCGCGCCATCCGATGACCAATTAAACACCTGTGGATATACATTCGGCGGTGTAATCGACACGATATGCCCCGTCCGCACATCATAACTATTCACGGCAAATCGCCCGTCCGTCCATACGCTGTTCGTTCTGGGTCCGATGAAGGCGATAACATCGCCTTCATTTTGGTCACTGATGAAAAGCATGGCGATCACCAAAAACCCGATCACCAAAAATAATAGGCTCGTCACTCGGAGAATCTGCCAGAAAAATTTGAGGGGCATCATGGTTTCCATTGGGGTGAAAAATGATCGGTATACGAAAATGTCAATTGGCGCACATCACCCCCATCTGCCGATACGATGTATAATTGCCGATTAAAACCAAATTGGGGGATGGCGGTATAGACCAACCACTGGGCATCGGGCGACCATATCAACGTGGCAGGACGATGATTAGCCGCCGTGAGTTGTTGAATATCTACCCCATCCGCCGTCATCAGAAAAAGGTTCAATCCGCCGTTTCGGGATGAGATAAACGCGATGCGATCCCCATGAGGCGACCATTTGGGCGAGAAATCCTCACCCGGATGACGCGATAAATTGATGATTGCGCCATTGCTCACATTGACGCGGTAAATCTCGTAATTACCATCGCGTTGGGTGGTGAAAATGATGTATGCCCCATCGGGCGACCAATCATATTCATCACGGACAATTTGCATCCCCGACGTGAGTATGCGTGCATGGTTGCCAGTCGCATCAGCCACGGCGAGTTCACTAAAAAATTGCCCACCCACCAGATAGGCAATCTGCGAGCCATCGGGCGACCAGCGTGGTGTATGTTCGCTGGCGGATGTATTCATCGATTGCCCGATATTGCTCACTCGTTGCGTCTGATACTGATTCGGGCGCGTGATGACAATATCCCAATCGCCAGACCGAAACACCGCGTAGGCAATCCGTCCATCGGGCGACCATGCGGGATTTTCTTCGTTCACATTGCGCCCATTGTTCGTCAATAAGCGTTGGGTATAGGTGAAAAAATTCATCTGAAAAATGCGTCTCGCGCTCGATCGTCCTGTGATAGGGTTATAATCGCCACCCGCCGTGAACAAAAGATAATTGCCATCGGGCGACCAAGCTGGTTGCCCGTTGAAATTATCAAAATAGGTTAGACGAATAGATATACCATGCCAAATATCCAACAAATAAAGATGATGCCAATCCAATGGCGCATATCGCCCGATATAAACGATTATCGGCGCGGGGTTTGCCCTGCCTATCATCGGCGCTATCCACGCAAATAGCCAAATACATAAACTGATAATCATGGCAAGGCGTGCTATCCGCAAAAACATCAATATGTCCCCAAAAGCACGCGCCATGTCCCGCTATTTTGGCTACCTGAATAGGTTAGCGCGAGGATATTCCCGCGTGTTGGCAGGTAAATCAATCGTCCATTGGCAAAATCTTGAATGGTGGCATTATCACCAATTTCAGGTGTGATGCCCCACCCCACACCATCCCGAACACCCATCATCGTGCGCCACACCTTGCCAAACCCGCGCACGGGTTCGATCAATCCAGATGGGGGTGTTTCGCCACCGCTATCGGGATCTTGCCCGGCGATGAATGTATCTGGAAAACGCTGAAATGTGCCGTTGCTATAGAATACATAAATCAGACCGCCACTTTCATTGACCCAAATCATGCTCCCGCGTTCATAATTTTGCGTGGCGGATTGGATGGTGATGACCGCACCGCTCGCACAGCCTAAAGCGGCACTCAAATTGGCATCTACCGATAGCGCCGTCGCAAATCCACCTGATGCGAAGATGGTGCAATTGGTTGGCGGGTTGCCGAAAGTGATAGGTGTGGGAATGGGTTGCATAAAATCGGGCGGAATGGCATAAGTCGGGGGTAAATCGGTGATGCGTGAGGCGAGTTCTACCAATGAAAGCAACGGCGCATTTTCGATGGTCTCGGTGGGGGTAATGGTTGGCGTGGATGTGATGCTCGGTGTTGGGCTAGGCGTGTCGGTGATGGTCGCCGATGGAGTCACGCTGGCGGTGGATGTTTTGGTCGGTGTTTCGGTGGGTGTCCATGAGGCGGGCAAATCCGATACACTGCTGACGGCTCGCGTTTGCGAGGCTGTCGGCGTGATTTGTGCCAAATCTATCGGTAGATTAGCTTGTGAAAGATCATCCGTTGGCAATTCAACCCGCGTGGGCAATCCCTGATTATCCACCGTCTCGGCGCACGCTGTTAACATCAACATAACGATGATGCTTATCAACATGATTTGTTTTTTCATCCACATAGCCCTCGTATATCAGATATTTACCTCATTATAGAAGGATTTTGAGCATAGCGAAATGTTGGTTTATGTACAAATTATGCTATACTACAAACAATTGTCCTAGTTGGCGTGAATTATGGATAAGTCCCGCCATCGGTTCAAAACCGATGGCTAGTCCGCCTTTGAAGCCCACTGAAGGGGCTTGATTTCACCTATTTTGAAGGGGTAAACTTGTTTTACGGCGGGTTTAAGCGCCTTTAGTGCGCTTTTGGGGCGCGTAGCTAGATGCTTTGAGCATCTAGCGGGGCTGTTTGGTGATTGGCAACACGGCGTTGCATAAAGTAGACATCCTCAATGCAGAAGTATTCACAGAGCAACTTCAAACATTAGGCATGGATTTGGTGACGATTATCAAGCGCGAAATTCCATCTAAAAATTTACCCTCTGTGCGTGACGAAAGCACAGGGCGCTTCGCCAAAGTGACCGATAACAATATCACGTATGCCTATCCGACTGAATATATCCTCGTGATGGAGAAGCGATGAAGGCAAAAGATATTTTGGGATTTTACGATGCGTATTATGTGCGTTATGGTGAAGCGGTTTATTTGCATTTCAACGATATTTTGAATGATGCCAAAATACAACATCATCACTTCATAGACGACCTCAAAAAATTAGCAGAAAGTGGATAAGCCCCATGAAACAACTCACACCCAACCTATACGGCATTTTGACCAGCTTTCAATTCATGAACAGTTACCTCCTCGATACAGGCGATGGTCTGGTGGTGATTGATACGGGAACATCCGCCAAGCACATAGACCTGCTCGAAAAAGGGTTATCTGCAAAAGGGTGGTCATTCGCCGATATTAACCACATCCTCATCACCCATTGTCATTACGACCATATCGGCGGATTAGCTTACCTGCAGACCCAAACCGATGCCCCCACCTATGCCCATAGCGCCGATGCGTCCATTATTCGGGGTGATAAAATACCCGACTTCGCGCCAGCAGACGAACTGGGCATCTTCAACCGTTGGATGCGCCGTATGATAATGAGTCGCAAATTCCCGTCTGGGCGGGTGGATATAGAATTACGCGATCAACAAGTTTTAGGCGACATCATGCCCAATTTAACCGTAATTCACTTGCCCGGTCATAGTTATGGGCAAGTCGGATTTTGGCTACCCGATGAACGCATCCTCATCGGCGGTGATGTGATGATAAATACCCCATTCGGGATGAAAATGCCCCTGCGTGCCGCCTCGCCCGATTGGGCAGAAGCCAAACGCTCTATCAAACGGGTGGCGGGGATGGATGTGAAGGCGATTTGTGTAGGGCATGGTCGCCCGGTCATGCAAAACGCGCATGAGCGCATCGCCAATTTAGCACAAAGACTTTAACTGATAATCGGTGTATCATGTTGCATGTAGGGGCATGATCGTTCATGCCCAAAACCATTCACACAGGAGCGATATATGAAAATTTTGGTCACAGGTGGCGCGGGCTATATCGGCAGTCATGTGGTACAAATGTTGATTGAACAAGGGCATGAGGTGGTCGTATTCGATAATTTGGTGGCGGGCTATCGGCAAGCGGTGCATCGGCAAGCGACTTTTATCTTGGGCGATTTGATGCGACCCGATGATATTTCTGCCTGCTTTGCCTCGTATCAGTTTGATGGCGTTATGCACTTCGCCTCGCATATCCAAGTCGGCGAAAGCATGAGCAAACCGTTCAAATATCTGCGTGATAACATCACAGGGCTGATCAATTTGCTCGAATATGTGACAGAATACAAAGTCGGGCGCTTCATCCTCTCATCCACCGCCGCGTTGTTCGATAATCCGCAACGCATCCCGATTGATGAGACCGAAATGCAACAACCGGGCAGTATCTATGGCGAGACGAAATATGTTGGTGAGCGCCTGCTCAAATGGATGGATACATTATACGGCTTGCGCTATTGCGCCCTGCGTTATTTTAATGCCTGTGGCGCACATCCCGATGGGCATATCGGCGAGGCGCACAAACCAGAAACCCACCTCATCCCCCTGATTTTGCAAGTGGCGCTCGGTCAACGCGAAAAAATCGCCATTTACGGCACAGATTACGATACCCCCGATGGGACGTGTATCCGCGATTATATCCACGTTCAAGATTTAGCTACCGCCCATATTTTGGCGCTCCACGCTTTAGCCGATGGTCATAGTCGTGTGTATAATTTGGGCAACGGCACCGGTTTTTCGGTGCGCGAAGTGATTGAGGTCTGCCGAGAAGTGACCGGGCATCCGATTCCTGCCGTTGAGACAGCACGTCGGGCTGGTGACTTAGCCCGTCTCGTGGCAGATAGCACCAAGATCAAGTCTGAACTCGGTTGGAATCCGCAATACACCGACCTCAAACGGATTGTCGAAACCGCTTGGAAATGGCATCAATCGCATCCGAATGGCTATAACGACCAAGTATAGATTTTTTAATTGAGGCGGATACAGGCTGATTAGCCATCCGCCAACACTCATCCACACGACCTTAACCAAAACTTAACCTGTTGGCATAACATTTAACACCATTAAATGACGTTATAGCGTTACAATCTGTCCGTCTTTTTCAATGCCTATTTATCACAAGGACAGGACATGCACCTATTTTTCATGCAAAACAAATATCGTCTATCTATGATTGGGATTATTCTGCTAGGGATAATTGTTTTTTCGTTCACGCCATCTGGGTTATATGTTGCCCAAGCGCAAGGCACATTGCCATTTAGCGAAAATTTTAGCACCTTTACGGGTGCTGGATTTGATACAACACCTGCCGCGGGTCAACTCGATTCGGACACATGGCGTATCACAGGGATGAGCGAGGGCGATGGTACATTCGGCGGTACGCATACTGCGGGCGATTTTGCGCGTGGTACATCGACTGGTGGTATAACCACAGGTGGTACTTATGCCTTCAATGTGGGGTCTGGCAATATCATCTTGGGTGTTCAACCAACAGACCCCGATTTTACACCAGGGACGATCACTCTACGCATTCAGAATACAACGGGTAGCCCTATCACTGATTTGAATGTGGCTTATGACATTTTTTATCGGAATGACCAACCGCGTTCTAATTCGTTGAATTTTGGTCATTCGACAGATGATATGACCTATACAATGGTGGGGGCGCTTGATTTTACAACTCCCCTTGCGGCGGATGCTTTAGGCTGGCAATCGGTTGCCCGTAGCACAACGATTACAGGTCTGAATATTCCCAATGGAGATTTTGTTTATTTGCAGTGGAGAGGGAATGATGCAGGTGGATCCGGTGGTCGTGACGAATATGGCATCGATAATGTATCGGTCACACTCGGCACACCAACCGATACACCGCCCACCGTCACATCCACGACCCCGATCAATGGCGCGACAGGCGTTTTGGTGAATAGCAATATCACCATCAATTTTTCTGAGGCGGTAGATATTTCTGCGGGCGCATTCACACTGGATTGCGATACCTTCACAACCACCCCCGCCCTACCCGCCACCAACATCACCAGCATCGTTTTAGACCCAACGGGCGATATGCCTAACAGCACGACTTGTAATGTGGTCGTCTTGGCGGGGAATGTGACCGACCGTGACGGCACAGCCGATAATATGGTGGCGAATTATACATTTAGCTTCACCACCGAAGCCGCGCCGACCATCACCTATATTCATGATGTACAAGGCAATGGGAGCGCCAGCCCCATCACGGGTAGCACGGTGACAGTCGAAGCGGTGGTTATCGGCGATTTTCAAGGTCCCGCGGCGACTGAATTACGCGGTTTCTTCATCCAAGAAGAAGATGCCGATATTGATGCCGACCCCATGACATCCGAAGGGCTTTTTGTGTTCTGTTCAACCTGTCCAGACGTGGTGAATGTCGGCGATATTGTGCGTGTGACAGGTAGCGTGAGCGAATTCTTCAATATGACCCAAATCACCGCCTCAACTGCGGGGAGTGTGGTCGTAATCAGCACAGGCAATCCGTTACCATCATTCAGCATCATTGACCTGCCCGTTGTGGGAAATATCAACGACTTCTATGAGCCATTAGAAGGGATGCTGGTCAGATTTAACGACACGCTCACCGTCAGCGAATATTTTGAATTGGCACGTTACGGTCAAATCGTGTTGTATGAAGGGGGTCGCCCGTATCAATTCACGCATACCAACGTGCCAAGCGTGGCGGGATACACCACCCATCTGGATAATTTGGCACGCCGTAGAATCATCTTAGATGATCTGAATAACACCCAAAACGCGCCACTCGGCACAACCGAATTCATTTATCACCCCCAACCGGGCGGATTTAGCACCACCAATTATTTCAGAGGTGGTGATACGATCAGTAGCCTGACGGGTATTTTACACTGGTCATTCGCAGGTCTGGCTGGCACGGATGCGTGGCGGATTCGTCCTATCCCCAATTACCCGATCACCTTCGCCTCTGCCAATCCCCGTCCGAGCGCCCCAAGCGTGACAGGTGATATCACGGTTGCCAGTTACAATGTGTTGAATTATTTCACCACGATTGATACCACCCCCAGCAACAATACAGGTACTTGTGGTCCCTCTGGGACGATGGATTGTCGTGGGGCGGATAGCACCGCCGAATTGACACGTCAGACTGATAAATTAGTCACCGCATTGCAAGGGTTGGATGCCGATATTTTTGGTCTCATCGAAATCCAAAATACGAATGATTATTCGACACTCGCCACGCTGGTCGCCAGCCTGAACGCCGTGGTCGGCGCGGGTACGTATGATTATGTCCGCCCATTGACACCGAGCGATTGGGTTGGGACGGACGCGATCAACAATGCCTTCATCTATAAAACGGCAGTGGTGCAACCGATAATTGTGTATGTAGATACAGACCCTATCAACAACCGTCCGACATTAGCGGTATTATTCGAGGTGATAGACCCGCTTAATCCAAGCATTGGACAACAATTCCATGTGGTGGTCAATCACTTCAAGTCGAAAGGGTCTTCTGCGGGGCTACCGGGCGATACCGACCAAGGCGATGGTCAAGCGCAATCCAACGCCACCCGTGTGGCACAAGCCAATCGCCTGATTTCATGGGTGAATACCACCCTCGTCCCCAACGACCCCGATGTCCTCATCATCGGCGATTTGAACTCGTATAAACGCGAAGACCCCATCACCACATTAATCGGCGCGGGTTATACCGATTTAGTCGAATTATTCGGCGGGGCAAATGCCTATAGCTATTTGTTTGATGGGCAATTAGGGTATCTCGACCATGCCCTCGCCAACGCCAGTTTGCTCCCGTATGTGACAGGCGCAACCGAATGGCATATCAACGCCGATGAAGTGCCGTTGTTCGATTATAACGACACCATTCAAGATACAGGCGAAGCATCTTTTGAGCGCAAACCCAACGCCAACCCATTATATCAGGTCAATCCGTATCGCACATCCGACCACGACCCCGTTTTGGTTGGCTTAACCTTCCCGCCAGCGCCCGCGCCGATTGTCACCAGCGCCATCGAAATTGATGGGGCGGGGTCTGTCGTTAGCACCAACCCCGCGGCACCCGCTATCATCAACAACCCTGTCACCACGCTACAAGTGACCTTCAGCATCCCCGTCCAAAATGGCAATCCGCTCAACCCCGACCATGCCGATAACCCAGCCAATTACATCCTGTTGGCAGAAGGGTCTGTCGCGGGCTTCCAAACCACAGGCGTAAATGCCTGTGTAACAGGCGTGGACGCGGGCGATACTGCCGTCACATTCACGGTTGCCTACAATGCAGGCACGAACACCGCAACGTTGACCATCACAGGGGCATCGCCCTTCCCACCGTTGACCGTTGGCAAATATAGCCTGATTGTATGCGGTAGCACCTCTATCGTCAGCATCGTTGGCAATATCCCGTTGAATAACGGCACGGATGTGCAATATTTCTTCGATATTGTGGATAGAACCGTGAACCCCGTTGACCCTGTGAATCCCACCAACCCCGATACAACGGGCGCAGGCACAACCTTAACCCGTGAAGAAATCCTCGCCAAAGTGAGCGGATTGCCCGCCACTGGTGAAACACCCCTGTGGGCAGATATGGCACGCATCGTCTTGGTGATGAGCGCGGTTATCGCCGTGATGATCGCTATATTGGGTGGTTGGATGGTCATCCGTCGCAAACAAACCCGTTAAAACCATACCCAATAACCCATTTTGAGTCGAAAATGGGCAGAGCATTCTGCCCATTTTTTTATGCCTATCATCCTGATGGATATGCTATAATAATAGGCTTAATCGTCTTGATAGAATATTGTTGTCATTTATGGAAAACCGAAAAAAGACCTCTTCATCTGAAATCAAATGGCTCATGCCCCTCGTCGATGCGATTTTGGCATTGGCGGCATTCATGTTGGCATATTATGTACGCTATAACCTACAAATTTTACGCCCGGTATTCGAGCAAAACACTGCCCCATTCGATCCCTACATCCCGTATATGGGCGTGTTTGTGGTGTGGTTGTATATCGTGTATAACGGCAGTGGCTTGTATCAGACCGTGCGCGGGCGGGCGTGGATTCAAGAAGTATATGTGATTTTGAACGGCGCAACCAACGCCACGCTCATTATCATGGCGCTCAGTTTTGTGTTACAACCCTTCGTCTTTAGCCGTCTGATGTTGCTGTATGTGGCGGTCATCACCGTGATTTTGCTCTCATTCACGCGGGTTATCCAACGGGTGTTACGAGCATGGCTACGCGGGCGCGGGATTGGGATTGAGCGCGTATTGATTATCGGCATGGATGAAGTGGGGCAAGCCGTTTTACGCACCGTCTTGGCACGCAAAGATTTGGGATTATATCCTGTCGGGTATGTAGATGATGATCCATCGCGTGGGGAAGCCGATTTAGGGCGGGTGCGTGGGTTGGGCAAAATCGAAAATATCGCCCAAATCATCACCGATCATCATGTGGATACCGTGATTATCACCCTACGCTGGCAAGAATATGAACGCATCAACCAAATTGTGCGCGATTGCCAAAATGCGGGCGTGGATGTGCGCGTTGTCCCCGATTTATTCCAGCTCAACCTCAAACAAGTCCAAGTCGAAAATTTAGACGGCATCCCGTTGTTGGGCGTTGGCGAAGAACCGCGCCTGAATGCCCGTGAACGCTTCCTCAAACGGTTCATTGATATTTCGCTTATCATCCTCGTCTCGCCGATTTTACTGTTGTTATTCGTGGTGATTGCGCTGGCGATACGCATAGAGGGACCTGGGCCCATCTTTTATTCGGCGACTCGCGTGGGCGAGAATGGCAAAAAATTTAAGATGGTCAAATTCCGTAGCATGATCCCTGATGCCGACAAATATCGCAAAGAGTTGGTCGAGACCAACGAACTCGATCCGCGCCACCCCAAAATTCGCAACGACCCGCGTATTACTCGTGTGGGGAAAATTATCCGCACCACCAGCCTCGATGAATTGCCAAACCTGATTAATGTGATTCGCGGGCAGATGAGCCTTGTCGGACCCAGACCGCCCACGCCCGATGAGGTGGAATTGTATGATGAATGGCACAAACAACGGCTCAAGACCATGCCCGGTATCACAGGCTTGTGGCAAGTGAGCGGGCGTAGCGAAGTGCCGTTTGATGAAATGTGCTTATTGGATATTTATTACATCGAAAATTGGTCTTTGGGATTAGACATTCAAATTTTGTTGATGACTATCCCGCGTGTGGTATTCAGACAAGGGGCATATTAATATAGTTATTTAGTTATTTAGTTATTTAGGGTATTTATGACATCAACAGGTTATATTTTGGGGTTATAAGGGCGGATATACACTTCGTTAATCCGCCCTACACGTATCACGGGTTGTACGGGACGATTAGCGCAAAGCGCGTATATCGTCCCTATTCCGCAAAAATGACAAACTATTCAGCAGGCACTAACACGGCATCAATCACATGGATAACACCATTGACTGCTTCAATATCGGCGTCGACAACGGTCGCATCATTGACCATGACCACATCACCGTCTACGCTGAAGGTTAAAATGCCACCTTGCAGGCTTTCGACTTCGAGACCATCTTCAATATCGCCAGACATCACGGCATCTTCCAACACATGATAGCGCAACACTTCGCGCAGTAAGGCGGTGTTGAAATACGCTTCGCCTTGGCTCACACCGAGCGCATCGAACAACGCATCAAACGCATCGTTGGTAGGCGCGAACACGGTGAAGGGGAAGCCTTGATCGAGCAGACGTGTCGAATTGGTCAACACGATGACATCCACCAATGTCGAGAATCGTTCATCTGCCGCGGCGAGCGCCACAATCGAGCCTTCTTTGAGGTTGGCAAGGGCGGCTTCACGAGCTTCTGCCAGCGAAACAGACGGCGGTGTGAGGACGGTATCAATCACATGAACTACACCATTATCGGCAACGACATCGGCTGTGGTGACAGTGGCGACACCATTAATCTTGACGGCACCATCGGCGACCGAGAATTGCATGTATTCTCCCTGTAGTGATTGATACAGCAATCCATCAGTAATATCGGTAGACGCAACTTGGTCTTCGAGGATATGATAGCGCAACACGTCACGGAGCATATCCACGTTATCGCGCAGAGCCAAATCCAGACTGACACCCATATCGGCTAAAACAGCTTCAAAGGCGGCGTTGGTGGGGGCGAATACGGTGAAGGGGAAGCCTGTACCCAGCAATCTGCCCTGACCAGTCGCCACAATCACGTCCGCCAAAATGCTAAAATCGGGGTTGGTGGCGGCGAGATAGGCAATCGAATCGACACGGGCAGAAGCCGCGAGTTCTTCACGGGCGGCGGTGCGGGTAGCGACCAACGGCGCAGTGAGGACGGCATCAATGGCATGAATCACGCCATTCAAAGCGGTAATATCGGTTTCAATCACATTGGCAACACCATTCAGAACCACGCCACCATCTTCGGTGATTTCGACCAAAATCAGGTCGCCATCGAGTGTGGGGACAGTTTGACCATCCAACGCCACCACATCTTCGGCGCGTGCAACGGTTGGCAAGACATGATAGGGCAACAAGGCGCTCACCAAATCAGGATTGAGCAAAACCTGTTCTTTCGAGACACCCAACGCCTCAAACGCGGCATTGAAAGCGCGGTTGGTGGGGGCAAATACGGTTGAGCCTGCGGGGATTGCGCCAGTTAAATCGGCGGCGACTAACAAATCGACAAGGGTGCTAAAGCGTTCATCACCCGCCAAACGACCCAACAACGAGCGTTCATTCACACCAGCTAAAGCCGCGGCTTTGGCTTGACCGAGTGTGTAAGAGGGCGGGACAAGTACGCCGTCAATCACATGGACGACCACATTAAACCCAACCACATCGGCGGTGACAACATTCACGCTACCATTGAGGACAACACCGCCTTCTTCGGTTGTGCTGACGACAACACCTTCACCCGTCAGGGTTTCGTATGTGCCAGCGACTAAACTAGCGGCAGGATATTCATCATCAAGAATGTGGTAACGCAACACCGTTTTGAGCAAGTCGGTGTTGGCAAGGGCTTCATCAGCCGTCACACCCAACGTGGCAAATAACGCTTCAAAGGCGGCATTGGTGGGGGCGAATACAGTGAAGGGGAAGCCATCGCGCAACAGACGCAGTTGATCGGCGGCGATGATGACATCAAATAAAATCGAGAGGTCGGCGTTATCGCGCACCAAGCCAATCACGCTATCGGCAGGTAAGGCATCAATTTCGGCTTTGAATGCTTTCCATTCGGCGACAGCGGCTGTGATTTCTTCATCGAGTGCCGATGTGAAAATCACATCATCGACCACATGAATACGCCCATTGGAGGCACGCACATCACCTTCGATAACATCGGCAATATTCAAACGGACATTGCCACTATCGGTTACAGTGACGCGGATGCTGGTATCGGGCAACGCCGTCAAGACGACACCGCCATTATAAACGGCAATATCGGCTAATCTGAAAAAGCCCGTCAACACATGATAGCGCAACAAGTTGCTGGTGATTTCGGGATTTTCGAGGAAAAACGCCAAATCGACATCAAAATACAAGCCCAAACGAGTGAATGCTTCGTTATTGGGCGCGAGGAGCGTCAACCCTGGGATATCGGTGCGGGTCAGGGTTTCGGCGATGCTGGGGTCTGCCGCTTCGACCACAGATGCTAAGATGCTGAGGTCTTCACGGCTTTTCACCACGTCTAAAATGGTTGTCCCTTCTTGCGCCATGGCGGGCAATGTTGCCAACACAAAGAGCAAGACAGCTATTACTAGAGAGTATACTCTACGCACTTTTTTGCCTCCAATCGATCCACAAAAAAAAGTTATTTTGGCTCATTATTACAAGAGTCCAATTCCACACACTGAAATACATTATACCCAAAGATAGTAAAAATTAACAAATTGAAATGCAAGAAAAATGAGAAATTATGTAGAAAAGTGACTAAGTGACGAAATCTTAACCATCTTTGAGCCATTATTGGTAATCATCTTGCATCGTTTGCTCATTGTCGGACATATTGGTTTGATCTATAGAGGCATCATCTTGGTGTAGATTTTGCCCACCCAACGTATAGACCAACACGCCAAAACATGCCATCGCATAACTGGCGACAATGCCGACAATTTGCAACGGACCCAAAAAATTCTGATTGCTAAATTCACGCCCATGCGAGCCAAAACCGAGCGCATCGGCAAGGCTGAATAAGCCCGCCAATAACACGCCGGTCATGGCGAGGCGCGTGCCAATCAATTGCGTGAGGTTGGCGCTATCGTAGGCATAAAATGTATATTTGATGTAAATCAATGCGCCCGCAATAAACAACACAAATCCAAACATCAACACGATGAGTTGCAAAATGCCCAATCCGGGCGTTGGGTCTAGCCCCGTCACGCCAGGGAATAACCCCATCATCATCAAAATTGCGCCGAGTGTACCGATGGCGATCCCAATTTGTCCGACTCGTTCCATGCGGTTATCCTCTTAAACTGGCTCGCAATTGGCGGAGCATATTTCCGCCCAAAATATTGACCACATCGGCTTGCGAATATCCCCGCGCCTCCAGTGCATCTTTGAGCAACCATAAATCGGCAATCGTATTCAGTTCGTGCGGGGTGGCTTCTGCGCCAAATCCACCATCAAAATCCGTGCCGATACCAACATGCTCGGCGCTCCCAACCAATTGACAGACATAATCGATTGCCTCGACCACGCGATTCAGCGTGAGCGCCGATTTACCATCGGCGAGCGACCATGTATTCGATAAAAACAGGTTGTACGGCACAATGCCCATCACCCCGCCTCGTTCTGCCAAACGCCGAATCATCATATCGCTCAGATGGCGATCGCTATTGCGAAAATGGCGCGGGTTGCTGTGGCTGGCGATAATCACCCCGTCATAACGGTCGAGCGCCTCTAAATACGATTCTTCTGCCATGTGCGATACATCTAAAATGGCGTTGAAACTCATCATCACGTCTAATAATTCGTGTCCGAGCGCGGTTAATCTGCCCGGTTCGCCCGTGCCACCGCAATATTGGCTCGATCGCCACGCGGGTCCGACAATGCGTACCCCTTGCTCGTACCACCATTCAAATTGACGTGGTTCAACGATGGGATCGCCATTTTCCATTAAAATCACCAACCCCTGCACCCGTTTCGTGACGGGGACATCATCGCCCCAGGTGGCGAGTACGGCATCTAAATCGGCTTGTGATTGTATCAGGCGCAGACGCGGTTCTTCATCTGCCAATTGTTTATACACATCCAGTTGTTTTTCGGCGAGGCGCATCGCCTCTTTGGGTGTGGTATACAAAACGGCATCGTTGCCAATAGCGGGCATTTTTCCACGCGGTTCGGTGAAAAGTGTGGCGAAAACCAGCGCCACCCGCCCGATAATCGCTTCGGGCAAGCCCAACATGGCGCGTCCGACCCGTGCGACAACGGGCGTATCATTTTCGGCGAGGCGTTTTTTGAGGGCGCTGGTGCGGTAATCGCGTCCATAACAAATCGTATTGAAAGCAATATCTTGATGTGCATCTACGATGAACATGGTGTGCATCTTTCTAAAAAAATAAATATGCCCCCATTATAGGCGATATGACTCAAAATAGCACGAAAAAAGCTATTTTCATCATGCCAATGTCATCTTGGTTTAATCTTGTTGAGCCATGATATACGAAGGAATCGTAAGACTTATCGAATATCACGCATCTATTATCCAAAATAGTTATATGAGGGAAATAGGCTTTGGAAAATACACTCGATTCATCACCAAGTACATCCACACCACAAAAAGCATTATGGCGTGTTCATGCTGGGATAGGCATCTTCATTGGCACATTGTTCATCCTGCCTGTTATCACCATATCGGCATTAGCCGATAATCTGCTCGGATTGCCATTCGTGCCGTATGACGTATTCAGTTTTGTGCGCGATTTGTTGCCCGGTGCCGTGTTGACCTTCGGCATAGATAGCATGGTCAGCGTGATTCGTTTATTCGGTATGGATACCGATACCACCGCCAAAATCGCCGAACAAGGTATGGCAATAGGCATGGTGGTGATTGCGGCGGCGATTGTGGGTGGTGTTGTCTATTTTGTCATTAACCGCCTCAAACGCGATGCCGTCACCGTTGGCGCATTAGCAGGTGTGGCTTTCGGCGTGGCGATGGCGCTCATCGTGGCGGGCAAAAATGTCACCGCAACCGCCAGTCCCATAGCGGGCTTATTGTGGGTGCTGGTATTGTTCACCCTGTGGGGTTTGGCGCTTGGCTGGGCGTATGCCCAATTACAAACCATCGGCGCACGCCCTATCATAGACGAAAACAGCATGGCATCGGCAGAACGGCGTAAATTTTTGGTGCAAATTGGTGGCGCAAGCGCCACACTGACCGTCATTGGCGCGGGATTGAGCGCATTTTTTCAACCCGAAGTGGATACATCGGATGCGTTTGAAGTCGCCACCACAGGCGAAACACTCGGCACACAACCCACATCTAACCAGACCGTGTTCGCCGAAAATTTACAAATCCCCGCAGGCACACGCCCCGAAATCACCCCTCTGGATGAGCATTACCGCATTGACATTAGCGCCCGCCCACCTGTGATTGATGCCGAGACCGATCGGCTCAAGGTACATGGCATGGTCGAAACCCCACTCGAAATCAGCCTGACCGACTTGGTAAACGGATATGAACCCGTGAATCAATATGTCACGCTGTCGTGCATTTCAAATCAGATTGGGGGCGACCTCATCAGCACCACCATATGGACGGGCATCCCATTTCGTGTGTTGATGGAAGCGTGGAAAGTCAATCCATTGGCGCAATATGTCAAAATTTTGGGCGCAGATGGCTTCGATGAATGGGTCGATTTGAACATCGCCCGTACCGATGAGCGCGTGATGTTGGCGTATGCGTGGGATGGTCAACCGCTCAAACAAAAACACGGCTTCCCGTTGCGGATTTACATCCCAGACCGCTACGGCATGAAACAACCCAAATGGATTACCGAGATGGAATTTGTGCGCGAATGGGGCGAAGGATATTGGGTGCGCCGTAATTGGTCAGAGCAAGCCCTTGTGCAAATCACATCGGTGGTGGATAGTGTCGCCCAAGAAGAGATTTATCAACAAGACGGGGTGTATTATGTCCCCATCGGTGGCATAGCCTACTCTGGCGCGAAAGGCATTTCTGCGGTAGAAATACGGGTAGATGATGGCGAATGGATGCCCGCCCAACTCAAGACCCCGTTATCCGATACAACATGGGTGATGTGGCGCTTCGATTGGGCATTCACACCCGGTCAACATACCTTCCGTGTACGCGCAAAAGACCGCGCTGGCAGACCTCAAGTGGAGACCAACGCGCCCGTGCGTCCTGATGGAGCAACTGGTATTCACAGTCGTCGTGCAACCTTAGATGAACCAACAGAGGGATAAACACTCATGAGCGATACCCATCCTAAACCCATTGGCGGAACAGATTTCATCACCAAAGCCCCACCCGATGGGTTTGGGATGCGCTTTCATGTGCATGAGAACGGGGTTATTTCTGGCAAAATCACCATCCGAATCGATAAACAAGGTCCGCCCGGTCATGTGCATGGCGGGGCGCTGATTGCCCTGCTCGATGAGGCGATGGGTGCCGCGGCGTGGTACGCGGGGCATCAAGCCGTTGCCGTACACCTCAGTTTCGACCTGAAAGCCACCGTGCCGTTGGATGTCGAAATCACCGTTTGGGGCGAAATCCAAAGCAAAGACGGACGAAAAATTTGGACGACCAGCCGTATCATTCTCCCCGATGGGCGAGTAGCGGTTGAGGGACGCGGGTTATTTTTAGAAACACCCCAATTGTTTGAGGACATGGGCGATAACTACCCGTTCAAGCCGTTAGAATGATAATATGACCAAACGTGAAAAAAGACTTGCCAAAATAAAGCAAAATCCCAAGGATGTCTCATTTGATGATTTAAAACTTGTTTTAGAAGATTATGGTTTTGAACTACTTCGTTCTAGTGGCAGTCATCATTCGTTCAAAATCATTATTAATGGGGTATCTCACCTTTTTGTTGTACCATATAGAAGACCTGTGAAAGTGGTTTATGTTCGAGAAGCGTTAGATCTGATAGAACAAATTCAGACTGAAACAGCAGACGATTCAGAAGATGAGGATACTACTGATGACAACGGAAATCATTAAAAATCTGGATTATTATTTGTCGCTACCTTACCCAATTGAACTCATCCCCGATGAGGACGGATTTTGGTTTGCTCGCATTCCACTTTTAGAAGGGTGTATGACCAATGGCGAAAGCCGTGAGGATGCGCTTATCATGCTGGATGATGCCAAACAATTATGGCTAGAAAGCGCAATCGAATTAGGCATGACCATTCCTGAACCACAATCACATCCTGTTAAGTAACATCCTAAAACCCCTGTTGAACAGAATTGCTTTTTTCGGATATAATGAAGCGTGGGATTATGAATAGTCACTCATTCCCTATCATAATCCCATTTTCCGTTTATGTATTTATGGGGTTTGTGGTGCTTATGGCAGAAATGCCCCTCACAACTTTCATCCTGTGAGTTAGCATAAGTATCATGAACCCACGAGGAGCAATCTCATGGCTACCATAGATTTTATATCCCGTATTATCGGTTTATTTGTATTTACTATATTAGGGGCGCGTTTCGGGAGCGATTCTGCGCCATCGCTGGAATTACCTGCCGATGCTGGCGCGGTAATTTTTGGGTTGGTTGGGGCGTTGGTCGGTCTCATCCTCACCCCGTGGCTGACGGTGCGCCCCGTGCAGGCGGTGAATAAAACCATCCGCGAGATGCCGATACATGTGTTTTTCATCGCCATGTTGGGGGCATTCGTGGGTTTAGGCATGGGTTTGATGGTCGCCTATCCGTTGTCACTTTTGCCCTTTCCGTTAAATAACATCATGCCACCCGCCGCTTCGTTGATCGGGGGCTATATTGGGGTGACGGTATTCCGCAACCGCGCCCGCGAAATTTGGGACATCTTGTTCGAGCGTAACTCCAAGATTGCCCGCGCCGCCGCCGCCCAAGCATCACGCCAATTGTTGGTCGATACCAGCGTGTTGATTGACGGGCGTATCGTCGAGATTGCCAAAACAGGCTTTTTGGGTGGCACGTTGCTCATCCCGCGTTTCGTCATGACCGAATTGCATCAAGTCGCCGATTCATCCGACACACTACGGCGCAATCGGGGCAAACGGGGCTTGGTCAAGCTGAACGAATTGCAACGCAACAACATCACCCCCGTCAAGGTGATTGATGATGATATCGAAGATATTGTAGAAGTGGATAACAAACTGGTGGCGTTGGCGATTCAACTCGAAGCCTATCTGCTCACGAATGACTATCCGCTCAGCAAAGTAGCAGAGGCGCAAGGCGTGACCGTGTTGAATATGAACCTCCTCGCCAATGCGGTGCGCTCGGTCTATATCCCTGGCGAAGTTTTTTCGCTCCACATCATCCAAGAGGGGAAAGATAGCGGGCAAGGCGTGGGTTATTTGGATGACGGCACGATGGTCGTGGTCGAAAATGGCAAAGATTACATCGATCGCACCGTGCGCGTGACTGTTACCAAATTGATTAACCGCGAGGCGGGGCGAATGATTTTCGCCGTGCCAGAGGGGATGCAAGGCAGTACCCCATCCAATACCAATGGGTAAGCACGATTTATCGGTTTCATGTAGATTGGGATGCAAAAATGCCTGTTCATCAATAAAAATGGTATTGTCTGTGGACGACATACGCCCTGCGGGCTAGTCGTCCATTACACAGTATCTCATTTTAAGGTGTCATGGCTGACTAGAGGCTAAAGCCTCATATGTCAGCCACAAAAACGCACACGCATGTATGCCATCGTTATCTACAAACAAAACACATCATAAGGAATGAGATAACCATGACCACAGAAAAAAAACGGATTCTCACAGGTGATAGACCCACTGGCAAATTGCACTTGGGGCATTATGTCGGGTCGTTGACGAATCGGGTGAAGTTGCAACATGAATACGAAAGCATTTTCATCATCGCCGATTTGCACATGCTCACCACCAAGAACACCAAAGAAGATATTGCCGAATTGGATAAAAATGTCCGTGATTTAGTCCTCGACTCGATTGCATCGGGCATCGACCCCAATATCTGCACCTTCTATCTGCAATCGGCAATCCCCGAAATGCACGAAATTTATACCCTGTTGCAAAATCTCGTCACCG
This sequence comes from Anaerolineae bacterium, assembly GCA_034436155.1. Taxonomy (GTDB): domain Bacteria; phylum Chloroflexota; class Anaerolineae; order Aggregatilineales; family Phototrophicaceae. Next base: position 25,054 of record DAOTVP010000069.1, read on the forward strand.
TACCGCGCCTAGAGCGCATCCCCAGCCTCAAAGATATGGCACGCGCCGCCAACATCGAAATGCCTTTCGGATTATTGGGCTACCCCGTGTTGCAATCGGCTGATATTTTGCATGTGAAGGCGCACCTTGTCCCTGTCGGCAAAGATAACATCGCCCATGTCGAAATCACCCGCGAAATCGCCCGTCGTTTTAATTATCTGTATGGCGAGGTGTTCCCCGAACCCGAAGGCTTGGTCGGCGAAATTCCGACATTGGTCGGCACAGACGGGCAAGCCAAAATGAGCAAAAGCCTGAACAACGCCATTTTCTTATCCGATGACCCGAAAACGGTGGAGAAAAAGGTGCGTGGCATGTTCACCGACCCCAATCGTGTCCGCGCCGATATCCCTGGCACCGTAGAGGGCAACCCTGTGTTCATCTATCACGATGCCTTCAACCCGAATCTCGCCGAAGTCGAAGACCTCAAAGCCCGTTACCGCGAAGGGACTGTCACCGATGTCGAGGTCAAAGAAAAATTGACCATCGCCATCAACAATTTCCTCGCGCCCATTCACGCCCGCCGTGAACAATATATGGAGACGGGTCTGGTGGATGAAATCATCGTCTCTGGCACAGAAAAAATCCGCGACATCACGCGCAATACGTTGTTCGAGATGAAAAAGGCGATGGGATTATCGGGCGTATGGAACAGACTGCGCCGTAAAGCAGAAGACCGCGCCAAGAAAAAAGAGAAGGCATGACCCCAAATCAATAGCGGTGGACGACATACACGCTTCGCGCTAGTCGTCCATTACACATAGCCCAGTTTTAGGGGTGTAATGGCTGACTAGAGGCTTTAGCCTCGTATGTCAGCCACACAACGTTAAAAACTAGGTGGCTTTAGGGCAAAAAATGAGCCAGAGGCTTTGAGCCTCTGGCGACAAATCTCAGAGGCATACACACGATGGACGATGCACAAAAACAACTCAGACGCGCCAAATTACAAGCTCTCATCGAGAAATACCACGAGGCGATGAAGGGCGATGGCTTATTGTTCTCTGAACGCGATGTGATTGAGCAATTCATCCGCCCCTTTTTGGGCGATGTGTTGGGCTTCCCCGTAGATGACCCCACCCGTTACCGCACCGAAGTCCGCACCAGCACAGGCAGACCCGATATTGTCGTGTATCCCGATAACGGGCAGAACATCTTCATCGAAGCCAAACGCTTCGGCAGGATTAGCAAACTCAGCATTGCCCGCAAGCAACTCAACGCCGTCAAACCGCATCAACTCTGGTTGCCCGGTATGGCGAAAGACCGCATCTACGAGGAACAACAAGCCATCAATTACGCCTTCGAGACGGGCGGAAAGTGGGCAATCCTCACCAATTTCGAGACGCTACGCCTGTTCAATGCCCGCCGAGATTGGCTGATTTTATCGTTTGACGGGCCCGATACCTACATCCAAGACTTCGATTTCCTCATGAAATTGTCGTATGAAGCCATTCTGGAAGGCAGTTTGGATGAACTCGATGGCACGCGCTATCGATTGGATATTGATGAAGATTATCTGGCGTTCATCAACGAATGGCGCGAAAAATTGGGGCGGGATTTGCTCCAAAATCGCGCCAAAAATACGTGGCTTTTCACCGATAATAAAGCCGATGCCAACATGCTCCGCGAGGTGGTGCAACGCTTTATCGACCGTCTGGTGGTGATTCGGTTCGCAGAAGACCATTTCGTCATCCCACCCACCCTAGAGGGCATTTTTAATCTGGGACAGACCAATATTTATGTGATTTTGCAAAATATCTTGCACGATTTTTTCAGCGAATTTGATAAGCACCATAATTCGGCGCTCTTCGCCCAACATCTGACCGACCAAGCGCACTTCAGCCAAAAGACCATCCTCGACTTTTTGGGATTTTTGAACAACGCCCGTTACCGCGCCATGCCCGCCGATATTTTGGGCAACACCTATGAGCAATATCTCGGCAAGCGCCTCACAATTGAAGACGGCGACATTTTCACCCGCGATAACCTCGAAACGCGCAAAAAACAGGGCAGTTATTACACCCCTCAGCCGATGGTGCAATTTTTAGTCGACCGCACGCTAGGGCGCTATTTATACGCCACCCAAGACGGCACGCCCGACGGCATCCCCCTGCCCGACCAGACGCGAAAAACATCCTCAGACATCATCGATTTGACCATCATCGATTGTGCATCGGGCAGTGGCTCGTTCTTGATTTACGCCTATCAGGTGTTGGCGACTTTTTATCAAGCCGAGATAAAACGCCTCGAAGCCCTGTACGAATCGCGCAGTTTGGAACTGCATCAACAACAGTTATCCAAAGTGGATATTCAACTCGAACTCATCCCCATCAAAGCTGAATTGGAGCGCATCCGCCAATATCCGCGCCTCATCCTCGAAAAACATATCTACGGCGTGGATTTAGACCCGCAAGCGGCAGAAGTGGCGGTCGTCAATTTGATGATGCGGGCGTTGGAGGGGCAAACCAAAAATGCCACCCACGCCGATAAGCGCCTGCCCTTGCTCCTGAATCAAAATATCAAGGTCGGCAACGGCTTGGTGGGCGTGTTGCCCCACGAAATCGCGCCCGAACATCACGCCACGATCGCCCAACTCATCGCCTTGCGTGCCGAATTGCTCACACTTGGGCATGGCGCACGCCATGATGCGGTTGTGACCGAAATTGAGGCGCTCACCGCGGCATTGCGCGGGCATTATCACCAAACTTTCGCGCCCCATTTTGCCGATTTACCCCGCGCCAACCCGTTTCATTGGGGGGTCGAATTTCCAGAGGTGTTCTTCAACGCCGATGGCACACCGAAGCCCGATGGCGGATTCACCATCATCATCGGCAACCCGCCGTGGGAGATTGTCAAACCCGATTTGCGCGAATTTTATGCCCAATACGATCCCAAAATTGAGCATGGGTATAAACGCGCCCAAGTCGAGAAGATCATCGCCGATTTGAATCATCAACATCCCGAATATCTGGCAGAATACACCGCCAGCACGCACCATATCGAGCAGACCGCGGCGTATATCCGCCAATCGCCTCATTTTACGCATCAGGGCAAAGGCGACCCCGCCACGCATAAAATGTTCGTGGAACGGGCATGGTCGTTGTTGCGTCCCGATGGATTTTTGGGCTACGTTGTGCCGAGTGGCATTTATAGCGATTTAGGCACCAAAGAATTGCGCCAAATGCTATTCGATCACGGGCGCGTCATCGTCATGGCGGGGTTATCCAATGTGCGCGGGGCGTTCCCGTCGATTGATTCACGCTTCAAATTCACATTATTCGCCGTCCAAAAAGGCGGAAAAACCACCTCGTTCCCCGTCACCTTCCGCATTGGATACGAGGATTACCCGCCCCTGCGCGACGATTTTGACCGTGATGATGTGTTGCGGGCGGTGTTGTATGATAAACAAGCCTATTTCGAGATGACCATCCCCACAATTAAACGCTTTAGCCCCGATACGCTCAGTTTGATGGAATTCAAATCGGCGGATGCTTATCGGCGGGCGGATAAATTGTATGCCAACCATCCGCGCTTGGGCGACATCCTTGAGGGTATATGGAACTTAAAATTTGCCCGTGAATTTGATATGACCAACGACCGCCACCTGTTTGAAGAGAGTGAGATAGATAGCACAGGGGCAAAACGCCTGCCGTTGTATGAGGGCAAGATGATTCATCAATTCGATGCCTTTTTTGCCCAACCGCAATATTGGGTGGATGAAAAACGGGGCGCGGAGCGCCTGAAAAATAAGACGGGTACTGGGTATCGGGAATATCGGTTGGCATTTCGAGATATTGCCGCAAGTACAAATGAACGTACTCTTATCAGTACAATTCTACCTAAAAATGTATTTGCCAATAATAAAGTACCCCTCATCTATATATCCGATAGCCCCAATAATCATCAGACGATGTTATATGTCTGTGGGGTGTTGAATAGTTATGTGATGGATTTTCTCATCCGTCAAAAAGTTTCGACATCCCTTAATTTTTTCTATATGTACACGCTCCCCATGCCCCGCATAGACGAGACGCACCCCTTATTTAAGCCGATTGTGGGACGGGTGGCGCAATTGGTATGTACGCGCCCCGAATTTGACGATTTATGGGCAAGTTTGGGCGATTGGGTGTCGGATTTGCCCCGCGCAACCGAAGCGCCCTTGCGCGAGGTGGTTCGGGCAGAATTGGATGCGTTGGTGGCGCATTTGTATGGGTTAGCCCATTTTGAATACGATGCGTTGCTACGGACGTTCCCGTTGGTGTTCCCCAACACGCCAGAGGGGAATACCGCCCGCGAAAAATATGCGGGGATGTATGTGAGTATGAAGAATCGGCTGGGGTTGTAGTTTTCGCTCACCAGAGGCTCAAAGCCCAATACTGTTAAGATAAGGGTGAAATCACCTTTTTCCGCTAGGCGCTGAAGCACCTCGCTATTTGACCGAAGCCCCGTAAACGGGGCTGATACACCCAGATTCATGGGTAAAATGGTCTTAAAAATCTAAAATCACCATCGAAATTGGCTTGACAGCCCGATTTATCGGGCTTCGGAAAGGCTAGACAGGTGCTTGAGCGCCTGTCGATAAAATCGCTAACTTAACTTAACGGTATTGGGCTCAAAGCCTCTGGCTATTCGCATTTTGGAAGCCCCATAATGCAGGTTAGTAAATAAGGGCGGTGTATAGCGGTGGACGACATACGCCCTACGGGCTAGTCGTCCATTACACATAGCCAGTTTTAGGGGGTGTAATGGCTGACTAGAGGCGTTAGCCTCGTATGTCAGCCACAAAAATATACACCGTATTAAAAAAACTAACCTGCATTAGGATGCTTTTACACCTGCGTTAGCCTGTGGCTTTGAGTCACAGGCGGAAAAAGTTCAAAAAAAATTCCCCCTATTTCCTTAACATAGCTCTGCTAAAATGGGTTGTCGCATAAAAATCAATCAACCTATCACCAACAATCATCCAAGAGTTAAGGAAGAACAAATCTGTGAATATTGCACGTCAAGATTTACGCAACATCGCTATTATCGCGCACGTTGATCATGGCAAGACGACTTTGGTCGACGGGATGCTCAAGCAAAGCAAGGTCTTTCGTGAAAACGAAGTGACCGAAGAACGCATTTTAGATTCAAACGCGCTAGAACGGGAACGCGGTATCACCATTTTGGCAAAAAATACCGCCATCACCTATAACAATGTCAAGATCAATATTGTCGATACGCCCGGGCACGCCGATTTCGGTGGCGAAGTCGAGCGCGTGTTGAATATGGTGGATGCGGCAATTTTATTGATTGATGCCGTCGAGGGACCGATGCCCCAAACGCACTTTGTGCTACGCAAGGCGTTGGGATTGGGCTTAAAGGTGATTGTCGTCATCAACAAAGTAGACCGCCCGCACTCGCGTATTGAAGATGCGCTCAATGACACCTTTGACCTGTTCATCGAATTGGGCGCGACCGATGAACAAGCAGATTTTCCAGTGGTGTATGCCATCGGCATAGAAGGACGTGCAGGGTATGCCGCCGATCAACTGGCAGACGATTTAACCCCGCTATTCGATACCATCCTCAAAGAAGTGCCACCACCGATGGTCGATGTGGATGCGCCTGCCAAATTATTGGTGACAACGCTGGATTATGACAATTATAAGGGTCAAATTGGGGTGGGACGGATTCATAGCGGAAAATTGCGTAAAGGCATGACGGTGGCGCGGATTACGCCCGATGGAATCAAAACGAGCGGGCGCATCGAATATTTATACACCTACATGAACCTCGCCAAACAAGAAATTGACGAAGCATCTGCGGGCGATATTATCGCGTTTTCGGGCATCGAAACGGTGGCGATTTCCGATACCATCGCCGATCCATCGGTGAACGACCCGCTCCCCGCCATCCGTGTCGAAGCGCCTACCGTCCGCATGACCTTCGGCGTAAATACATCACCCTTCGCGGGGCGCGAGGGCAAAACAGGCTGGGGGACATCGCGCCGATTGCGAGAACGCTTGTATGGCGAAATGCGTACCAATGTGGCGCTCCGTGTCGAAGACGGCGCAACCAGTGAAAAATTCATCGTCAGTGGTCGTGGAGAACTGCATTTGGGCATTTTGATCGAAACGATGCGCCGTGAAGGGTATGAATTCGAGGTCAGCAAACCAGAAGTCATCTTCATGGAAGATCCCGAAACGGGCGAGATGCTCGAACCGATTGAAGAAGTGCATATCGAAGTGGCGGATGATAGCGCGGGCATTGTATTTGAATTGATGGGCGCACGGCGTGGCAAAATGGTGGATATGCAAACCGAAAACGGGACAACCTTCTTAAAATACATCGTCCCAACGCGCTTTTTAATCGGGTTTCATAGCCAATTCATGCGTGCCACCAGTGGCATGGGTCAAATTCATACCTTGCATTATGGCTACGAGGCGGTGCAAGGCGAAGCGCCGACCCGTCAATTTGGGAGTTTGATCGCCGACCAAACAGGCACGGCTACGGCATACTCGATTGTCGGGTTGCAACAACGTGGGACATTTTTCATCGCGCCTGGGACCGAGGTTTATGAGGGCATGGTCATCGGCGAGAGTATCCGCAGTGATGATCTGAGCATCAATGTCGCCAAAGCCAAGCACCTGAACAACTTCCGCGCCAAACCATCAGAGACCACCGATGGCTTAATCCCCCCCCGCGATATGAGTTTGGATGATTACATCGAATTCATGGCAGAAGATGAATTGCTCGAAGTCACACCGCAAAGTCTGCGCCTTCGCAAACGCATTTTGGATAACGAAATGCGGATGAAAGCCGTCAAAGCCCAGAAAAAGTTGGTAGGCGAGAAGGCGTGAGATGCGCCGATGAAATGGCGCGGGGCGGATATACGCTTCGCTGATGAAATGGCTCAGGGCGGATATACGCTTCGCTAATCCGCCCCTACTAAAAAATTGATCCACAATGTGAATATATTGCGTCTGTAATGGACGATTAGCCCGCAGGGCGTATATCGTCCACATATATTTATTGCGAGATAAATTCCCGATATTTCTCACAAAATGCGTGGATGAAGGCTTCGGCATCTTCGGGGGTCTCGACAATTTTTTTGCGATCTTCCTGCGGGCTAACCTTCATCGTCAGGCGCACATATTCGCGCTGAAACGGGGTTTTCACAATCAGCGCGACGGGATGATAGCGCAATTCGGCATCGCGGTTGACGGTTTGGCTACCGCGTTGGGTGGTCGAAAGCGTCAGGCTATCGAATTGCGTCACCTCGCGGAAATCGTAAATCGAACCTAACGCCAGTTGGACATTGCCATGCGCCGCCACAATCAACCGCCCTATCCACGCATACACCTCACGGGTGACTTGCGCCGTGACCATCCCGCGATATTTAACCCGCAAAATGCGCGTTTCTTCATCAAAAAAACCATCCACATTATCGGTGTGCAATTCTTCATATTGTCCCATAACAAAAATATCCTCTTAAAAATAAGTAGACTGTGAATATGTTTATGGTATAACGAAATACATATTAAAATGTGACATAAATGGCTCGAAATCGGTTTAAGTTTGGTCATAAAAACGGGTGATGCGTATTTTGCACCACCCGTTTGACAATCGGTTAGGGGTTAATTGTCACGCTGATGCCCGTCACACTCACTGTTGGGTGAATGACTGATGTAGTATCGGCAAAAATATCTACCGTCCCCGATGTGCCTGCTTGGTCACAAGTCACCAATACCTCGACCCACATATTTCCGTTAAAAAGTGTGGCACTGGTGATGGTCAAAAAGCCGACCGAATTGGCATTGACCGCCGTCAGGGTGTTGCCTCCTTCAGATTCGAGATATTCAAAATTCATTATCACGGTATCTCCCTGATTACATACAAAACTCGTGCCACCACTGAAATACGGTGGCGCGGGGTCTACGATAACTGTGCCTGTATCGCTATAGGCATCGCCGTTGCTATCGAGTATATCAACGGTGATGGTGGACGACCCCGTTGCGTTACAATTGATGGCAAGCGTAAAGATATAAACACCAGGCGTAAAACTGCTCCCAACAATGACCACATCAGGGTTGCTGGATGACGCATTCGTGACCGAACTAATCGCCCTATCGGGGAACATAGCATTGGTATAAGCCACATTCACGGTGGTCGAACTGGCGCTCAGGCACGAGGCATCGCTCACACTCAATGACGGTGGTGGGGGTGGTGGCGGGCTGATGCTGATATTCCCCGTATCGCTAAACAAATTTGTATCTAAATCTTCAACGGTAATATCCACCGTTGTGAATCCTTGCGCTGTGCATTGAATCGGGACGGTCAGAGTGCCAAATAACACACTTTCGGGGTTAATCTGGGTAACGATGGCGGGGTTGCCAAAGGTGATGCTCACCATAAAATTAATATCTGAGCCAACCAATTCGGCGGTGATATTGGTGATTTCGCCCTCATAACAGAACACATCATTCACGGTGAAGGTCGCTAGTGCAAATGTGGCATTGATATTAAATGTCGCCGAAACTGTCCTGCCTAAGCTATCTACACCATTTACAGTCATCGTATACCCATCGGGGAATGGGCAGACGAATTGAATTTCTGCCTGAGTGGGCGAAATGGCATTCACACTCGCCGAAATAACACTATCCACTGTTGCGCTGACCAATGTCGCTCCGTCCGTGCTGGTATAGGTAGCGAAAACCAGCGTCAAATTGCCTTCGACACACGACACATCGGGCGCAGTCAGCCCATACATCGGTGGCAACGGAGGTTCTGGTGTGGCAATTGGCGCTTCTGGTATGACAGTTGGGACTTCTGTAATAATCGGTTCATCGGTGGGGATAGGTTGGTTGAAGGGTGCATTCACGATGATTGGTGAAGTGATCAGGTCATCCAATACAAGATCATCATTGTTCAAATCAAGATTATTCAAGAAATCTTGCAGGTCAATAACATCCTGTAATTGCTCGTTGGTGAGTGGTGGTAGGATAATAATATCGGGGTTGGTGCTGATGAGGTTGCCGACTAAACCACTTTTATCGAATGTCTTTGTGTCAACAGTTAGCGATGCACCATCATATGTGATGGTCGAACCTGCCACAGTGGTGGCTATAAGCTGTCCGAAAGAACCGCGTACACGGGCACGGAGCAAGCCTTTCATCACATCGGATGACCAACTCCCTGGTAGCCGTTTGGCGATTAGCCCCACAACACCCACCCTATCGCTTTCGACAGATGTATTCTCGATGTCTTGGTTGGCTTCGCGCCAGAATACAATGCTACTGGGCGCGAGTTCAAATTCGACACCGTTAATCGTGATGAATGTCGCCATATCGCGCGGGGCGATGAATAACACGCCGTTTACCAAATTAGGGTCATTCGGCGCACCACTGAGCGAAATCTCGAAATTGTTATTCGCGCCATCGGTGCTTTTATTCTCTACCGTGATACCCCCAAACACCACCATCAACAAGCCTGCTGTAGCATTATTGGGCAGATTGGTCTGTAAATTGAGCAACGCTACACTGAGCGGGTCTATTGTGCCATTGTCCAACAAACCGACATCCAAACGGCGTAAACCCGCTAATGGGGTGATTGTGACCTGATTTTGCGTTGGGGTTATCACCCGATTCAACATCGTGGTATCAGCTTTGGCGGTCGCATCATCGGCATACATCGTATTCACCGTGCCATTGCCCGCGCAAATCGTATCAAATGACAATGTGCCACAGGCTTGTTGTGCGTTGATGAGCGTGGCTTTAGTATAGGTGGAGAGCAACCCACCCGAAGATAAAATCACCGTCAGGCGGGGCGCAAATCCATCTATAATCGGCTCGAAAATCGTGCGATACACCCCCGCGGCGCTATCTCCAATGGGGGTTTGTGTGCGAATGGCATACACGCGGTTATCAATCCGCGCCACATAAATCCGCATCGCAAGGTTATCCGCCGTAAAACCCGCCACATGCCATGTGCGATATTCCGCGAAATAATCGCGCAATTGCACATCGGTAGCCGATGGATAACCCGCCACCAATTCATCCAGCAAAGCCCGCGCATCATCGGCTTTGAGCCGTGCAATAGCGACTTGGGTATCGGGTGACGCAGAATCGGCATACACGCGCCAATCATCCACATCTGCCCGTGTCCATGTGGTGGGGACAGGATAGGCTAATCCATTGGGGAAGGTGTTGTATGTCCACGATGCTGATGAGATAGGCGTATCAAACAAGGTGATGCCATCACGCAAACCGTTGAAGGTGGCAAAAATCGTCTCGGTATCCGTGCCATTAGCGATGAAAATCATGCCCATGCCACCGCGTGTGGTCTCTTTATATAACGCGATCCCGCGTCCACGCCAACCGGGACGTTCACGCCAAATCACATCAAATTGCAAGGCGGGCGTATCGAATAGGCTCAATGGTTGGGCAGGCGCGAATAGTTGTGCATCGTAAGCAGTGGTGAAAATATTCAAAATATCATACACATTGTTAGTCATTGGGAAGGCATAAACCGCGATTTCGCTATCTTCGTTGGGGGCGTGGGTATATAAAATATCGCCCCTATCGGCTACGGTACGCCATGTGTTGGGATGTTGGAAGGTGACACCGAGTTCCAGATCGGTATAACCGACAAATCCTTCACGATTGGCATCGGGCGCGATGACGGTTAGGGGCGATGAAGCGAACCCGTTTGTACCGTTAAATGATTTGACCAAAAAGCCGAGTTCGTAATTGCCCGCGGGGACGGTTTGCTCAACATACGCGATGCCATTTTCGCCCCATGTATAAATATTGCCCGCTTCGGGCTTAACATCACCATCAGGCATAACAACATAGCGATAGGCTTGGAAGTCTGCCCCGCGTGGGATGGTGATGGGCGCGACCACGCCCAACACGTCTGCCCGCCCGATAACTTGTTCGACATACCCCAACGGGTTAAAGATCACCGCAACTTCGACCCAATTGTCGCTATTCGGAATTCTAAACCGACCCGCCAGCGTGCCAATATCACGGGATTTGATGATGAGTTCATTATTGGTGACTTGACCATCAGTGACAACCGATAGCGTGAAGGGTTGCCAATTGAAATACGATAAATCCAAGCCCGATTTCCATGTGTTGACAAATTCGGTCTCTGTTCCGCCAACCGTCACTTCTGTGAGGATAGGCGTAGACATCAGGCGGATTCTGTCGCCATGTTCGGTGATTTGGTCTACGGTGAATTGGGCTTGAGATAACCCACGTCCGACCACTTCTAAACCGAGTACAGGTGGATTTTGAGCATTTGCCACTTCGGGATACGCCGTTGTGATTTTCACTTCGGGCGCGAGGGGTGGGTGATAGGTCAACACCGAGTCGATGCGCGACCACAAGCGTGGCGAGGTGCTGTTATAATAATTTGCCAACATTTCTGCCCATTGTTTGAGGGGAGTCTCGTTAAAATAAGCGGGGTTAAAATCTTTGCTCTTGGCGGGGAAATAAATGCTGTAGTACGAGGTATACAACCGCGCATAATCGGCGGCATTGCCATATAAGCGCACATCTTCTAATGCCCGTAACACATCGCGGGCGGGGTTAATGATGTTGGCATCGCCACTATAAGCGATAATTTGGCGCATGAAATGACCCAAATCCACATCATTATCGTTATCACCACCCAAAAACTTGGCGTAGGTATACGTATTCGTGCGTGCTTGCCCCAATAGAGGCGCATACGTCAACGGGTTTTGATTGACCACCCGCGCAAATGCCTCGACAGCACGGCGTAGATCTGCTATTTCATCTAATTGCGATGAGGCAAAAGTCATATAGCGTGAATCGGGGCGTTGTTTGGCAAAAATATCGCGCTCGATATACGTATTCACCAACGGCTCGCCCAATTTATTCACATCAGAATCGCCCTGAATGAGTTCGACTAACAGCGTCATATCCAAAGCAGGGTCAATCACAATTTCGGGCGATGCGAGGGCATATTCGACATGACGAGCAATCACATCATAATATTCGACACTGCTCATCAAACAAGCATCATTCAGCACGAGGTCGAATCGGTCAATGCCTATAGCCGTTTTTGCCACGCGCAACGCCTCATCCAATTCGGGCAGGGTGATAATCGTCTTGGATGTATCATCGGTGATGACACCACGCCACCCGCCACCATGACCGCCAAACGCCACGACATAATGCTCTGCGGGATAATTCATCATACCCCATGTTAAAAATCGGGCGAGCGTTTCGCCATTGCCCGTATCGGTATCGCCCAAATCGGCGAGAGCGATAGAATCCATCGTTGGCACAGGCACAGTTCCAAAATCGCCAGTGGTATTGGGCATCACTTCAAACAGGCGTGCGCCCGTCCATGCACCGTTGGCATCGGATAAGCCATAACGGTCTAATAGCGCCACAATGCGCGTGTTTTCGGTGCTCCCCCCTGCCCGTTCAAATTCGACAAAATCGCTCATAAGCGAGGTTTCGAGGGTCGAATCGCCCCCATAATACACCAAAATCGTCCATTCGGCTTTCGGTTTGGGGTCAAGTTCTGGAAAGCCCATATCGGCAAGCGCCTGTTGGCTGACATCGTATACAAGGCGTTCTGTTGTTTGGGTGTTATAGGTGATATTGAGTTGATATTCGCCAACCGTATCGCCACGAGTGACCCCATAGCGCGAGACAATCACCGTGTAGTCGCCAGTAGGGATGAAAAATTCGCGGATAGATGAATTGGTATTCCCACGCACACGGTCATCATTTTCAGCGAGGATTTTGCCCGCCCCATCTACTAAATATAAATACGTGTCGAGGTCGCCCGATGTCGCATCGAGGTCTATGGTGATGGTGGTGGCGGCATCTACCGCAAAAGCGATTTCGACAAACGGGGTGTCATCATCTATCAAGCCTGTGAATTGAGTCGGTGTTTGTTGTGCCGATGATACGGCAAACAGAACCAACATCCAGATTAAAAAAATAACGAAGACAAGTATCTTGATGGGGCGCATAGTGTTTACCCTTCGTTCAAAATAACAATTTTGATGATATACACAAGCATATCACAGAGTTATGTTATAAAGAATCAAATTTTTCTTCTAGCAACCCGACACTAAACAAAAATTCGGTCGAAAGAAAATAGGGATTGACTCGCGTAAAGCGAGTCGGCGTGCAAGCCAATCCCAACCCAACCGAAAAATACTCAAATCTTGGCGGTCAGCGCGGTCAACTTCTGTATTCAAGCCTATACGGAGTACATGCTCACCTAATGTCACTAACCATACGTATAAAATACAAACCGCCAACGTTAAGCGCGATAATCGCTCAGGTGTGCGTAAACGGCTCATTTCTAAATCAAACCCATGCCCTTTCATATCACCGAACATCTCCTCAATCCACATCCGCCGTTTGTATAAGCAGATGGTGGCTAACGCGCATAACTGATTTGTGGCTAAATACCACGCCTCTCGCTCTCCTTTTTGCCAATAAACGACAAGATGAGTCTGATACGGATACGTTTTGGTCAGGAAAACACCTTCTAACCACAGCGATTGCCCTTGTGACACAGGTACATCCTTCAAACTTTTCCAATCTACTCCTGCGTGAGCGATGATGCTGGTATTACACTTTTGACGTAACGCATAATCCCATTTCCATAAATCCAATGCCTCCATCAAGACAGGATGATTGAATTCGCCATCTCCAACTAACGAGACCCGAATACCTGCTGGGATAAGGGCTTGCACGTGCTTTAACAAGGCGAGTTGTACTTTAAGCGTACAATGCCCTCGCGGATAAGTCACCCACTCCCACATAATCGGTAAAGCACGACGATGATATGCCACCGCTACCATCAGTTGACGATGATTCGCGCTCACTTTAGTGCTATCAATTATCAGATGGACTGTACCCTCTACACTCGCAGACTGAATTAACCAACTTGCCCACGGATGATACCATTTAGCAACCTGTACGGCAGGATTGTTCAAGAATCGTTCCAATCGCTTCACAAGGCTCAATTTCTTGGCTTGAATGGGCAATTGACGGGCGATGATATGTAAATGGACACTTTTACTCTCGAATATACCCACAATCAGGTATATTAGATTACTTAAACGGCTTGAACAATCATCAGGTATCAGTTGCATTAGCATCCGTTTCCATTTACCATAGCTTCTTGAGTTGAACATCTTGGTCTCTCCTATCGGCTGTTTTGTGAGAAATTCAACCTTAGCAGATTCTTTGATTTGTTCAACTCGCTTTTTTGTTCAGTGTCGGGTTGCTAGTTTTTCTTTAGAAGTGTTGGAAATTCGTGACAGCAGGCGCTTCGTGGCGGATAGTCACATGTTCGCTCATCCGCCATTACAAACGCTAAAATCTTTGTGACCTATACGGGATGTAACATTCTCGTGATCTGTATTGGACGATTCACACAGGGCACGTATATCGTCCCTCAATTTCCATACATCAAGACGATGCTTCCCAGTTTCAGTTTAGGGTATCGGTATCAAGGTTTGTACGCCTGCTGATGGATTACTCTCTACCGACCACCCTTCAAGATTATCACTGGTGCGAATTTGCCACCATGTAAATCCTTCTGCGGTGATGGGTCCCGCGACCACATCAACCACCACGCCATCTTCAAGCGATGTAATGATATTGCCACTCAGAGACGGTGTTTCTCGCAAGCGTAAGGTGCTGTTGCTGGTGGTATTAATCGTCACCCGTCCACCGATAGTCACACTGGGCAAACTAGGCGCAGGGGTGGATGTCGGTGGCACGAATGGCGTAGGCGTGATATTCGAGATACCATCGGCACAGAGCGGTTCTAATCCAAATTGTTCGCGTTGCGAGCAAGTCGGGATGGGGATATGGCGGTTTTGATATGTCCACGCCAATAAATCATCTCGATTCAACAGCAAGCGCCATTCGCGCAAGGTGGCATCACTCATACCTGTTAAGAGTGACTGACCATTTTGGCTAAAATCGACACTGCGGAACGATGCCGTTGTGCCTGTGCGATAGCGCCGAATTTCTGCCCCTGTCGAGACTTCCCACACACTCAGACGGCGGTCTAATCCACCACTGGCGATACTTTTATCATCTGGCGAAAAAGCCACGCCCATCACGGGTAAATCATGCCCTGTAATACGGCGTATTACACGATCGAGGGCGCTTAAATTGGCATCGGAAATATCCCACAAGATGATACTGCCGTTATCTGCGCCCGATACCGCCATCGTGCCATCCGAATTAAATGCCACCGAGCGCACCCCTGTGCCATGTCCTTTATACTCACCGAGCAATGCGCCTGTGTTTAGATCCCATAATAAGATGTTGCCATCGGCAGAGGCAGATAACAAGCGTGTGCCATCGGGACTCACAGCGACATCATACACAATATCATCATGCCCCACCCCATCTTTACCGATTTTAGGACCGAATCGGCGAATTTCTGTGCCTGTGTTTACATCCCACAAAATGATAGCGCCATCGGCATCCCCTGTAACGGCTTGGGTATTATTGGGCAAATACGCCACCGCATACACATCATCACTGTGTCCGATGAGTTCTACTTTGGGCAACCCCGTGATAATATCCCACACAATCGCCCGATTATCGGCACTACCCGACAACGCAGAACTGTCATCTGAGGCGATTGCCACATCCAAGACCAAATCGGTATGCCCGCGAAATTCTTGAATGGTCAACCCCGTGGCAACCGACCACAACCGCAGGGTGCCGTCATACGACCCTGATAACACCGTCAGATCATCTTTGCCATATACGCCGACCACATTTCGCAACAGCGCGTTGTTGCTCTGATGCCCAGAAAAAACAGTTATCTGTTCTGCGTTGGTCAAATCCCACAACCGACCAATCCCGTTATCTGCGCCAGAAAACATCATACGCCCATCGGTTGAGACCGCAATGGAAAGGACGGATGCGTCATGGTCATTAAAACTATTGGTAACTGTACCCGTTTCTATATTCCAGACGATCATGCTGGTATCGCTCGAAACCGAGATAAATTCGCGCCCATCAGGGAAAAATGCCACCCCATTCACATCATCGTTATGTTGGGTGAAGATGCGCGGAGTCACATTATTATTCAACACATCCCACAACCGAATGGTATCATCGGCACTACCCGATAATAAGCGCGAGGCGGCGGTTGGGCTAAATGCCACGCTGACGACATCACCATTATGCCCGCTCAGAAATTTGATAAATCCGTCACTCATTGACCAAACCCCGATACGGTCATCATCTGAACCAGAGGCGAATAGCGTACCATCATTATTGAAGGCAAGGCTATTGATCGCGCCACCATGCCCGCTATAATTTTGTACCAATTCGCCCGTGAGGTGATTCCACAAGATGATTTGTCTATCTTCACCCCCAGAGAGCAAAAAACGACCATTGGGCGTGAAGGCGAGGGCATTCACACCATCCGAGTGGGCATCCCAACGCGATTGCTGGGTTGCATTTTCGACATTCCAGATGACAATCCGACCATCTGCCCCGCCCGAAGCGATAAACGCCCCGTCTGGGCTGAATGTCAGCGCACGGACACGATTGGTATGCCCAGATTGATTCGTGCCTGATAATTGGGCGATGATGCGCCCTGTTTGGGCATCCCAAACCATAATCGTGTTGCCAACACCACCCGCCAAAAGCGAACCATCTGGCGAAATATCGAGCGATAATATCGGCACACCTTGTAAATCGAAGAGCAAGCGCGTGCCTGGTGCATAAGCCACTTCTGCAAGTACCCGTTGGGCTTGTGGCAAGCTATCGACAATCTCGTTGGCAGATACCGCCAACAATAATGCCAATTCGTTCAGATTATCGCTCAACGCCCGCCCCGCGTTGGAGGCAAGCGCCAAACTCCGCGCCCGTAATTCGTTTGTGACCGCGATAGCGCGTGCCTCTTGTTCATCTCTGAGGGCTTGTTTGGCTTGTTCTTGCGCTTCAAAGGCGCGGGCTTGTGCGCCAACGGCGATGATACTCAGAATGAGCGAGGCAAATAAACCGACAATCAGAAAACTGAGCGCGATTCTGAGGCGATTTTGTGACCGCCGACGCAATTCGAGTTCGCGTTCTAGCCGTTCCCGTTCTAATCTTTCGCGTTCTTCATTTTCTTTGATGCTGGCTTGGATAAATTCGCGTTGCAAGGCATTGGCATCGGCTTCATCCAACCAGATTTCGGCGCGTATGAGCCGATTTCCAGTGAGCAAATAGGCTTTATCGCGCTTGGCAGATGCCCAATCGGTAGCCGATTGCAAAATTTCGCTACTCAGGCGCAAATTTTCTTTATTATCTGCCACCCATCCGCGAAAGCGTTCCCATTCGCGGATGAGCGCCTCATGCCCAATTTCGACCAAAATGGTGGGAGCAGATTGGGCGCTATTGGGGCGGATCTGAAAATTGGTGGTCAATAGGCGCGTATCGGCGGCGGTGAGAATATCGACCAATTCTTCGACTGCCTCGCGTGGGACATCCCGAAAGGTGAGATCGGCGCGGTCTACACGGCGACGTGTCGCCTCGCCCGTTTCGCTCACTTCGATGAGTCGCAACAACACACGGCGCATAATCGCTTGTTGAGCGGCATTAAGTTCGTTATAAATATCTTCGGCATGACGCGCCAAAGCCCGTTGTACCCCGCCAATCTCATCATAGGCTTTGGCGGTGAGTTTAATCCCGTCACGGCGCATATATAATTCTTTGAGGGCATATTGCAACAATGGCAACGACCCCGGTTGGCGCACCACATCATCCAAAATGCGTTGTGCAAGGCTGGGGGGATCATACGTCAGACCAACCGCACGAGCGGGACCTTCGATGGCGCGGAGCAATTCGGCGGGGGTCATCTCGGTGGCGATGACCATATTTTCTTGCTCGAATAATTCGGCTAACATCGGATACCGACTGAGCCGATCGAAAAAATCGGCTCGCATGGTGATGATCACACTGACGCGCCCGTTTTTATGCGTCACGGCGCTATTCAATAGGCGGATGAAAATCTCGCGGTCTGCCTCGCCTGTGCGCGTGAACAATTCTTCAAATTGGTCGATGACCATCAATATTTTGGCATCGGGCGGGGCATCGGCGAGGATGCGATTCACGAATGGCTCTAAATAATCGCTCGATTCGTTGAATAATTTCGCCAATTTGTCGGCATCTTGCCCTTCAATGAGGGGCGCAAGGCGTTGCGCTAACGCCTCTATCGGATTTTGACCAGGGGTGAATAACACAATGCGCCATGTATCGCCACCGCGCAATTTTCCGCCCCGCACAGCAGGCAATACCCCCGCCCGCACCAGCGAACTCTTTCCGCTACCACTCGCGCCGACCACCGCCAAAAAGCGCACAGGGCGGTCTTGGCGAAGCCGATGCAAGCATTTATCGATCATCGTCTCGCGCCCAAAGAAAAATGCCGAATCGGTTTGCTGAAACGCTTCGAGACCCTTAAACGGGTTGGGAATGTTGTTGGGATCGACCGAATCATAAATGCCGATGCGCCGTTTGCCCGGTATGGCGCGGAGCAATTCGGGAAAGGCTTCTTCATACCGTCCTTCAAAATTGATGAAATGCAAGTTTTGTAACCAATTGAGCGATTCGATGGTTTCGAGTTCACGTTGGGCATTCACCGCCATGACGGGGATGATGAATTTTTCTTGTTGACGGGCGGTCAGCACTTCGCGCTGTACCCACTCACTTTTGACGGCATCGGGCGAGAGGCACACCACCACAATCTGCGAGCGTTCTATCCCCCGAAAAATTTCGTCCTGCCATTGCTCACCTCCATGAATTTGGCGGAAATCTATCCATACTTCCATGCCTGCATCACCTAAATCGCGGGCGATACGTTCTGCGAATACTTTGTTACGGCGAGAATATGATACAAATACGCGGTTCATGGCTGGTTATCCCGTTTGAATTTTTTAACATCATACTCTCATTATAAACCCAAAAATCACAATTACGGCGTATTGCGTGGGGGAATTTAGTAGGATTATTCACGCGATGAAAAAATAGGTGTCTTAAATTAGTGGCGTAGCATTTGCTTGACGAGTTCGGTGAGGATACGCGGACTAACGGGTTTAACCAAAATATGGTTTATCCGATATTCTTGATAGTGATTTAATTCTAATATGTTGCTACTGGCAGATACCATAATAACAGGGATATATTTTTGGAGTTGGTTAACATAATCTAAAACATATGTGCCATAACCATCAGGTAATTCAAAATCGAGAACCAGCAAATCGGGTTTATGCTGTTCAATGGCACGGATAGCATCTTGAACACTGATAACACTATGACAAGTGTATCCGTGAGAGGCTAAATTTTTGCAAAATAATTTATTGATGGGCAAATTGTCTTCTACAACTAAAACCGTATTGTTACGCATCATGGCAACCATATCCATTCGTTATGTATATCTCAATATGTATATTTGGATATTAACCCATAAATAAGGATAGATTTTTATGATAGTTGATAGTGTTCTTTATGACAAACTATCCACAATATATTTTATGAATTATAACATTATTTAGACTAATATAATATTAGAGACGGGATTCACATCATGAGTTACTCGCATTTTGGGATGAGTAACTCATGAAAACTCGTGAATAGAGAGCGTGATGCGGTATCAATATACGATAGAGGCGAGGGTGCGCTCGACCAATTCGGATAGATAACTGGGGCTGATGGGCTTCACCAGAATGTCGTTAATCTGGTAATTGGTATGGCGCAAGGTGAAGGCGTGCGGACTAGCAGACACAACGATCGTTGGGATGTATAAGCCCGCCTTTTGCATCGCATCTAAAATGCGCGTACCATAGCCATCGGGCAATTCAAAATCGAGCAGTAGCAAATGGGGCGGATGTGTGAAAATAATTTGAAGCGCATCCTCGACATTGGTCACGCCCGAACACACATACCCCAACGATGATAAATGCCGACAAAACAACCGATTAATCGGTTCGTTGTCTTCGACAACCAAGATATGATAGCTTTCTATGATTTCTGGTATCTCTATTTGCATGATGAGCATCCTCTTCATCACATACAACCTCTATTATCATGCCAAATGTGTTTAAGAAATATTCAAATAATCAATAAGGTTTGGATGTAAAATTTTGGTCATAACTACCAAGAATTTACCCATTTATGAGTAAAAGATGAACACAAGGATGGTTGCTCATAGGCGCTAGGCGTAAGCAGAATTATAATGACCACGATATTTTTGGCACAATCTGAAGGACAGACCCATCATGATTTTACTCGTCCTCTTTGTTGTTGGCGCAGTGGTGTTGGGCGCTGGGGCAATGCTCTCCCCTGCCATTCCAACAAGGCAACCGCGCATCGCGTTGGCAGGCACATTGGCGTTGGCGCTGATTATCGGCGGGACATTATTTTATGCCTCGCTGTTTGGTTGGGATACCCTGGTCATCGATTATCTGCTCTTCGCGCTGGTGGTGATGATATTTTTGGGTGGGACGCTCTCCGTGGGGCAATCGCGGGCAGAAAAACAGGGCTATGTGTTAGAGGATGCCGATCAAGGGTGGACGGGTCCGCAAGACCTCGCATTTTTCGCGCTGGTGGGATTCATCTTTTCAATTCCGAGCATCATTTTGCTCATCCCATTTGGCAGTGTGGCACAGGGCTACGGTTATGTGGCGCTCACAACACAAATCGGCAACAGCCTGAACAGTTTTGCGCCATTTCAGCCCGATATGCACTATGTCTATTCCAACGGATTCACGGCGCTGACCGCGTATCTGGCAGAGCAACTGAATCAGGGAATTCATACCACGCAATTCGGCGTAGCGGCGGTGTTGGGCTTATTGAACGTCTGGCTGGCGTATGATTTTGGCGCAGAAATTCGCTCTAAAGGCATGGGTCGGGCGATGGGCTTGGCGATGGTGGTCGGTCTGAGCCTGTTCGGGTTGATGATAGAGGGTCAATTTGTATGGATGTTGGGCATCGCCTTCATCCAAGCCTTTCTGATTTTTATGTGGCGCTATCAAAAGTATCAATATCCCGTGGATGCCTTTTTTGCGGGGTTGATGATGGGGGCGACATTGGTGGCACATCACCAGTCGTTCATCGTCTTGTTACTCGGATACATCCCCTATTTATTCACCGTGTGGTTGAGCGATACCCGTCCATCAGGTCGCACATGGTTGGTGATGGCGCTCATCATCCCGCTCATCGCGCTGGTTGCGACTGCCCCGTGGCTCATCAAAACCTTGCCGATTTTATCCGAAGGATTAAACGCGGGGATCGGCTCACCATTTGCGCGTTCCACCGAAAATATGCTGGTGATGCTGACCCATCATGGTTGGTGGCTCGCGCCGATGGCATTATATGGCGCATGGCTCGGTTGGCAAAATCGCAATGCGTTGGCGATGTTGGGCATGGTGTGGGTATTTTTATTGCTCGATTTTTCATCCACAGGTGGAATCGCCGCCATTTTTCCGTTTATAGACCGTTACATCAATCCGCGTGATTTGGCATGGGGCGGTGTGCTTATCCCATATACGATTTTAGCGGGATATGCCATGATGTGGTTATGGGATGCATATGGCAGAAATCGGATTAAGATGACGTATCGTACCGCCTACATCATTAACGGCGCGGTGGCGCTGATTTTTGTGGCGCTGATGCTCTTACGCGACCCGTTGCAAAATGTCGTCCAGTCGCTGATTCGCGTCAGTGATCAATACGCTTCGTATGATGATATTCAGGCGCTCATCTGGATAAAAGAAAATACCCCCGCCGAGACGGTCATTTTGAACTTCCCCACATCGCCAGAGACCGATTGGACGGCGACCATCGCAGAACGCCGCGCCATCTATTTCCCCATGTTGCCGTATGCGTTTGGTGATGAAGACACGATCGCCACGCAAAAAGCACTAGAGGCGTTTTGGCGCGATCCTGCCGATGAAGCCAACGCCAATTTATTGCGCGAATATGGGGTAACTCATGTGTTCGTCCCAGAAATCATCGTCAATCGAGATAGTTTTGATGCGATGTGGCGGTGGGATAGTCCTATCGCGTGGACATTCAATATGCAATCCCCTGTGGCAGATGCGCCTTATTTAGAACGGGTCTACGGGGAAGATGACAGCGCACAGGTGTATGTGTTAAAAGATGTGTAATTTTTGACTGAAGCGGGCGGATGTACACGCCTGACGGCGCTAATCCGCCCGCCCCTGCACACTTAAAATCGGACGCGCTTCTGTGCGTCCTCTGATAATCATATATTGGCATGGTATTTTATAGATTTTTATAGATTTTACCAATAAAATATCTATAATTCGCAATTCAAAGTGCATTGTAGGGGCTTGCCACAACAAGCCCCCTACGAACAATAGACAGATTAAAGGAAGACCAATATGCAATTGACACCCGCGTTTATTTTATCCATCATCGCCACCATCACCACAGGCGTGTTCTGTTTTATCGTGTTGCGCCGTTGGTACGAAAAACGTCGCCCGCATCTATTGGCATGGGGCATCGGCTTATTGATGTACTTCTTGGGGACATTCAGCCAAGTGGTGTTATCACTGACATGGAGTCCGTTCTTTTTCGGCTTATGGTATTGGTCAGGCGCGTTGATGGTTGCCCCGTGGTTGGGGCAAGGCACAGCCTATTTGCTCATCCGCCGTGGGAGCATCGCCAAAAATATCCAAATGGCGTTGTTGTTGGTGGCGGTCATGACGTTGCCGTGGGCATTATTTTTCACCCCGATGGACAGTTCTAAGTGGTACGTTGGCGCAGATATGACCGTCATCTTCCGCGACATCATGGGCGAAGGGCGTGGGATTCGCTTCTTCTCGCCGATTATGAACATCTGGGGGACGGTGTTGCTGGTCGGTGGCGCGTTGTATTCGGCGCGGTTATTCCGCAAAAAACAAATCATGCGAAATCGTGTGGTCGGCAATTGGCTCATCGCCGCGGGCGGGATTTTACCCGCGTTTGGTGGCGCACTCATCCGCTTGGGCGACCCGTCATTCAAATATATCGGCGAAATGTTGGGCGCGATTTTAATCTTCATCGGCTTTTGGATTGCCACCAACATCCCCGAAGAGGCGCATATCCCCAAACATAAACGGGCGCAATCCGACACGGCAACGGAGACGGTATGACAACACCTGTTCGTAGTGGTCAAAAACCGACCATCCCGTATTACTATCAAGTCGCGCCATATATCACCATTGGGATAACGGCGTTCACCACATTCCTGTTGTGGATAGCGATTCGGGTGATTGTTCAGCCCGACATCGGGGGGCGCTATGCCGTCATGAAAGAGGCGCATTGGTATCTGAGCCGTATCGGGTTGGTGATTGCGCTGATGATGTTCGGCATGGGGGTGTACATCGGCTTAATCAAACACCGCGATGTCAGTCAATGGTTTCGGGCGGCGACCTATACCATTTTCGCCTTCATGTTGTTACAAGGCGCATTAGGCGGTATCATGTGGTTAATGGGTGGTAGACCGCACGAAGATGTTCACCTGATTTACGGGTATGGTGTGGTGCTATCGTTGCCCTTTTTTATTTTTGTCGAGACGACCGCCACCAAGCGCCCCGCCATGGGCAGTTATTTATGGGGATTTGCATTGCTGGCGGCGATTATCATCCGCACCATCACGACAGGCGCACCCGCGTCTTAGCGAGAGGATCAAGCGCGTATGGATGAAGCACAAACAGCCCGCATCAGCGATATTCAAGCCCGTTACAGCCCCAATTTGATGACGAAAGCGCACGTCATCGGCACAGCGATTGGCTATCGGCAACAAGGGGGCGCATCCACCGATGAACCCGCGTTGGTCGTGTTAGTCGATACAAAAGTGCCACTCGACCAACTTGCACCAGAGGATGTCATACCCAAACACATTGAGGGTGTGCCTGTGGATGTGCAATCGGTCGGTGGCATGTTTCGGGCGGGGTGAGGTATTTTTGAGGGCGGATATATCGCATCAAATCATTTTATGGCGGGGATATGCGAGTCAATAGTCTCTAATCCGCCAATACACACCTAAAAATTGCCATGAAATGTACGGGACGATTAACGCGAAGCGCGTCTATCGTCCCGATTGATGTGAAAATACAGCTATCTAGGGGATATATACGCATCTAAAGCCCAAATTATCGGCATTCTGATTGGTATTCAGCGTCCCGCGTTGCTCGAAGCGCCGATTCCCCTCGACACCGCCGCGTGTGACCATGCTAATCACCGTCCCCTGAATGATGCCCGTCATATCTTCACGACCATCATCGGCATTATAGGGGGCAAAATCGTAACCTTGTGCGATGGTGGCTAACCATTCACGCGCATCTGCGCCAAAATTGGGGTTATTTTGGGCGATGAACAACCATTCGCGCTCGGTCAATAAACGACCACCGCGTGCGGTACAATAATTTTGTGCCATAAACCATGTCACACCAACAACAGGCTCGTTGGCGCGTTCACCTGTGGGGTCATATAAAGTCGTCAAGACAGGGCGCAAACATGCCCCGCCATTCACGCATTGGGCATATTGAGCGTTGGTGATGAGGTCAACATCCACTTGAATCGGCGTAGGCAAGCATTGTTCAACATCCCCGACCACGAAACATTCCATCGGCACGAATAACAGACGCAATGCCACACGAGGCGGTGCCCATCCGCGCACGGTGGTTGTCGTTTCGCTGATGCTCCACGAATCGGGTGTCGGTGTGGGGGTGATGGTCGGCGTATTGGTCGGAAGCGTGTCGATATAGGCTTGGGTGATGGTGGCGACAATATTCGTCTCATTGGGTGTGATGGTGGGTGTCGGTGATGGCGTATAGGTCGGCGTGAAGGTCTCTGTTGCCGTTGGTGATGCCGTTGGCGTGAAGGTGCGCGTGGGCTTCGGCGTATATGAGGCGGTGGGTGTTAATGTCGCAATGGCGGTTGCCGTTGGTGTCGAGGTCGGTGTTTCGATTGGGATATTCGCCGTTGCGGTTTGGTCAATGGCGATTTGTTCGGCAGTGGCGCTGGCAATCGCGTCTAATGTGGCGGTCAGGTTGGCATCGAGTGTCGCCTGAACAATCGCCTCAAGCGTTTGTTGTTGAGCAACATCGGAAATTTCGGTCTCTTCTGGTGTGATTTCAACTGTGTTGATATTGCTGGGGCGGTCTGGTGTTTCTTCTGCGGTCACATCGACCACACTCGTCATATCAGGGGTTGGTTGTGATGCTTGTGCTATGGCGGTTTGTGTGCCGAATAATTGCATCGCAAATTCGTTGAGGGTCGCGGTTGGCAATACGATAGTCGTTTCGATGACCTCTGGCGTTGGTTCTTCGGTCATTGTTGGCTCTTCAGTGATGATGATTTCTTCAGTCGCGGTGATTTCTTCGGTCGCGGTTTCAATCGGGGCGGGATTGGTCAACGCCTGTGCAGTTTGGGTAGCTTGGTTGAACAAATCAATCACCGCTTGGCTGAGTGTTGCGGTTGGCGGTATGGTTGAGGTGGGCGTGAATTCATCAGTGATGACGGCAACCACATTGGGCGTATTCGTTGGGTTATCGGCGATGGTTGACTGTGTTTCATCTCCGCTTCCGCCAGATAAGAGCAATATCAAGCCCGCGATGACCAATAGGGTCAAGATGACGGCAACGGCGATAAGTGGGGCGCGACTCGCCGATTGGGGTTGTGGCATACCATACCCGCCCTGCGAGCCGATGCCCCCGCGTGACCCCATGCCACCTTGCGATCCCATGCCAAAACCTGCTTTAGAACGGTTGCTGATGGCGACAATTCGGCTGGCTAACCCGCCCGATGACTCGGATGGTTTATCCATCATTCTTTCGGGCAATTTGAAAGTGAAAAAATTCGTATTCGGTCCGGGGTTATTTCTGACGGCATCAGAAAATGCACGGGCAAAATCGGTCATGGTCGGGTAGCGGTCTTGCGGGCGTTTGGCTAAGGCACGATGCAAGACCAACGTCAATTGGGGCGGTAAATCATATCGCAAACTCTCGATAGGAGGCGGTAATTCATTGAGGTGCTTATACATCAAATTGAGATTGGGTTCTTTGCCTTCATCCACCTCATACGGATGCCGTCCAGTGAGCATTTCATATGCCAATACCGCCATTGCATATTGGTCGACTTGTTTGGTCAATTCACCCGGTCCCCACATTTCGGGTGCCATATAATACGGCGTGCCAACGGTCATCCCCGCCAGGGTTAACTCTTGCCCACCGACATTGAGCCGTGCGATGCCAAAATCGACCAAATAGGGAAAGCCATGAATATCGAACATGACATTGCCCGGTTTAATATCGCGGTGAATCACCCCTTGTTGATGGGCATAATCAATCGCGCTGGCGAGTTTTTCGATCAATTGCGCCGCTTCTCCTGCCGATGCCAACGGCAAACCGGTTGTGCGGGCATGAAAAATGCGTTCCGAGAGCGTCCCACCTGTGAGATATTGCATCACCACGAAGGGGATATTATTTTCGATACCATAATCATAAATTTTGATGATGTTGGGATGATCAAGCGTAGCGGTGATAGCCACTTCTTGATTAAACCGCCGTAACGCCTCATCGCTGACAAATTTCATCAATTTGATAGCCACTTGGCGTTGCAAATTTTCTTGATTGCCCAAATACACCTCACCCATCGCGCCTTTGCCGATGAGACGCTCTAGGGTATATTGTCCGAGTTGTCTTCCATACGGATTTTGCATCGTATTTATTATCCTACACAGTTAGAACCTACTCTATAATAATGCGCTTGCGCCAAAATGCAAATTTTGGTGATAGACTTGTTTCAACATTACAAAATTGGGGTAAAAAATTGCGCGTTTTACAGAGTTGGGTTAAACTCTGATTAGTTCTTACATTTGTTTGTTGTCTTGAAGCATAGCGAGGATTATACCCTTGAGACAAAAAATTCGTGTCCTCAGTTTGCTTTTGGTCATGTTGTTAGTCCCACTCATGACCTACGCGCAAAACAATAACCCACCCGCGCAATTGCTCATTAACTACCCCGAAGTTGGAATTGGCACGGGCGATAGAACGGCGTTGGGATTATATTTTACCATCTTAGATCGTAACGGTGTGGCTGTGGGCAGTGGTGGTAGTGCCAGCAATGCCAGCATTGTCATGGATACTGGCACACGCTATGATGCCCAAGTGAGCCAACCCAACACCCCTCTGCATATTTCGCTGGTGTTGGATATTAGCGGTAGCATGGGACCGTTCGCCAACGATATGAAAACGGCGGCGATTCAAGCCATCGAAGCCGCGCCACAAGGCACATTGTTTCAGGTGATTGCGTTTAATCGGCAAATTAACCTGTTACAAGATTTCACGTCTGAACGCACGGCGGTGATTAACGCCATCGCCAGCGCCAACCCGCCACCACCATCCGATCCCAATGCGGGGACGTGTTTGTATGATGCGACCATTCAAGCCCTGGCGGAGATAGATAGCATCCCGCTCCCCAATCGGCGCACCATTGTGTTATTCACCGATGGACGTGATGAACTGACAACCGGTCGTGGCGACAAGTGTAGCCGTGCCTCGTTAGAAGACATCTTAAATCGTGCGACTCGGTTAGACGATCGCATCGCCATCAACACCATCGGCTTGGGGATTAACATCAATGCCGATGAATTGCGCGACATCGCTCGCCAGACAGGAGGCATTTCGGTTGTCGGTGAACAGGCACGGCTTGGCGAATTATTCGGGCAAATCATCAACGGGTTAGCCAGTCAACAAGTCGCTCGTGCCGAAATTTGTGAACCAGCAGGTGCGCGGAGCGCCACGCTCACGGTACAAGTCGGCGGGGGATTGCTCACCTCATCTATCACCTTTCAAAATCCGCGTAGTTGCGTCATCGCCACGCAAGTGCCTGTGGCGTTGATTATTCGCGGTGTGCGGTTTGATGATAAAAACGAAAAAATCTCGTTCATCGTTGAAGGGCAAGGCTTGAGCCAAATTGCTCAATATAGCTTCGAGATTTACGACCGCAACGGCAACCTTGTCGGACGGTTTGACCAGCCCAATCCAGATGTTGAGTTCGATTCGTTCAACATCCCCGATGGGCAAATCGAAATCAAGTTGGTGGCATTCGATTCTAATCGATTGATTTTGGCGCAGATTGACCAAGAAGTCACCATCACCCGCCCAACCGCCATCCCCACCGAGACACCAACGCAAACACCACCGCCAACCATCACACCGACCCCGCCGTTGGTGAGCGCAATAATTACAGGCATCGAATATATCGCCGATAGTGATAGTGTGAATGTGAATTTGCTCATCTCGACACCCGACCAAATTTCGCGCATTGAGTTGGATGTGGTGGACAGAAACGGCATCCTCGCCTTTTCGTTGCGCCCGCCCATCGAAGAGGTGGTGAATAACAATCTGGTCAATTTCAATATTGCCAACCTCATCCCACAAGCCCAATATACCGTACAAGTGCGGACATTCAACCAACAAGGGCAGTTGGTCAGCACCAGCGACCAAAATTTCACCAATCCTAAAGTGATTACCCCCACACCATCGCCCACCGCCACGCCGCAAGTCAGCGCATCGGTCGATACCATTGTGCCAGACCTCGATAATAACCGTGTGGTGTTGCAATTGGCGGTACAAAGTCCAGATAGTATCGGCGAAATCACGATAGATATTTTAGATAGAAATAACACGCTGGTACGATCTGGTATTTCGCTCACCGAAGGCGAAACCGAAGCGGTTGTTGATTTAACAGGCTTAGAACCCGAAGGCGAATATCGGATTCGGGTGGTCACACGCGATAACGCAGGCATTGTGTTGAGCCGAGAAACAACCGAATTTACCAACCCGATTCGGCGTATCCTCACACCCACACCCAGCCCAACGCCTGCGGTGGCGGCATTGATTGATAACATCCGCCAAGATGAACGCCAAGAAAATTTCATCATTGATTTACGGATCGAAAATTCATCGTTCATCAATCGTTATCGGCTCGATATTGTCGATGATGATCAAGGGAATTTGGTCAGTTCAACGGCATATACCCCTGAAGAGGTGGTGAATAATCAGATTGTTGTGCCGATACCGGGCTTGCCCGAAGGCAAATATCGCCTTCGCTTGGTCTCTGAAGATGCCGAGGGGCGAATCCTCTCAGAAAATATCGCCACTATTGGCTATACACCAAATACGCCTACCCCTACCCCTACCCCACCGGGCTTCACTGAACAATTAGGGCGTGTGATGCGCGAACAACCAATTGTGGCGGTGATTATTGTGGTCATCGTGTTGTTGCTCATCTTCCTGTTGTTCTGGCTTGTTCGAGCGGCACGCAAACGCGAAAAAGAGCTCAAGCAACCCTCATTACCCAACATGACGGGCGCGATTTCGATTAACGAATTGCGTCAGGGGTTGCAAAATATGGGTTATCAACAACCGCCACCGCCATATGGTGGCGAGCAAGGCGCACAAGAGTTTGACTATGGCGAGCAACCCACCAGTAGCTTCTATAACTATGGAGATGCGACCAATAGGGGTGGCGACATCAACGCGACCAATGTCCAAATTGTGCCGCCAACATCAGGTCTGGCAGAAGAAGCAACGAATGTATTCTTACCCGCCACGCTCAACATCATTGATTCGCTCGATGCCACCATGATTGGTAAAAAGATCGTGATCAACCGTCCGTTGTTCTTGATTGGGCGGGTAGGTAAGCGCCAAAATGACCTGAATATCGAGGGCGATAAAAATATCTCGCGGGAACACGCCGACATCATCTTTGATGGTGGCGCATATTACATCGAGAGCAAACCGAATACGCATGGTGTGCGCGTCAATGATGAAAAAATCGAAGGACGCTATCCGCTCGGCACACGGGCGATCATCAAACTCGGCGAGACAACGGTTATCGAATTCATCATGACCACCCCAACCAGCAAGACTGCATCTTTTGACGAATTTTAGTTGATAACGGGTGGGTCAATATTGACCCGCCTGTCTATCTTATGTGTCTATGTGAGTAAACCATTATGGCAGATTTCTCGAAGAACCTCGAAGCCTTTGGCTTAACTGATGTTGGACGTAAACGCAAACGCAATGAAGATTTCTTTCGCTATGTTATCCCGACACCGCACTCACCAGAAGAGCGTCTCGGCGCGTTTTTTGTGGTCGCCGATGGCATTGGCGGGATGGGCTTTGGAGAAGAAGCCAGCGCAATCGCCACCAATACCCTACTTGCGGCGTATTATGACCCGCAAAATCCAGACCCCGACCCCATGAATCGGTTAAAAGTTGTGATGCAATTGGCAAACAACGCCGTCATCAACAAGGCTGGCGAGTTGGGGCGCACGCTCATCGGCACAACCGCGGCGGGCATTATTGTGCATCCACGCGAGGTGGTGTTATTTAACGTGGGTGATGCACGGGTGTATCGGATTCGCGGGAAAACCATAGAGCGCATCAGCAAAGACCAAAGTGTTCTCGAAGAACAACTCACCCACGGTCTCATCACCGAAGAAGAGGCGGCACAAGGTCGCAATATGAATGTGACCGCCTTCATCGGGCAACCGGGCGGTGTCAAGCCTGTTTATAATCGGTTTATACCGCAAGCGGATGATATTTTCTTGATTTGCTCCGATGGACTTTGGGATTTGGTCAAAGAAAATGAATTGGTGCAAATTATTAGCAAAAATCCGCCCCAAAGCGCCATGCAACAATTGGTGGCGATGGTGCTTGACCGCGGCGCACCTGATAATGTCACGGGGATTATCATACGTCTTTCGCCATTCAAGAAAAAAATGAATCCGCTCGTCCCGATTTTAGCGGCATTAGCCTTAATGATAGGCATTGCGCTAGGGGTCATCTTGATTAGCGGGGGTAATAATAACATCGCCCTCAGTGATAACACACCAAGCGTTGGGGCAACCGAAGAATCTTCTAATGTAACCATCCTCACATCTGAGGTCATCGAAATCACGCCAGAGATAACCGATGCAACGGCAGATGTGACACAAGCACCTGTCGATACAATTGCCTCTGTTGATGTCACCGATGAACCTGTCGATGTGACAAGTGAGCCGATTGATGTTGTCGCGGTGGATACAACACCCGATGTGACTGATGCTCCAGCCGAAGACACACCCGATAGCATCACCAGCGTTGCGACCAATAGCAACACGGTTGTGATCATCGTCACGGCAACCCCTACATCCTCTTACACGCCCTCACCGACACCCGAACCGACTCGTACACCAACGCCAACGGCGACTATCACCCCATCTGCCACCGAGACGGCAACCGCAACATTCACCGCATCGCCAACGGCGACCAATAGCGCCACACCAACATCCGAACCTACGCTAACGCCGACCGTGACCAACACGCCAGAACCACCAACAGCGACACTCGACACCGAATCGCTGACACTCCTCGCGCCATTCACGGCAACAGCACGGGCTAATTTGCCACCTGCGAGCCAAATCGCGTTAAGTGTCCAGGAGACACAAGCCGCCATAGATATTCAAAATACCCAAACGCAAGTGGCATTTGATGCCACATTAACGGTGGTATTCACGCAGACCGTTGGAGCGCAAACACTCCAAGCGGTGCAAACACAAGTCATCGGCACTGCCACAGCCCGCGCCGAAATGCCCGCAGAATATACGCCCGATGCCGAAATTACCCCACCTGTCATCGAAAATGTGATGGTCGTGGTTACAGATGATTCACGCCTATATAAATTGCCCAATACACAATCTGAATTGCTCGTGCCGTTACTATTTGGCGATGAGCTGACCCTTTTTGGCATCGATCCAACAGGCACTTGGTTTTATGTCGAAATCCGTGACCAAATTCGAGGCTGGGTGCCACGCTTCCCGAATAATCAACTAGAGGCATATGTATCTGGGACACTGGTCGAAAATCTGCCCCTACTTGACCCCGATAATCCATCTGCACCAAGTGATGAATTATTCGGTGTGCATTTAATCGTCACCAACGATGTGCCGATAAATGTGCGCGAATATGCGTACTTTGATGAACGCGCCAACGTATTCGCAGGCTTACCACCGTATTCTGTCGCACGAATTGATGCGACTAATCCAAGCCAAACATGGCTACGGGTGAGTTTTATCGGTCGTAGTAATCGCACGGTACGCGGGTGGGTATCGGCAGCCTTGATAACGGATGAAAGTATCGTGGTGATAGGTGATTTAGATAGTGTCATCAAAATCACGCCGTTACCGTTGCCAGAGCCAGAAGGGACAGATGAAGCGCCTGACGAAACATCTCCAACACCAACCGATGAGGCAACGGTAACAGAAGTCCCAACACCATAAAAATTCGCTATTGTCAAATAAATTTCGTAGTGGCATGATATATCTTGCCACTATACTTTTTTCATAAAAATTGAATTTTGTCACTCATTTTATAAGAGAATTATTACCTTCCACATGACGAATATAACGAAATATTAAAATTTGGGGAGAAAATATTCCTATTGTCTTGACACGAAATGGCTTTTGGGCGTATCGTAATAATAGTTAAGGTAGTCGTTCTCACCAAACATTAAATATTGTTCAAAGGAGTCATTTCATGTCTGATAGAATCGAAGCAGATTATCAAGAATTGCAAAAACTCAGCAATATGATGAATCAACGCGCTGATACGATTCAACAGCAATTTCAAATGTTGAAAGCCAAGACGGGCGAGCTTCTCAATGGCAATTGGGAAGGTCGTGGCGCAGATAAATTCCAAGCTGAGATGGAAGGCGAAGTTTTCCCCGCCTTACAAAAATTGCAACGCGCACTAGAAGCCTGTTCCAATGTATTGGGGCAAGTCGCCAACACCTTCAGACAATCTGAAGAACAAGCCAGCAACCTGTTCAAAGGTTAATCATTTCATTCATCCAATTTATTTTAACATGTCTGTAGGAGGACATAACTCATGGCTGATTTAATTCAAATGAATTACGGCATGATGCAAGAGATGAGCCAAAAATGCAAAGAAACGGCTCAATTGCTCGCCGAGACAATGCGCGAAATTAACCAAATCGCAGAACAACTTGATGGTGGTGTATTGGTGGGGCGTGCAGGCAATGCGTTGTCGAATGGTTTGCGTGGTCGTCTCAATCCTAGCATCAACCGCTTGCAAGATAAATTTAATGAAATCGCGCAAGACCTGATTGGCGCGATGAGCGACCTGCGCTCTAGCGACAGCAAATCTAGCAAATACTTTAGTGGTTGATAGATAGGTCTTTAGGAGGAAATCACACATGGTACTCGGAATTATCTTAAAATTTGCACGCGCCGCCGTTGAAGGCGTGATGAATCAAATCGCGCAACAAATCAACGTCATCCAAGACCAAGTCTTACAGGTCATCATGAGCCAACTCAATCCCCTGCGCGATGCGTGGAAGGGGCAAGGGGCAAATCGCTTCTTCGAGGAAATGGAAACCCTTGTCATCCCCAACATCCAAAAGATGATGCAATATGGACAAGACTACACCGGCAACATCCGCAAAGCGATGGACTTGATTGAACAAGCCGACAACCGTGCGATGAGCATTGTCAACGGCATTTTAGACGACTTCAATATTTTCTAGTTAGCCTCTTGATGAGATTGTAGAGATAAGGAGAACAACACATGGCTAGTCCAGATGTACAAATGGATATTCCCGTTGTGGAAGACATGGCACAAAAATTTAAATCCACCAGCGATGTGCTGAAGGGTGTGAGCAAGGCGCTCCAAATTGCCATCATGATTTTGAAAATGACCGCCTTCGTTGGTTTGGTCGGTGGTTTGGCAGTAGAACGTTTCCTCTCTTGGCTGAAACCCCAAGTGGATGAAATGGCAGAAAAACTCGAAGAATTGCACTACGACCTGTACGGTGCTATCGTCAGCTTCCGTGATGGCGATAACAGTGGGTCACAACGCTTCGCATAAATTATCTGCATCATAAAAAACTCACTTTGTGAAAAAAAGGCGCGACCAATCGATGGTTGCGCCCTTTTTTTGTTACTCGCCTTGTATGGGCAATGTCACCTCATCCAACGCAAACGGTAAGCGCGGTTGAACCAACGGATTGACCAAACCCACTTGGTCAAAATTATTCACATAGAGTTTGCCATCATGATACGCCACCGCATTACTGCCACGAAACCCCTGTGCGATAATGGTGTAATTATTACGGATAAATTCGCTCACCGCGCCCTGACTGGCATTCGCCAAAAAGATGCGCCCGTCTGGGCTGATGCTGATGCCATCAAAACCAGGGGCTTGTGAGGGTGCGCCACTATAGCGATACACCGTTTCGATGGTTTCACCATCGCGTGAGACGCGATACAAATTGTCTACCCCATCGCCTGTTGCCACCACGACCAGTGTATCGGTAGATGGGTCATACGCGAGGCTGGTCGGCAAGACCACATTATGTTGCGGGTCGCTATTAGGGACACGCCACCAAAATTCGGCATTGCCTTCGGCATCAAAACGCCAAATATCGCGCCGACCTCTATCCGTCACATATAACACACCATCCGTTGCGATAGCCAAGCCGTGCGGTGCAATGAATCCTTCTTCACCATCAAAAATTGTGCCATACTGACGTGGGACATCATCGGGCAAAATGCGCCAAATCAGCCCGCCTTTGGCGGCGGGGTTGGGATTGGTGCGGTCTAAGATATACAATGTGCCATCCTGTGCCACCGCGATGCCACTCACCGATTCGATAAGTACCCGCGTCTCTGGCAATTCGCGCACTTCGCCTTGTGGGGAGATTACCCACACCGTCCCAGAGCGATAACTCCCCGTATAGACTGTGCCATCCACGCCAACGGCAATGGTGGATGGATACGCATCATCATCGGGCAAGGTGGCAAATTCGCGCACACTGACACCTTCTATCGCACCTTGTGCAAGTTGGCGCGGGGTCGAATTAATCGAGAAGCTAATCAGAAAAAATGTGAGCGCCACCAGCAACATCAACCCACCAATAAATATCGTGAAAAAGATCACGATGCGCTGTCCGCGCCCTAATTGTTGTATTCTCGCTATCATTACCGTTTACCTTTTTAACAAAATTGGTTAATTGGATTTAACGTTTTCATACCAGTATTGATTTTAATTTATCATCATTTCATGTGTAAGCGTTAACAATGATACTGTAAAGTAATTTCATGAGCGTTGCGCTATATACACGTAAAAAATTGGTGTATAATGATGCGTCCTGCTTTAAGAAAATTTAAATCATTTGGTGTAAAAGTATATTTATATCCCTAAAAAGAGAGTTTTGAGTGTCACTTTATGAACCATTGGAGCGATTTCGTGTCTTATTTCGCCAAAACACGCATTCTGCGAGTTGACCCAACCAACCCCGATGACAACAATATCCAAATCGCCGCACATACGATTCGGGATGGCGGTTTGGTTGCCTTCCCCACTGAGACAGTGTATGGACTTGGCGCAAATGCGTTAGATGGTGATGCGCTAGACCGTATTTATCAAGCCAAAGACCGCCCCACCAGCGACCCGATTATCGCGCATATCGCCCATATAGACCAATTGCATCAATTGGCAACGCATATCCCCGCTCACTTGGTCGCGCCTTTGGCAGAACGATTTTGGCCAGGGGCGTTGACATTGGTACTCCACCGTGCATCGCACGTCCCCAATAATATCGCCACAGGCTTAAATACGATTGCCGTGCGAATGCCCGCCCACCCAATTGCGCGGGCATTAATCCTCGCCAGTGGTGTGCCGATTGCCGCCCCTAGCGCCAACACCTTCACCCGCCCTAGCGCCACCACTGCCCAACATGTCCTCGAAGATTTACAAGACCGTGTAGATATTGTGTTGGATGGTGGCGAGACGACTATCGGCTTAGAATCGACCGTCCTCGATTTGACCACCCCCGAAACGCCGATTATTTTGCGCCCGGGCGGCGTATTGTTAGATGACCTCCGCGCCGTATTGCCCAATATCCAACTCGCCCCGCGTTACCTAAAAAGCGATGAGGCAAGTTCATCGCCTGGGCAAATGCTCAAACATTATTCACCTCGCGCAAAAATCAAATTGTTCGCGGGTCCGTTGTATTCGATATTGCTGGCGATGAAAGAAACCGCCCAATTACATCTCAATAAAGGCGAAAAAGTGGGATTGTTAATCGCCAACGAAGATTGTCATCATCTCGCCAACTACGGTATCGTTCACGCGCTGGGCAAACGCGATGACCTCAAGACCATCAGCCATAATTTATTCGCGGGGATGCGTTATCTCGATTCACAAAAAGTGGATGTCATCCTCACCCGCGATTTCGGGCGTACTGGTTTAGGCGCGGCTCTGTGGGATAGATTACTGCGTGCCTCCGAAGGACGTGTGATAGAGGTGCAATAGAAAATCTGGTTTATGATGATGTCTGTAAGGGCGCAACATGTTGCGCCCTTACACCTCGCCTTATTCCCCTTTGCAACTCATCTCCTCATTTTTGCGTATATCATTCAGATTTGTTCAGTAAAAGGATGCACTCACTATATGGATAACAAAATCCGCCGTAATGCCACATCGGTTATTTGGGTGTCGGCATTACTTGTCAGTCTCATCTTAAACGCACATAATGGATATTCTCTTGGAATGCCCCCATTTATACCTGCGTTTGGTACAGCTATTTTAGCGACCCTCTTTTTATGGTGGAATGTGATTATCAGCGCCATATTTGGCAACCGTTCCGCCCAAAAAGGGCAACCATCCACCACCGACATTGATAGCAAAGCCTATAAATTGGCGATGTTGCTCGAAATGATGGATGAGCATGAACGGGAAGACTTTAAGTATCAGCTCAAAAATGACCTCCTTAGCAGTGAGGATAGCCGATTGGTCGAGTCGTTCATCAGCGAAAAGCGCAAAAACAGATAAAGGCGCGGGTTATCCTCGTTTTTGAGATACAATAGTCATAGTATTCATCGTCAAAAAGGACTAATCAGTATGGACGCAAAATGGCGCTTTGGCGCAACAGTCGTTATTTGGGCATTAGCTACATTGATGAGTATTGTCATCATTGGCAACATGAGTTTAGGTTGGATTGAAGATTGGGTAATTTCTATCCCGTTGGGTGTGGCGCTTTTCACCACCCTTGCCGTATGGAATTCGCCTGCTTTAGGTAGCTCGAATAAATCGGTCTCGACACCTACCACATCCGAGAAAAAGAGTGATAACGCCGCCTATACGATGGCGCTCCTGATGGAGATGATGGATGAGGATGAACGCGAGGAGTTTAAGTCGCAACTTAAGCAACGGATTTTATCGGGCGAGAGTATGACCGATGCGTCTATCATCCAAGAAATGGAAAAACGCAAGCGCGGGTGATTTATCATGACGAAACGCGATAAGCGACTGAAAAAGTTGCGACAAAATCCAAAGGATGTATCATTTGATGAACTCAAACAAGTTTTAGAGGATTTTGGATTTATTCATGTGCGGTCATCTGGCAGTCACCATACCTTTATTGCTATCATTGGAGATAAAGATTGGCGTTTAACAATTCCATTCAATCGCCCAATTAAGATGCCTTACATCAAACAATCACTTGAAGCAATTGATGAAATACTCATGGAGAATGACATCCGCGAAATACCAACAAGTTTTATGGAGGATGATGAAATAGATGACACAAACGATGACTAAAGACATCAATTATTATATGGCATTGCGATACGCAATTTTTATCCAACCAGAAGAAGATGGTTGGAGCGCCACTATCCCTGATTTGAAAGGCTGTTTAGCTGTCGGAGATACTATCCAAGAGGCATTAACCTTATTAGAGGATGCAAAATATAGCTGGATAAGCGCCTCACTCGAACATCATCTCCCTATTCCAGAACCAAAGGCTAAATTGGGATAAAAAGGTGGCATATACGGCTTCGCCTAATGCCACCCGACAAAAATGGTTATGCCACGTCTTCTTCGGCTTTGAATTGGCTCATATACAGGTCATAATATGCCCCGCCCCGCGCCAATAATTCGTGATGCGTGCCACGCTCGATAATCTGACCATCGGCGACCAACAACACCATATCGGCATTGCGAATCGTACTCAGGCGGTGAGCAATCACAAAACTGGTGCGCCCTTCGAGTAATTTTTCAAACGCCGCTTGAATCACCCGTTCTGTGCGCGTATCCACGCTGGATGTCGCTTCGTCCAAAATGAGGATATTGGGATTCATCAGCGCGACACGGGCAATCGCTATCAATTGGCGCTGACCTTGGCTCAAGCCCGACCCACGTTCACCCAGCACGGTTTGATAGCCATTCGGCAGGCGTTCAATAAATTCGTGCGCGGCGACCATCTTCGCCGCGGCGATGACTTCTTCATCAGTTGCATCCAAACGCCCATAACGGATATTTTCCATCACTGTATCGGAGAATAAGAACGTGTCTTGTAACACAATGCCGATTTGCTGACGTAGGCTATCTTGCGTCACATCGCGCACATCCACGCCATCAATCAACACCGCGCCATCGGTCACATCATAAAAACGCGGTATCATGTTGATAATCGTGGTCTTACCCGCGCCTGTCGGTCCGACAATGGCGACCATCTCGCCTTGTTTGACATCAAAATTAATGCCCTTCAGAACTTTTTCGCCCTTCACATATTCGGCTTCGACATCTTTGAAGGTCACTTCGCCAATAATTTTCGGCATTTGGCTGGCGTTGGGGCGATCTTGGACTTCGACCAATTCATCCATGAGGCTAAAAATGCGTTCCCCGCCTGCGATACCACTTTGCACATTCGTCCATAACACGGCGATTTGCGACAAGGGCTGATTAATCCGTTGCAAGTAAGCGACAAAGGCGAAAATCGTGCCGATGCTGATAACAGCCGTACCCGCGAGTAGTGGTTGGTTATTGAGCGCAGAAAATCCGCCCACCACAATCACAATGCCCAACGCCACATAATTGAGCGCCTCTAAAACGGGGTTGAGGGCGCTGGTGAACACGGCGGCGCGGACATTGGCGGCGCGATTGGCTTCGTTGGCGCGTTGGAATTGGGCGATACTCTCGGCTTCACGATTGAAGGCTTGCACCTCACGCGCCCCTGCGATGCTCTCTTGTAAATCGGCATTCACCTGACCAATTTCTTTACGGGCAATCCGAAAGGCTTTCCGCGCCTGATTCGAGAAATAGCGCGTGGTGAACAACATCACAGGCACAACCGACAGGCTGATGAGGGCGTAAACCGCGTTTTCGCGCAACATCGCCACGATAATCCAGAAGATAATCATCACACCCTGAAACACGTTGAGCAAGGCAAAATTGAACATCTGCTGGAGCGTATCCATGTCGTTGGTGACACGGCTCATAATGTCGCCCGCTTCGTTGCGAGCATAATAACCGATAGACAGTTGGTGCATGTGGCGGAATAAATCTCCGCGCAAATCGCGCAAGGCGGCTTGACCCGCACGGCGCATGGTATAAAAACTCAGCCCTGTGAAGATGGCGCTGATGAAAAAAATGCCACCGATTAACAGAGCAATGCCCAACAAGCCGTCAATTTTGGCTTGGTCGGTGGTCAATTGGGTGGTGTCGGTGTACCAACAGCTATCATTCGCTACAGGTGCATTACCCATCATGCCTGTCGGCGCAGTGGCAAGGTAACAATCCGCCGCTTGTCCGATGAGTTGCGGGTATAAAATATTGAAATACACCACCGCGAAGGTGAATATCACTACAGCGACCAAATAT
This sequence comes from Anaerolineae bacterium, assembly GCA_034436155.1. Lineage (GTDB taxonomy): Bacteria > Chloroflexota > Anaerolineae > Aggregatilineales > Phototrophicaceae. The sequence goes on from DAOTVP010000069.1 coordinate 64,823, forward strand.
CCCCAATAGGGGCGGAAATACATCGAGAATCGGCGGATCGTGCCGAATACATTTTTTGCTTTACGCGCCTCTTGGTCGAGGGCGCGACGTTGAAAATCCATCATAATACTTACACTGCCTCCGCGAGGGGTTGCGAATCATCTACCAATTGCGATGCAAAAATTTCGGCGTAAATCGGGCTATTTTCGATGAGTTCTTCGTGCGTCCCCATCGCCACAATCGCGCCTTTATCCAACACGATAATCTGGTCGGCATTACGCGCTGTCGAAATCCGTTGGGCGATGACAAAACTGGTGCGCCCGTGCATCAGGTTATCGAGTGCGGCTTGAATTTTGCGCTCGGTAGCAAAATCGACCGCGCTGGTGGAATCATCCAGAATCAACAATTTGGGATTGAGCAACAACGCCCGCGCAATGGCTATCCGTTGTCTCTGACCACCCGAAAGGGTCGCGCCCCGTTCACCGACAGGGGTATCGTATCCATCTGGAAATTCCATGATGAAATCGTGGGCAGAAGCGGCTTTGGCGGCGGCAATCACTTCGTCATCGCTGGCATCTGGGCGACCAAAGGCGATATTATCGCGGATTGTGCCACTGAATAAATTCGTCTCTTGCAAGACGATGCCGATTTGTGAGCGCAGGCTATCCAGTTTGACATCGCGCACATCGTGACCATCTATCAACACCGCGCCTTCGCTGACATCGTAAAAACGGGGTATCAGATTGATAATCGTGGTCTTACCACTGCCTGTTGCCCCCAATAACGCGATTGTTTGCCCTTTTTTGGCGATAAAACTGACTTTAGATAATACAGGGGCTGTTGAGTTAAAATAACGGAATGTTACGTCTCGAAATTCGACATCGCCCTCAATGGCGGGTAAGGTAATGGCATCGGGTTTATCAGTGATTTCGCTCTTGGTATCGATAATTTCAAAGATACGTTCTGCCGATGCGCTGGCTTGCGCCATCAACGAGACGATGAGTCCCAATTGCCCCAGAGGGAAGAACACGTACACCAAATACAGATTGAATTTTTGATATTCGCCAATGCCCAAACCACCACTGATGATTTGTGTGCCTGCGAAATACAAAATCACCGCTTGCCCGATTTGCCCCACGAAGAAAATCATCGGGAACAAAAATGAGAAGGTCTGGGCAATTTTTATCCATTGCCGATACAAATTGGTGTTGGCTTCATCAAAGCGTTTTTGTTCATACTGTTGGCGCACAAAGGCTTTGACCACGCGAATCCCCGCCACATTCTCTTGCAAGACGGTGTTCAGTTTGGCGAGTCGGGCTTGCACCTCGCGGAAAAGCGGTTGTGACACCTTGCCGAATAAGCCGAATAAAATCACCGAGAAGGGCAAAATTGGCACAATCGAGAGGGTGAGTCGCCAATTGGTGAGGAATAAAATGGTGAGTGTGACGACCAAGAGTAATACCGCCTGAAAGGTCATCAACAAACCTTGTGCGATGAAAATCCGCACCTGTTCGACATCATTGGTGGCACGAATCATCAATTGACCGGTTTGATTGCGGTCATAATAGCTGAACGATAGGCGTTGGATGCGCGTGAAAATATCTTGGCGCATACTATAGGCGATGCCCTGCGCCGTCCATTCCGCCGCATACGCTTGGACGAAGGCGAATATCCCCCGAAACAACGCCACCAACACAATGATAATGCCCGCGCCAATAATCCAAGACGGGGCGTTGTTATAGGTGGTTTGCAGGGCGGCTTCGGTGGTCTGGAGCTGATTGAGCGCCATCGCTTTGAATTGTTCGTTGGGGATGCTCAACACCCGTTGGGCAATCGTGGCTTGGTTGACCGTATCAATCATGGCTTGTACCAATTGCGGTACGACCAATTGCAATAATGTAGCGACCACCAACGCGCCATACGCGATGAAGGTCATGCGTTTGTATCGTCCTAAATAGCCAATGGCACGTCGTAAATAGCCTTTTTCGCCTTTGGCACGTTTGACGCGCTCTTTTTTCATGGGCGCTTGAGAAACTGCTTGCATCGTAATTTATCCTCGTGAATGCCTGTTGTTAATAAACGCGGTAACGCATTGTGTAGAAGTTGGATGCCATCAGGCATCGCTGTGATCAATTCTGATAGGAGGGCGATCAGTTCCAACGCTTTCGCCTCCCCTAGCGCCTCAATCCCCACCAGAAGCGGGTCATCTTCGATGAGATGTGGCAGGCGCTTGGCGAGTTGGTCGCCCGCATCGGTCAAAGTGAGCAACACGCGCCGTCGATCGCTGGGGTCGCGTTGTCGGCTTAAGTATCCCTTGCGTTGGAGCGCATCCACCGTTGGCACAAGCGTGGATGGATCTATACCAAAACGCTTGCTTAATTCGCTGATGGTATACGAACCTTCATGTGCCACCATCCGCAACACCGATGATTGCAATCCTGATAAATCGATCCCTTCGCGTGCGAGCCATTGCTCGTACGCCAGCGTGGTGGTTTTCCATGCCACCGACATTAACATTTTGAGTTCTAAGGCGATTTGTCTTTTATCATTTACATCCATTTGCATCCCAATAGTTGGTAGTCCAATCATTTGCATACCAATAAACAATATGACTATATTTGAATTTTGTCAAGTGGTCAAAATGGAGAGGTATATTTCAGATTCAGGGCGGATATACGGCTACGCCTAATCCGCCCGTACAAATCATTAAATTTTAAGAGATTGTAGTGGCGGATTAGCGCCTTTAGGTGCGTATATCCGCCATTTTGCACCAAGTTGAAATACGCCATGAGGACAAATATGGAACTAATTTAAACTAATTGTCAAAAGATGTCTGAGATTGATTAGAGCAAAAACCAGATGATGCCCATCTAAGAAATGGGCATCTTTACGGTCATCCCGCACACGCAAGGCACGGAA
>DAOTVP010000070.1:0-1811 GCA_034436155.1 Anaerolineae bacterium
CCCGCTCATCATCGGCATGATAGCAGAGCGGGCAGGTTTAGATGTGGCGATGTGGGTGATGATGTTGGGTCCGATTGCGTTGCTCATCGGCATCCCGCGCCAGAATATGGATGAGCAGGTTGTGATAGAGGCGGAATAATCCCATTTTGCCTTATAAGAGGGCGGATATACGCTACGCTAATCCGCCCCTACAGGCACGTCCACGTCACACAATCGTCTTGAGATAATCGGCAATCAATTGCTCCAATTCCGATATTTTTTTATAGCGCAAAATGCGGTCTTTGGGCAACCAACGATGTGTGACGTTATTCTCTTGCGAGACGAATATCAACGGACGTTTTGCGCCCCAGGCACATCCGATTTGCAGGGCAAAATCGGGCGTGACGGGTTTATCTCCTAGATGAATAATCACCCCACGCGCTTCGGCGATTCGCACTTGCAACGACTCGAGATCATCCAACGATTCGGCATCCCATTCGGATGATTCGCGTTCACATAATAACCCGTAGGTGTGGGCTTGGCGTTGGATGCCATAATAAAACGGGTCGTCATAATTATCATCAGGTGGCATGAGCGCCAAAATATACGGCTTGGCATCGGATACGCTCACGGCAGGCATTTCGGAGGTGGTTTTGCCCCAGATTAATTGATATGCGCCCATATCATTCTCAACAGGAATCACATCATCACGCTTATTGGTGAATTCATCGGCAATATCAATTAACCTTGAAACACGCGCCGAATCGGTTTCGATGATGCTCACTTGCTCCAAATTGGGCGGTGCATCACCCGATAACACGGCTTCAAAAATGGCGTTCATCTGCGTGATGAAGGCTTCGCGCTCATCCAAGCCAAACTTCACCCCATGAATGGTCATGGCGATATGGCGTATATCTGGTGTGTGTTCTTGGAGCAAGGCGAATGATTGTTTGATGAACGCGGTTAAATCAGCATATTTGAAATTGCGTATAAATGGTGTCGAGACATACAACACCTTCGGCGCGAGTGTCGCCCCGTTGGAATCGAGCAATTGATACGCACCATATTCCGATTTTAACACATCAATACTGACTTTTGCGCCGAATTGTTTGAGCGCCTCAAAGACCTGCGCCGATGCGCCATGAAATGTCCCCGAAAATTTGAGGACAAGCACATCGGCGGGGATATTTTGCACGAAGCCTTTTGTCAGGCGCACAACCAGATTTTTGCTGGTATCGGGCGTGATGAGCGTATTCAGGCTATCCAACAAACGGGGGGATAACTTAGCGGTGATGCCCCCCGTCATATCTTCGGCGTGTAAATCGGCGAGGCGTGCAAAAATTTTGCCCGCCAGTAAGATAGGGAATATCGGACGGCGGTTATCTTCGGCGCATAAAATTTCGCGCTTGACCCATTTCGAGTTGGCAGAATTGGGCGACATCACCACCATAAACGCGCTACACGAGATGATGTTATCTTCAATTTCATCCCACCAATCGGTGCCAGGGTGTAGGCGTTGTTCATCCATCCATACCCGAAATCCATGCGATTCGAGTTGCGCTCGCAAATAACGGGCAAATTCACTATCTTCTCGGCTATAGCTGATGAATATATGCGACATCACATCACCTCGTGGCAATTGGTTGGAATACAGGATGATTATAGCACAGGTAACTGATCCCTACACTAATTCCCAAAATATCCTATAATAGCGAAGAATAGGCGGTTTTCCGCCTATTTTTATCGTAAAAATATTACTTACTGGAAAGTTTTTTATCGGTATGTCACAAGTTACGCATTACACCCTCCCCAACGGGTTAACCGTACTCCTC
>DAOTVP010000071.1:0-16183 GCA_034436155.1 Anaerolineae bacterium
CCATAGGCTAACGTTTTGGAAGCCCACTAAAGGGGCTGGTTTTTGACTAATTTTGAGACAAATAATCGGCAGAAAGGCGGACTTGAGCGCCTTTAGTGCGCTTTTTCGGCGTGTAGCGAGATGCTTTGAGCATCTCGCACGAACTAGCAATCAAAGTTTTATTTATATCTGTTATGAGGATTTAGAATGGGATTGCTCAAATTTTACACAGATGCTCATGTTGATAAACAAATCGCCATTCAACTCAGAAAATATGGCATTCCCGTTATCCGATGCCAAGATGTCGGTATGGATAATGCCACCGATGAAGAACACTTAGAATATGCAAGTGAAAATCACTTATCTGTTGTGACTAAAGATATCGATTTTCGTACTTTACATTTTCAATGGCTTGCTCAAGGTAAAACACATTTTGGGGTTTTCTACTGTGCGAATTGTCAAGTTGGAATTATTGGTCGAATTGTGAATGAGTGTATAACGTATACCCCGTCTTGTCGCTCCTCTACGTGATTTCAAATTCCGCATACAATAGAAATAAACCCTATTCTTTGCACAAGGAGCGACAGTCACTCATGCGTCACATCATTCAGATCATCGCATTATTCGTACTCAGTATCGGATTTTCATTTGTGCCATCGGTATCGGCACAATCAGAATTCACCACCCCACCCTACGACATCGGCAATCCCACGCTGATAGACCTGTATATCGACCCGAATACAGGCGATGATAGCAACGATGGATTATCTCCCGAAACGGCGTTGCAATCACTCGATACAGCATGGCGCAGGATACCGATGGGCGAAACGCTCACGACAGGCTATCGGCTCAATTTGGCAGAAGGCACATATCCCGAAAATTTGTTGCCTAATTATTGGGAATCGCGTTATGGCACATATCAAGCACCTATCATCATTCAGGGTGCAGGCGCAGATAACACGATTTTGGCGGGTAATGTCAATGTTTACGATACACACTATATCTATTTTCTGAATTTAACCATCAGCTACGGCTCGGATGCGTTTCATTGTGAATTATGTCAATATCTGCTCATCCGCGATGTGATTTTATTGGGCGCAGATGCAGATACGTATAATGCCCGTGAGACGCTTAAAGTGAATCAATCGCAATATGTGTATATCGAAAATAGCGATATCAGTGGCGCGGGCGATAATGCGCTCGATTTTGTGGCGGTGCAATATGGGCATCTCCTGAATAATCGGATTCACAACGCGGGAGATTGGTGTGGATATGTCAAAGGCGGTTCTGCCTATATCCGCGTAGAAGGCAATGCGTTTTATGATTGTGGCAACGGGGGATTCAGCGCGGGGCAAGGCACAGGATTTCAGTTTATGACCCCGCCGTGGATTCAATATGAGGTTTATTTTATCGAGATTGTGAATAATGTCGTGGCGAATGCCTATGGTGCGGGGATTGGTGTTCAGGGCGGATACAATATCGTTGTGGCATATAATACGATGTGGCGAGTGGGTGAGCGCAGTCATCTTGTAGAAGTGGTCTACGGCGGTCGGTCATGCGATGGTCAAATTGGCGATGAGGGACGTGAACGGTGCGCGGAGTATTTAGCGATGGGCGGATGGGGGACGACTGTGGTGGACGATGGCAATAATTATGTCCGCATCCCCAATAAAAATGTATATATCTACAACAATATTATTTGGGGAACGCCGAGTGCCGACCAACATTTTTGGATACCCGCGCCTTATTCTGGCGCATCACAAGCGGGATCTGGCTTGCCCGATGTGATTTTTGCCGATGACAATTTGCAAATTCGGGGCAACATCATTTGGAATCAAGGCATTGACTATCTCGGTATTGAATATGGTGAAGGCTGTGGTGATGATAACCCGATGTGCAATCTGGCACAGCTCACCACCGAAAACACCATCAATCAATTCATGCCCGATTTAGTCGCGCCGATGGAAGGGATGTTTCATCGGGTAGTGGATGGTAACGTATGTGATGCGCCCACCTACGCTATTCCGCCATACGTCACCGATGATTTGCCTAGTGGCATATCCGCATGGCGACCGCACAATTTGCCGACACTGTGCGCGGGTATTTGGGAATAAAAGCAAACTGCCCCGAAAATGACGGGGCAGTTTGTTTCATGCAATTAGCCAACGTATGCCTTCTTCAGCCCCTCAATATCCATGCGTTTCATCTTCAGCATGGCATCTGCCACACGGCGCGATTTTACAGGGTCGGGGTCGAGCATCAATTCGCCCAAAATTTTGGGGATGATTTGCCATGAGACACCAAATTTATCTTTTAGCCAACCACATTGTTCCGATTCGGGATGCGCCGACATCTTATACCAAAAATGATCTACTTCGTCCTGCGTTTCACATTCCACATAAAACGAAACGGCTTCGTTGAACGCAAACGGATGATCGAGGGCGCTATCCATCGCACGGAATTCTTGATGATGCAGGCGGAACAGGGCTTGCTGAACGGTACCCTCTTTTTCGCCAGGGCTATTCGCATCGTGGTGCATGATGTGGTCAACACCCGAATGGTCAAACAGCGAGGTGTAAAAGTTAATCGCTTCTTCGGCTTTTCCACATTGTTCACCGACAAACAACAAATATGGGGTGATTTTTTGTGGGCGTGCGCCCAGATTAACTTGCCACGACAACCCATATTTATCCATTAACCAGCCAAATTTGTCGCTGAATGGATATTGCTGAAAGGGCATGAGGATTTCTCCACCATCGGATAGGGTCGCCCAGATGGTATCTATCTCGCTTTCGGTCTGGCAATTGACGAACAGTGAAACAGACGGGTTGAATTTGAATTGGGGTCCGCCATCCAAACACATGAGTTGATAACCATCCAATTCAAAAATGCCTGTCAGCACTTTGCCCGCCATATTTTGCATGGGAATATCGAAGGGCATATCAGGATAACGGCTGATGGTAGTGATTTTGCTATTACGAAAGGTGGATGTGAGGCGCGTCATGGCTTCATCGGCGTGAGAGTCGAACCATAAACAAGGGGTAATTTTTTGCATGTGTCATATCCTCTATGTGACTATCCTCTGATAAATATATCATAGACCAAATATTCGCACAAAGTCAACAAATGTTACAATCAAAAGTGCGATAAATTAGAAAATATTTGTGGATTGGTATAATTTGTTCTACACTATGATATACTTTTATAATACACGGCATAGTGGAGTGATGATGGGGCTTAAATTTTATACGGATGCCCATATTGATAAGCAAGTCGCCATTCAACTGAGGCAACAAGGTATTATTGTCATTCGGTGTCAGGATGTTGGCATGGATAATGCCTCTGATGAAGAACATTTAGCGTATGCAACAGAGCATGAACTATCTATCATCAGTAAAGATGCAGATTTTCGGACACTGCATTTTCGTTGGATAGCAGAAGATAAAACACATTTTGGCATCTTTTTATGCACAAATTGTCAAATAGATGCGATTGGAAAAATCGTAACAGAATGTATCACATATTTTCAATTGGCTGAAACAGATGAAGATATAATCAATAAGTTAGTTGAGTTTTAGGAGCGACAAAATGGTTTATAAACTAACGAATCATGTGGTTATCACTGATAATATCCCCACAGTTTTAGGTCGGGGGCATCTCAAAGCCGAGATGGTTGCTCGCATGGTTGTAAATGATGGCTATACCATTGAACAAGCGATGGAACATTATCATTTATCTCACGCCCAACTTTATTCTATCATCGCATTCTATTATGAAAATCAAGATTATCTGGATGCGGAACATAAACGGAAATGGGAATTAGTCCATCAAGATGCTTTGTCATCTGAGGAATTTAAGCAAATGCTGATGCAGAAAAAACAGAAAGCCATTTCGGAAGAATAACCCACACTGCCCCACTATCAACGTCATGGGGCAGTGGTTTTGAGATGCGTTAACTACCAGCCGTGTTCCAAACGGGCGATGAGGCGTTCTGGCAAGCCTGCATTCCGCATTTGGCGTTGGGTCTCGCTGATGTTGTATTCGATACGGCGGTGTTCAAATGTGCCTTTTTCAAAATCGAGGATGGCATACGCCGCCCGCGGGTCGGTATCACGCGGTTGCCCCACACTGCCCGGATTGATAATCAGGCGATGCCCATTGAGCGAAATCGGCTCATTATACACAGGACGATGCGATTCCGTCTCGCCTGTGTCGCTCAACATCTGATAGATGATGGGTTGATGGGTATGCCCCACAAAGCAGTACGGGGTCTCAAAATGGGGGAAGTTAAGCGCCGCACCGAGGGGTTCGAGGATGTACTCCCAAATGGGTTCGCGGGGGCTGGCATGAACGAGGGTGTATTGCCCGATCACGAAGGTGGTCGGCAAGGCTTCGAGCCAACGGGTATTGGTATCGGTGAGGGTTTCGCGTGTCCATTCCGCCGCCCGACGCGCATCGGGGTTAAAGGTGCGAATATCTAAACGGTCGAGCGCCGCCCAGTCATGATTGCCCGCCAAACACAAGTGGGGCAATTCTTTGAGTCTATCCACACATTCATTTGGCGAGGGACCATATCCGACTACATCCCCCAAGCACCAGACATAATCCCATTGCCCTTTGGCATGGTCGAGAACCGTTTCAAATGCCACATAGTTGGCATGGATATCAGAGATTAACAAAATCCGCATAAGCGCCCAAACCTATTTTACAATTGGTTAACTATTTACATAGTCCATATTACCACGAATTCCAATTTTAGGCGTATGCAGAATCTGAAAAATTTACCAATTTCACCCAAACAGGGCATGACCCATATCATACCCTGTTCAAATGTGCTGGACTATCAATTCAAGCGATTAGGCGCTTTGTCTACTTTTGCGACGCACGAAGAACCATTTATCGAATTCCACGCCGAAGAAGGTCACAATCGCCAACCCAAAACACAACGCCAATTCGCCCAAGGTGAGCGGCACGGTATAGAAGAAGTCGTTGGCAAACGGCGCGTAAATCAGCACCAATTGGAGCAAAACCGTCCCACCGATTGCCATCAGCATGAATTTATTGCCGAAAAAGCCGAGTTTGAAGATAGATTCGCGTTCAGAACGAATCGCCAACGCATGACCCATCTGCGATAGGGTGAGCGTTGTGAATACCATCGTACTCCAAACGGTGTTACGGGCATCTGCACCTTCTGGCGATGGCACGATGAACACCACCGCCAACGAGACAAACGCCACAATCAGACCGACACGGAGCAAATATCCCCCCAAGCCCCGCGCAAAAATGCCCTCTTTGGGGTTATAAGGCGGGCGCTTCATGTTGTTCGGCTCACCTTTTTCGACACCCAACGCTAATGCGGGCAACCCGTCCGTGACCAGATTCATCCATAAAATTTGAATGGTGTTGAGCGGTAACGGTTTGCCGAGCAATTGTGTGATGAATAGCGTAATCACTTCGCCGATGTTGCTGGCAAGGATGTATTTGATGAACTTCCGCACATTGTCGTAAATCGTGCGTCCCTCTTGGGCGGCGCTGACGATGGTGGCGAAGTTATCATCCAAAATGACCATATCGGAGGCTTCTTTGGTGACGGGTGTGCCAGTGATGCCCATCGCCACGCCAATATCGGCGCGTTTGAGCGCAGGCGCATCGTTCACACCATCACCCGTCATGGAGGCGATTTGCCCATTGGCTTGCAATGCCTGAACGATATTCAATTTGTGTTCGGGCGATACCCGCGCATACACCGAGACATCGCGCACCGCCGTTTGTAATTGCGATTCCGACATTTTACTCAATTCCGCGCCTGTGAGGATTTTATCCTCTTGAGTGATGCCCAATTCTTTGGCAATCGTCAAGGCGGTGAGCGGATGGTCGCCTGTAATCATCACCACGCGAATCCCCGCCTGATGCGATTCGGCAACGGCTTGTCTGACCTCTGGACGAGGCGGGTCTATCATGCCTATCATTCCCGCAAAAATCAGCCCATTTTCGACCGTCTCTGGCGTATATTCATCGGGCAGTATCGTCATCGGTCGGAATGCCACACCCAGCACGCGCAACCCACCTGATGCGAGTTCGTCATTTTTGGCGTGAATCCGTTGGTGATAATCGGGTGTGAGCGGTTTGATTTGCCCATCTTCCCATACACGGTCGCACGCATCCACCATGCTATCTACCCCACCCTTCACGAAGGCGATATAGGGTGTGTTGATGTCTTTGAGAATGGCGTGGAGATATGTCGCGCCAACACCATCAGGCGTATAGGCAGGGTTGATTTGGTGGATAGTCGCCATACGCTTGCGTTCCGATGAGAATGGCACTTCGCCAATGCGCGGGAGCATATCCTCTAAATTTTCTTTCCACATAGCAAAATGTGCCGCCGCCACCACCAACGCCGATTCTGTCGGGTCGCCTATCGCCCGCAATTCGGCTTTGGGGGCATCTACCCGTTGCAAAACAGCATCATTACACAAATCTGCCCCCGCGAGGAGCAAGGCTTCGGATTGGGTCGGGGTCTCGAAGGTGGTGTGTTCCAATGCCAATAAACTTTTGCTCTTTTGCGTGATGTTGGTGATGTCGTGGGTTGCGCCCGCCACATCAATCACCTTGACGGTCATCTTATTTTCGGTGAGCGTGCCAGTTTTATCGGAACAAATCACCGTGACAGAACCGAGCGTTTCTACGGCGGGCAATTTGCGGATGAGCGCCCGACGCGCTAACATGCGCTTCGCGCCCAATGCCAAACAGACCGTCACCACGGCGGGCAACCCTTCTGGAACGACCGCTACGGCAATCGCTACTGCCGCGAGGAAGGCTTGGTCGAGTTGCACACCACGCAATAACCCAACCACCAACCCAAAGGCGACAATGCCAATCGCCAAAAAGAACAGCGTGCGTCCGAGTTGTGCCATGCGTCGTTGCAGGGGTGTTTTTTCGTTATCAACGCTTTGGATGAGTTCGGCAATACGTCCGAGTTGTGTTTTCATGCCCGTCTCGGTGACAACGGCGACAGCCCGTCCGTTGGTGACGGATGTCCCCATAAACACCATGTTGTGCCGATCACCGATGCCGATATTTTCGCCGACCAGCGTCTTGGTATTCTTCTCAACCGCGTGCGATTCACCCGTGAGCGATGCCTCTTGCACCAGCAAGCTGTTGGCTTCTATCAGGCGGGCATCGGCGGGGATGACGCTCCCCGCTTCGAGCAACACCACATCGCCAGGGACGAGTTCAGTGGGGTCTATATCCACAGGTGCGCCATTGCGCCGTACTTTGACCGATGGAGCAGACATTTTCTTGAGCGCCGCCATCGCTTTTTCGGCGCGATATTCTTGCGATACGCCCAACATGGCGTTGACAACCACAATCGCACTGATGGCGAATACACTTTTCCACTCGCCCAAAAAGCCAGAAATCACCGCCGCGCCGATGAGGATGAGGACGAGCGGGTCTGTGAGTTGTTCGATGAGCAATTCAAGCGGGGTAGCAGTGCCTTTTTCGATGAGTTCATTTTTGCCATATCGGGTCTGACGGGCTTGCACATCGGCATCCGATAAACCCGTTTGGATATTCACATCGAGTTCATCCGTGAGATGATTTGTATCTAAGGTATGCCATAAAATTGGCTCAGTTGTGATTTGAGGTGGGCTTTGTGTGGTCATAGATGAGTTTTCTAATCCTTCCGATAAAAATACGATACGTCTACATTTTTTCATCTTATCGGATAGAAAACAAAACATCCCCCCAAATATGGGGGGATGTTCAAACATTTTCTCTTGTGGCTCTCATTTTGGAGGCTAATCGCCTATTTGCGATTCCAATTCGGTATTTTTGGCGACAATCACATTGGGTTTAATCACGCCTTCAAGGTCATCACGCAATGAATTCGCCATTCTGCATCCACTCCGATATGCCGCCGCGGCGATGGCATGTGCGATCACCGGACCGGTCATAATCATGAATAACGCCAGCGCAATCATCTGGAAGGCGTTGCTCGGTGTGAGGAGCGAAGCGCCCAACAACAACCCTGCAATGCCGAGTGTGGATGTCTTGCCTGCGGCTTGAATACGGAGATACACATCGGGCATGATGACCAAGCCCAATACGCCAATCCCATAAAAAAAACACCCTGCGATAATGGCTACCAAGCCGATGATTTCGATAATCATCATCTCATATCCCCTTAAAACATCCGACCAGAACCGACATACCGAGCCAGCGCAATCGTACCGACAAAACTAAATGCCGCGAGTGCGATTGCCACCGAAATCAACAAGGGGCTACTGCGGGTGATAGCGAGTAAGACCACAATCCCAATCAATAAATTGGTGATGGTATCAATGGCTTGAATGCGGTCTGCCGCCGAGGGTCCCTTAATCACGCGCCATGAACACGGAATCAAGAGCGCAATCAAAAAAATGAGCGCAATATTCAATGCGATGAATAATAACGGATTCATGAGCCGATAATCCTCCTAAAAAATGACAATCTGTGGGCTTGGGCGCTTTGCAAGGTTTTTTGCGATTGCTCGGCATCAATACAATGGATATACATCACACGACAATCGCGGTCATATTCGACCACCATCTCGCCAGGGGTGATGGTGATGCTATGGGCGCTCGCCCCAGAAATATATTCGTTGTTGGTCTCATCGCCAATCTCCAACGCGATGATGCCCGGTTTTATGGGACGGATACCCAAAATTCGCAAGGTGACATCCCAACCCGATACGGCAACTTGCCATAGCATAAACACCGAATAGACGAAAAAGGTGAAAATGCGTTGTGGCAGGCGATTCATATTGACCTCAATCGCATCGGTTTGAACGCCCAAAACAACCGTCAGAAGCCCCATCGCATATCCGATGAGATAACTTTCGATGCTAATGTGATTCGTCAAAATCACCCACACCACGCCAAAGGGGATAGCCAGAATCAGATAACCGATTATATTTTTCATCATGCGCCTCCTAACACGGCACGGATATAAATCAGGGGGTCACTCATCTGAGCAACGGCGAGTGTCACCACCTCAATCAGGGGTGTAGCAAAAATCCCAAGTAAGACGCACAGGCTCACGAGTAAAAATGGCGCGAGGGCGCTATCGCCCATGCCTTTTTCTTTGAGCGGGGCGCTGTGTTCGTTGGGCTTTTGCTGGAATATCAATACATAAGTACGGGTGACATACAGTAGGGTTATCATCCCCGCCGATACCGCCAAACCCAGAGCCAGCCAACTGTGGGCAGAAATGCCACCTTGTACCAATGCCAATTTGCTGATGAAGCCGTTCAACGGTGGCACACCCGCCAACGCCATCCCGCCCAAGAAATATAAAATGCCGACTAACGCGAATGGTTTGCCGACACCTGTAATATGTTTGATTTTGGCGGTTTTCATGGTATTTCGGCTCGATACCACCCCGACCAACATCAGCATCGCCGATTTGATGAAGGCATGATTCACCGCATAAACAATCGCGCCGATGAGGGCAATCGGGTTGCCCCAACCAATCCCCAATAAAATGAAGCCGATTTGCCCGAAGGTCGAATAGGCTAACATGCGTTTGGCATCATACGTTTGTAGTGCGCCCAAACTGCCGAAGAAAATGCCGATGATGCCCAAAATCATCACTATTTGGTTGATGAGCGCCGCCTCTTCTGTGAACATCAGGGTTATCATCCGCAACAAACCATACACCCCCACTTTTACCACGACCGATGATAACACCGAATGGACGGGTGTCGGCGCGGTGGTATGAAAATCGGGTTGCCAAAAATGAAATGGGAACACCGCGCTTTTGACCAAAAAGACCGCCACCAACATCACCGCCGCGGCTTGCGCCAAGAGTGGACGCTCACCTGTTTGGAGCAGGCGGGCAATATCGGCAAAGTTGAGAGTGCTAAATGTGGCATACAAGGCGGCGATACCGATGAGCAGAAACAACGTGCCAGAGGCGCTAATCATCAGGTATTTGATGGCGGCTTCGAGACCGAGTTTATTATCGGATATGGCGACCAACACCACCGAAGACAACACCATCAATTCTAAAAAGACGAACAGTGTGAAGATGTCACCCGTGTAAAAACAACCGATGAGCGCCCCGCCCATACATAAAAACAGGGGCATAAAGGCGGGATAGGTCACACATTTATCTTTACAACGCACGGCATATAAAATGCCCGCCGTCACCACAATAGAGGACATGGCGGCGAAGATGCTACTGAGTAAATCGGCAGTGAGGATGATGCCATAAGGCGGTTGCCATCCCCCCATACGATACACCTGTACCGCCAACCGTCCGTCATTGGCTTGGGCGATTCCCCAATTTTGAGCCAAAATAATCAGCGAACACATCATGCCAATGCTCGACCCTATTAGGGCAACATAGCGTTGGGCAATGTTGTTATTGTTGCTGAACCGTGCAACCCCGAGTGTTAAAACGGCGAACAGCAACGGGACGAATACAGGACCTAAAACGATTGGATTATTGGGCATAGCGTATCCTTTATCAGGCTTTTAGATTATTCACGCCGTCCGAATCGAGCGTCTTAAAGCGCACTGATGCGACATTAATCAATCCGAGTAATAAAGCGAAAGACCCAAAACTGATGACAATCGCCGTGAGCAACAAGGCTTGTACCAATGGGTCACTTGGTTGGGCGACTTGCGGGTTATCAGTTGTGCCGATTTCACGCGCCACCACCTCGCCATCTTGTAAATACAGGGGCAATGTGCCATCATCTTTTGGGGCGACATACGCGGGGACATTGCCATCGAACACGCCAACCGCCAAAAAGAAAAAGTTAATGGCGGTAAATAAGATGTAAAATCCCATCGCCATCTTGATTAAATCTCGGCGCAACAACTGAAATACGCCTAGTCCGAACATCACCCCTGTGGCAATTGCGAATATCACATTCATAACGGCTATAGCCCCCATTCTTCTAAATCACGCGGGTGTGAAATGGCATTCATGATGCTCACCACACCACCAAAGACGACCAAATAAATAGCAAGTTCAAACACAACACTGGTGGTCAGGTGCAAGCCTGCGGGGGCTTGACCACCATCAAACACAATGTTGCCAAAGAAGGCACCACCCGTTATCAAACCTAAACCTGCATTGATGAAAGCGATGGTCAGACCTGCCACAATCAATCGCCCTGCATGAAGCCAACGCAAGCGCAAGCATGCCTCGAAATACCCAAATACCACATACCACGATGCCACAGCCAACCCACTGACCACCCCCGCCGTGAAGCCATCACCAGGGGCGCTACCGCCATATAAAATTTGCGAGAGCGATAACAAAATCGCAAATGGGAACACAATCTGGGCAACGGTGCGTGTGAGCGGGGTAGATAAATTTTCAAACTGATATTTATTAGTCACACGGCGATAATATTCGCGTTTGCGTTTGGTGGGGTCAATTTTGATGATCTCTTCTTCTTGGTCTGGGAAGCGTTCTTTGGCGACTTGTTGCATGAGTTCATCCATATTTTCGCCAAAGAGTACCTCGCGCCCAACGGGTAACGTCATGAGTGTGAGTAAGCCCAACGCCGCCACGCTAAACACCATAATTTCGATGAGCGTATCGGTGCCACGGAAATCGGTGATAATCGCGCCAACCACATCGGTGGCACTGGTCTGTGGATAAGCATTTTGCAAATGCCACAGGCTAATCGGTCGCAAAATATCATTCGGAACAGTGGCATCCAATTCTTCAGATGACACTTGTTCAACTTGTTGAATGCGCCCCTCGCGGTCGCTCACAGCAACGAGGGCAAATAATGCCACGCTCCCACCAATCACCGTGGCAATGATTGCATCACGGATAACCCCCACCTGCCCCCATTTTTTCGACCCTTTCCATAAAATGGCTTGCGCTTCTTGCCGTTGGTGGATGCCGATGCGGGCAATCATCAAAATGACCAATACCGTGACCATCGTCTCGACTAAAATTTGTACCAATGCCACATCGGGCGCTGGTTCGAGCAGGAACAATACCCCAATGGCATATCCCGATACACCCAACGCCAAAACCGCCAAAACATGAGCGCGGAGGATAATCGAATAGAAAGTCGCACCAAGCGCCAAAATAATCATCACCAATTTGAGGATGTCGGTGGCAAAATCTTGAAAGACGATGGTGATGGGGTAGCTCAAGTTATATCCACCCAAGAACATCATAATCGCCACAACACCCAATATCACAATCAGGTAGTAACGCAACTTGCCATTTTGTGATGTGAGCAATAAATCGCCAAAGGCTTCTACTGCACGGATGATGCCTGCATAAATTTGTGCGCCTGGGATCAAGCGAATGCCGTCTATCTTCATCCACAATGAGCGCAATATAAAGAATGATGGTGCGCCGACCAATGCCAAGAGGCTCAACATCACGGCGGCGTTAATCTCAGTGGGGATGAGGTGCAGGTGCGGATGCTTGCCCAAGACCGTCTCTAACAACGGATCTAATAGTGGTGCGACCAACACCCCCACCACCAGCGAAGCCAACGCCAAGCCGATTAAGCCGATGTGCATCCCCAACGGCGGGGCATGAAAATGATCATATTCGCGTTCTGGACGGCTGATGAACACATCCCACGCGAATAAAAATGCCGCCGTGCCGTTCAGGATGGCGCTGATGAATACCAACATAATCGGGATGAATCCGATGCCTGTTTCGGGCAACATGGCATCGAGCAGATATTCTTTGCCCACAAAACCGACCAGTGGCGGATACCCCGCCATAGATAACCCAACGGTGAAGGCAATCGCCGTAGGGATGGGCAATAATTTTCGCAATCCGCCCAATTCATCGAGATTGCGCGTGCCTGTGGCGTGTTCGACCGTACCCGCCAACATGAAAAATGTGCCTTTGTATAACGCATGGGCGATAATCCCCAATGCCGCGGCTTTAAGACCTTCGCCATGCGGTAATGCGATGAGCGCCACAAACGAGCCTAACATGCTGATGGTGGTATAGGCTAATAATCCCTTCAGGTCACGCTTGCGGATGGCGAACACCGCGCCTAACGTCATGGTGATGAGACCGATAACCAGCAGATTATCGCGCCAAAGCGGGGTATCTCCCAACGCGGGATACATCCGAAACAGCAAATATACACCCGCCTTGACCATCGTTGCCGAATGCAAAAATGCGCTGGCGGGCGATGGTGCGCTCATGGCACCTGGTAGCCAAAAATGAAACGGGAATTGTGCCGATTTGGTGAAGCATCCGAGCATAATCAGCAATATCATGGCGGGATACCACGCATGGTCGCGCAACATCTGACCCGCCTCTGGTTGGAGTAAATCGGCAAATTCAAAACTGCCACCGACAGTACCCATCAGCAGCAAGCCGACAAACATCGCCAAGCCCCCCGCCCCTGTGATGACCAACGCCCGACTTGCGCCGATGCGAGCATCCTCATCTTTTGCCCCCTTAAAGCCGATTAGAAAGAACGATGTGAGCGAGGTCGCTTCCCATGCGATGAACAGCAAAATCAGATTGCCAGACATCACCAACAACAACATCGCGCCTGTGAAGGCGGAGAGGTAACTATAAAAACGGGCGAGGTCGGCGGGATCGTCTAAATAATAACCGGCGTATAAAAACACGGCAATGCCGATGCCCGTCACGATGAGCATGAACATCAGGCTTAATCCATCGACATACCAACTGAATTGTAACCCCAATTGTGGCACCCATGTGATAGTCGTAGAGAAAGCGCCATGTTCTAAAATACGCGGGAGCAAAGTTAGCGATATAATAAAGAGTGTCGCCATCACCGTCCCTGTTGCCCAACCCCATTGCGCGGGTTTGCCAATGCGTTGTGTTATCGGCAAGGCGAACAGAAATGATAAAATAAATGGCGTAACGTTTAGGATAAGTATTTCCATTGTGATTTTCCTCACAGGAATCGGAACGCAAAACCGATTATAACCATGTATTATCGAATATTTCAATGTAATTCGGGCATGAAAAAGGTAAGTATTAGATGAATAAGGTGTATAAATTCGGGATTTGGGTGATTTTCTGGTTCTTCATCGGCGGTATTTTCGCTCCTATCGATGCACAGCAATCCTTCGAAGCAAGTCGGGTACGATTATACGAAGCGGTCAACATCGCCCGTCAAGCCAATGGGGCATCGGTCTTGATCTTGAATGAGACACTATCACGCATTGCCCAAACCAGTATTGAGCGCGTGGGGGCTATTGGGCGTTATGATGCCATATCGGTAGATAGTGTGAGCGCGTTATTCGAGATGGAGCAATATACGTATGCCACCTACTGGTACGTCATGCAAATGCGAATCGCCGATGAAGCACAGGTCGTTGCTTTATGGCTCGACAATTATCGAGATGAAATGCTCTCTGAAAATTACACCGAAATCGGCACAGGACATTATACCGATCGTTTTGGCGACCCGTACATGATGATACTCCTCGCCAGACGGGACGAATCGGTATTACCGACCACCATGCCCGAAGCGTGTGATAATCCAATTAGCCCCTACCCGATTAAAGGGCAAGATCTCATCCCGCCACAATCGCCAGAACGCATCGCCAAAATGCGCGTCTTGACCGATTTATACGATACGCTGGTGCAAGGTTGGCTGAATGATGCCCTGGTGCCTGGTGCCGTGATTGGGCTGATTGATAATGGTGAATTCGTCTGGGCGAAGGCATACGGTTATAGTGATGCTCGCACGTATGCCCCAATGCGGATCGATATGATTTTTGGGGTGGCATCTTTGTCGAAGCCGATTGCCAGCGTTGCCACCATGCAATTGGTCGAACAGGGTATCATCACGCTCGATACGCCTGTTTTTGATGTGATAACAACATGGCGACCTCGCACCAATTATGATCTTCGCGGGGTCACGCCCTATCGGTTGATGAGCCATACGGCGGGCTTTAGAACCGCTAATGTGCCGATTTTTAGCGAAAATTATTTCCCACTGCCCACATTGATCGATATTCTGAACGGCACAGGACGCAGAGGGCGGGCGGTCACGCTCGAAAATCCGCCAGGCGTGACATTCGCGTATTCCAATGAAGGTTATAGTGTGTTGCAACTCTTCCTCGAAACAGTCACGGGAGAATCATTTGCAGATTACGCTCGGTGCAACATCTTTGAGCCACTCGGCATGACGATGAGCGATTTTTACCTGCGCCCCGATATTCAAGCCAAACACGTTGTTGGTCATGATGAGAATGGCGAAGCCCAACCGGAATTTCAAATGATTGTCGATTTGAGCGCCGCGGGGTTGCATACCAGCGTCCCCGATTTTGCCCGTTGGATTGTGGCGATGCTCGCCGATGAAAACACGCCCAACATCCTCCACAAAGACACGATTAACCAAATGATGACCGCCGCTGATGCCACCGATGGGCAATACGGTCTGGGATTTTATCTGACCAATTGGCAAGGCGAAATCATCCCCAACCATACAGGCTCGACACCCGGTTTTCGGTCTTATTTTCAGATTTTGCCCGATAAACGGCACGCCATCATCGTCTTGTCGAATAGCAGTAACGGCGAAATTTTTAATAATCGCGTCACTGGGCAATGGTTACAATGGCTCAAATCCATCGGCGAAATCGAAGGCACAAGCGCCGAACAACTCGAACAAGAACGGCGCGACAATATCACGCGCCTGATTCAACTCATCAACCAAGAACGCGCCCGAAATAATTTGCCCCTGTTATTGACGAATGAATTCGTCATGCGCGATGCACAATCCAATAGCCAGATGATGGCGGCACGCGATAATGTGAGCGAGCATGATTTAGGCGGCTTCGCCAGTCGCATGGAATCGTTGAATTACGAATTTGACTATTTTTATTATTCAACGGCATTCGGAGCGCAATGGGATGCGAACAGCGCGTTCAATTTTTGGGTACAAGACCAAGATGCTTTTGAACAACTATTTTTAGATGCGACATTCGATGAAATTGGGGTGGGCATGAGTACATCGGGCAACGGAGTGAATTATTATGCGGTGATTGTCGTGAGGCGGTAAAGTAATATAAGATTACTTTGATTGCTAGTTCGTGCTAGATGCTCAAAGCATCTAGCTACACGCCGAAAAAGCGCACTAAAGGCGCTCAAGTCCGCCTTTCTGCCGATTATTTGTCTCAAAATTAGTCAAAAACCAGCCCCTTTAGTGGGCTTCCAAAACGTTAGCCTATGG
>DAOTVP010000072.1:0-97565 GCA_034436155.1 Anaerolineae bacterium
GTCTCATCCGACACTGTGGACAGTTCGACTATATTCCTGAAGCCAGACGGTATTTCAATGCCAATTATGAGCAGGCGCTTCAATTACTCCTTTGACGACTTTGCAAAAGCCCTTGTAGCGATGTTAAAGTTATTTACAAGATGTCAAAAACTTGCCTTATTTCAGCATAAAATATAAGATAGTGACACTGATTGTGATAGGTTTAGGACGATATAACATACATGCGAAAATCATTATTACGTTGGTTGATAATTATCACCATCACCACAGTGAGCCTAATGGTGACAATCGCGCAACAATCCGCGCCAACCTGTGCCGATTATTTGACACAATTTTATAGTATCGCCACCGAATTATGTTTATCTGCGCCCGATAATTATGTGTGTAATGCGGGCAATCCCCCGCTCGCAGAACCTGCGGGTCCGGTCAGTAATTCGCTCGGCACATTAGGGGCGATCGTCCAATTGGATGCGCTGACCAGTTTGCGTACCAGCGCCTTCACCGCCGATGGCAGTAATGGCGGGTTAGTTTGGGTGCGTTCACAAGTCAATCGTTTTCGGGCGATATTGCTCGGTGATTCGCATATTCGAGATGTATCACCACCCAATACACCTCGTTGGAGCAATATTATCCTGACCACACAAACCCCAACACAGGGGTGCTTTGCCCAACCGTATAGCAGTTTCACCTTTCAGGCGAGTGAACGTTTTGAGCCGATTCGGTTGGTCATCAACGGGGTGACATTGGATGTCAACGGCGCTGTCATGGCGCTCACCACGCCCACTGAAACGGTCTTCATCGTTATAGAAGGGGTGATGCGGGCATCGGCTTATGAATCATCGCAATTGGTACTCGCGGGGCAAGAAATTCGCGTGCCATATATGAATAATGATTTTAGCGCCCCCGCCAGCCCGCCACCCTTGCCCATGCCCTATACCCCCGCTTTATTAGCCTATTTTCCGATTAGCCTATTGGATAGACCCGCCTATCTTCCCCAACCGGGCTATGTCGTCACCGATGCGCGGGTGAACTTGCGGACGGGACCGTCCACACGCTTTGATATTATCTACGAAGTCCCGCGTGGACAAATTATGACTATTTTGGGCATAAACCCCGCAGGCGATTGGTATCATGTGCGCCTTGCCAATGGTCAAACAGGTTGGATGTCTGCCGAATTTTTAGAGCGCAATCATGGCGCGATTAGCACTGTTTATGATCGCACCCCGCTACCACCACAACGCTATGGCGAATTAGGCAATCACGCCACCGTGACGGCGATGGGCGGGGTCATCATGCGCCAAGCGCCTGATGCCAGTTTTCCGCCGATGATGACTGTGCCTGTCGGTTCAAAATTGGAATTATTAGCGCGTAGCCCGTATAGCCCGTGGGTCAAAGTCGCATTTCAGGGTGTTGTGGGGTGGGTGGCGTTGTTATCGCTCGAAACACAAGCGATTGTCGAGGCATTGCCAATAGACGATGCTGTGCCAACCCTAGCCGTAGCTGGTCCGACCGTCATATTTGGGGGGGCATTCCCAGATCCGCGTTGTTATCCGAATTGTTAGGGGTGATGTTATATGAGCAAGCGACAGGCATTTTTTCGGTTATTAAACCTTATTCGCCCATTTTGGCGCGGGATGCTCGGCTCGATACTGCTCAGTTTGGCGACTATTGGGAGTAGCGTGAGCCTGATGGCGACTTCTGCTTGGTTAATTTCTACCGCAGGATTGCAACTCGGCATCGCTTCGCTGGGAGTTGCCCCGCCGATGGTGCGCTTTTTGGGCATTGCCCGCGCTATTTTTCGGTATTTAGAACGGCTTGTATCGCACAACCTCACATTTCGCTTGTTGGCGCGGTTGCGGGTGTGGTTTTATCGCGCTATAGAACCGCTTGCACCTGCTCGTCTGATGAGTTATCGCAGTGGTGATTTATTGGGACGGGTTGTTTCGGATGTAGAAACGCTCGAAAATATCTTTTTGCGCGTTATTGCGCCACCTATTGTGGCATTGTTCATCGGTTTTGCGATGACGTTATTCATGATCGGATTTGATCCTTTCATCGCGCTGATATTTGTATCGGGGTATTTGCTCGCGGGAACGGCATTGCCATTTTTGGCATGGCGCACAGGCGAAGCTGTTGGCAGGCGCTATATCACCAAACGGGCAGAACTCAACACCTATTTAATAGATACCCTACAAGGAATGGCAGATATAGTGGCGTATGGTGATGAATTACGCCAATTGGCTCATCTCAATGCGCTTAATGATGATTTAATTCAAACTGAATGGCGCATGGCATTTTGGGATGGCTTACAAACTGGGTTGTCGGTTTTATTAGTACATCTTACTGCGTGGGGCGTTTTGTTAGTGGCGATTTCGCGGGTGGACGGTGTCTTTTTAGGCACACTCACCCTAGCAACAATTGCCTCTTTCGAGGCGATTCAAGCCCTGATTCCAGCTGTGCATCATTTAGGCGAAAATATCGCCTCTGCACAACGCTTATTCGAGGTGATAGATACCGAGCCACCCATCCACCTATCTGAAAAACCCCTATCGCTACCTGCACAACCGATGACCCTAAACATGGCGGATGTTACCTTTGGGTATCAATCAACTACCCCTGTTTTGAAGCAGATTAATCTGAATTTACTATCGGGTAAGATGATTGCCATCGTCGGTGCGAGTGGCGCAGGAAAATCTACCCTGACACATCTGATATTGCGCTTTTGGGATGTAGATGCAGGAAAAATTAGCCTGAATGGAGTGGATATTCGTCATCTCCATCCCGATGAATTACGCCGTCACTTCAGTGTCATGACCCAACGTACCCATTTATTCAACACCACCCTGCGCGAAAATATTAGCATTGCCCGCGATGGCGTGACGGAAGCCGATTTGTATCGTGCTTGTGAACAAGCACAATTAATGCCTTTTATCCAAAAATTATCTGATGGTCTTTTGACTGATGTTGGAGAATTGGGATTTGCATTAAGTGGTGGGGAACGCCAACGGGTGGCGCTGGCGCGGATGTTGATCAAAGATGCGCCAATCTGGATTTTGGATGAACCGACTGCCAATTTGGATGCTATTACTGAAATGGCGATCTTAGAGACAATTTTGGGGGTGCGCGGTGATAAATTGGTGTTACTCATCACCCATCGCTTGACGCATTTAGATCGTGTAGATGAAATCTTGGTGTTGGAAGATGGTCATCTGGTGGAACAGGGGACACATGACCACCTGATCCGCCAACAAGGGGCATATTGGCAATTGTGGCAATTGCAACAAAGACGTATCGCCGTCAGATAATCGGTTTTTTGGTGGGAATGCCCGGTTTACGAGGATAATCGGACGGCGTTTTGCCTGTTTTAGAGATGACCACCAGATGATGCGGTTCATCAAGCGTGGGTAACATCACGGTTTCGATTTTATCGAAGCGCCCGCCCAAAATTTTGAGCGCCCGCCCCGAATCGGTCACTTCATCTTGAGCGGTGATACCTTTCATGGCAATACAAATCCCGCCGATTTTTGCCAACGGCAACATATATTCGACCAACGCGGGCAACCGTGCAACAGCGCGTGCCATGACGACATCATACTTCCCACGTTGATTCGGCATTTGACCCGCATCCTCGGCGCGGGCATGAAGCGTAGTCGCATTTTTTAAGCCCAATGTGGCGATAACGTGGTCGAGAAATTTAATCTTTTTGCCTGTCGCTTCGAGTAAGGTGATATGGATATTTGGCGCGATGATCGCCAACACCAACCCAGGAAAACCCGCCCCCGTCCCAACATCTATCGCTTTTTGGGGGGTATCGAGTTTGAGCAATGGCACCAGGGATAGCGAATCTAAGAAATGCCGTATCGCAACGGCTTGTGGTTCGATAATCGCAGTCAGATTGGTGTGCGCGTTCCATGCGGTTAATTCTTCGGCATATTTTTGGAACATCGCCAATTGTGTGGGGGGAATATCTAACCCAAATAGGGTTTTTGCATGTTGAATCAATACATCCATGACATATATCTTATCCAGAGGGAGATGGTGACTCACTTGCCCCATCTCGCCTCATTGTATGATGAATCTAACGTGGGAAGGGGGTGTATCCCACAGGGGTATTATTGGGATTGCGCGTAATGGTGAAGGAACAATTGCCCGTCAATTGCGGATTTTCTGTTCCCGGACCGAATTCATCATAACCATCGCTAATGGCTTGATTCCAATAGAGTTTATAATCGATTTGATACTGACCGGGTTGCAAATTCCCCGCGACCACATAATAAAACACCCAATAATCGCCATTGATAAATTCGATGGGGGTACGCACCACATTGCTGAATGGATTGCCCCATGCGGCAACTGCATATTGTGCGTTGTTGATATGGTCGAGCATCAATTCTTCGGTGGCGGCATACCACGACCAGAAAATGATGATGGTGTCGGTATCATACAACAAACCGGGTTCCGCCATTGGGTATTGATTACATTCGGCAAAAATTAAACCGGGTGTTTGTTGACGCGGTTTGGTCACAGATTGCGAGGGTCCGATTTGCACCACAGGCGTGGTTGTCGGGCGATAACCCGGATTAATCACCCCACCGAAAGGCGATAAGATCGAGGGATAACTCACGGTTGTCGTTGTCCTACTCGATGATGTAGTCGATGTACTGGTGCTACTGGTAGATGTACTGGTGGATGTTGTGGTTGGGGTGGTGGTAGATGTACGGCATCCGTCTTGAATGTCGTCCACATAATCGGCATAAATGGTCGAATTGGCATTGCCTTCACGCGCAATCGCCACATACATGCTCCCCACTTGGTTGGCGGCGACCGTTGTGCCTGTGGCGAATGTCACCGTCTCGGTGGTGCGGAAATCGCCCCCAACCGATAAACGTCGCAGTGTCGAGAGTGCCGTCCCGCCCCCACGCGAAGCCGAGAAGATCTGAAAGTAAACATCGTAGCCTGCTTCGATTGTACCCGAAAAATCAATCACAGCTTGCGTTTCACATAACACAAAAAAGAAATTGATGGTTGATGTGTTTTCTTGTGTGCCAGTGTTGTCTTGTGCCAAACTCGTGCTGAATGATGCTAATGCCAGCATAACGACCATCACGAGGGCTATCCATTTTTTAGAGGAAAGATTTAACATCCAAAACTCCTTTATCCAGTTAGGCGAAATGATGCCCCTCTCTATTCTAATCATTTCAATTCAAAATAAAAAGTGACAAAGCGCCTATAAAAAAATTGATAAATCATAAAAATCTTAAGCCTTTAGTCGGTATAAATTAATTTATAATGGTCGTAGAGACGAGAGAATAACAAAGACCATGCACAAAGGGATAACACCATGTCTACCCGAATTTTAGAACAAGGTCCGCAACTTTTGACAACGATGCCCGATTTCCGCCTGCCTGATTGCAATTGGAAATCGTATGAATTGAGCAACTTGATGGGTGAAACGGGTTTACTGTTAGCATTTATTGGCGATATTTGGCATCCTGCCAGTGTGCGCCGTGTGATGTGGTTGCAACATCATACCCCCAAATTTGCCACATTAGGCACACCAGTAGCCATTATCGTGCGTGATGAAGCCAAGATGTTGTATGGCTTCCAGACCAGTAGCCCCTTGCCAATCCCATTCCCGTTATTAGCCGATACCAAAGGCGATGTCCATGATGATTATGATATGGTCGGTCTGACGGGTTTGCTCTTACTGGATAAAAATCACCGCCTACAAGCCAAGTGGATTATCCCCGAAGACCGCGTGTGGGTCAAATTGCCCCAGCTGGTCGCCGAAATCGAATTGTTGCGAGGCGTATTAGCTTAGTAAGGTTGTCATAAAAACGCCATTAACTTATAATATCCCTCATGTATTCACATGAGGGATTTATTATGTTTACCAAAATGAGCATGACCAACTTCAAATCATGGGCAGAAACAGGTGATATTCGCCTTGCTCCACTCACTGTCTTTTTTGGCGCGAATAGCTCTGGAAAAAGTAGCCTGTTGCAGATGCTTTTGTTGCTCAAACAAACCACAGAATCCAATGATAGAGGATTAGTTTTATCAACAGGTAGCATTCAAACAGGTTATGTAAATTTAGGAACACCGCATGAAATTACATATCAAGATACCACAGAAATGACCCTCTCGGTATCTTGGAATTTTGAAGGCGAAATTAAAATCCCCAATACAAATGTGGCACTAAATCACTTAGATTTTTCGACAACAATCTATGCAGACAAAACAAAAACAAGTGTTAAACAAATTATATATCAAAGCGAACATTTTAATGTTCGTATGCAAATTGACGATAGCAATGAATATTCACTTAAAGTGAATGTTAATGGAAATGAGGCTGAAAGACCACAAGGGAGACCTCGAAAATGGTTTATTCATCCACAAAAAAGTTATGGATTTTCAGACCAATCTATCCGATATTATAAGGATGCAGATTATTTAAATGATATTATTTTAGAATTTGAACAACAATTTGGGCGTTTGTATTATCTAGGACCCCTGCGTGACTATCCACAACGAATTTATACATGGGCGGGAGAAAAACCCTCATCGGTTGGCTTAAAAGGTGAATTTGCTATTCCTGCGCTATTAGCAGGTAAAGACCAAAAAATATACGATGGAAGAGGTAAAGGGCGACATACTCTACAAAAACGCATTGCCGAATGGTTTGTAGAAATGGGGTTGGCGCATTCATTTGAGACAAAACCACTTGTCACAGGTGGCATTCAATACGAGGTTCGTTTACGTAGAACGCACAGCAGTCCACCTGTCTTAATGACTGACATGGGTATTGGTGTATCACAGGTGTTACCTGTATTGGTACTATGTTATTATGTGCCAAAAGGGTCAACAATTATCTTAGAACAACCAGAGCTTCACCTTCACCCATCGGTACAATCTCGGCTTGCAGATGTATTTATAGATGTTATCAAAAACCGTAATATCCAAATTATTGTTGAAAGCCATAGCGAACATTTACTTAGGCGGTTACAACGGCGTATAGCAGAAGAACAAATTACTAAAGAAGATACAGCTATCTATTTTTGCGATGCGCCAGATGGTAAATCCATTATAAAATCACTAGAAGTTGATGAATTTGGGAATATCCGTAACTGGCCCCACGGTTTCTTCGGTGATATGACTGAGGATATGTTCGAGATGGCACAAGCTGGCATCAAGCGGAAAGCAAAACAATGAAACGAAAAATTCTTGATACCAATGTGATTATTAACGCCAGTGGTAATAAGTCACCTCAGACAAAAGAAGCGTGTGTAGAAATCTGCCTTAAATTATTGTTTCAATTTATGGCAGGATATTCTGGGCTAAAAATTGTTATTGATACTGGTTCGCATGGTAGTGATATTCTTGAGGAATATCAAAAGCAATTTAAGTATTATGAAGGCACTTATGGAGCAATATTTATTCAATGGTTATTGAATAACATCATGAATGACCAATATGTGATACAGATACCTATCACACGGATTGATGAAGATGCGTACGAAGAATTTCCAAAAGATACAGAGCTAAAAAAGTTTGACCCAAGAGACAGAAAATTTATTGCTGTTGCGATAGCCCATTATCAATATGAAGACCAGACTGCTCCGATTGTGCAATCTGCTGATATGAAATGGAAAGATTTTATGTCAGCATTCGCTAAGCACAATGTCGAAATCGAATTCATTTGTGATTAGTCAACACCCCCAACTGCTTGCTCAAAAATACTTTTTCTCGGTCATTCAGACACAACCCAATGGCGCGTGTATACGCGCTTTTTGCGTCCACGATGCGCCCTGCCCGCCGATATAAATCGGCACAAGTGGCATGATAAGGGTGATAATTCTGCAATGTGGGGATATTGGCTAATGCTTCGAGTTGGATAGAACGGATAGCTAACGCCATGCCGAGCCAATTCGCCCAAATGTTGCGCGATGGCGCGGGGTGAAAAAATCCCCCATGACGGGGGATTTTATGGTTACTCGCCTAAAATCAGTGATATGGCATCGTCTACAAGGCTCTCGATATCCACATCCCAACTGGCAGATAGCGCCACAACGATAATATCCTCATCGGGTAAATACACCCCTAACGAGATAAACCCCAACACACCGCCCGAATGTCCCCATGCAGTGCCGTAATCGGTTTCCCATGCAGATAAGCCCAAACTATAACCACCACCTTCGCCATCATCGCCAAAATTGAGCAATTCGGTCATCATCGCTTCGCTCAGTAAGGTTTTTTCAGCGAGCAAGGCATGATAAAATGTGGTTATATCCGCCGTGTTCGAGATCAACCCGCCATCACCCAACCCCGCGCCATCATTAATGTTGGTTACATCGTCTAATTCACCATCGCCGTCTATATCTTCGTACCCGTTCACAAAACCTTTGGGGTGCGTTTCAGAGATTTGCGTATAGGTGTTTTCGAGTCCAAGTGGGTCTAAAATTTTTTCGCGCACCAGTTGGGCTAAGGTCATGCCTGATGCGTTTTCGAGGATGAGTTGCAACAAAATATAATTACTATTGGAATAGTTATATTCCTCATCTGGTGCGAATAGGGCGGGCAATTCGTAAGCGTAGGTGATGGCTTCTTCTGCCGTCCATTCGTAGGTCATATCGGCTTGGATAGCCTGCCAGAATTCTTCTGTTCCCAAATAATCATCAATCCCGCTTCGCATGGCGAGCAATTGCCGTATGGTGACAACATCAGCATTGGCGATATTTTCAACAATTTCATCAGACAACCAATCACTGGCTAAATCGTCAAGATCGAATACGCCTTCTTCGACCAACATCAATGTGACAGTGGCGACATACGTTTTCGACATGCTGGCAATTCTGAAACGGTCATCGGGCGTGGTTGGGCGTTCCCCATCCGCCAAGCCTGTGGTGGCTATCCATGTGCCATAAGGCGATGTGATTTGGATAACCACCGCGGGACCATCGGCATCGGCGTACTCTGCCAATAAATTATCTAAGTCAGCTTGTATATCTTGTGCCGATAGCGGGATGATGGTTATCATCAGCATACCCAACAAAAATAATAAACGGCGCATAAAATAGACCTCTTTCTGATAGGCAAGTGTAAAATATCCAATACAGGCTGTTTTTCAACATCCTAATATACGCATAGATTATAGTCGAGTTTCATTCATACGCCTCATCTACGCCCATGCGGTTCTGGTGGACTATATCGATATGGATTTATGTCTGGGGCGAATCCTGTATCGATTCGCATCCCCAAAGATGAACCACCATGTTATAACGAACAAGGGCAACGCTTGATGTATTTTGATGAACAAAATAAACGACTTTTATCTCCTATGTATAGCGACTTGCCTGTTTATATCACCCGACCGAATCAGGCTTTGCATGATATTGCAATTGAATTGGATGTTTGTTTAATCGATTTAATGCGTGTTAACCAATTCCCAGATTTACCGCTCTCGTTTAGCATCGAGTTATTTATCCCCCTGCCCGCCCTTGTCCATCTGATATTTGGGTGACATCTGTGACAAATGGACTGAATGAAATCATTTCTTATGTAGCCATTGAATATAATGTCTGCTCAGAGACGATTGCACAACTCAATTCCCATTTGATACGCCATAATTACGAATCTAAAGCGGTTTATTGGAACAATGACAGAAAGCACTTGGTTTTAATGAAAAATGACCCCTGTTATCAATCGCATTCGGTGGTTAAAAATACATCGCTTTATGATTTAGAACGTCAACTGAATGTGTGTGTTGAAGAATTTATAATCCACACACCATATGGTCAATTTGAGGGTTTTTCGCGGCTTGCAAGAAGGGATTTGATTATTTACACACGTTTAGATGCCCCGCCATGTTATGATGAACAGGGTAGGCGTTTATTTTATCCAGATGGGATTATGGTGCGCCGATCCCATCTCATTTGCAATATTACTATAATGTGTGCCTCAATCGCATTTTAGATGCCACCAAACAAGCCAATTTTGAGTGCCTAGCCCATTATGAGGGTTATATCATCCCCACCGATCGCTCACCTTGCTTTGATGATAATTGGCAAAAAGTCGATTATGTGTGTTATGACCATCCGATAGGGCATGAGCATGTTCCACAACTCAATATCAACATGACATTTTCGGTAGATGGAGACTATTGTTATGATTTCAAAGACCCTAAAACGGTGATTTGGTATCAAAATAAGCCTTTGCTGACCGAAGATTTCATGTGGTTATTCGGGCTATGGGCACGGTGGTTTATGTTGGCTATTCCATTTTATAGTCGGCACTGGGGCAAACGGCGCAAATAATCAAAAACCCGCCAAAGAATTTTCTCTGGCGGGTTTATAGTTGTGAGTCCGGTAGGATTCGAACCTACGGCACTCCGCTTAAAAGGCGGGTACTCTGCCACTGAGTTACGGACCCAAACAGAGAACGGTGATTATTGTATGTGAAAAAAATTATTTTTCAACCCCGTGATTCTGCAAATATCAAATTCTTCACATCTTTCGTAACAGTCTTTGCAGGGATATAACGTATATCACCCGTTTGTGATGAACAAATCGCATACATATCCACATACGAATTTGTTTCTACCTCATCCGTACCGATACGATAGCGGATGAGGGTTTTCATATCCTCGCAAACGCTAATGAGGTGAAATGGCAAATAGCTTGAACGGGGAATCCGGGGTTGAATATTTTTGTTGATTAAATCTAACATGACGAAATCTATCGCTTGTTCATCCATTTGGCAAATGGATTGTATATTGAAATTTGCGCTGTAATTTGAATTTGCCAATTGCATAGGGTTGATAAAATTTTCTGCGTACCAAATGCGTGTTTTTTGATGATTTTTAGGCGGATTGAGTCGTAATGTAATGGCTTTCGCGCCCTCTGGTAACTCATCTATCCGAATATAATACATCTGATTGGTATCAGGTGAATAAACCGCATAACTGTCTAAATGACTCAAATCCACATGCTTGCTATAAATCTTCTTGGAGTCATAGTAATTTGAGCGAAACGGTAAATGAATCGTCCCAACGGTATTCGTTTTGCGATATTTCACCTGCAATCTGACCAGCGTGGTCATATCGGGCATGACGGCGACCATATCAAACGGCAGATGTTCGCTAATCGGCAAGCAAGTGATGATTCCATGACGGCGTAAATCTGCCAGCGCCATCAGGACAGCTAAATCCCCTTTATCTTTGGTCTGATGCGACATAAAACACCCCTTATTATATAAATAGGGCGCAACAGATTGTCGCGCCCCAATGTTGATTTATCTAACGTCGTTTTTCGATGAGGACAGTTGGCACAATCGAGCCACCGCCTGCCGTCACATTCAACAACGATAATGGTGATAGGCGCGTCATGATGCCATACACCATTTTGCCCCCGAACACATACGGGGCTGCATCGACAAAACGCGGGCTGATGTCGAGTTCGCCATTTAGCCACATCGGAAAATCGCGTTGGACAATCTCGACCCGTTCTTGTACCACATGCGGGACAATCAACGCTTGTTTGAGCGCCGCTTCCCAACCATCGGATGACGATTCCCAACCCAGCACCACACCGCGCCCGCCATAATCATCATTCGGTTTGAGGACGAATTTATCGCGGTTATCATTCAAAAATGGGATGAGGTCAATCGTTTTGCCCTGATACGTGGTTTTGCCCTCTTTGACGACTCGCGTCCATGGGATGTGTGCTTGAATGGCTTTCAGTTGGTCAGCCGAGAAAAAATGGGCGTTGTCGGTATCACTCAGGAAGGCTAAACTGGCTTTTTTCGCCAACATTTTGGCGCTAATCGAATTGGTGATGAACACATTGCCATCGCGCATCGCCCGCGTAATGGGATTATCGATACCCATTGTGGCGAACAATTCGCTATATAACACGCGCTTGTAAATCATATCAATCCGAAAGCCCTCAGACCACAACGCACCGTCTCGATATTCGAGCGCACGCGGGTCTGCGAGGACGGCTTTCAGCCCCTTGCGTTCAAAATGTTGGCGCGTGATTTCGTGTTCGGTCAGCGTTGGCACTTCGCGCCAATCGACAATGGCGATTTGTGGAAAGCGTTGCCCGCCCCATGCCAGATACGCATCGATGAGCGAGTCGGTGAGTTGGTCGAGCGCGGGCATCATGAAGGTATGATATTTTTCCTGAAAGCGTTTATACGGTTCAAGTTCGGTGAACACCTCGCCCAACATATCGGCATAGCCAATGCCTGCAGGCGTTTCTGCATTATATTCCACACATTTGAGTTGATCTTTATCGGTGACATAGAACATATCGAGGCGCGAACTCGACCATGGTGGGACTTCGGGCTTGTCGTATGGGATGAGTTGCTCTTCGTAATCATCCAACATCAGATAGGCGCGATGTTTGGGGTCTGTGATGCACACCTGATGGACGATCTGAAATGCCTGCACCAATTTTTCGAGTCCATCATTGAGGAACATCCAATTGCGCTCAGAATAGAAAAATGGTCGTAACACCACACATAACGGACGTTCACCAAAATACAGATTGCGTTCTTTGAGCAATTTCCGCAATTGAAAATCGGCTTCTTCTGCCAATTCGGGTGTGAGCAAATCGTGATAATACTTCACCGCATCATTGGTCACGGATGACATCATCATCCCCCTTTACTTTTGCTGGTCGTCTTTTTCTTGGCTGGTTTGGCGCTTGTAATGAGTTTGCCCCATGCGTAATTATCACGAGTTGCGCTGGTGGATAGGGCGAGTTGAATCATGTTATCTGCCATGTGTGTGACCATCCAATCGAAATGCCCTTTGCCCAACGAATTCACATCCATATCAGGGGCGGGATTCATAAAATCAATCGCGTAGGGGATGCCGTCTCGAATGGCAAACTCACAGGTGTTCATATCGTAACCAAAGGCACGACAAATGGTGAGCGTGTCGTTCAAAATGCGGTTATACATCTCATCCGAAAAATCGTGTTCTGGGGCATAATAACGGGTGTGCGGGTCATATTTCATGACATGCACATCAGTTTGTGCCAAGCACATGCACCGCGCATAATTATCCCAACGGATATATTCTTGGATAATCATCGTCAATAAGCCACTGGTGTTATAGCGATAAATCAGCTCATCCATCGAATGGCATACATATACATCGCGCCAACCGCCCCCGTGTGCATCCTTTAGCACCAACGGAAAACCGCCGACCATATCCACCAAACTCCCCCAATCCATTGGATATTTCAGGTTACGCAGGCTCTCGTTATGCACGATGCCAGGCACATAATCGCGGTTGGGCAACACAACCGTTTTGGGCGAGGCGACACCCAGTTTGGTGATGAGCGATGCGCCAAAAAATTTGTCGTCCGCCGTCCACATGAACGGGTCATTGACCACTTTCACACCTTGTAAGGCGGCATTTTTGAGGAAACTGCGATAATAGGGGACTTCGTGCGAAATGCGGTCGATAATCACACGATACCCCTCGACTGGTTCATCCATGAATGTCCCGCCGACTTTCATATATTCGGCGACCACACCCGTTTGGTCTGTACGCCGATTTACTTCTTCGATGAAGGCAGGCGGAAACGACCATTCACGCCCCACAAACAAGCCAATTTTAATTGGTTCACTTTTTTTTGTCACCATATTCCATACTCCTCATCTATTAATCGTGTCCGTTGATATAAAGGTGCATCATCCGTTCCCAATATTGCCAATCGTGTGACCAGCCATCCCATTCACGTAGAGCATTGCCGATCCCCTTGCTCCAGAGTACGCCCGACATGGCACGCGCATCACCGATGAGTCGGTCATCTTTGCCTGTTGCCATGATAATATCAATATGGCGCAAGGCGCTCAGGCGTTCCCACTGCCATTCGTTTTGGATGAATTGCATCGGGTTATAGGCGTAGACCATTTCTTCGCCATAACCGCCCGTGAAACTGCGAATATCGAACATGCCACTGAATGCCAAAATGCGGTCTACTTTTTCTGGGAATTTAAGCCCGAATGACATGGCATGAAACGCGCCAAAACTCGCGCCCATCGTCATTAAAAACGGATTACCATTTTTTTGGAGCGATAGCGGTAACACTTCATGTAACACATACATCATATATTGATGATGTCGCCATGCCCGCGCCCCTGGATGTGCGCCATAGTTATACCAGCTTTCGCTATCCACACTATCCACACAATACAATTGTAACCACCCCTGATTCAGATGGTGGCGGAGCGAATTGATCATGCCCCTATCTTCCCATTCATAAAATTTGCCTTTGGATGTCGGGAAGACCACCACCCGCGCACCGGCATGACCAAATATCAAGAGTTCCATGTCGCGGTTCAGAGAGGGACTATACCAACGATGATATTCTCGGTTCATAATATGCTCCTATAATGATGCCGTTAAACCACTTTCATCTTTGCTGTAAACCATGCTTGGGCGACATTCACCGCCTCTTTTGCGTTGATAACACCCGCCCCTTGTATTGCATCGCTCACATTTGGCAATTTGGTGGCGGTTTGCGTGAGGATAGCCCGAACATCATCGGGCGATAGGGCAGGGTTGGCTTGGAGCATCTGCGCGATAACACCACTCACAATCGGCGTAGAGACCGATGTCCCGTCTACGTGTTGATGATGGGCATCGATAATTTTATGCCGATAAATTTTGCCCTGAAGTTCGTTGACCAATTCATCATTAATATGGTCTACAACATCGGCTTGATAACCCAGATCGGCGTAACCTTGTGCCAGAATATCGCGCAATTCGCTTTTGGTGTGGATATGGAGCATTTGCGATAGCCAATACATTTCGCGCTCTTGTTTGCTATTGGGTAAAATTGGCGAGGCGACCCACTCCGCCAATCCGAGCAAATCGGGTTTATGACTGCCGTCATACACCACATCGTGGCTATGCCGATACGGTTTCCAATGGGTGCTATCGAGCTGATTTTGGTCGTCATATCCGCCGATGGTGAGTGCGTATGGTGATGAGGCGGGCGGGACGATGCCACGTTTGCCACTATTGCCCGCGGCTATTACCACCACCATGCCCACATCGTATAATTTTTTGACGATGACGTGCAACGGATGTTTGGGATCGTTACTCTCATAATCGCCACCCACCGAGACATTAATCACGCGCACGTTATACCGCTTGCGCGAATCGTATAACCAACGCAAACCGCGCAAAATATCATTTTCTTTAATGCGATAATCAGGTGTGCTGACCTTGACGAATAATAAATCACTTTCGCTGGCGATGCCCTTATACTTCCCGCCCGATACATGCCCATCACCTGCCGCAATCACGCTGGTCATCTGACCATGCCAACTCATGTCGGTAATTTCCATCACATGGGGTTGCTCTAACACGCGATTCGTACTGGCATCGGCATGAGCTATCACCCGTTGGGCGATGTCGGGGTGCATCGAGAAGCCCGAATCGATAAATGCGATGGTGATACCCCGACCTGTATAATCGGGGTGCGCCCCGATGCGTTGTGGTGTGGGGATTAATCCGACACCATCAGGGGCGTAATGCGGATAATTCGATACAAATTTGATATGCTTCACCGATTAATCTACTTTCTGATTCTGCTGAGATATTCAGCCCGTTAATGAATTAGCCCTGTTGACCTGTCCGTGTGACCCCCATAGGGATGCCTGTGGTGCTATAATGTTCTGTCAATTCTCGATAATAATCCGACAGCAATTCGGTGATGCGGTCATAATTCTTCGATGCCACAATCAACCCTGCGTGATAGGCTTTATTTTGCTTCCAGACGACCTCTTTGGCAGAAAAACGGTCTAAATTGGGATGCTCATCACGCGCCAGCGTCATCAATAACCCTGCATGTAAATTGGTAGCTTTGGGTGGTGTATATTTTTCGCCACGTAAATTCGCCACTTCGAGTTTGCCCCATTCTTCCCATAAATTTACACCGCGCCCCGCTTCGATCATATCGGCGATATTCGCACCACCAACGCGGGCGGCTATCTCTAAAAAGTAGAACTGACCGCCATCATTGGCTTTGATAAATTCGGCATGAGTGACACCATCTTTGAACTGCAACGCTTTAATCACTTGGGCATTCATGGCTTGTACCGCTTTATAATCGTCATCCGATGATTGCAGGGTGCGCGTCATGAATACCCCGCCACCATGATAGGTCTGCATGGGTGGTGCGCCATATTTTTGGATGCTCACGAACACAATTTTGCCACCATAGACGATGCTATCGGCGTGGTACACATCGCCAGGGATGAATTGTTCGAGCAGATAATACGATTGTTTATCGCCCAATTCATCGAGTGTGCGCCAGACTTGTTCCGAGTCGTGCATCTTTTTAATGCCCATCGCGCCCGCCTCCATGCGCGGTTTCAGAACCCATGGGGCAGGGGTGTTGCCCATAAAATCGCGCAGGGCATCATAATTGAAAATGCCCGTGAATTTAGGGACGGCGATCCCCGCCTCACGAGTGACTTGGCGCATGGCGAGTTTATCCCGAAACGGACGTACTTGGCTGATGGTCATGCCATGTAAGCGCAGATGTTCGCGCAAAACGGCGACTACCTCGACTTCAAATTCATCCAACGGGACGATATGGTCAATTTTGCGTCCTCTGCATAAATAACTCACACTATGAATGACATCTTGATAGCGACGTAAATCGTGCAACACAAAATATTCATCGATAAACTGATGAGGCCACGGTTGGTGGCGGTTTTCTTCATCGGTGATGAGGATGACATTCAAGCCCAATGCTTTGACGGCTTGAATCATGCGCTCACCTTTATAGGCGCTGGATAAGAACAGGATGGTGGGGGCGGTCGGATTTCCCATAGGTGATGTCCCTTGCCAAATATGGACGATAAGTTAAGCATACATGAAGAAAAATCTTTGCATCACAAAGATTTGTTAAATTATAGCAAGGGTCTGATGTTGCCACAAATAAATTGTGAGGTTGTCACAGATTGCGGGGTGAAAATTGAGATAAAGGGGATATGGGCGGACGGGTTTGGGGGATGTCCGCCCCAAAATTAGCTGTTTTTATCTTTTTCTTCGCTAGAGGTGGATGTTTTGCCTTCATTCAATCCTTTGCGGAAATTAGCAACGGCGCTCCCTAGTTCAGAACCGACCTTCGAGATACGCCCCACGCCAAACAACAACATCACAATGAATAAAATCAACAGTAATTCAGTGGGTCCCAGTTGCATCGCCTATACGACCTTTCTAACCATATCAAGATAAGCCTATTTTAACACACAATGTAGATGTGGCTATATGCCAAGTGTCATATTTATGTAAAATTGAGTTCATCAAAACGTGACATTTGTGGTCTTAAATTGAGATGCTATTTGGCGTACAATGGATGATATATATGTAGACGTAGGGCACGCAGAAGCGCGTCTGTACAGGCATGAAAATGATTATTGGCGTGTAGGGATATGATAATGCTGGTTAGTCAATTGGCATGGCGTAAATTTTGCCTCGCTAGAGGCTATTCGATGTGGAAGCCCACCAAAGGGGCTATTTGACGCACACACTTGTCATAAAGGCGGATTTTAGCGCCTTTAGTGCGCTTGGTGCAACGAGCTGAGGGTTTTGAACCCTCAGCGAAAACAGGCATTTTTACGCAAAACGAATACCCAGTATCATGTCCATGAGCATTGTATACGCACCACAGAAAAGGTATTCTGAAGGTATTCTAATGGAATTATTTGGTGTTGGTGGAACAGAACTGATTTTAATCATCATTATTGCGATGGTGGTGGCGGGACCCAAGCGCGTTGCCCAATGGATGTATTACGTGGGCAAATTTGTCGCACGCCTACAACGCATGTGGGCAGAGATGATGCAGGTCATCCAACAAGAACTGAAAGAGTCGGGCGTGGATGTCGACTTGCCCAAAACACCGCCTACCCGTCAGAGCATCAACCAAACGGCACGCAATATGCTCAAACCCTATACCCAAGAATTAGACGAAGCCCAAAAAGATATTGAGCGTAATCTTGAAGCCGTCCAACGCGAAGCCAACATCAAACAGAATGTGCTAATCAGCAACCAGATAAAACAAAGCGCCTCGCTTGCCAACCCTGTAACACAGCCTTCACAGAATGACAACCAATCGCCATCCAATACATCCTCGAATGGCAATACCCCACCTGCCGAATCGCCAAGCACATTTGGTACATGGTCATCTGCACCAGTCCAAGAAGAACCCCCGACTGAACAAAATTAGCTGTAGCGAATTTCGAGCCATGTCTCGCCCGATTGGGCGTGTGATTCTAATGTCACCACCCCCCAGTCATAGGCTTGGGGTTTAATACCTAACGCTTTTAGCTCATCTTTAACATCACTGCTGTTGAATCCGATAGTGACACGTTTGAGTTTTGCGTCTTGAAATTGTACACTCAAAAATGAGAATGTCTTTTGGTTAATTTGCGCTTGTGCCGATGCGTCATCTGGATTGCCCAGCTTAAACCCTAAGTGCAAATAATCGGCGATGGTCATCTTGGGGATGAGCGCCCGATTGCCAAATTC
Source organism: Anaerolineae bacterium (assembly GCA_034436155.1). Lineage (GTDB taxonomy): Bacteria > Chloroflexota > Anaerolineae > Aggregatilineales > Phototrophicaceae. Next base: position 18,560 of record DAOTVP010000072.1, read on the forward strand.
TGATAGCGTGAATTGTCCGTTTTTAGGATTGACTTTCATAAGTTATCCTGAAAATAGGACGTGCAGAAGCGCGTCCGTAGTTCAATTGGTCTAAAAAATATGCCAATGAATGATATAGGGACGATATACGCGCTTCGCGCTAATCGTCCCGTACAGTTACAGAAATTTTTAAGCATGTACGGGCGGATTAGAGGCTTTAGCCTCGTATATCCGCCCTATAATAAGGCAAAATGGCATATTTATCTCCAAAATTGAACAAAACACCTACGGAAAACCTTATATGCCGTCCAAAATCACCAGAAAAATGCTTTTTTCTAAATGTCAACATGCCCTAGTTATAACGCCCACCCGGACGCGGACGGCGGTCGAGTGGATGCGGTTTGCCACCTTCCACCAAAACGCGCTTCGCCTTTTGCACATCGGATTCGTGTTTGAGCAACACCGTGAGCGTGGTTTCGAGCGTTTTCTTATCGAGGGTATCGGCGTTAATCATTACCAACGCCTTCGCCCAATCAATCGTCTCGGAGACACTCGGATTTTTCTTCAAATCCAATTCGCGCAACCCCTGAACAATCTCCACCGCTTGGCGGGCGAGTTTTTCGTTCAGTTCTGGCACGCGCAAACGCACGATGCTCAATTCTGAGTCGTAATTGGGATAATCGACGAACAGATACAAACAGCGCCGTTTGAGCGCCTCAGACAGTTCACGGGTGTTGTTGCTGGTGAGCAACACATCGGGTTGATGTTTGGCTTTAATTGTGCCGAGTTCGGGGATAGACACCTGAAAATCGCTGAGGATTTCGAGCAGGAAGGCTTCAAATTCGGCATCGGCGCGGTCGATTTCGTCTATGAGCAACACCACAGGCGAATCGGCGGTGATGGCTTCGAGCAACGGACGCGCCAATAAAAATCGTTCCGAGAAAAACACGTTATCCTCAGAGGCGAGGCGATCTGCGGCTTCGGTGAGTGTGCCTGTTTCGGCTAAAATTTGGCTCAGTTTATCGCGCAATAATTGGGTATAGAGCATTTGCTTGGCATATTCCCATTCGTATAAAGCCTTACTTTCGTCTAACCCTTCGTAACATTGCAGGCGGATGAGGCGCTTGCCTGTCGCGCCAGACCACGCTTTGGCGAGTTCTGTCTTGCCGACACCCGCGGGACCTTCTGCCAACAGGGGTTTGCCCAATTTGTTGGCTAAAAACATCACCGTCGAAATTTCGTCTGTGGAGATATAGCGTTGTGTTGCCAGTGCTTGCGTCACTTGGTCAATCGATTTCACGAGATTCCCTTTTCTTCTAAAAACATCACATCACGAGTTCAGTTCATCGATTTGCTCATCGGTCATGCCAAAGCGTCTGCGACGACGGCTGAATTCCCATATGGCTTTGAGCAATTCCTCACGGTCAAAGTCGGGCCAATACACAGGTGTGCTGTAATATTCGGCATACGAGCCTTGCCAGATGAGAAAATTGCTGATTCTAAATTCGCCCCCTGTTCGGATGACCAAATCGGGGTCGGGCAAATCGGCGGTATACAGGTAATGCGTGACCAATTCTTCGGTGATATGTTCGGCGGGGATGCCATCCGCCACAATCCGCCGAATCGCTTGGACAATTTCGTCACGTCCGCCATAATTAAACGCCACATTGAGAATCAGACGGGTGTTATTTTTGGTATACTCGCAGGCTTGCACAATTTTCTTTTGCAGTTTGGGGTCTACCCCATCCATTTTGCCAATATGACGCACTTGTACACCATTTTTATGCAACTTTTTGACCTCTTGGTCAAGTACCATGTTGAGGATGGACATCAACACCCCGACTTCTGAGGGCGGGCGCTCCCAATTTTCGGTCGAGAAAGCGTAAATGGTGAGGATGTCTATGCCAAATTCAACGCACGCCTCTAAAATACGCCGTAGGTTCTCTTTGCCTTGCCGATGCCCCTCGGTACGGGGCAATCCACGCGCTTTTGCCCACCGCCCGTTACCATCCATAATGATAGCGACATGCCTCGGCACGAGGGGCGGTAATATAGTCGTCTGAAGGTCTTCCTCTTGCTGGACTTGGACAATGGTCATGATGTGTTTGTGCCTTTCCAATAAAAATCGTGTGTGCAAAATGGCTTATACCGCCATCATCTCGGTCTCTTTGGCTTTGCCGATTTCTTCAATTTTGCTGATATATTCATCGGTCAATTTTTGGATTTCTGCCTCGCCCCGTTTGCGTTCATCTTCAGAAATCATCTTTTCATCTTCAAATTCTTCTAAATCTTGATTGGCAGACCGGCGAATATTGCGAATTGAGATGCGTGCATCCTCGATCCGTTTGTGCAGATGTTTCACCAATTCCATGCGACGCTCACGGGTGAGGGGAGGCATGATGAGCCGAATAGATGAGCCATCGTTGTTGGGGTTGATGCCCAAATCAGAATTCCGAATGGCTTTTTCGATGTCTTTGAGCGCCCCCACATCATATGGACGGATGAGGATTTGTAATGCTTCGGGGGTCGAGATGGTCGCCAATTGGCGTAACTCGGTCTCTTGACCATAATACGAGACCAATAACCGATCTACAAGGGCGGTGCTGGCACGGTTGCTTCGCATCCCATGTAAATCTTCCTCATATACGCTGAGGGTGGCTTTCATTTTAGCTTTGGCTTCGTTAATGATGTCGTTTATCATGGTGTTCACCTTAAATTTTTTCTCAGAATAGATACACACAATTGATTACGATTGCTTATAACTCTATTATAAAGGTTTCCAGCCTTGCCAACCACGCGCCTGCCATGCGTTATACAACGCCACTGCGCCGACTGTCGCCACATTCAAACTGCCGACATTACCACGCATCGGCAAGGTGAGCAGAATATCGCACGTTTCTCTGACCAAACGGCGCATCCCTTCGCCCTCACTGCCCAACACAATTCCCAAACTCATGTTCAGGTTGGTCTCGTTGAGGGGCAAAATGCCTTCGCCAATTTCAAACCCGACCATCCATACATCATGTTTTTTGAGGTCTTTCATGGTGTTGACCAAATTGGTGACTTGCGCCACTTGTAGATGCTCGACCGCGCCCGATGAGGCGTTGACAACCGCGGGTGTGATCGCTACGGCGCGTCTATCTTGCATGATGATACCATGCACCCCCACCACATCCGCCACGCGCAACAAACTGCCGACATTTTGTGGATCTTTGAGCAAATCGAGCAGTAATAGAAACGGTTTCTCGTTGCGTTTTTGGGCGACCTCTAAAATCGTTTCGATAGAAACATACGGATAGCCCGCGGCGCGTAGAACGGTGCTTTGATGATTTGCCCCTTGCGACAAATCATCGAGGATGTGTTTGGGGACGCGCTTAATCGGCACATTGCGAACATTGGCGATGTGCATAATCTCGCTGACGATGCCTTTTTCTTCGGCTTTTTCGGCGAGGAGCAGTTGCTCAAATTTACGGCGATTGGCGCGGAGGGCTTCCATCACCCCCCAATGCCCATACAAATATTCTGGCATTTTCTCCGCCTTTAGTCGTTATATTTCCACAGTGTGCCATCGGCGCGGTCTTCTAAGACGATACCATGCGCCAGTAATTCGTTACGAATGCGGTCACTTTCGGCGAAATCTTTATTTTTACGCGCCTTATTCCGCAATTCGATGAGCAATTCGATGAGCGCCGATTCGCGTTTGGCATTGCCCGCGCCAGACGTGGCTTCGATGGGGTTGATAATCCCCAATACCTCACCGCCTAAACGGGTATATACATCGTTAATCGCGTCTAAGACCGATGCGCCAACCTCCGATGGGCTATTCAACAGCGTATTCACATCGCGGGTGAATTCTTGTAGCGTGGCGATCGCTTTGGGCGCGTTAAAATCGTCATCCATCGCGTCTTTGAAATCGGCTATCGTCTGGTCTACCCGCGCCAAAAAGCTGTTGCCCTCATCACTATCAGGGGCGGTTTGACGCTTTTTGTTGACCAACCGAGCGGCATTATTCAACCGTTCCCAACCGCCACGCGCCCCTTGTAGGGCATCTTCACTATAATCCACAGGGTTGCTATAGTGGGCGCTGAGGACGGACATGCGAATCACTTCGGGACGATACTTCATCAGCGCGTCTTTGACGGTGACAAAATTGCCCAAACTTTTCGACATTTTAATGCCGTCTACTGTCAGACTACCGACCAACATCCAATAACGGGCGAATTCGGCATCGTTGGCGGCTTCGCTTTGGATGATTTCACATTCGTTATGTGGGAACATATTATCAATCCCACCGCCATGAATATCAAACGTCACGCCCAAATATTTCATCGCCATCGCCGAACATTCAATATGCCAACCAGGGAAACCTTCACCCCATGGGCTATCCCAACGGAGGATATGTTCGGGGTCGGCACGCTTCCATAGGGCAAAATCTTGTGGGTTGCGCTTTTCACCGCGTACTGCCTCGCGTGTGCCTTCTTCTTGTTCTTCGAGTTTACGATTTGAGAGTTTGCCGAACACATTGGTCGTGGTCACATCAAAATACACACTGCCATTGGCTTCGTAAGCATGTCCTTTCCGCAAGAGTGTTTCGATCATCTTGATTTGTTCGGGGACATGCCCACTGGCGCGTGGCGAAATATCGGGGCGCACCACGCCGAGCGCATCCATATCCTCGAAATAACTGCGCGTGTAACTCTCGACAATTTGCATCGGTTTGGCTTGCATAGAACGCGCTTTTTTCAGAATTCGATCTTCACCCGTCTCGGTCTCGGTCAGATGCCCGACATCGGTGATATTTTGCACATATAACACGCGGTAGCCACTATACCGCAGATAACGCACCACCACATCAAACGAAATATAATTTTTCGCATGACCTAGATGGGCATGGTCATAAACCGTCGGACCGCACACATACATCCCCACATAGCCTTCTTGTAGGGGGATAAAATCTTGTTTTTCGCGTCCGATGACGTTAAATATCCGCAAAGGCATATTGTTTTATTCCTTGAGCGTTAATAAAGATAACCAATTGAATCTTCATTATTGTATCCGATAATCCCCATCGGTCACAATAGAGATGTGGCATATCTCATATATTCATCAAACCAAGATGTTTTTCTTGGGCGAAATGGTGCTATACTGATAATAATTATCGTCCTCATTTGGAGGTAGTGTTCACAATGTCGAATGAAACACCCAACAGCCCATTGGATGAATCAATGGGTGTCGAAGAAGATGAAATGACCAATCGTGTGAATCGGTTGGGTGGCGAAGTCGCCCCTCTGATTACGCCCGAAGAATTTGCCCGCCTGCAAAAAGCGGGTCAGGTGCATATTGATGCGCGGGGACGGGTGCGTACCGAGCGCCCGCGCGGTGTTGATCCTGGCGTATCGCTCCGCAAACGGCGGGCGTGGTATGGTGTTGGCGTGGGTAGAAAAGGTGGATATGCCCAAAATTAATCCTGCACAATCGTTAGTCGATTTATTGCGCGGGCGTGGCAAATTACACGACCCGCGTGTCGAAGAAGCCCTTCTCGCCATACCCCGTCATCTCTTTTTGCCCGATGCGCCGATTGAACAGGTCTACGATGACCAATCTATCCCCGTCAAAACCGATTTGCGCGGTGATGCCACTTGTTCGGATACGATGCCGAGCATGGTCGCGCATTTGCTTCAGCAACTCTCGCTCAAACACGGTCAAAATGTGTTGCATATCGGCACAGGTACGGGTTATGTCTCGGCGTTGATCGCGTATCTGGTTGGCAGAGAGGGGAGTATCACCACCATCGAAATTGAGCGCGATGTCGCCAAAGAAGCCGAAGCCAATCTCGCTCGTAATCGCTATGGGATGGTGAAAGTGGTCAATGCCGATGGCGCAGAAGGTTATGCCCCGCGTGCCGCCTATGACCGCATTGTCGCCACCTGTGGGATATGGGATATGCCACCGGCATGGATAAAACAGATTAAACCCGAAGGTCGGATTATCGCCCCGATATGGCTAGATGGGTTACAGGTGATGGCATCGTTCAAATTAGAAGCCGATGGCACACTCTACGCCGAAAATGTCATGCCCAGCGCGTTTGTTTATATTCGAGGCATTGCCGAGGGTCCAGTTGTGCGGAAATTTGTTGGTAGCACCGAGCTGATGCTCCTCGCTGATGAAATTCATGAGGTGGATACCGTTGCGCTCTCGATGCTCCTCTCGAATGATGCCGATACATGTCATCTGAGTGTTCCTCTCAACACCATCGAATATTGGTATGGATTCATCCCTTTCATGATGCTTCATGAGGGTGATAAAGATGTATTTGCGCTGTATACCATCCGCGACGGTTATAAAGCCTACGGCATGGAAGGCGAAGGCTTCGCCCTCTTATCCCCCGCCAGCGCCGCCTTCGTGCCGTATTATGGCATGGGGATGGTGCATTGCTTCGCCAGTTCCGATACGTTCATCGAAATCGAAACGCAATTGCAAGCCTGGCAAGGGGCAGGCAGACCAACCATAGATCGTCTGCGTCTACGCCTGATTCCGAATCATCAAGCGATGCCCGAAATCACAACAGGAAAAATTTACCCACGCCGTCATCATCATTTGCATGTGTGGTTTGAAGCATGATTACACTCGATACGATTAAAAAAGCACTGCATCTACCCGAATTTGACCCGCAACAAGCGCAAGAAACGATGGCGCCGCATCCGCGTGGCATGTTCCCCGAAAATCGGGATAAGCCGATTAAAGAGGCGGGCGTTTTGGGGTTGGTTTACCCGGATGTGGTCGGGTATAGCATCATCCTCACGCGCCGTACGGATAATCTTGGCACACATAGCGGACAAATCAGTTTTCCGGGTGGCAAAAAAGACCCGCAAGATGTCGATTTTACCGCCACCGCCCTGCGTGAAACGTGCGAAGAATTGGGTGTATGTGATGATGAAATCACCATCTTGGGCAAGCTGAATCACTTTTACATCCCGCCGAGCCATTTTACGGTGTATCCGACCATCGGCAGTATGGCATACAAACCGACCTGCTTCCCGAATCCTGATGAAGTGGCAGAGGTGATTTATTTCCCGTTGGCAGAATTGCTCAATCCGCATATCAAAGGGGTGGATGAAGCCGAAATGCGTGGGGTCAAAATCCGCTTGCCATATTATTTATTCGGAGAGCATAAAATTTGGGGCGCAACCGCGGCGATGTTGGGCGAATTTGAGCAACGCCTCCGCGTGGCGATGAAATAAATCATCAGGGCATGATGTTGTCATGCCCTGTATGTTATTTTGGGGGGAACAATTCTTTTATCGGCATGATAAAAGCGGGTAAAAGATCCTCACCCACGAGATGGTCTTTTTCGGCATAGGTGCGCTTATATAACCCTTCATCACCTGCGGAACGCCAGATTTCGACTACTTTTTCTTGTGGATAAATCACCCAGACCAAGCGCGTGCCATATTGGATATAGGTTTCAATTTTGTGCATCAATTGGCGAGGTGTATTGGCAGGCGAGACGACCTCGAGCGCTAAATTGGGCGCAAAATCAAAATATTCGGTCAAATCGAGGTCTGGTTTGCCTAAGATGACCGATACATCAGGGACGAGTTCATCATGTTTCGATAACCGATAACTGGTTGTATCGCCAAATACCCAACCGATGGGATTAGCTTTGATAAACGCGGTGAGGGCATACACCAATTGTAATACGACATAATTGTGCAAGGATTTGGGCGGTGCCATTTCGTAAATTATTCCCCCTAATAATTCAAATTGCTTATCCACATTTTCGGGCATCTGTTCCCATACCCGTAAATCATTGATGGTGTGCAATTGGCTGATAGACATGCTAGACCTTTATAACAAGGGGCATGATAAACGTATCATGCCCCAGTTTGTAGATTTAACGATAGGGGGGATATTGATTATAGGGTGGGGGTTGCTGATACATCATCTGACTGCCACCTTTTTGTAATGGACTACCAGAGAATTTGAGCGCCAAGAATAACAGAGCAGTGATTGCCAAGCCTGTACCTGCGCGAATGAGAATGACCGTTAAACGGGCATTATCATTCGATGTAATTCTTAGACTTCTGGTAATTTCTAACGCACCCCAGTTAATACCGACCCAAGCAATGGCGACTGCCAGCATAAAAATCAGCGATAATCTTGGTTCCCCATTCGTCCCAATCAGCTTATTGAAATTTGATAAGACGAGAACGACAATCAACGCTTCGCCAATACGCCCAACCCATTCTAAGATCTGAACTGTATTTCCGTCTCTAGCAGATGCCGAAATAATCGCAATGACGATCCCAAAAACACCTGCTAAAATTGCCATGACGCTGGTCGTTACAATACTCAATGGTTTCAAAGTTTGTGATAGCACAACACCAATCAACCCAAATGCGATAATGTATATCACACCCGCGATGATATGAAAGATATTCGGGTCTTGAATTGAGCCACCTATGGTCAATTCAAATACGATAAATTGATACAATCCGTATAATATCGCGCCCGCTACCACCGAAATAATCAACCCAACAAACGGAAATCCGCCACTTGCTGGCGCGTATCCGCCCATGCCATACGGTTGACCGTAGGGGCTAGGTGGTTGTCCATAGCCCATTTGCGGTTGTCCATAGGGGCTAGGCGGTTGCCCATACGGACTTGGAGGTTGTCCATAGGGGCTGGGCGGTTGTCCGTAGGGACTGGGTGGTTGTCCGTAAGGATTGGTGGGTTGCCCATAGGGGCTGGGTGGTTGTCCGTAGGGATTGGTGGGTTGCCCATAGGGACTTGGCGGTTGATTATACGGATTATTCGGTTGGCTGGGCGGTTTTTGCACGGGTTGCCCATACGGATTTTGCGGTGGCTGATTAGGATTCGGCATCCCGTAAGGATTCGTCACAGGCGTGCTACCAAACGGATTTTGCGGTGGTTGTTGTGGTGGTGGCGATGTCACGGGTGTGCTACCGAATGGATTTGGGGGGGGCGATGCTATCGGTTGTTGCGATGTAGGTGGCTTCTGCATGTAGATATTGGTCGCCACATGCTCATCGGCATCTTCTATCACGAATTGTAATTTTATCGATTGAGGCAAATTGCCAAGCCTGATTTCATCATTGGCTGATAGGGGTTTGCCATCGGCGAAAATTTGCTGTCCATTCACATAAGTACCTGCACTGCTTGGCTTGCCATCTACTGAACCATCAATCACGACATAACCATCCCCCACATAACGGATATGACAATGCCGATTCGAGATGTAACTGTATTCTGGTGTGCTTTCAAATTGCAGATTGGCATCTTTCCCGCGCCCGATGATGAATACCGCACCAGGATCTCTGGGTAGAAGAAATTCGCGGGGCATTCCGCCCATTTGTACGCGGATTTTAGCTTGAGTCATAATCATGTTATCCTTTTTAGCACCATGTGATGATTGCTCATGATAATCTGATTATGACCCCAATTGAAAGATTTTGCAACAATTCGTAAAAAGAAAATGATAGGCTATTCACTTCGCAATGCTCGCGCAGTAGAGAGTTGACTCATACGCCATGCGGGATAAATCCCCGCCAAAAATGCCGCCACTACCGCCACCATGAACGCTAGAATAAATTCTTCGGGGATGAAAAAAAAGTCCATCGTCCAGCCAAATGAGCGCACATTGATCACGAACAGCAACACCATCGCCAATGCCAACCCAATCGGCAAGGCTAAAATCCCCGCCACGATGCCCATCATGCCTGTTTGCACCAAGGTGAATTGCCATAATTGGCGCGGAGTCATGCCGTTGGCACGCAATACCCCATATTGGCGCGTGTTTTCCAGTTGCAACGATAACAATGCCGATAAAATGCCGATGAATGCCACCACGGTCGCTAAGAGGCGTAACGCGATGGTAATCGAGAAGGCGTTATCAAAAATCACGAATACGCCTGTGCGTAAATCGCGGTTGGATTGCACCAATAAATCGGTATCGCGCAATGCCTCGCGGATATTGTTCATCACCGTTTCAATATCGGCATCAGGCGTGATAAAAATGCCGAGTGACGAAATAAACGGGTCATCAAAATAACGCCGATACGCCACATCTGCCATATAAATCGTGCCTTGATCGGTGGAATAATCGTAATACACCCCTACGATAGGAAACGATATGATACCCCGATCGGTGAGCAGGCGCAAATTATCCCCTTGTTGGATATTCCGCCGAAAGGCAAACGGTTCGCTGACCATCACACCGCCCGCTTCGAGTGCCGACCACCAATCACCATCGAGCGCAGTCGTCCATGCTAAACGGCGATTATTGGATATATCAAAATCCACCGCGATTAAATTGGCGGGCGGTAAATCGGGGTAATCGGGCGCGGATACGCTGATAGACCGTGATGCCGATAGGCGTTCTACACCCTCTACTGCCCGTACAATATCACGCATGGCGGGGTCTACATCCACCGTAGCGCGGTTGGATGTGAGCAGGGGTGGGCTGACATAAATATCGCTCCCCAGCGTATTTTCGAGCCAGACCGATACGGTAGACCGAAAACTAGCAATCATCACACTCACACCGACAATCACGCTGACGGCAATCGTCAACGCCGCCACCGCCACCGATGTCCGACTGAGCGATTGCACAACGGCGCGTGTCCCCATCCGCCCGACCACACCGAATAATTGCCCCATGATGGGCGTACCAATTTTCATCATGCCCACCAACACAATCGGCGTGAAAAATGCCCCGCCGACCACAATCGCAAACAACGCCATAAAGCTGATGAAGATGTCTTGGGTAGGAATTTGGAGCAACAACACGCCGATAATCACAAAACCGATTGCCGCCAGCGTGATATAGGACAGTAATTTTCGTGCCGATTGTTCTTGGTCGCTACGGCGCATCACGCCTGCTGGTGGGGTGCGCGTGGCATAATAGGCGGGCAACCCCGCGGCGATTAAACTGGCGAACATGCCTATTCCCGCGCCTTTTATCAATGTGAATGGCGCGACACTAATCCGTTGGACATTGACGGTAAAATACAAATCGCTGATGGTTTGTGCGACGATATTCACCGCCAAACGCCCGAAGATGATGCCAAGTCCAAGCCCTAATGCTGTTCCGATGAATGCCAATAAAAATGCCTCGCCTAAAATCAGGGCGAAAATTTGGCGTTTGGTCGCGCCGAGCGAGCGCATAATCCCCAATATGGGGCGGCGTTGCACAACGCTGAAGGTGACGGTGTTGTAAATCAGGAACACCCCTACCACCAACGCCAATAAACTGAGGGCTTGCAAATTCAGTTCAAAGGCGGCGGTCATCTGCGAGAGCGTGCCGACATTGCGCCCAATCGGGACGAGTTGCGCCCCTGCGGGCAAAATCGCCTCGATATTGGCTATCCAAATATCGGCGCTATCATCGGGTAAAATCAGGTCTATGCGTGAAATGCGGTCTGGTCTGCCGACCAATTCTTGTGCGGTGGCAATATCGGCGATGAGCAAATCGTCTAGCGCCTGTTCGCTCAGGCTATCATTTGGGCGCAACATCCCCACCACGCGCACATCGGCGGTGAGTGTGCCTACGCGCAAGGTGATGATGTCATTCATGGCGATGTTATGCCGATTCGCCAACGTTTCACTCATCAAAACGGTGTTCGGTTCTGCGATGAAGCGATTTAACGCCTCGAATGCGCTATCATCGGTGTTATCGTTATCTACCTCAACCGCTTCTAAATAAGACCTGAATGGTGCTTCTGAAAATGGGTCTACACCGAGTAGGCGCAACGGTTGGTCGTCTAATTGGACTCCGCGCACATATTCTTCGACAATCGGGGCGCTGGTACGCAACCCCAATTCGGTGCGGATTTGGTCGAATAGGGATGTCGGTAAGGTGTTGGAGGATGCGATAATCTGATGCGTGGCGTTGCCCGATATGCTCTGGGCGCTCAAATCGAAGGCGCGTTTTGCCGAGCCATTCGCCACATCAATAGCGATGACCATCGCCACACCCAACGCCACGCCCAAAATAAATAACAGGCTTTGCACAAAGCGCCTGTTGATATAGCGTTCTGCCATACGGAATAAAATCGGTCTGAACATCACATCACCACACTATCACGATAATATATCTGTATAATTTTGTGGCTGACATACGAGGCTGAAGCCTCTAATCAGCCATTATGTGTCGTAAAGACGAGTTCTGTGTAATAATGGACGATTAGCGCCGAGCGCGTATGTCGTCCACCATATATAAACACCTTCATTATGACATTCATCCGTATATCTATGCTTGGCACAAGATAAAAATTAGATGATAATTGTGAAGTATCTCACAAAAAACTCACGCTTTCATAGGGTTTAGTTTAACCAATTGTGCGATAGTGATAAAAAAGTTGATATAGTGTTAACGGTGTATTCACACAGAACTGGCATATAATAAAGATATGGATACGAAAACGATTATCACCATACACAATTTGAATAAGACGTATGAAGAGGGGGGACGCGCCCGTCATGTCTTGCAATCGGTGAATTTAGACATTCATCAGGGTGAATTTTTTGTGATGTTGGGCAAAAGTGGAAGCGGAAAATCCACGCTGTTAAATTTGATTAGTGGCATAGATAAACCCGATAACCCCGACACGGCTCAAATTTGTATTGACGGCACAGATATCACCAAACTCAATGATACCCAACAAACCCTCTTTCGGCGCGACCATATTGGTATCGTGTTCCAATTTTTTAACCTCATCCCCACCCTAACCGTCCTCGAAAATATCACTCTGCCGTTGGAATTGCGTGGTGATAATCGCAAAGCCAGCCAAAAAATTGGCTTGCGCTTATTAGAGCGTGTCGGCTTGGGCAATCGGGGCGATAGTTTCCCCGATAAATTGAGCGGTGGCGAACAACAACGAGTGGCGATTGCCCGCGCATTGGCGCATGAGCCTGCTGTCGTTTTGGCGGATGAGCCAACGGGCAATTTGGATGAAGAAACAGGGGAGCGTGTGCTGAAATTGTTGCTCGAACTCACCCGCGAAGAGGGCAAAACGTTGGTCATGGCAACGCATAACCCCGAAATCGTGCCGTATGCCGATAGGGTGTGTCGGATACATGACGGCAAATTGCACATCACGGATAATCGTCAACTGCAAGTGGTTATATAACCACTTGCGAGGTGGAACTTTTCGGAAGGTTGATATTTTGTTTATAATTTATAAATAAGGTTCTTATAGTGTTGTGATTTAATTGTAAGCAAGTTATCTATTCTGTCACTTATCTGACCGTGCCATATTATGTGGAAAGGTAAAACATCATGGGAGAGCCTGACCCGAACCTGATTAAACAACTGTTGGGGGAATTACGCGATACCAATAAAGAAAAACGTCGCACCGCCGTCATGAAACTCGGCATGGTCGGAGGCGAACAAGCCCTACGCGCATTAATCAATGCTGTTCAAAATGATTATGAAGACCTCATCGTGCGGGGACGCGCCGCCCTCATGTTAGGCAAACTCGGCGATGCCCGCGCCGTAGATCCGCTCATCCGCGCATTAGACGCGCCCGGTTTTCAGACCCCTATTAATGCCGCCCAAGCCTTAGGGCAAATCGGAGACCCCCGCGCAATCGAACCCTTAATTGCCTTTGCCACCAATGGACGCGATAAAAGTCGTGATATAGCGATTACCGCCCTGAAAAAATTGGGTTATGAATTTGAAGAACCCGAATTAGAAGGCGAAAAAATGTGATATTCTGCCCGTAGTGGCATGATATATCATGCCACTACACCCCTATTTATGATTTTTGTTCCCGCATCCATTTGTTTTTATTGGCGCTCCGCGCAATTTTTCCGCTTGATGTTTTAATTAACCAACCCGCTTCGACCAATTTGACGTATGTCACTGTTACTGTGGTACTTTGGGCAACCGTGAGTTTAATCGTGCTGGCTATGGCGCGATGGTCGTCTGGATGGGCATCTGTCTCGGCAACTACGGCGATGAGTTCTGTGCCTTCGCGCTCATCTGGCACGCCGAAACATACCACACGCCCCGCTCGTATGCCATCTACACCGCTCACCACTGCTTCAATATCTTGTGGATATACATTTTTGCCCGCGTTGATAATCAGGTCTTTATAGCGTCCTGCGATATAAATTTCACCATCGGCGATATAGCCCATATCCCCCGTCAGAAACCACCCGTCAGGTGTGAAGGGTTGCAGATCGGGACGGCGATAATATTCGGTGAGCATATAATCACTTTTGATGGCGATTTCGCCGATATGCCGTTCTGGTAGCCGATGATGATGCTCATCCACCACGCACACCTCCGTCCCGCGAATCGGTATGCCACACGATACCATCACCATCGGGTCGGTATCGGATGATATGGCACGCCGATGTTCAATGAACTGCGTTTTACCTATCCGATCCAAACGTGGAATGGTGCCGTGTGGGGTTTGGGTGACGGCGAAGGTGTTTTCCGCCATCGCATAACTGACGGTCAACATCTCTGGGCGCACGCCATTCGGTGCAAATCGTTCCAGAAACAGGCGGTGGCTATCATCGCGCACAGGCTCGGAGCAATTGATGAACATCCGCATACGACTGAGGTCGATATTTTCGGTATCGCGGACGCGAATCCGTCTGGCGCAATGATTATAGGCAAAATTCGGCAACCAGCACAGCGTCCCGTTATGCTCATGAATGGCGCGGAACAACAACGCAGGATGTGCCACCCAATCAAACGGTGACATCAACACCAACGGGATACCGCGTATGAGGGGCATGATGAAACCCGCAATCAGACCCATATCGTGATACAACGGCAACCAACTGACAATCACATCATCGCTATTCAGCGCAATGGCATCGGCATAATTTTCGATTTGCGATAGCACCGCTTGGTGTGATAGTGCCACCCCTTTTTGCAAGCCTGTAGACCCGCTTGAATGTTGCAAAAAAGCGATCTCGCTAGGGTGGGGTGTATACCATGCCGATGTTACCTGTTCATTATCCCGATTGACGCTTTGGCTCGCGCCATACACAGGGCAATTCACGACTTGGGCTAATTGCGGCGCAAAATCATCCATCGTGATAATCAATTTCACATCGGATAGGCGCACCAATTCCGCCATGCTCTGCATGTAAATATGTGGGTCGAGTTTTTCCGTCAGGGTGGGGAACATGCTGGGAATTGCGCCCATTAACAACGCGCCCCAAAAGGCATATATGCCCTCTAGGGTTTGGGTTTGCGCGATGATGACCAAATCACGGGGCAGGATGCCCATGCGTTTTAACCCGTGAGCATACCGCCAAACAGACTCTCTAAATTCGCGCCGACTGACGGTGATGGTAGGCGCATCGCTGGCGACAAAGATAACCGCAGGGGCGCTATCATCCGCCGATGTGAATACGTGTGCATCGTGCAGTGTGTTCATGAAATTTATTTTATATCCCGCATAATCCGCGCCACAATCTGATTCAGCGTGTCCATTTTTGCAACGGTCAAATCGGGGTCTGGGATATACACATCAAAGGCATTTTCGATGAATACCGCCAATTCTGCCAACTTAAACGAATCCATCATTCCCCCTGTGATGATGCCTTCTTCGTCCCCCAACGGATAATCGGGGTCGCGGATTAAATCGGCGGTGATATAGGCTTTCACTTTTTCACGAATGGTTGTTTCGTCCATTAGTCACATTCCCTTCCTAAATATCCAAAATCGAAATAATTGGTTATCATCTCGCCTAAAATGTGGCTAAAATCTCCTGTTGCATCGGCGGTCATGTGAACCGGGCTATCGGTGAAAGAAGCGGGTGGCATGGCATCCCACACATCGCAATAGCGCCAATTGTGTTCATCTGCCAAGTGTGTAAATAGCTCACGATATTGATTATACGCCCAACGGGGATAAAAGGTATTATAGCGCACATCACTATTGTGCCCATCGGCGATGAACATCGGCTCATTGACGAGGATGAGGGGGATATTCCCGACTCGTTCATGTCCTGCAAAAATCATCTCAAACGCCAAATCATCGGCGGTTAGGGTTTGTGGTGCATCAAATTCTTCCCACGAAGAATCATCATCAAAATCGTTACGCCGTAAGGCATAATCTCCCCACACATGGTCTATGCCCGTGAATTGCCACATCACCCCATACGACTGAATCCGTATCCAATCGGCAAGCAGACGGCGTTGACCGATAATCATATTGTCCCAAAAATCACGTTGGATGAAGCGCGGGTCGTCTGGATTGAGCGATAGGTCATATTCGCCAATCAAGTGGCGGATGCGGTCTGGATTGCGTTGGGTAATCGGCGCACTGAGTTGGCGCTCGTGCGAAAATGATTGCATCGTCACCAACCACACCACCATGTCGGGTTGATAATTCATCGCTTCATCCAGCAATAACAAGTCTTTGGTCAACGACATGACGGGATGGGCGATGGTGTATGCCACCACGCGCCGACCATCGGCTAAAAGATAGTGCCTATCGGTCAATTGTTGCGCCAATGTTTGCTGTGCAGGGAGCAAAAATCCCCATGTAGCAGAATCGCCCACCAGCAAAACGCGATATTCATCATCCGCTTTAGGACGGTTAATTTCGTGCGTGGCGAACATGGTGGCGATGTTGTCCAGCGTTATCGTATAGGCTTCGGTGGAATTTTCGCCATACGGCAGGCGTTCACGCCCTGTGAATAGGGTGTTATACAGTGATAATCGCCCGAAAAAATCCAGAGGGTGTAACCATGCAAATAACACATTGGCGAAGATGAATAACATCATCGCTTTGATAACCACACGGATGATAAATCCCCATGTGTAGGGTGTTTCGGGTTTCGTCAGCCAATCCCACATGGTTAAAATCCTATCCCGAATAATTTGCCGAATACAGACAATGCTGTGTTTGCATCAGGCAGGGCGAACCACACCCAACCGAGTGTCACAAAATGGAATGTGAGCAAAATCCCCGCCCAATTCCATAGGCGCAATTGCCCCTCTTTTTTCTTGAATTGGTTATACCACTTGCGTGTGCGATCGCTCCAAATTTTATGCACAAATATGCCTATGCCATGCCACACACCCCATATCAAAAAGGTGGGGCTGATGCCATGCCACAAGCCGATGATAATCATGGTCGCCATCAAGCCTATCATGGCAATCATATCGGATGAGGGTTTGCGCTTCCAGCGTAACATCGTCCGTGTGAGGGGTGAGAAAATGTAAAATCGTACCCAATTACTCAGGGTGATATGCCACGATTGCCAAAAGGCGGTGATGCTATTTTTGAGATACGGACGGTTGAAATTTTCGGGCAATTTGACTCCGAACAGAATGCCGATGCCGATGGCAATATCGGAATAGCCACTAAAATCGAAGAATAACCGAAACGCATAGCCATATAACAAAATCCACAGCCCGCCTGTGTTGATGGCTTGCTCTGCGTTGGTCATATTGAGTGCGAACAGGGCTAAACTATCCGCCACGACAAATTTTTTGAAGATGCCAATCACGATGCGCGTTGTGCCTTCGACCATCCGTGCCGGATCTCGCCCATTCATCGTTGTGAGCGCGTCTAAATCGCCCTGAAAGCGTTCTACACGGTCTATCGGACCCGCCGTTAGGCTAGGGAAAAAGACGATATACGTGAGCATATCACGCAAGCCAACATCGGGCAATTTGCCCGTCTGACGGTCACGCAGGACGTGTATCAACCGAAAGGCTACATACGAAAATCCGAGCCAATTCAGGTCTGTGAGCGGATTCGCCAGCGAGGGGTCTCTGCCTTCTAACTCGCGTAACCAGCCACTGAGGGTGTATGCCAACGATTCCGTTTTGAGGATGATGAACACAATCACGATGTGCAAAATGGCGATGCTCAACATCAGGCGTTGATTTTTCGGCGTGATACCCTTGCTTATGAGCCATATCAGCACCATTATCGGCGCGATGACCAAAAACACGGTTAACGGCTCTGGTGGACGCGATGCGGTGAATACCCGCCATTCAGGTGGCAAGAGGCGCATCAGCGCCAAGCCCGTGATGATGACTATCAACATCAATATGGTGGATAGGTCTGTTCGGCTCATCCGAAAGGGGGTATCGGTGCGCGGTACGGTCAACGCCCAAACCAGCGTGGCGACCAATAATGTGGCGGTTGGCAAAATAAAATCCATGTTCCGCACCAGCAACGGCGGTTGCAAGGCGTACACCGCCAACACGCTGGCGATGAATAACGCCCATTTACGCCATGTTTTGGGCATCATCACGCTATAAACATAGCCACCACCCGCAAAAATCGCAATCAGCATCAAATTAAAGGTCACGGGCTAAAATCCTTGATAAATCCACGTTGGGGCGCTATCGGTGGTGAGAATCACCACCAAAATCAGAATGATACACAACGCAAGCGCAAAAACATTTTCTCTGGTCAATAATTTCATCAATAAAGATCACCTCTTGTATAAAAATACCCTTATCGCCTTTCATAACAGGCGCTATGATATATCGGATAACCCATTTGTTGAAAGGATTAGTTCCACATGGACATGATGCTCATTCGCAAGGCGCATATCACCCTCATGAGCAACACGCTTAAAATTTTGAATGCCATTTTAGCCCCTCTATCCCAACAAGAAGCGACCATCTATCGGGATGGTGGGGACGGTTGGACAGTTTTAGAGGTGTTATGCCACCTGCGTGATTTTGACCTGATTTTTTATGAACGCGCCAAAAGTGTCATCGAACAAGATAACCCCACCTTCGTCCCGCGTGATCACGAAGCGATGGTTATCGAAAATAATTATAATGGGCAAAACCTGAAGCAAGTCCTCGCCGATTTGAATACCTCTCGCGCTCAATTCATCGCCTTTTTTGAATCGCTCACCCCTGAACAATGGGAACGGGCTGGTATTCATCCCGAATATGGCGATTTTCCGTTAACGCGATCTGTATTACAAGTCGGGACGCATGATGTGAATCATATTGAGCAAATCACCCGCATTTTGCATGAAAAGAAGGTGAGCAAATAACAGTGTCGGTGGTTACATTCGATTTTCGTGGTAAAACTGCTATCATCACAGGCGCGGGCATGGGCATCGGCAAAGCGATTGCGCTGGCGCTGGTCAAAGCGGGGTGTGCGGTGGGCGTGAACGATATTAACCCCGACCATGTATTTACGCTCGAAGAGACAATCAACCGCATGGGCGGGCGTGTGATGGCGATGCAAGGCGATGTGAGCAATCGCTTTCAGGTATCGGCGCTCATCGAAGCCACCCGCGAGGCATTTGGACGGGTCGATTATCTGATTAACAGCGCAGGCGTGTATAAATCGGGCGAAATCAACAAGGTGGATGAATGGGATTGGCGCAGACAATTGGATGTGAACCTGACAGGCACATTTTTTTGTAGCCAACTCATCAGCCGTGTCATGGCGGATGACGGGGGCGGGGTGATTTTGAATTTTGCCCACAGCGCCCACTCGCTGGAGAGTGGGGTTGGATATATCGCCAGCAAGGGCGGGGTGGTGGCGATGACGAAGCAATTCGCCCGTGAACTCGCGCCCAAACATATCCGTGTGAATGTGATTTCTGTGGGGGATATTACCGATAACGACATCCCCACAACGTCACAGAATATGATGGGGCATATCGGCACACCCGAAGATGTGGCAGATGTGGCGTTGTTTTTATTATCTGATAGCGCCCGTTTCATCACAGGGGCGTGTATTGATGTGGATGGTGGGATGAGTTAACCGCCCAAATATTCGCGGCGCACCTGTTCCATCAGTTCATGCAGATGTTCCTGTCGAAAGGGATAATTCTGGATGGTGTAACACAGCGCCGCGAGTGCCATACCCATATCATAATCATATCTCGGACCAACCGCTTGTTCGCCAACAATCACCACCTGAACACCCTGTAGGGTTAACCCCGCATTCGCCAACATCACCACCACGCCCGCCGCATACCGTGACCAACTGGGCAACGGGCGATTTAACACCGTGCGCTTGTGACGCGCAGTCCGCCATGTAAAACAGGCTTTACCATCGTTGTTATCGGGTGAATAGATGGTATATTCCTCTGTACCAGAAAGTAACCCCGCCATCCACATATCTCGACCTGCCTGAAACAAATAGGTCGGCTCTGTTTTGGGGAATACTTCGGTAAATTTGGCGAGCAACCGCACAGGCGGGTCTGTCTGTTGAATCGGCGAATTAGACATATACAAAAACCTCCACACAAGCGCCCATTATAACACAAAAACCTGTTATTTTGTCCGATTATCTGTAACAATCGCTTCAAAATATCCTCTATAATAGATAGGGTTTTATAGTCACGATAAAACACGAAAGATGATCCCATGAAATTTATGACAACCCTGATTGATCGCCTACTCGCCTCGAATCGGCTAGTGCGCTTGTTAACAATCAGCGTGGTTGGCGCGATGTGCGTCAGTGCTGTATATTTCAATGTCGGGAAAAATGATTTTGTTGAACAGGCGGGTCTGTGGGTATCACTTGGCGCATTGACGCTGTTGTTGATGTTGTTGCTGATATGGAATCGCGCCCCATACGAAGACGCATCTCCCCAACGGGCATCTATCAAAACACAGATCCGTACCCGTTGGGGATTCGTACTGATGGGCATGGGATTATTGGCGCTCCTCGCAGAAATGAACGGCAAAGTGTTTCGCATCCGTGAATTGTTATCGGTATCCTCGCACTATCAATTTCTGTTGTGGATAACGGGTATTTTTGCGTTGGCATACGGATTTGCGGGTTGGCGTTATATCTGGGAAGAGCAGACCACGCCATCGGGCAAAATCAGACAGATACGGGTGCGTATTCACGAAAAAACATTCCGTCAACATCTCGCCAGCATCTCGCGCTACGAGGTGATAGGTGTTGCGATTGTGTTGATAGTCGCCACCATCGCCCGCGCATGGGAACTGGAAACGGCGATTCGCTTGTGGGTGGATGAAATCCATTTCTCGAATCCCGTGTTGCATTTCAATGCTAATATGAAAATTGACCTGCTCATCCCGTTCAGTTCGGTGGCGGCATTTCCGTATGTGTTCCCGTATATGCAATGGCATTTTGTCGAACTCATCGGCTGGAATTTGGTCGGATTGCGTTTTTTAAGTGTGATATTGGGTGTTGCTAACGTGTTGGCGGTGTATTTGCTGGTACGCGAATTATTCAATCGGCGTATCGCATTTTTGGCGATGGTGACATTCGCCACCTTGCCTGTGCATATCCAATTTAGTCGCTTGGCGCTGAACAACATCGCCGACCCGCTTTTTGGCACGCTCGCCTTTTATTTCATCGCCAGAGGAATCAAGCATCCGCATCAGATACGGGCGAATTTCGTCTGGGCGGGTGCGATGTTGGGTTTGACGCAATATTTTTATGAAGGCGGACGGTTTCTGTATCCCGCGCTCACATTGGGTTGGTTGGGATTCATCGGTGGGTGGGCATATTTGCGCTATATGCGCCCACTCATTACGTTGTCGATATTCAGACCCGCCAAACGTAAGGCGTTATTCGCCCAATTGAGGGGTATCAACCCCATGCCGATTGTGCGTGCGGGTATCATTTTATGGATAGTGGCGGCATGTGTCGGCGCACCTGTGTATTATACGCTCATCGCCCGTGACCAGAGCATCGCCAAACGTTTAGATACAGCAGGTATATCGGATAAGACAATTTCTCAAATCGAGACCCCCGAAAGCCTTGTCAAGCATGTGGCGAATCGCTTATACGAAAGCCTGATGATTCATGTAGCTATCCCCGAAGCGCAAGTGTATTATGGTGGCGATACCTCATTTGTGATTGGCTTGCTCATCCCGTTCTTTTTAATCGGCGGATTTTACGCGCTCTGGCTGATGCTTTTCGGTGGGGTCTTCGAGGCAAAATACGTCATCGGCGCGACCCTGATGGTGATGTGGATAGGCATCACTTGGTTTGGCAACGTGTTTTTAGAAGAAAGTCGCATTTCGGCGCGGTATGTGGTGGAATTTCCCGCGTTGGCGACCCTCATCGGGCTGGGCGCGGTGGTGATCGGCGATAGCCTGATGATTCACGATGAAAAATGGCGTAACCGCATGGCGACGGCGATGGTGTGCCTCATCATCATCCCACAGACCGTCTATTATTTTGGGTATCACTTGCCCCTGTTCAATCAACAATTCCGCGATGATAGAGGGCGCAATTACGATATTGAAGATGCGTTGTATCGCTCGGTGGGGTTTCCGTCTGGTACGCGGGTGCATATTATCGATTTTCCGACCATGTATTCGCCCGATGCCCACAATATTTTGCGTTTCCTCACTCGTGATGACGGAGTGGAGATGCAAGCCATGACGATGAAACCCGCCGATTTCACCGATGACTACATCCAAATTCAGCCACGTATCATAGACCACGCCTTTTATCTGCCACCCATAGACATCCTGAATATTGAACGGCTCAAGGCGCATTTTGGCGATGAATTGCAGGGTCCGTTTTATACCGAATTCCCCGCATCGATTGAAAAAGGCTTCGTGTTGTATTATCTACCCGCCAGCCCGTTACAAGGCAACACCCCCGCGGAGTGAAAAAATGGGGGAGCAAATCCCCCATTTTCTGTTATACGATGGTTGGATTGTTATCATCATCATCTACGGGCGGAAAGTCGCCGACAGGCAGATCATCGTCATCCACTTCGATGGTGATACGGCGTTTTTTGCCCTCGAAAATTCCCGTTGGCGGATGCGCCGATGGCGGTGGTGGCACAGGTGGCACGGGCGGGACGGGTGGCACAGGTGGCACGGGGGCGGTGGTCGTCACACGGAAGCGCGTCATATCGGCGGCTTGGTTATAGACGCGCCCATCGGGCAAAATCGCGCCCATCAATTCCACATCTTCTAAATATGTGCCGTCTAAATTGGCATCACGCAGATTTGCGCCCATCAAATTGACATTCCGCAAAATTGCCCCGTTAAAATTGGCATTCCGCAAATTCGCGCCCGTCAGGTTGGCATCGGTCAGATTTGCGCCTTCAAAATTGGCATCGTTCAAATTGCCACCGCTCAAATTGGCATTGACCAAAATCGCCCGTTCAAAATTGGCATTCGGCGCGTTGCATCCTGCCAAAATCGCGCCTGTCAGATTTGCGCCTTCAAAATTGGCATCGGCAATAATCACACCCGAAAAATTGACATTTTCGAGGGTGGCAAATTCAAAGTTGGCGTTGGGGACTTTTGCCCCAGAAAAATTGGCACGACTCAGATTGCTACGGCTGAAATTGGCATCGGATAATTTGGATGCCGAAAAATTCACACTTGTGAAGATGGCTTTATCGGCTTGCACATTGGGATATTTGCTCGCAGAAAAATTGGCATCGGCAAAATTCCCACCCGTGAGGGTTGAGTCTGCCCCTTTGCTCTCAGAAAAATTAGCGCGTGGTGCGGTGACGTTGGTCAGGTTGGCATTGCCCAAACGTGCGCCCCGTAAATCGGCATCGGTGAGGTTTGCGCCTGTCAGGTTGGCATCATTCATCCGCGCACCGCGCAAATTCGCGCCACTCATATCTTGACCTTGCAGGTTGGCATCGTTCATATTTGAACCTTCGCCATCGCTCCAATCGAAGTCAAAATCCACATCGAGGTTGCTCAGGGCGCGTCTGATAGTGCCTTTGCTCATGCCTAAAATTTGGTCGCGCAATTCGCGCCCTAAATTTTTGAGGCTTTCAAAATCCCCGCCGAAATCCGATGAATCCATTGGTGGCATTTCGCGCATCCGACCACGCCGTCCGCGCATATCATCTTTAATCATGCCTTCTAAATAGATGACCAATTGATTCACCGCATATTGCACTTGCCCGACCATCTCTTGTTCGGTCAGATTTTCATCTGTTTCGAGCGTGAGCGTTTCGGTGATGTAAAAATCATCGGGGAACAATTCGCACGCTTTACGGTGCAATCCGTTATAGCCTTTCACGGTCATTTTGCCCGTGCCTTTGTATGTGCCAGTCGCAATGGCGCGGTGGGTAGAACTTTGCAGTGCTTTAAGCGCACGCAATAGTTGCATCACTTGTTGTCTTTGATTTTCGTCCATGATTGTCCTCCTGTATAGCATCATCCATACTCAATTTGTTTTTAGTAACGATGACTTCATCCTCTTGATACGGGGCATCGGGTTGTTGAATAGCGAGCAGTGTTTCTGGGCTGACCAGCCCGCGCAGGGTCTTTTTGGCATGAAATAAACGCGATTTCACCGTGCCGATATTGACACCCATCACCTCGGCGATTTCGGCATACGATAATTCTTCTTCGCAATATAAAATCAGCGTTTGGCGGTGATGTTCGGGCAATTTATCTATCGCCTCTTGCACTTCCATATAGAGCAACAACCAATGTGCGACATCATCGGGTGGGGCAGATTTATCGGCATGAAACGAGACGCGCACTTCTATCGGGTCATCATCGAGCGATACTTCGTCATACCGTCCGCCTCGCCGTAACACATCATAGGCTTTATTCCGCGCCACCCGAAATAAAAACGGGCGTAATTTTTCGGGCGGGTGAATATCATCTAAGTGTGTGTAGAGTGTGATGAAGGTATCTTGCACAATGTCTTCGGTCAAGCCTGCATCACCGATGAGCCGATACACAAAACGACTGATCGCGGGTTCTAGCGTCACATGAAGCCAATCGAAGGCTTCGGGGTCGCCTGCTTGGGCTTGTTGAAGATAATCGTGTTCGATCGCCTGCATCACATTCGCCTCTGCTACCTTTCTTATATACAAACGTGTACACAAGTACACAAACCTATACATAATTCCGTTCCTGCTTCATCCAGTCGTGCCGTTGTGTTGCCACATTGGTCTTACCGTCTGTCCACAGGCGTTTTGCGTCCGTTAAAGCCATTGCCGTGACGGTGAAAGTGTGGTGTTATGGACTGCTTTCACTCAGTCGAATTGCCTCTTGTAAGATGTTGATGCTGGCATTCAGGTCGCGGTCACACACCATACCACAATTTTCGCACTCATATAGCCTGTCATTGAGTGTTAAATCGTCTTTGATATGATGACACTGGTGGCATCGTTTGCTCGATGGGAAAAATGTGTTCACACTCACCACTTTTGAACCACTCGCTTCGGCTTTGGTGAGCAAGTATGTCACCAATTTGCCCAGCGAAACATCGGATAACGCCTGTGCGAGGGTATGATTTTTTATCATGCCACGCACATTCAGGCTTTCGATGCCGATGAAGGCAAATGTTTCCGCCAAATAAGTCGTCAATTTGTGGTGTGCATCATCCCGACAACATGCCACTTTGTAATGCTGAATTGCCAACTTCATCCGTGCTTTCTCGCGGTTTTTGCTCCCTTTTTGCTTACGCGAGAGCGATTTCTGAAGTCCTTTTAGCCGTTTGAGTTTTTTTTGGAGGTGTCTTTGGTTTTCAAACACCTCACCATTGCTCAATGTGGCTAACCGATGAATACCCAAATCTATCCCAACCGCGCCACCTGTGGGCTGTTCTCGCGGTTCGGGCATCGTCTCGACCGTAATACTTACAAACCACCATTTGCCACTTTGGATAATACGTGCAGACAAGATTTTGCCCTTCAAACGCAATTCTTCCGCCATATTCACTTCGCCGATGTGCGGTAGCTTGATAGTATGACCATTCACGCTAAACTTATCATTGGCGATGTAAAAACCTGCTTTACTGCGTTTCTTGGCTTTGAACTTCGGAAACCCGACTTTGCGACCCTTTTTAAGTCCCTCAAAGAAGTTCTTGAAGGCAGTCGCTAAATCCATGAATGCCCCTTCAATGGCGCATTTGGTGACTTCATAACTCCACGGGAATTCTTTCTCACGAATCGCATTAAACTGCTTTTTCAGGTCTAAAATCGTGACTTTTTCACCCGCCTGATAGCGTTTTATCATCTCAGCCAGACCCCAATTGAACACAAAACGGCGTGTTCCAGAGGCGCACACAAAATAATGTGCTTGTTCAGGGGTTGGGTTAAGGCGAAGGCGGTGAGCGCGAATCATGATGATATCCTAAATTCAAACTTATTTTCTATCCATTGTGCTGTGTGAGTTTATGAATATGCAAATTTTTGTTCACATCATGAATGGATGCCATTTGCACACACTTGTATATCTTCGTACACAAAATCAATACCTAGATATTATCTCCTGTCTCTTGATACAGAATACGCAGGTGTGGACGAATTGGTTCAATATTTGTCGAAAATCCAGCGCATAATCGTATAATTAGCGGCGAGGGCGGCGTAATCGCCATATTGATTAAACGTGTCGAGCGTGGCTTGTGGCGATACTTTGCCGTCTATCCCGAAAAAATAACGTGCGACTGCCGCTTGGAGCGCCACATCATTATGCCCGACCACATGATGCACCGCCAATGTGCGTTGGAGCGTCCACGATGCCGTCCAATGTCCGATGCCTTTGATGTTGATCAACATATCATACGCTTCGTGCGCCGTCATGCCTAAAATCGCTTCGAGGTCGAGTTTGTGTGTGGTTATCATGTGGGCGATGCTTATCATCACATTCATGCGCTTAAATGTGATTTTGAGCGGGGTCAGGTCGTCTGTAGTCGCCTGTGCGATTTGGGCGGGTGTTGGGAAGGCATATCCACGTAGACCATCGGCTTCTAAAAAATGACCACCCCATTCCACCAACCAGCGTTGGGCTTTTTGCGCCGCCACCCATGCGATTTGTTGCTCGATGATGGTGTGCATGAGCGCCTCGAATGCGGTTTGGGTGCGTAACCAATGCAACCCAATCATCGGCTCAACAACAGACCATAATGGTCGGTGCGATTTGGCAAATTCGTAAAATGGGGCATAATCAAGGTCTATACATAGGATATGCGCCACTTGACGCAGTAATTCAGTTTTATCAATCGGCGTGTTGGCATTCATCACCCAGACCTGTAATTGGGGGTTATGAGTATCACCCTTGCTTTCAACTCTGACCATCACCAACCCCTCACCATGATGTAGGGTGCGCCAATACCTATCGGCATGGGCAAATTCCATGACGGGATGGGTATAACGCCCTAGCAGATTTATCATCAGGGCGAAATTATACGGCGGTACAGGGGATAATATCCCTAACAAATATGGAAATTTTTGACTCATGCGATAACCTTTTTTGCGGTACAATATGCCTTATTATGTTAAGTGAGTAACGATATGACGACTATTCTGGTAGTAGATGATACAGAAATCAACTTGAATCTGATTGAAAGCCTGCTGAGTTATTCGGGCTATACCATTTTAACGGCACGAGACGGTTACGAAGCCTTAGAGATTATGAATCAGCAAACGATTCAATTGCTGGTGGTCGATTGGATGATGCCCCGCATGGACGGCATCCAATTGATACGCGCTATACGGGAGCAGTTCCAAGAGCCGTATCGCTATATTATCATGCTCACAGGCAGGCAAGAACGCGATGCCGTCATCACAGGCTTGGGCGCTGGTGCGGATGATTTTATCACCCGTCCGTTTAACTCGAATGAACTCGAAGCGCGTATCGCCATTGGCGTGCGGATTATCGAACTCGAAAATCGGATGCGTGACCTCATTTTGCAGACAGAACGCTCCAAGCAAATTTGGGAAGCTACCACCGACTCGATCGTGCAACTGATATGCTTGCTCGACCGTGAGGGTAAAGTTTTACGGGCGAATGGTGTGGTCGAAAATTGGCGCTTGTCATCGGCATATCAAGCCAAGGGGTTACATATCAGCCATTTGTTAGGCAAAGTTTATCGTGATGCGGGCGCAAAATTAGGTGCGATATGGGAGACCGCCAAAGAAAAACTGATGCAAGGTATGGAATACCATGCCGAATGTCGGGATGATAAACTCGACACGTATTTCGACATTCATTTTCAACCCATCAACCCATTTGGCGGGTTATCTGAACAAGAGGATTCTTTCGCGGCGGTCAGTATTCAAGATGTAACCCAGAGCAAAAAGCTCGAATTGAGCCTGCAAGAAGCCAATAGACAACTGGCGATCGAGCGCGATAAAGCCGATAATGTCTTGCTGAATGTGTTGCCACGCCCCATCGCCGAGCGTCTTAAAGCGGGCGAAAGCATCATCGCTGAGTATCATGAAAGCGCAACGGTGTTATTCGCCGATTTGGTCGGATTCACCCCCCTCACAGTGGCGTTATCACCACGCCAATTGATGGAAATCCTCAACACCGTTTTTTCGACCTTCGATTCGATGACCAAACAACATCAAGCCGAAAAAATCAAGACCATCGGCGATGCCTATATGGTGGTGGTGGGTGTCCTCGATTCGGGCGAAAATCATGCCCAACGGATTGGCAAATTGGCATTGGCGATGATGCACATGATGAATGTCATCAATGACCATGTGGGCATCGATTTGGAATTGCGTATCGGCATTGATAGCGGGCATGTGGTGGCGGGGATTATCGGCACGACTAAATTATCGTATGATTTATGGGGTGATGTGGTCAACACGGCGAGTCGCATGGAATCGACAGGGCAAGCGGGTAAGATACAAGTGACAGACCGCGCCTATCAATTACTCAAAGATGATTTTATACTCGAAAAACGGGGTTTAATCGATGTCAAAGGCAAGGGCATGACGCTCACCTATTGGCTAGTGGATGAGAAGAGAAAGGATTAACGCATGGCATTGTTACCGATTGTCAAAGTAGAACATCCCATTTTGCGGAAGAAAGCCATAAAAGTCACCAATTTCGACAAAAATTTTCAACAATTGGTAGATGATATGATAGAAACCATGATAAACGCGCCCGGTGTTGGGCTTGCCGCGCCTCAAATCGGGGTTAGCCAACGGTTGATTGTGGTGCGCTTGCCCGATGATGAGCAAAGTAAAGAAGAATATGGCGACCAAGCGGGTGTTGTGTATGTGGTAGCGAACCCCAAAATTATCAAGACCAGCAAAGCGGTCGTAGACGGCATTGAAGCCTGTTTATCTATCCCTGGATATTATGGCGAAGTGGAACGCTACGAGACCGTTGTTGTCACAGGTCAAGATCGGTATGGCAAAGAATTTCGCATCAAGGCAACAGGTTGGCAGGCGCGAGTCTTCCAGCACGAGATTGACCATTTAGATGGTATCCTGTATACCGACCTCGCCAAAAAGATGTGGCAAGCAAAAGATGATGACACGCTTGAAGAAGGTGATATGTCCGAATCGGCATAATGCAGGTTACACAATAAGGGACGGGCAGAAAGGCTTGTCCGGAGTTAAATCGGTTATAACAATTACAAATCATGTGATATTAGGGACGATATACGCGCTTCGCGCTAATCGTCCCGTACAAATGCCATATTTTCAAAGGGTGGATCAATTTTTTGCCCGTGTATGGGCGGATTCGAGGCTATTGCCTCGTATATCCGCCTTCAAAAATTGCCAACTGATTTATTTCAGCAATCCCTTCGCCACATCCACAATCCGCCCAACCGTCAGCCCAAATTCTTGATAGAGCCGTTCATACGGGGCAGATGCGCCGAAATGGTCAACGCCAATAGCCACGCCGTCTATACCGACATATTTTTGCCAACCCGTGGTCACGCCCGCCTCAATGCTCACCCGCGCTTTGACCCGCTTGGGCAACACACTTTCTTGATATGCCGCATCTTGCTCATCGAATAATTCCCAACACGGCATCGAGACCACACGCACCTTGACACCCTCTTGGCGCAGGTGATGATACGCATCCATCGCCAACGCGACTTCGCTCCCTGTGGCGATGAGGATGACGTGCGGTGTGCCTTCGCTATCGGCGAGGATATATCCCCCGTGTGCCGTGCCTGTTTGGATGTGTTCGGGGTCGGGCAATACGGGCAAATCTTGACGGGTGAAAATCAACGCGCTCGGTTTGCCCATCAACACGGCAGATTGCCACGCCGCAACCGTCTCGTTGGCATCGGCAGGACGGAACACATATAAATCGGGTATCAGGCGCAGGCTCATGACCTGTTCAATCGGTTGGTGGGTGGGACCGTCTTCACCAAGCCCGATGCTATCATGCGTGAAGACATAAATCGCGGGCAAGCCCATGAGTGCGCCTAAACGGATTGCGGGACGCATATAATCGCTGAAGGTCAAAAATGTGGCGCTATAGGGGCGTAAAATGCCACCATGCAATGCCAAGCCATTCACAATTGCGCCCATAGCATGTTCGCGCACGCCAAAGCGCACATTACGGGCGGTTGGGTGATGATGACCCGTATTGCCCGCACCATCGATCAGCGTTTTGGTGCTTCCTGCGAGATCGGCATCACCACCTATCATAGTCGGAATCTGTTTGGCGATGGCATTTAGCACCTTGCCAGAGGCGTTGCGCGTAGCGATGGGTTTATCAATGGGGAAGGTGGGTAAATCGGCATCCCAACCATCGGGCAATTCGCCCGCCAAGACGGATTCGAGTTGTTTGGCTAAATCGGGATGGGTGGCGCGATACGCCATGAGTTTGGCTTGCCACATGGCATCATCGGCGATACCGCGTTGCACCGCCGTACGGAAATGGTCGAGCGCCTCTTGTGGGATGTGAAACGGTTCATAATTCCACCCATACGCCTGTTTGGTCAGCGCGATTTCATCCGCGCCCAATGGCGAGCCGTGCGCCTTACTCGTCCCTGCTTTGTTAGGGCTACCATAACCGATAACGGTTTTGATAATCAGGATGCTAGGGCGCGATGTGTCGGCTTTGGCAGATTCTATCGCTGTGTTGATAGCTTGAACATCGTTACCATCTGCCACATCAATCACTTGCCAGCCCCACGCTTCATGACGGGCGCGGATATTTTCGGTGAAGGTCATACTCGCTTCACCATCCAGCGTAATATCATTTGAATCGTACAGCACGATGAGTTTGCCCAACCCCCAATGCCCCGCCAACGCACAGGCTTCCATACAAACGCCCTCCATCAAATCACCATCACCTGCGATGACATAGGTGTAATGATCAATAATGGCATGATTGGGGCGATTGAAATAATTCGCCAGATACGCTTCTGCCAACGCCATGCCCACGGCATTGGCTACACCTTGTCCAAGCGGACCCGTTGTCGTCTCTACGCCTGGGGTGATATGTGCTTCGGGATGACCGGGTGTTTTACTGCCCCATTGACGGAAGTTTTTGATTTCATCCAACGATAAATCATAACCCGTCAGATGGAGTAACGCATACAGCAACATCGAGCCATGACCTGCGCTCAGGACGAATCGGTCACGATTTGCCCAATTGGGATTGGTGGGATTATGACGGAGGTGATAATGCCACAGCGTATATGCCATAGTTGCCGCGCCCATCGGCAAACCCGGATGACCGCTATTGGCTTTTTGCACGGCATCCATCGCCAATGTGCGAATGGTGTTGATTGATAACAGTTCTAATTCATGTGTTACAGTTTTCAAGATTGCCCTCAGTTTCCTAATTCGGTTGTAAAATGGTCAGTAACCGTGCTCTATTATAGCAAATGATGCTATGATATGCCTAAAGAATATGATGATGAGGATAAAAATCATGCCACAAGTCATCGAAAATTATGATTATGGTGTTACCCGTGAATGGCGACACAACCGTCGTTTGGTTATCATCCAAACCCAGGGGAACAATTTGAACGAAGCGGTAGATGTTTGGGCAGATTTGGTCATTCAAACCATCAAAGACATGCCAGAAGAGGGTGCATTTTTTTTGATAGATGATTTAAGCCACCCCAATACCAATCTCACACCCTATAGTGCAAAACGCGCTCGTGAGGTTTTAGGGGCGGCACCGTGGCACCGCGAAAAATTGTATGTTGCAACGGTGGTATCGAATTCATTTGTCAATCGCTTGGCTAAAATTTTAATCAGCCCATTTTTATCATTTCGTACCAAAGCCGAGCATGTCTTGTTTATATCGCGCATTGACGCAGATAAATGGATTGCTGAATGTATGGAACGCGAAGGTATGAGTCAGGATGAACCCGAAGAAGCATAAACGATTATGCCTCTTTGTCGTGAATCCCCAAAACTTCGCCTACGATGGTTAACAAGGTTGTTGGGAGCAATGTCAACATCGCTAATGCCGCTTCGGGATCTTCATGAGCGGTTTCTTTGGCTTCGTCTATCATCACCTCAATCACATTCATGACCATGATGAGCATAATCGCCACTTGTTCAATGACCACCTCAATCGCTTCGGGGTCGGTTTGCGAATTGAGGAGCATATACCCCGCGCCAACCAACAGGGGCAACGTGGCGACAGTCACCAATTGTACGGCTACTTGGAGCGTTGCCATATCAATCTCGCTGGTTGGTTGGGTTTGTTCTTGGACAGACTGCGCGATTCGCGCCATGATGGTCAATGCCAACCGTTTGGGGGCGCGTTCAAAGGGGGCAACACGGAGCATTTCATCGACTTTTTGCAAACGGTGATATTCATCCGCCGTTTGCGGGCTTTGCGAGAGCATATCCCTCAATTCTGCCAACGTGGCTGGGTTCAGGGCTTCATCGAGCGATTCTTGCATGAGTTGTTGTTTGCGTTCCATACAGTTATATCCGTTCTTCTAGCGAATTGCGTAAATCTTCATCGCTAGGGGTGGTCATTTTTTCGGCTAACAATTGTCGTGCGCGATACAACCGACTTTTGACAGCACTTTCGGTATCGCCCAAAATCTCGGCAATTTCGGCATACGAATAATCGTACCAATAGCGCAGAACAACTGTCGCCCGATAATCGGGTTGCAAATCGTTGAGCATGGCTTGGATGAGCTGACTGCGCTCATGACCGAGTAGGGCTTGTTCAGGTTCGGGGTCATCACTCGCCAACGATAACGTGGCGGGGATGCTCTCATCGATAGATACATAACTCATGCGTCGTTTCCGCAGGCGGTCGATACAATGATTGGACGCAATCGAAAGCACCCATGTCTTGAATGACCGTTCATGGTCGTAGCGAGCTAAGTTGTAATAGGCTTTGAGGAATGCCTCTTGTGTGGCATCTTCTGCCTCGGTGCGTTCTCCCAATAGGCGATAGCACAAGTTATATACCGCATCTTGAAAGGTATACAGCAATTCTGCAAAAGCCTCTTGGTCGCCATTCAGGGCGGCGTTCACCCATTGGCTGATGGTTTCATCTAACACGGTCGTGTTGTCTTTCCCTTGTAAGCATATACGCATCAATCATAACGCAAGTTGCGAGAAAAATCACGCGAAACACGTTATAATGATATAAAATGTTGAGAATTAAACGTTTAGATTGAGATTATTGTCATGTCGCCCATTCAACCTAAAGTCGTGTTTTCTGAAGAATATGATATTCACTTTATGGGTCTGGAAAAATTGCACCCGTTTGATACACGTAAATATAGCCGTGCTTGGCACGATGCCAAACATTCGCTTGGTGATGTGTTAGAAACGCATACTATCCGTCCGACTACGCCGATAGAGGTTCACGATTTGTTACGTGTGCATAGCCCCGAATATCTGAACGAATTATGCTCTACGCATTATATCGCCCGCGCCATCGAGATGCCGATTATCGCACCGTTTCCGTATGGCATGGTCGAAACGCACCTGCTCAAGCCCATGCAATACGCCACACAAGGCACTGTCATGGCGGCGGAACTAGCCATGACGCACCATATCGCCATCAATTTGGGCGGGGGCTATCATCATGCCAGCGCCGATCGTGGCGAGGGCTTTTGTTTGTATGCCGATGTTGCCATCGCCATCGAATCGCTTCATCAAAAAGGGGCGATTTCGGCGCAATCGCAAGCTGTCATCATCGATTTGGATGCCCATCAGGGCAACGGTAACAGTCGTGTTTTCAGAGATAAAAATTATGCTTTTTTATTTGATATGTATAACGCCGCCATTTACCCGAATGATCATTTCGCCCAAGAACGGATCGATTATGGCATCATGCTCAATTCGGGTTGCAACAGTAGCATGTATCTGGATTTGCTCTATCATAAATTGCCCGAAGCCCTCAGACGTGCCAAAAAACCGAGCATCGCCTTTTATATCGCAGGCACAGACCCCTACGAACATGATATGTTGGGCGGGTTACGTTTATCAGAAGTCGCCATTTTTGAACGGGATAAATTTGTGATTGAGACGATCGTCAATTTGGGCATCCCGTTGGTGATGGTCTTGGGGGGTGGGTATCATCGGCAATCGTATCAGATGATCTCGCGCACGCTGATTTATATCATGCAAAAGTGGGGTGTTCATGCCCGTTGATTGGCTGACACCCGCTTCACATGCTCGCTTGACCGATTATTTGCGCCGTCAGTATGGCGATGTGTTACATGTGCGTGATAATCAGGCTTATCCTGTGGCAGTCAGACCGATTCAGGGGTTGGATGTCGAATGTCTACTCGGCGATTTTACGCCTCATTATATCGGCGATTTTGCGTTCTATGATCACGATCATTTGCATCGGCTCAGACAATCACGCCCGTTGACCAATGGCTTATGTTACGCCCTAAAATCGTTGGATGGTGATGTGTTACACGGACAATTGGGGTATTATTTTGATATGCTGGCAACGTGTGATGCGCTCGACCAAGAAATTCGTGCCTATGCCGATGGTCGCATATCCAACATGCCCATGCGCCAGACCCTGCACCAAAAAATTCCCGCCCATCAATGGTTATGGCATGGTGCGGGACGGGCGAGTACGGTTGGATTGGCGGCGCTGGTCGTGTTTTATCATGACGGGGCGTATCGGTTTATCTTTTGCCAACGGTCATACGAGATGGGCGTGAATGCGGGGTTGTATCATGTATTGCCCGCGTTTGTGTTTCAACCGCAAAAATTAGACTGGGCAGAAGCTGAATGGTCGCTGACGCATCAATTTTTGCGCGAATTTGGCGAGGAATTATTTGGTATCCCCGAATATCCCGCGTGGGGTGGGGCAGATAACCCATATTATTTCATGGATGAAGCGCCGATTGCCGATATGCGGATGATGTTGGCAGATGGGCGGGCGCAACTATTGCCCACAGGGGCGGTTTTTAATTTGCTGTCTATGCGGTCTGAATTGGCAATGGTGTGCATCATCCACGATCCTGATTGGTATACCCGCCATGAGGCGTTGCTCAACGCCAATTTGCATATAGAACGCCACCAAACATTTTATATCCCGCTCGACACACTAGACGGTCTGCCCGATGCGCTCCATCTCAAAATGACCCCACAAGGGGCGGGTGTCTTGTGGTTGGGCGTGGATAAAGCCAGAGAGGTAATTGATAAATGACACTCGAATTTAGCAAATTATCGGAACAGGTTTATAAAATGGGCGCGATGATTGACCAGCTCGATTTTGACCTGACCGACAAACTCGAAATCGCCAAAGAACGCTTCGCCAATATGGGCGATTTAGACGCGATTCGTGAACGCATCGATTTTGTGCGTAAACATATCAGTGGGTATCGCGGTGCATCCCCACTCGAAAAACCGTATGACGTGCCGATGAATTTCATCCATCCCGCGCCACCATTGCCAGAACGCGCTACGATTATCGCCGTGGATGGGTCGCAAATTTATCCGTATGAACAATCGCCTGTCCATTTTTATTTGCTCAATATCGGCGTATTCACTTATCATCACGGCACATCGCACGTCCCGCAACCGCAGACGTTGCCCAAATTGGTGTATCACCGCGATTATGTGCATGATGCAGATGGGCGAGTCGTCTCGAATCGGACGATAGATGCCCGCCGTACTGTGTTAGAAATGCAGACATTGGCACAAATGGCGTGGGAGACCAGCCGAAAAATTCGCGTGCCGATGATCGCCCTCTATGATAATCAATTGATGTTCGGCGCGAATAACGATGTCACAGGGGGCAAGCAACTGGTCAAAGAGTATCACGGCGCGTTGCAACACCTGTATGATGTCCAAGCCAATGGGGTGCGCGTGTCGTTGGCGGGGTATGTAGATAACCCCGTCCGTAGTCGGGTGATATTGCGCCTGTTATTTTTGATGAGTCTGAAAGATGAGGCAGAAATTCATGCCCGCGCTCGTGAATTGAAAGAGGGTGGCGATTTAGAAGGCTTGCGCGATATTCACCTGTTCAAGAATATCCTCAAAATTGGCGAGCGAAGCGCCGTCATGGTGCAAAATTCGCCCCGCAACTTCGCGTATAAAATGGTCAATCCGAGTCATGAAATCGCGTTTTTCTATATCAAAGTCGGTACACCTATCAAAAGTAATATCGCCCGTGTGGATGTGCCGATGTGGGTGGCACGAGACCCGCAAGCCCTCAATGACCTCCATGCGTTGTTGCTGGCACAATCGACCATGCAGGGGAATAATCCGTATCCGTATGCCTTAACCCGCGCCGATGAATTGGCGTATGTGAGCAGTAAAGATAAGCGTAAACTAGACGAGATGATTAATTTGGAATTGCGCCGTAAAGGGATTAGTCCGGTGGTTGGCAACCCCAAAGCGCGGGGCAAAACACTCGCCCGTAGCGACCAAAAACCGTACGAATTGCGAACCGATATATCAGGGACAGATTTATGAGTCGATCGGGCTAGGCAATGTATTTTGTTGCAAACTGGATGAGTTTGCGTAATAATCAATATTCAATGTACGATGATATGGCAAAATTTTCATGATGACCACATCTAACCTTAAGCTGATCAATTTGTTGCTGATGAGTGATGATGAATCTCATCAACAAATTATCACAGATGTATTCGATGCACACATCGAAAAATTGCATATTGCAACCTCTACCCAACAGGGTTTAGACCTCTTTAAGCGCGATCACCCCGAAGTCATCATCATCGATAGCACACTCACAGGTGTAACCCAGGGTTTATATGTCGAATTGCGTCAACTCTGTGGTGTAGATGGGGTGATTATCGCCCTCACACAAACCGACTCTTCATCGGCTGTGAGCCTTGCGCTATCGGGCAGTGTGGATGATTGCCTGACATTCACCACACCACCCGAGTTGATGCGTCGCCGGTTAAAAAATATGCTCCTGATGAAACATCAGATGATGTATCAGCGTATGACAGGCGCGAATATCCCCACCAGCGAAGCTCAACTGGCAGAAGAAAAATATCGCCATGTGTTTGATTCTGCCAACGATGCGATTTTCATTGTGGATATGGCGACCGGGCGCTTTTTGGATGTCAATCGGCGGGCGGTGCGTTGGCTGGGATATTCCCGCGAGCAATTTTCGCAGATGACCTACTTTGATGTTGAGGTGCTTTTGGCTGATCAGAATGGCGAACAAGCCAAAGCCGTTGAACAACTGAGTACCAATGGACATTTCATCTTTGAAATTGGTTATAAAGCCCAAGACGGCACTGTCTATCCCTCAGAAGTGAGTAGCCGAATTTTTACGTATGAGGGGCGGCGGGCGTTGCTGAATATCGTCCGCGATATTACCCGCCAAAAGCAAATCAAAGCCGAAGAAGATGCACAACGTAAACTCGCCGAAGCCCTGCGCGATACCGCCGCCGCCCTAAACAGCACATTGGATATGGATGAGGTGATGACGCGGGTTTTGGAGATCGTGACGCGGGTTCTGCCATCGCCATTGGCAAGCATCATGTTAATTGATGGCGATGTGGCGCGTATATCCAAATATATTGGTTATGATGGATTTTTGTCCCCAACTGATTATTTAGATAATCTGCGTATTCAGGTTAGCCATACCAGTAATTTAATATGGATGATTCAGCATCATAAACCGATAGTCATACCCGATGTAGAAGCCTATCCCCAATGGTTGCATTTAGGGCAAACGTCATGGATAAAATCGTATATTGGTGCGCCCATCATCGTTGAAGGCGAGGTGATTGGTTTCATCAACATGGATTATCCAGAGCCGAATCGCTTTACACAAGTTCATGCCGACCAATTGATGGCATTCGCCAACCAAGCAGGCATCGCCATTCAAAACGCAAAATTGCATGAAGCCATTCGCCGTCATGCCGATGAACTCGAAAAGCGTGTCCAAGAACGCACCGCGCAACTGATGTTGGTGAATCATCAACTGTTAGAGCAAATTACCGAGCGCCAAAAAATCGAGACACGCCTCAATGAAGAACGCGAATTGTTGCGCGTGTTAATTGATAATATCCCAGATGAAATTTATGTCAAAGATATAGAGGGACGGCATATCCTCGTCAACAAAGCCATGCACAGGCGACTCGCACCCCGTGCGCCCAATGGCGTGGTGATTGGCACGACCAACGCCGATTATTTGCCCCCCGAAAAGGTGAAAAAACGTCGAGAAGAAGAATATCATATCCTCTATGAGCGTAAAATGGCGCTCACCGAAGAGGGTAGTTTTCAGTGGGATGCGCCAGAACCGACATGGATCCTCATGACTCGCGTGCCGATTTACGATAACAACGGGCAACCGTTGGGGATTGTCGGCATTAATCGCAACATTACCGAAGTGAAACGCGCCGAAGAATATGTGAATTACATCATTGGTGGTGCATATTGTTTGTTGTGGTATGCCATTGTCGAAGAAATAGACGGTAAATTCGAGTGGAAAATGCAAGTCAGTAGCGAAGAAGCATCGATGCGCTTTTTGCCTGTTCAACTGCATTCCGGTGAGACTTATATGGATGGTTTTCGGCGCAGTGTATTCCCCGAAGATGTGCCGCGATTGTACCAAACCAGTTCACAAGCCATTCGTGATGGCAAGACCAATTACTTTCAGGAATATCGTTGTATTCGCGCCGATGGTGAATTGCGTTGGTTGCATGAAGAGGCGCAAATCACCGCGCTTGGCGATGGACGCTATCGGATTATTGGCGTGTGTACCGATGTCACCGAGCGCCGTTTGGCAGAAGAAACGTTGCAACGCGCCAATGAATTATTAGAGGCGGAGGTCGAAAATCGCACCAGAGACCTCATCGAGATCAACAAAGATTTGGTGATGCAGGTGCAAGTGCGTGAACAAGCCGAACATGCCGAGCGCGAACAACGCAAATTTTCTGAGGCACTCAGTGATGCCGCCGCCGTCCTCGCCGAGAGTTTACAACTGAACGATGTGTTAGATCGCATTTTGTCGTTTGCGGGGCGGGTTGTCCCGCCACATGATGCCGCCAGCATCATCCTCATCGAAGATGAAATTTTCATCCGTCATTTGCGCTTTCGCCGTTATGTCAATGGTGAAGCGATCGATATTCCCGCCGATAAAGAACGTTATTATCTCGATTCGTTGCCGATTTTGCGCCGTATTCACGATTCGCGCACCCCGATGGTTGTGCAAGAATCTGAAGGGGATGCCGATTGGATGGATATCGATGAAATCCGTTGGGTTCATGCCTATATTTGCGTCCCCATCCAAACACAAGGGCGTGTGATCGGC
This sequence comes from Anaerolineae bacterium, assembly GCA_034436155.1. Classification (GTDB taxonomy): domain Bacteria; phylum Chloroflexota; class Anaerolineae; order Aggregatilineales; family Phototrophicaceae. Next base: position 57,902 of record DAOTVP010000072.1, read on the forward strand.
TTTCTGACGGTCGCCAGTCGCAATCCATATCAATTCACATCCAGTCATGCTAATCGCTTGTTGACCTTCTCGAATCAGGCGGGGATCTCGATTCAAAATGCCCAACTCTTTGCCGAGGTCAATAAGAATGCCTCTGAATTACGCCGACGGGTGACAGAAGCCACCGCCCAACTCGAAAGTGAACGCGCCCAACTCAGCGCCATTTTAGATGCCATGACTGAAGGTGTCTTGTATTCAGATAGGCGGGCGCGGGCGCGGTATATCAATCCATCCATGACCCGTTTAACAGGCTATACATCTGAAGATTGGCTCAAAAATCAGAATCGGATTTGGAAGCAAATGTTGGTGAATGAGACCGATTCAGATGTGTTTTTGCGCCAAATTCAAGACCGTATCATTCGCTCTGGATTATGGAAAGATGAAGTCCGTTTGCGCCGTAAAGATGGTGGGATTTTCGATGCCAGCCTTGTTATCACAGGTGTGACACACAGCGATGATGAAATTGCGGGTGCTGTGATTGTCATGCGTGATATTAGCGCCGAAAAACAACTCGAAGCGCAAAAGACGCGCTTCATTGCAACGGCATCGCACGAACTCCGCACACCCATCACCAATATCAAAACGCGCTTGTATCTGCTCCAAAAGCGCCCCGATACACTCGAAAAACACATGCCTGTCCTCACCGCCGTCACAGAACGGATGCGAAAATTGGTCGATGATTTATTAGATGTATCGCGGTTTGAGCATGGGGTCATCACCTTGCGCCTCGCCCCGTTGCATTTAGCGGATTTGGTGCGTGAAATTGTCGAGACGCAAATCCCCGAAGCCGAAAAACGCTTGCTCAAAATATCGTATCATGCGCCACCTCAACCCGTGATTATCATGGCAGATGCCGAACGCATCGCACAGGTCGTCACCAATTTGCTCACCAATGCCATCAATTACACCCCAGAAGGGGGCAAAATTTCGGTGGAGTTACGTTTTATCGGGCAGAAAAATAATATCGGGGATAATTTTGTGGCGTTGGATGTGCGTGATACGGGTATCGGCATCCCCAAAAATTTGCTCCATGATATTTTTAAGCCGTTTTTCCGTGTGAGCGATTATAACACAGGTACGGGTTTGGGGTTATCTATCACCAAAGAGATTGTCGAATTACACGGTGGCATCATAACCGTAGAGAGCGAAGAGGCAAAAGGCACTTGCTTCACGGTCGAGTTGCCCCTCATCACCGATAAACAATTAGAGACTCATTCTATCACGGTGAACGGGTAAGATATGGCATATTCTCGGTTACAATTGGCAAATACCTTTTTGCAAACAGGCGAATTAGATGATGCCAAACAGGTTTTAGCCGATTATTTTTTGGGCAACCCCAATTCTGATGACCCCGATTATGAAGCGATGATTCGCTTATGGTTAGATGTATTGGCGCATGGTGATGAACCTGATCTGCGCCACGCCCTGAGCGAGTATCATCGCCTGCCCGATTTTTTGCCGACTGATTATATCAAACATGCCATGATACACTATCGGCTTGGTGAACTCGCCAACGCACGTGCCATCTTACAAACGGCGCTTAGCCAATATCCCAATCATGACCGTTTAACCGAGTCGTTGTTGTTTATCTATCAAAAACAGGGCGATTTTAAGGCGGGGTTAGCCTTGTTGAATACGCTCCCGCAAAAATGGATATGGGCGCGTTGGTCGGGCGATTTTGCCTTGACGGGAAGGGATTATGCGATAGCAATCGCGCATTATAGCCAAGCGATTCGCCTGTTAGAGGCGCAATATGGCTTATCGGATGATACCCCTGCGATGATTTTAGCCTCGCCAAGTATGACCGATGCCGAAGGTTTGACGATCATGGGCGTGTATGCCGAATTGTTGCTGGCGCGGGCAGAAGCGTATCGGCAAAATAACCAGATGGATGATGCAAAAAGGGACGAAGCGCGTGCCAAGCGCCTCATCCCCCACGACCCGACAATAACATGATTGTGTAATGGCGGACTAAAGGCTTTTGCCTCGTATGTCCGCCACAAAATGCCTATGGCAGATAGCTGAATATCAATTCGCTCTCCGCCACCTGTGTGAGTTCCAAGCGTTGGCTACCGCCTGTGCGGGCGATTAAGAAATTATTCACTGCGCCAATCATCAAATTAGGCAATTCTGCATTCACCACATTCACAAAACTGCTCGGCGCGGGCGCACCATTCACCGTCATCGCGCCCAAAATCACACGATGCGCCCCGTTTTGGCTGGTCATCATGATGCTCACCGTGCCGACTGTGCCATCATTCAAAATGACGACCATGTTCATGCCACTCCCCGCGATAAAATCGGGCAAGACCGAATTGATGCTATTTTCTGCGCCCAACAACGCCATGATTTCATAACGCAATTCGTTTTCGGTCATGCGGATTTGTGTGCCTTCGATGATAGTTACACTCGTATTCGGTTGTGTGATGCCCAATCCGACATGCACATGAGGCGGTTCTTGTAATGCCATCGTGATTTGACGTGTGCCTTGTAATCCAGAACGTGCCAAAATGTTCACAGGGACAAAAACAGTGTGTGTCCCCGCGCCAAAATTCGTGCCATCAAATGCGATGCTAGTCGGCGCAGTATAATCTACCCCTTGTACGGCAGTGCCACCATAGACAATATTAAAATTGACCGTACCGCTAATATTGGGCGTGCCGTTGATGACCGTCATGGTGACGGGTATTAAGATGTTATTGGCAAACCCATACTCACCATACTCACCTGCGTTAACACCGCTACTATTGAAATTAATCACACCTGTGGCTTGAATGTTGGTGTTGATGATTGTCACCGTGTGCGTACTCGGCATATCCACCGTCACAGGTACACCATTAGGTGCATTCAACGTAATGATGATGGTACGACCGGGATCTATGACATCATCGTTCAAAATTTGCAATTGGATAGTGGCTTCAGATGGATATGTGGTATTCGGTGCCCATCCGCCACTGCGCGTAAATGTAATCGAATTGGGTGCAGTATAATCGGTATTACGAATTGCTGTCCCACCATATGTCAAATTGACGGTGAATGGGCTAGGGAGGTTAATCACACCACTGCCGAGCGATAAACTAATTGAGACGCTATGACTCAATCCTTCTGACTGTGAACTGCTGGATGTGGCGAAATAAATTTCGCCCGGTGTTGGGATGCTATTGCCGATATTGATGCGCCGTGTAGTGATGCCATTCCGACCATCTAAAACAGGCACGCCATATGTTTTGAGTTGATTCAAGATAAAATCTACTGATGCGGTTGGGTACGCTTGGCGCATAATCGCCCATGCCCCTGCGACATAGGGTGTCGCCATAGATGTGCCATTCCAAGTCTGATAAGTGTTACCCGGTACTGTTGATGTAATGCTCACGCCAGGGGCGAGTAAATCTAAGAAGGTATCGCTATTAGAGAAACTTGCCACCACATCGGCATCTGTTGTCGCGCCAACACTGATGACATTGCTCAGACAGGCAGGTGCGCTCATGCCGTTTGTATTACCTTCATTTCCAGAAGCGGCAATCACCGCGATGCGTGCTGATTTGAGGTTGCTCACCGCGTTCAAATAACCAGATGATGCCGCCCAATCGCACACTTCTGTATAACTTCCACCGCCCAAACTCATGTTCACAGAGGCGATATTATAGGTTGTCCGAAGGCTATACACATGCTCCAAACCACGCAGTTGGTCGCTATCATAACTGGCGGTACAAGGTGTAAATGCCGGTCCGCCACAGAATGATGTGTCGTTAAAAATCGAAAACACATTCACACCAATCAACATCGCGCCAGGGGCAACCCCACGAAAATTTTCATGCGAACCGCCCTGACCCGCGCCATTGCCCGCGGCGATGCCCGCCACATGCGTCCCGTGGTCGCATCCATCATTACATTGTGGAGGCAATTTGGGATACGATGCCCCGAATCCTGTTTGTGTGTCTGTCCCATTGGGGCAGGCGCTGGTTGCCAAATGGGGGGCGTAATTGGTGCTAAAACAGGCTTCTGCAAGCCGTTTATTGGTCAATGACGGATGGTTAAAATCCACGCCCGTATCCAAAATAGCAACGGCATAGCCACTTCCAGTTAATCCACCATTCCATGCAGGCAGAACATTCACCACCGTATTGGCGCTACTGGTATCTATCCGCGAAATGCGGTCTTCGCGGATTTCCGTCACATTCGGGTCGAGTTGCAATGCTAATAACCCCGCCGCATCCACTTCGAGCGCCAAAAAGGGGATGGTCTGAAAGCGTTTGATGTCATTCACCGAGATATTCATCTGGCGTAACGCATCTAATAACATGCGTTGCCGATTGGCGATGCTGAAGCGTTGCCATGTGACCGCATTGGCGCTGGCTAATTCCCCTTCTGGGCGGAACGGCGCATTCACACCCACAATCACCTTAAAAGTTTGTGGTGTGGTGGGTGTTTGCGCGGTTGCGGGCGCGGTGATGAGGGTCAGACATACGAATAAAAATGCGAATGCCCCCCAAAAATAACGCAGATGATATTTTGTCATAGTGATTATCCTGATTCTGATAAGACTGAATATATATATCCTACACACGCTGATATGTTTATTCTACTCGCAAATGTGTGCTTCTAATCATAAAAACTTATAAAGAGGTATTTCTTTGTATACCGTTTTTGCGTCAAACAGGTTATGCTTTTGGCGTGATATTCAAAAATAAATTTTTTAGGAGTAGCTTATGGATATTTTAGAGACGCATATTGAGCGCGATTCGGAACAATTTTTACGCAACAGTGCTTATCATCGTGAATTGGCTCAGGAACTCCATCGCCGTTTGGCATGGGTGTATGAAGGTGGTGGCGAAAAATATCAACAACGTCACCGCGAACAGGGCAAGATGTTTGTGCGTGACCGCATCAACGCCCTGCTCGACCCCAATAGCCCATTTTTAGAGATTGCCCCGTTTGCGGCGTGGGAAATGTACGATGGTGAAGCGCGATGCGCGGGCATTGTGACGGGGATTGGGCGCGTGAGTGGGGTGGAATGTCTGATTGTCGCCAACGATGCCACCGTCAAAGGGGGAAGTTATTATCCGATGACGGTCAAAAAACATTTACGGGCGCAACAAATCGCACTCGAAAATAACCTGCCGTGTATCTACTTGGTGGATAGTGGCGGGGCATTTTTGCCCATGCAAGATGAGGTGTTCCCGGATGTGGATGATTTTGGGCGCATTTTTTATAACCAAGCGCGGATGAGCGCCCAAAAAATCCCACAAATCGCGTGTGTGATGGGCAGTTGTACGGCGGGTGGCGCGTATGTGCCTGCTATGTCGGACGAGACGGTCATCGTCAAAGGCACAGGCACAATTTTCTTGGGCGGTCCGCCATTGGTCAAAGCCGCCACAGGTGAAGATGTCACCGCCGAAGAATTGGGTGGCGCGTATGTCCATACCCATCAATCGGGCGTGGCAGACCATTATGCCGAAGATGATATGCACGCCCTCGAAATTGTTCGTGGGATTGTCGCTACGCTCAATCGAAAAAAACAAATTTCGTTGGATGTCACCGCGCCCGAAGCGCCGTTGTATCCACCAGAAGATTTATATGGTATTTTGCCTACCACCTTCCGCGAAAGTTATGATGTGCGCGAGGTCATCGCTCGTCTGGTCGATGGGAGCAAATTCCGCGAATTCAAAGCCAATTATGGCACAACGCTGGTCACGGGTTTCGCCCGAATCGAGGGGTATCCTATCGGCATTATCGGCAATAACGGCGTGCTGTTCAGCGAATCGGCGCTGAAAGGGGCGCATTTTGTCGAGTTGTGTACATCGCGCAAAATTCCGTTGTTGTTCCTGCAAAACATCACGGGGTTCATGGTCGGTAAGGCATACGAAGCGGGCGGAATCGCCAAAGACGGCGCGAAGATGGTTCACGCGGTTGCCAACGCCGATGTGCCAAAATTGACGGTGGTCATCGGCGGGAGTTTTGGCGCGGGCAATTACGGCATGTGTGGGCGGGCATATTCACCGCGCTTTTTATGGATGTTGCCTAACGCACGTATTAGCGTGATGGGCGGGGAACAAGCCGCCAATGTGTTGCTGACGATTAAACGTGACCAATTGGCACGGTCTGGTCTGCCCGATATGACCCCCGAAGAACAGGCGGCGTTCAAGCAACCGATTTTAGATAAATATGAACGCGAGGGTGAGCCGTATTATTCATCTGCCCGTCTGTGGGATGATGGGGTGATAGACCCGCTTCATCTGCGCCGTGTGTTGGGATTGGCGTTGAGCGCGTGTTTGAATCAACCGATAACCGATACCCAATACGGCGTTTTCCGCATGTGAAAAACGAGATTTGTCTGTAAGGGCGCAATCATGCAAGTTAGTCAATAAGTATGGAGTATAGTTGTGGACGACATACGCACTGCGTGCTAGTCGTCCATTACACATAGCCTCGTATATCAGCCACAAAAAAATCCCCCAATTATCGGGTGTAACAGATTGCACTCTATCACCGTTATTGATGTTATAATCAAAGCATATATCTTTTCAAAAAAGGTAGATTATCCAATATGGCACACATATTTTTATCGTACTTAGAAGAAGATGCCCCTTTTGCTTATAGTACCCAACAAGAATTACAAAAAGCGGGTTTTGAGGTGTGGATAGACCCCGCTAGAGCAGGCTATCTCGATGAAGTGTGGCATCATGGCATCGATAATGCCATTGGCGCGTCATTTGTGATGATTCTCATCCTCACGCCCGACTCGTTGCAATCGGCACAGGTGACATACGAATGGTCATTTGCGTTGGGGATTGGCGTGCCTGTTATCCCTGTGTTATTCAAAGAGGCACAAATTCCACGTCGATTATTGGTGCTAAAATGCCTCGATTTCACTCAAACCCGCGCATGGGATGATTTAATCGAATTGGTCAAAGAGGCACAAACCAATTACAACCCCGATAGCATCCGCATTTCGCAAGAGATGAAAACCATTGTTAATGTGCCGAGCGTACAAGAACATCGCCTGATCATCGATAGTGGGGCGGGGCGTGTGGCGTATGCTATGGAAAATTCGGTCATCACTATCGGGCGCGATACCACGAATAACATCGTTTTGGATATGCCCGATATTAGTCGTCATCATGTCCGTATTGTGCATACCTTAGATGGTTTTACGGTGGAAGATTTAGGCTCAAAAAACGGCACGTTTCTGAATGATGAACCGTTAAAACGGGTCAAACTGATCGCATCAGGTGATGTTATCCGACTGGGTGAAAAATTAATCATTCGCTACGAGGCGACATCCAAACCGAATTAAAACGCTTGTAAAAGAGATTTTGCAATGTAAAGGATGCAAAAAGGTGTATTATTCTTACTAGCGGATGTGTTCATTCATCATCTAAAATCATTCAGAACACATCCCAAAACAAGCGAAGGAACTAATACGATGTCACACGAAAGTACGCTGAAGCCGTTGGTCTTATTTATTGAAGATGCCGATTATTTAGCCGAATTGGGGTCGCATATTCTGCAACGGATTGGGATTGATGTCACCATTTGCTTATCGGCAGAAAATGCCATCACCTTTATGGAGCAAAATCGCCTGCCAGATCTCATCATTCTCGACATTGGGATGCCCGGTATGACGGGGTGGGAATTTTTAGACATCATCAAAAAATATCAAGAGACCAAGACGATACCCATTGTGGTGACAACGGCTTATGGCGATGCCACCAATCGCCTGATTGGGCGCTTGCGTGATGTTGACCGGTATATCATCAAACCCTACAAACCCGAAGAATTACAAATGGTCGTGCGCCAAATTTTGCAAATCTAAATCGTGATAGCGAAGGATAACCCGCATCCTTCGCATAATTTAACACCTGTTAAATTTTTTTCATATCCCCCTAAAACATCATATGATCACCCCTGCATATCGTATGTTTCTATGATGAATAGCCTGTTTTCGTGTGCCGTTCATCACAATCTTGACCCCATTCGTAGATTCCCTTTGAGAACTATGCCACAATAAAATTGCTAACCCATATCACCATGTCCTTTTGGCGAAGATTCACATGGTTGATACAAGTTAGCAATTGTTTGAGATAGTTGAATCTTATCACAGATTCATAAAATGATGAAAGGATTATCCATCAATGCGTCGTTTGTCTGTACTTTTACTGCTATCTGCTTTGTTGATGATGTTCAACATCGCGGTTGTGCCTGCCACCGCCCAAAATCGTGGTGTGGTGAATGTGTATTCGACCCGTCATTACGGACCCACCGAAGCCCCGTTTGCGGCATTCACCGAAGCCACAGGCATTGAAGTGCGCGTCTCGCAAGGCTCGAATCAAGCTCTGTTAGACCGCCTACGCGCCGAAGGCGACCGCACTGTCGCTGATGTCTTCATGACCGTAGACGCGGGTACGCTCGGTATTGCCGCCGATGAAGGCTTGTTGCAACCGATTGTCTCGGATGTGCTGATGACCAACATCCCCGAATCGATGCGCGATGCCGATATGCGGTGGGTCGGTCTGAGCGCCCGCGTGCGTGGGATTGTGTATAACCCCGATGTCGTGGATGTGACCGAACTCTCGACTTACGAAGCCCTCGCCGATGAAAAATGGTCTGGTCGTCTGTGTATGCGCCCTGGATCTCATATTTATACCATCAGTCTGACCAGTAGCCTGATTTATCATCTCGGTGAAGAAGACGCAGAAGCGGTTGTCGCGGGGTGGGTGGCGAATAATCCCACTTATATCGATAGTGATACGCGCATCATCGAATCGGTTTTGGCGGGCGAATGTGATTTGGGCGTGGTGAATCATTATTATTTAGCGCGTCTGTTGAGCGGGGATAGCGAATATCCCATCAAATTCTTCTTCCCCAATCAAGGCGAGGAAGACCGTGGCGCGTTCTTCAACTTGTCGGGTGCAGGCATCACCACCGCCGCCGTGAATTATGATAATGCGGTGTTGTTCTTGGAATTTTTGAGCAGTTTAGAAGTCCAAAATCCGGGTGACATCAGCTTCCCGACCACCAATTTTGAATTCCCTGTCCATCCCGAAGCCGAAGCGCACCCCATTTTACAAGGATTCGGCGAATTCAAACTCGATTTGACCTATCCAACCACCGAGTACAAAGATTATCAACAACTCGCGCTCGATTTGTTGGAACGTGTCGGCTACGGCATGACGGAATAATATCCAAAATCGGTAACAGGGGCGACATCTGTGTCGCCTCTATACCTATATATTGTATATAGGGCAAGGCGTACCTTGCTCGTGATACCACCATATAACCATGTTAGGACACCCAAGTATGAGCAGTATTTCGTTCACCAAACCACAGTTTAGTTTTAGCTTAACCTTTCCGACCATCCCGCGTTGGAAATCGTTGATCTTACCCCTTCTCGTTGCCTTGTTGATTGTGTTGCCCCTCATCGGCTTGGTGGTCAATATTTTTAATCCCACCATCGAATTGTGGCAAAAATTATGGGCGACCACGCTCCCCACGATGCTCATGAATACCTTTGTATTGATGCTTGGTGTGGGCGTTGGCACATTCATCATCGGCGTGGGATGCGCGTGGTTGGTGACGGCGTATCAATTTTGCGGACGGGCTTGGTTTGAACGATTGCTCCTGTTGCCATTGGCGCTCCCCGCGTATGTGATGGGTTTTGTGTTCATGGCGACATTCGATTACGCGGGTCCTGTGTATACGCAATGGCGGGCATGGTTTGGCAAGGATGCGTGGTTTCCAGAAATCCGCTCGGCATTTGGGGCGATTCTCGTGCTGACATTGGTGTTATATCCGTATGTGTATTTATTGGCGCGTGCCGCCTTTCGGGAACAAGCCGCCTCGACAGTCGAAGCGGCACGAATGATGGGCTATAGCCGTACACGGGCATTTTTTAGGCTGGTGTTGCCACTGGCACGTCCTTCGATTGTGGCGGGTGTCATGTTAGCCATGATGGAAGCCATGACCGATTATGGCACAGTGCGCTTTTTTGGTTATTCCACCCTCAGCGAGGGGATTGTGCGCGTGTGGGAATTGCGGTATGACCGTCAGACCGCCACCGAACTCGCCGCGCTACTATTTTTTGTGGCGTTGGCGGTGATCGCCTTAGAACGCTTATTACGCGGACGCGCCCGTTACTATCAACAAGGTGGACATGGGCGGGTATTACCCCGTGTCCAATTACGTGGATGGGGCAATTGGTTAGCCAGTGGCGCGTGTTGGGCATTATTATTTGTGGCGTTTATTTTGCCTGTGGCGCAATTGGTGGCGTGGGGCATCAGCGAGATGGATAAATCCACCGTTGGCGCGTGGCGCGATGTGTATGGGACGTATGTCGGCACGAGTTTATCGTTGGCGGGCATATCGGCAGGCGTGATCATCTTATTCGCGTTGGTGGTGGCGCATGGTGTCCGCAAAACATCATCCACAACCAAACGGCGTGTCCCGCGTATCATTGCCCGCTTGGCGACACTTGGTTATGCCATGCCAGGGGCGGTTGTGGCGGCGGGTGTGTTGTTATTCCTCGCGCCGATAGATCACGCTGTCACCGATTTCGCTGAATTATTAGGGCGCACCGACCGCAGTTTGTTGCTCACAGGGACAATTACCATCCTGATTTATGCTTATTTGGTGCGCTACATGGCGGTAGGCTTCAATAGCATCGAATCCAGCCTCGAAAAAGTCACCCCCAATATGGAACACGCCGCCCGTACATTGGGCGCACGCACTCGGCGCGTTTTGTTCCGCGTGCATTTGCCACTGGTCAGCACAGGCGTATTAGCAGGCGCGATTTTGGTGTTTGTGGATGTGATGAAAGAATTGCCCGTCACGTTATTGTTGCGCCCATTTGGGACGGATACGCTGGCATTGTGGACATATTACCTCGCCGCCGAATCATTTTGGCAAGCCGCCGCCATTCCCGCATTGACCATTTTGGTGGTAGGATTAATCCCTGTTTTATTGTTGATGCGATTGGGTGATAGAGGTAATGGTGCAATCCGCACTTAGTGTACAAGGATTAATCAAACAATATGGCGCGTTGACCGCCGTAGATGATGTATCGTTTGAATTGGCGAGTGGTGAGATTTTAGCCCTATTGGGCGCGAGTGGATGCGGAAAAACCACCACCTTACGCTTGATAGCGGGTTTAGAAACGCCCGATAATGGCGAAATTTGGCTCGGTGAACGGCGTGTATCGGGCGCGGGCGATTGGATTCAGCCCGAAAATCGGCGCGTTGGCATGGTGTTTCAGGATTATGCCTTATTCCCGCATTTGAATGTGTCTGCCAATATCGCCTTCGGTCTCAAACAATATCGGGGCGATAAACAAGCCCGTATCAGCGAGATGTTGCGCGTGGTCGGGTTAGAGGGTCTGGAAAAACGGATGCCTCATCAACTGTCTGGCGGGCAACAACAACGGGTGGCATTAGCCCGTGCGCTCGCGCCACAACCGAGTATTTTGTTGCTCGATGAGCCATTTTCTAACCTCGATGCGGCGTTACGCGCCCAAGTGCGGGCAGAAGTGCGGGCAATTTTGCGCCAAGCTAATGTCACCAGCATTTTTGTCACGCATGACCAAGAAGAAGCCCTCAGCCTTGCCGATAAAGTGGCGATGATGCGCGAAGGGCGTATTTTGCAATTCGGCACACCGCACGAAATTTATAACCACCCCGCAACCCGTGATGTGGCGGGATTTGTAGGAGAAGCCAATTTTATCTCCGCTACCGCACACGGTATGACCGCAAAATCGGCATTGGGCGAAATCGCGCTCATGCACGAGGCGCACGGTGCTGTTTCGTTGCTCATCCGCCCAGAGGCGATTTCTATTACGCCAGATGGTGTATCGGCACGGGTGGTATGGTCAGAATTTTATGGACACAATCAACGACTTGGCGTGATGTTATCGGACGGCACGCAATTGATTATCCGCACCGATGCCCATACCGTATATACGATAGATACAAAAATTGGCGTGTGTGTGCGCCGTGCGGTGGTGGCTTATCCAAGCTAGTTATTCACCAACACCATTCGATACCGCGCTTTATTCTGGCGCACTTTTTCGATTGCCTCGTTAACCTTGCTCATCGGCATGGTTTCGGTTTGCGCTACCACACCATGACGGGCAGAAAATTCGAGCATGTTCATCATCGTAGCACGACTGCCGATAGACCCACCGCGTACCGATTTTTGCCCACTGATGAGCATCCCTGCGGGTATCATCATATCATCGGGAATTGCGCCCACGATGCACAATTGCCCATTTGGACGCAACAAGCGCAAATACGTCCGCCAATCTAAATTCACATTCACCGTACACAAAATAAAATCCAACGAATTCCGCGCCGATTTGAGTTGGTCTGCGTCTTTGCTGTTGATAAAGCGCGTTGCGCCGAATGATTTTGCTTCTGCTTCTTTATCGGGCGAGGTCGAAAATGCCGTCACTTCGCACCCCATTTTGTGCGCGAATTGGATGCCCAAATGCCCCAATCCGCCGATGCCAATCACGCCCACACGGTCAGATGAACGCACACCGAAGGTCGCTAGGGGCGAATAAACCGTGATGCCCGCACACAACAACGGCGCGGCATTTTCTGAGGTCAATTTTTCGGGGATGGGGAAGGCGTATCGGCTATCGGTGCGGATAAAATCGGCGAAGCCACCGAAACGATCTTGACAGGTGGCGACCATATTTCGGCAGACATTCGTCTCGCCACGCACACACCATTCGCACGTCATACAACTGCCCGATTGCCACCCCACACCGACTCGTTGCCCAACCTGTAGGTGTGTGACCAATGACCCGCGTTGGGTGACTGTGCCGATGATTTCATGCCCCGCTACATAAGGGAAATTTGCCCCCCAATCGCCATCGAGGATATGAATATCGCTATGACAGATGCCACAATGCGAAATTTGAATTTCGACATCGTGTTCACCGAGTTCGGGTGGGTCGTAGGTGAAGGCTTCGAGCGGATGATGCGGTTGATGACCGGCATACGCATGATAGGGCATGATTTTTTCTCCTGATACTTAATGATTTTCCCATGTCATATGAATCACTGTCCGTTTGGGCAAAAAGTGATAATGGCTTAACCATGTATTGGTTTGTGTGTCATCGGCGGGATGTTCGAGCATGATCGAATTGTTGCCGAAGCGCCGAATAATCGTCTGGAGCAGGGCTTGGGTGTTTTGGGCATGATTTTCATCCGAGATGAGCAGGGTGAGTTTATTGGCGCTGGTCAGGCTGGTCTCTATCCACACAGAGGCGAGCAGGCGCTGGTCATCATCGGAACGGATAATCAATTTTTCGGTGGCGCGAAAACTGAGCCAATCCAGCCATGTCCCCCACCATGTGCGCTTAAACAAGTTGGGATGTAACGGGCGCAACCAGCCTAAGCCACCATTGGCGCGGAGATGTTGTGCCAGTTGCCATTCAGCGTGCCAATCGGAACGGCGCGGATGGCGGATATATACCCCTTCAATCCGTGTCGCATCGGGCAGGCGCGTAGATGGGTTTCGTTTCCAGTTGATCCATGTGCGTTCTTGCCGAAATCCGAGCGATTCGTATAAGTGGATAGCGATGTGGTTATCGGCATCCACTTGTAAAATTGCCCGTTTGCCTTCTTTTTGTTGGATGAGTTCCATGCTGGCTCGCATGAGTTGTTTGGCGATGCCCCGCCCCTGAAAATCGGGATGCACGCCGACATTGGCGACGATCCATGTTTTACCGAGCGATGACGGATAATTGGCGGGGTAAATCGAGACATTGCCGACCAGTCTATCGCCCACCATCCATATAAAGCCCAAATGAACACCTGCCGTCACATCGTTGAGGTGTGCGAGCATCCGCAAACCCGCCCCAAAACGACTCATGGCTCGCATTTCGCGCAAGGCGGCACGTCCGCTATTATCCATCGTACTGGAAAAGACCAATTCGATTAAATCCGCGAGTTGCGCCAAATCGGTTTGCAGATTGATTCGGCGCATGTAACCCTGTGTCTGGATAGTATTGAGCGAGCCTATAGAATTCACAAAACGACCTTTGCCTAATTCAATGTGTCTTAATTTTAATCTAAAAATAGCTGAATTCGCCATGATGTTGATAAGAAATATTGACAAAATCCCTAAATCTTGGGGAGATGTAAAGATTAAGTTCGCCATATCATAAAAATGTGGTACACTATTTTCTAGGAGAAAAGTCCCACAATTTTGTGATGATGTACTTTTTTCCTCAAGCAGTACCTTAACAGTTGAGGGAAAAGTACGGTTATACAAGTCGTCATTCGTGGTTATCCATTCTCGCATGTCATTTATTTATCATTCGGAGAATATGCTATGATGCTCCAAACATTGTTGCTGTGGATACACCGTACTCTGGATGCGATAGGTGTCTTTGGCTCTGAGTCGCATTCAGGAGAAGAAGGGCAAGGGTTGGTCGAATATGCACTTATCCTTGTGTTGGTTAGCATGGCTACATTGGCGTTGTTAGTGATTTTTGGTCCCACACTTGCCAATTTATTCAGAAACATCGTCACGACCATGCAAAATGTCAGTTAGAACTTATCACTTTTCGTTCTTTTTATAAAAAAGCCCTTGTTATGGGGCTTTTTTATTTATGACACCTAGCCTATTGCCCTACGCTGAGGGGATGTGTCTTGAACTTATGACGATTTTCGTTTAGAACTATACCTAATCATCATAAGGAGATGCTTTTATGGGACGAGCAAATTACGGAAAAGTCGGTGGAAGACGCTCTGGTGCGGCATTTCAATGGGTCGTCATCGGGGGCGTATTAGGGTTTAGTTGCCCGACCATCATCGGCTTGACTTTACTCATTTTGGGTGTGGTGACAATCAACCCCAACGCAACCACCACCCCAATTAGCACCAATACCCCACCTGTTATTGTGACCAGTGAGGTAGCAATTGAGCCAACTCCTGATATTCAGGCAACGGTGAACGCGGGTGTTGCCATTGCAATCGAACAAACGCGCATTGCCCAACCGCAACCATCCCCGACGAATACGCTTACATCAATGGTTGTGTTGCCGACAGCCACTCAACAAGGGGTGCAACCGCTTCAACCTGTGACATCGGTGACAGACCAACCCTTGCCTTCGCCAACACCATCCACTGGCGATAGTAGTGTTGGGCAACCCGTTGTGCCACAAAATAACAATCCACCTGCCACACCAACAACCCGTGTGCCAGACATTTTAGCTTCTTTGGCTTCGCCCATGGTGATTGTAGATGGCGGGACATTCAACATGGGGACAACCGCCCAAGAGGTACGCCAAGCTGTCGAAGAATGTGTCACACGCGATGGCGCTCAATGCACCGTTCAGATGGGTGAAGATTCTGTTCCACCGCATCCTGTCACCGTGAGTACCTTCCAAATCGAGACGACAGAAGTGACGAATGCCCAGTATATCGCATTTTTGAATACATTGGGTCCGAATAGCCATCGGCGTGGATGCTTGGGGCAACCTTGCATCAACACCACTGCCGAAGATCAAAATAGCTATATCACATTTGATAGCCAAAATTATGATATCAGCACTATCTTTAACGAGTTTCCTGTGGTTGGTGTGACATGGTATGGTGCATTGGCGTATTGCCAAGCACTAGGACGTAGATTGCCGACCGAAGCCGAATGGGAACGCGCCGCCCGCGGTCCGGGTGTGGATGGTTTTATCTATCCCTGGGGCAATACATGGGATGGTACACTCGCCCGTACCCGTAATACAGGCGAAATTGGCGCGGTCGAAGTGCGTACCTTTGCTGGTGGGGCTAGTCCTTTTGGGTTGTTGAATATGGCGGGCAATGTCGCCGAATGGGTCAATGATTGGTACGGACCGAATTATTATAGTTTGCCAGAAGCCAGTGGCGTAAACCCACAGGGTCCTGCCGTTGGCACAGACCGCGTGGTGCGGGGTGGGTCATGGGATACGCGCCCGTTCTTTGTGCGGACGGTGCATCGTCAACATTTCCGCCCCGATGATACCAGCCTCGATAGAGGGTTTAGATGTGCGGCAGATTATGTTCCGCCCACTTCAACAACCAATACCAATACGGGTAATGCCGTTGGATCTCCCAATATCGGACCGGTTCCGCCGACCGCACAACCCGTCATCGGACAACCGACTTTGGCGTTGCCGACCAACGCTCCCAACCCAACCCCATTACCCGTTGCACCGCCAGGTGGGTGATAGAATGCGAATTTAGACATCATTAAAAAGGCGCATACGTGCGCCTTTTTTGATCGTGTACGCTATTTTTTATCGCTACGGCTACTCGGATGCCATACCATCATCAGTTTGTAACCTTGTTTGCCCGATGTCGTGCGCTCATCTGTGTTTTGCGGGTTTTTTCCGACTTCAAATTCTTGAAATAACTCGTTTAAGCGGGTATAAAATTCTTCTGCCTGCTCTGGCGAGAGAAATACTTTGCCCTGAAACATCTTCATGCGCCGATGTGCAGGGGCGTTATCGCTCAAATCGATTACACCCGCTTTGATGCTTTCACGCAGATCGTTGAGCGTATCGCCATATAACCCCGCAAATGTGACTTCGAGATGTTCCTCAAAATCGACATTACCCGGTGCCAATAGCCCTGGCGCAATGCGATACACATGAGCAGAGGCGACATAATGTTTTTCGACAATCCCCGATACGATACGTGTGAATACCATCTGAATCAGGTTGTGTTTTTCGAGCAAGTTAAAATGATAGTATAGCTTCGTGGGTGGTTTATCTATTTTTTCGGCGACATCTTTCACCGTACTCGGTGTGATGAGATATTCAATGATATTTAGGCGTAGCGGGTCTGCCAAAACTTTGAGCGTTTCGAGATCATTGATGATAAACTCGTCTGCGGGCGTGAATACTGTCGTT
Organism: Anaerolineae bacterium; assembly: GCA_034436155.1. Lineage (GTDB taxonomy): Bacteria > Chloroflexota > Anaerolineae > Aggregatilineales > Phototrophicaceae. The sequence goes on from DAOTVP010000072.1 coordinate 74,832, forward strand.
TCTTCTGTCATAAATTTGATAATCCGTTTGAATTTGTTAAAATGATATAGTTGATTATAACATGTACACATAATAAATAAACTAGGTACAATTTGACCAATTGGATGAAATTCCCCCAATTGCTGGGCTTATTACATGACAGATTTACAATTTTTAGACTAAAATAAAATCAGATAACGGTTTATAAAGTAAAGGGAAAAATCGCCATGTCATCTGAATGGTGGGGAACGCGCAGTAATGTCTCTCCCAGATTACGGTTAGAAGTCGAAGCCATGCGGACAACCTTTGGCGATACCTTCAAATTGGTTGTGCCACAATCCGACCCGCTTTATTGGCAAGGATTAGTCGAGGTGAATTTGGATGGTATCGCCCAACGCGAACACCTGCTCAAAATTTTGTACCCACGCGATTATCCGAATCGCCCCGCCGAAGCGTATATCCTCAAACCCCGTATCTATAGCGAAAAACATCAATATGAGGATGGTCAGTTGTGTTTATTCAATCCTAAAGATGGCGAACAATACGGTTGGAATCCCGCCCGTTCTACGGCTGTCACCGTCACGGCGTGGGCAATCCAATGGATTTATGCGTATTATACATGGCGTAAAACGGGTGATTGGCCTGGGATTGAAGAACGGGTAGACCCGAATACGCCCTTACCACCGCGTCGGCGTAGATAACGGGGAGGCATGAATGTTCTTCAAAAAAATGCTCCCCAATCGAGGGATTATCCCCAATTTGGTCATTGCCCAACGGGTCATTGATAAAATGGTCAGGGCGGCGAATCATTATGTCGAAGACGAAACAGGCGAGGCGCTTATCGGCGTGGTCGCTACGGGTGATAACACCAACGGTGTGCCAACGATTTATGTTTTAGAGACCATTGCGCCAGATGAAAGCGCGGTGCGTGGTGAAGCTGTATTCAAACAGGGTGATGAACGCCAAGCCGAACTCATCTGGTGGTACTATCAAAATTGGAACACCATGCGCGAAAAAAAGCGCGGTATATTTAGCACCATCAACAAAAATAACAAAAAGTGGGATGTCCCGCTCAAACATCTGGGCGATTGGCATCGGCAACCGGGCTATATGATTGCCCCTAGTGGCGGTGATTTGATGACCGCGTTGGATATGCTCGCTGATGAAGAAGCCGATTTCGATTTTCTGATTGCGCCCATCGTCACCCTAGAACATCCCGCCACGACAAGCGGTGGTGAGGGCTATGTGAATTATCTGACCGTCCAAGGCGATGGTTATGATGATTTTACGCGCATTGATTTTTGGTATATCACCGAAAAAACCAACGTCTTCGTGCCGATTATCCCCACCATTTACCCCGATTCGCAGTTGCCCGAACTCGCGCCCCCGCCATGGCATTTGGTCAATGATGAACGCATCACCCTAGAATTGGCATCTCTCAGGGCGAACCATGTGTTCACGTCTATCATTGTGTGGGATGTCGATGAAAAACCACCGCTCGAAATTTGTTTTTTGGTGGCGCAACAAGGCGCAGATCATGTTCTGATTTTAGTGACGCATCACGATTATCCCGCTACCAAGCCCTTGGCGTATCGTGCGCCGTTCATCAAATTAGCCGATAATGAAGTGATTTACGATATTTTTGAGCGCATGTGGCGTTCTGCCAAATTGGTGAATGACCCCGATGGTTGGGTATGGTCTGCCGATAAAACCTTAGCTGATTATTTGTTGGCTATTGAATCGAATGGCAAAAAGGATGGTTAATGATGTGGGATAGAGTAGAGCGACTCATCGGGAAAGATAACCTCAGTTTATTGGCACAGAAACGAGTCGGCGTGGTCGGATTAGGTTCTGGTGGTGGATTTGTGGCGCAAAGTTTGGCGATGAGCGGGGTGGGGCATTTTGTTTTGGTCGATGATGACACCCTCGAAGAGACCAATCTGGTGCGTCATGTGGCGGATAGACGGTATTTGGGGCAATCGAAAGCCGATGTGGTCGCCGATTTAATCCGCCAGCGCAACCCCAACGCCACTATCACCGCGCATGTTGGGCGAATTGAACAACACCTCGATGCGTTGGATGACCTCGATTTGTTGGTGGTCGGCGTGGATGGTGAACAGGTCAAATACATCATCAACCAAGCCTGTCTGGAACGTGACCTTGTCGCCATATATGCGGGTGTATACGAAAAAGGTGAAGGTGGCGATGTCGTCATTATCTATCCATATGACGGACCGTGTTATGCCTGTTGGTCTGTCGCCGTGCGCGATGAGGTCAATTTAATCAACGATGAAGGGGAACTCGATTATGGCATGATAGGACCCGAAGGCACAATCCAGGCAGAACCCGCCTTATGGTTGCATGTGGTACGGGTTGCGCTGACTCAAGCCGATTTTGCGCTCAAATTTCTATTGCGCGAGACCGACCAATATTCACCCCTGCCGACTAACACCGTCATTTTAGCCAACAATGCCCTCGAAATTTTGACCGGCGAGATCACGCCACCTCATTCTGCCTTATGGATACAAGTCGACCGCGACCCGCATTGTCTGGTGTGTGGCGATCAAATGCAGATGAATGTCACCGATAGCCAGACCATCAAAGGCATTTCGTTACAAGATTTAGCCGATGAAACGGGCATCTCTGTTGAAAGTGATACGTAAACAGAGGCGTTGGGACAGGATACCCATGTCCTGACGCAACGATTCGTAATCCCCACTAATGCACATTGCGCCGATACACGCTATAATGAAACAAAATGTTCGCAACGAATAAGGGATAACACACCATGCGACGGATAGTATTAGTCATGGCGGCGCTTTTGGCGATTGCCGTTTCAATTGTGCAATCTGCGCCCATCCAACAAGCAAATGTTTTTGAGTTATTTATCTCACAAGCGCGTGCCGATTTAGAATTATTGGCAGATGAGGTTATTGGTGCGGGTGTGCGGCCACCCAACTGGACATTCAATTTTGAATGGGCATCCGAGACGGCGGTTGTGGATTTGTGGTTTGATAATGAAAGCCTCGCCGAAGTCGTTTTTGGGGTTGGTGTGCGTCCGCCAGCATGGTTTGGGGCGACCACCAACGATGTTCAACTGTTGGCGCGAAATGTGCGCCACGATTTAGAACTGACCGCCGATGAGGTGTTCGATTCGACCACCAATCGCCCCAACAATTGGTTTGGCGCGGCACCGATTTATCGTTGTGACCGCACGGTGCAAAATATCATCCGCTTATTGGGGTCAATTTATAACACCCAAGATACGGTGTCGCTCACCTTACTCAGTTATTGCGATGAAGTACGCGATGCGATTGTCAATAACCTCATCGCCATCGTGTATAATCCCACTCAGACGGATGTGGTGGCGAATCAAAATATTGCCGACCAAACCCTAGCCATACGCGGTGATTTGGAACGACTGGCTAACGAATTATTCGGTGTGAATATCCGTCCAAATGGCTGGATTTGGCAAGTCGGCATGGATGGTACATCACCGACATTGGCGGTAGATATTAATGCCGATCTCGACTTGTTGCTCACAGAACGTTTACCCGCTAGTCAACGTCCCAGATTGTTGCCCGGTCTGACGGCATCATCGGCAATCACGGCGCGGAATTTGCGTTATAACCTCGAAGCTATCACCGATACCCTGCTAGGGCGGCTTGTTCGCCCCAATGGGTGGCAAGGCGTTAATCCAGTAGAACGGTGCGACCCGCTTATACAAGGCGTGGTGGTGATTGCCCAGCGCAATTATGCCTTTGTCGTAGATGAAACGCTCGGCACATCGCCCGATTTTTGTGATGTGATTGCTTTTACGGCGAATAGCGTGGTCGAAAATCCGCCTCCGCCCGAAGCCGAGACTGTACAAGTTCAAGATACGCGCTATTTAGCCGAATCGCGCAATGCCTTCTCGTATTTAGATGTCGGCACGCGCCAATACATGGGCATTATGCCATATGGCACGCAATTTCGGGCGTGGTATCGCAATTATGGCGAATCGAATATGATGTTCGTCAGTGGCGAAGATTTTGCCTTGTATGTTGACCGCCGTTGGACAACGATGGAAATAGAGGTGTTCCGCACCTTACCGACATTAGACGGTGTGCGTCCATTGACATTTTGTGATGCCCGTTGGTGCAACGGACCCGGACCAACCCCCACACCAACCAGTGACGGACCGTTGTTGGCGTTGTATCAGGGGACACCTGTGCCAGGGACGGGTATCGGCGCACAACCGACTTTAGAGGCGGGTAGCAAATTACAAGTGTCGTGGAATTATATCCGTGTCACCTATTTATTAGATCGTCCCGAAGCGGGTGTGGTGCAAGTGGCGCTCGAAATTTGTGCCGAACCGCAACAAATCAATTGTGAGCCTGTGCTATCGGTTTTCGATAATAATTTGGGGGTGTCGAAACCCGTCCTCTCGAATTTTAACGGTTTGAATGTGTACGAATTTACGTATGGTTACACATCCAATTTGCGAATAGACGGCGCAACGCGCTTCTCGCCCGATATTTGGATTAGCGACCCGACCATTCGCTAGATTATAGGTGATATGCACGGAAATGGGACGATATACACCTTATATGGACGTGCAGAAGCGCGTCCATACAGGTCATGGATAATTTTTAGGATATGTACGGGTGGATTAGCACCTTTAGGTGTGTATATCCACCCTCAAAAACACCGTGCTATTTATGAGACACCAATCGTTATATTGAGGTGTTTGTAATGCTAGAAAAACTCAGACAATATCAATCGTATGCCTTACCTGTGGCGCTCATCATCATCGGCGGGTTGATTTTGTGGGCGCAAATTACCGGTTTTGATTGGTTGGGCTTAACGTGGTCATTTTTTATCATTTTGCCCGGTTTAGCGATGTTGCATGTGGCGATTCAAGACCAATCGAAAAAATATGCTCGTCTGATTTTTCCTGCCATTGTCGTGTTGCTCACAGGTGTGATCTTGCTGTATCAATCGCTCACCAACCATTGGCGCTCATGGACATTTTTATGGGCGCTGTATGTGGTATTTTTTGGCGTGGGCTTGCAGATGTATGGCAGGCGTACCAATAATCAGAACGACATCCTCATGGGGCGTAACCTGATTTTAGGCGGTGGCGTGGCATTCTTATTTTTATGGATGTTGTTTGAATTGATCATCTTTTCGGCGACATTCAGCGCCATTATCGGTTATGTTTTGCCTGCGATATTTATCAGTGGTGGCTTGCTGATGTTTGCCAATCATTATCGGGTGTATCGGCTCGAAGCGGGGCAAAAAATAGCGACTCTTGACCAAAACGAAACAAAAAGTAACCATTCTACGTATAAATCTACAGAAATAGCACGCAACAATAAAACAGATGGGGAAGTGGATTTTTCGCGGTTTAATCAAGAGATAGTCGTGGATATGCCAGAGATTAAACCAATCGAAATAGATGATACTATCTCGACAGAGATAGACCCCGACTTACAACGCAAAATAGATGCCGCGCTCAGAGGCGATACAGAAGGATAAAAAACGGATGGCGTTTGAAATTGGCGCACAGGTGGGTGCGTATCAAATCACAGAGAAAATCGGTTCGGGTGGCATGGCGACCGTATTCAAAGCCCGACAACCACGTTTAGATCGCGATGTGGCTATCAAAGTCATGCACCAAAATATTTCACAAGATACCAACTTTTTGGCGCGGTTTGAGCGCGAAGCCCGCATTGTTGCCAGCCTCGACCATCCGAATATCGTCCCGATTTATGATTACGATGAGCATCAGGGACAGCCCTATTTGGTGATGAAATATGTGAAGGGGTATACCCTCAAAGATATTTTACGTGCAGAACCCATCGAGACAACTGATATTTTGCGCGTCCTCACCGCGGTTGGTTCGGCATTAGAATTCGCCCATAAACGTGGGGTATTGCACCGCGACATCAAGCCTAGCAACATCATTATCGATGAGCGTGGTGATGCCTATCTGATGGATTTTGGCTTGGCACGCATTGCACAATCGGGCGAAAGCACCATGTCGGCGGATGTCATGCTCGGCACACCGCACTATATTTCGCCCGAACAAGCGCAAGGCAACAAAGACCTCGATGCGCGTACCGATGTATATTCGCTTGGGATTGTCTTATATGAGATGCTCACGGGCAGAGTCCCGTTTGTTGGTGATACATCGTATGCCATTATCCACGCGCAAATCACCGAGACACCGCCACCCCCGCGTACAATCAATCCGACTATCACGCCTGCCGTTGAAGCGGTTGTGCTGAAAGCATTGTCAAAATCACGCGATGATCGGTATTCATCGCCCACAGAATTGGTGAATGCCTTTCGAGATGCGTTAGCGATGGGCGATGCGTTGCCCCAATTCAAGAATACGAATGATCATTCGCAACGGGCGACCCCGCCGAATGTCAAAGCGCGTCCGAATACACCCCCTCCGCCACCTGTTCCACCGACCCCGCCGAAAATTTCGGTATCCAAGTCAAAATCAGGTTCTTCGAGCAATTTGCAAGAAGATTTGCGACGTGCAGGCACGGAAATCCGTAATGCAATGTTAACCGCCCGCGAAGAAATTAAAAAAGCCGTTGAAGAGGTCAAAAAAGAATCTCATTGGGATTGGGGCAATCCAAATAAAAATAATCGCCCCATGGGTGGTTGGCAACCGGGTGCAAAATGGCAAACTGCGCCTGATGGCACAAAAGGCTTTTTTACCGATAAGGAGATTAAGCGTATGGAAAAGGGCATGTCTCAGGAAGAAATTATCCGCAAACGGGTCGAGAAAAAACTCGAAGAACGCAATGGACTGATTATTCACGGCGCGGCATTTGTGATGGTCAACACCATGTTATTCATGATTTGGTTATTCACCAGTATCGATAGTGGGTTTGCATTTCCGTGGTTTATGATACCCCTGTTGGGATGGGGCATTGGCATGTTCGCTCATTTTATGGATTATTATCAAAATTATGGTGGCGGACGCGAAAAACGCGAACAGCTCATCGCCCGCGAGATGGAGCGGGAACGCGCCCGCATATATGCGTCTGATACCTACGAAAAATCGAAAAACGATTTTGCAGAACGTGGCTTGCGCCTGACTGAGGATGGCGAGCTATCAGAAAGTTTCATCCAAGAACTTGAAGATGATGAGTATAATCGGCGGTGGCGCTAGTGAGGATACGATAACATGATAGCGAGTGATAGTGATATATCAGAAGCAAAAATTCGCAAATATGCCGAGAAAAAACTCCAAGCGCGTACCGAATTGCGGATACACACGCTGGCATTTTTGGTCTTTAATCCGATGTTAGTCGCCATCTGGTGGATGGTAACGGGTGGTGATTTTAGTTTTCCATGGTTTTTGATACCCCTTATGGGATGGTCTATCGGGTTATTCGCTCACTATATGCAATATTCGACCAAATATGGTCGTGGACGTGAAAAACGTGAAGAATTTATTGCCCGCGAGATGGAACGGGAACGCGCCCGTATGTATGCGACCGAAAAACCGAAGAATGATTTTGGTGATGCGCGTGGTTTGCGCCTCACCGAAGATGGCGAACTGAGTGAAAGTTTCATCCATGAAGATGGTGTTTATGATGAGCAACGGCGCTAGAGCGTGATATGGAAATAATCATTATTGTTGGATTGATTATCATTATCGCAGGTGTTGGTTTTTGGATGTATCAAAAACGGAAAATATCCGCATCTCCAAAAGCTGATGTGCCACCGCGTGAACACGAATCGCTCTACGAAATTCCTGCGGTTCGCATGACCGAAGAAGAAGAATTGACTGATAGTTTCATCGTGGAACTGAAAAAAATCAAGAAATATCGTGATGAATTAACTGAAGATGAACCGCAAGAGTAGGTGAGATGTCTGATAAATTGGTGTTTGGGCAATATGAAATTTTAGAGAAAATTGGCATCGGGGGCATGGCGACGGTCTATAAAGCGTATCAACGCAAATTGGATAGGGCGGTCGCCGTCAAAATTATGCACCAGACTATTGCTCAAGATGAAAACTTTTTGGCGCGGTTTGAACGCGAGGCGCGTATCATCGCCAAACTTGACCATCCGTATATCGTCCCGATTTACGATTATGACACCTACGACAATCAACCATATTTGGTCATGAAATATGTCGATGGTCAGACGCTCAAGGCATTATTGCGCCAAGGTCCCATCCAACCCAAAGAGGTGTTGCGGATATTAGAGCGAGTCGGCTCGGCGTTGCAGTATGCTCATGAACACGGCATTTTGCACCGCGATATTAAGCCGAGTAACATCATGATTGATGCTCGTGGTGAAGTGTATCTGATGGATTTCGGCTTGGCACGCATCACCCAATCGGGCGAAAGCACCATGTCGGCGGATGTTATGCTCGGCACACCGCATTATATCTCGCCCGAACAGGCACAAGGCAATAAAGATCTCGATTCGCGCACCGATGTGTATTCGCTTGGTGTGGTGCTATATGAATTGGTCACGGGCAGAGTGCCATTTATGGGCGATACATCGTATGCCATTGTCCACGCGCAAATCACTGAAAACCCGCCCGCCCCGCGTGAGATTAATCCCAATATCCCGCCATCAGTCGAGGCGGTGTTGTTGCGGGCATTAGCCAAAAATCGGGATGACCGTTATCCATCGGTCAAGGCGTTGGTGGATGCCTATCGAGATGCCATACACGGCGCGAGTGAATTTTCGCCCGTGATGCAAATCGCCCCCAAAGAACAAACGCCCGCCAATGTGCAACCGAATGTGATGGTTGCACAACTCGATAAGGTCATCCAAAATTGGGCAGAAGAAAGCCAAATCCACGACCTTAAACCCCAAGATGATGAGAAGAAAAAGTGGGAAGCCACCGTCAATTTTGGCTCGCGTCCGATTATCCATGTGAAATCGGGCGGAAAAGATGATGTCAATGTGAATCTTATCAAAAATGATAAGAAAGACGATGATGCCGAACAAGATGACTCGAATCTGACACCCGAAGAAAAATTACGGCGCAAAGTCGAAAAGCGTGTGCGAAAACGCGCCGAAGCACAACGTGAATTTATCACCCATGTGTTATTTTATTTGGGGATTAATCATTTCATCTTTCAGTGGACATGGTGGATCGCTGTGATTTGGGGCATTGGGCTGTTCAGCCAATTTATGGAGTATCAGAGTAAGTATGGTTTTTTCTATCACCGTAGAGAACGCCAAATTGAGCGCGAAATGGCGCGAGAACGCAAGCGGTTATATGAATCTGAAAGCTATTTTGAGAAGCGCAAAAATCAGTATGACGAAGACAACATTCCCCTACGCCTCACCGATGATGGTGAATTAACGGCATCTGTCATAGATGATATACGTTATAAGTCCAATAAAAAATAACAGTCAAATAGTCCTAAAGACAAACATTAAAAATAGGTGTATCATCAATTTATGAAGAGGTGTAAATATGTCTGTGCCAACAGCAATTGGTGGGTACAAAATTATTGGACAAATTGGCGCGGGGGGGATGGCGACGGTTTATGAGGCGTATCAAGAAAAATTAGATCGTCATGTCGCCATTAAATGGATGCACGCCAGCCTCATCCAAGACCGTCAATTTGTAGGACGATTCGAGCGCGAAGCGCGGATTGTGGCACGCCTCGACCATCCAAATATCGTCCCGATTTACGATTATGATACCCAAGATAATCGACCCTATTTGGTCATGAAATATATTGACGGACAGACGCTCAAAGACCGCATGGCGCAATCACCCTTGACATTATCGGAAATTGTGTCTGTGATGAATACCGTAGCGGGCGCGTTGGATTATGCCCATGCACAAGGTGTATTGCACCGCGATCTCAAACCATCGAACATCATTTTAGATGAAAATGGCATGGCATACCTGACCGATTTCGGTCTGGCACGCATCACGCATCAGGGCGAAAGTACGCTCTCTGCCGATTCGATGTTGGGGACACCGCATTATATTTCACCCGAACAAGCATTGGGCGATAAAACATTAGACGGGCGCACCGATGTGTATTCATTCGGTGTATTGTTGTATGAGATGCTGGTCGGGCGTTTGCCCTTCACGGCAGATACGCCGTATGCCATTGTGCATAAGCACATTTATGCTAATCCGCCTGCACCATCGGCGCTGAATCCCGATATCCCGCCTGCCGTAGAACAGGTTTTGCTGAAAGCATTGGCAAAAGCACCCTCAGACCGCTATCCCACTGCCACCGCGCTCATGACCGATTTGATGCGGGCATTGCAAACCACAGGTGTGGATGAACTGGATGCCAGTCGGATTGAACGCGCCCAACAATTGAGCGAATCGATTGTCATGAATACGCCCGGTGGTCGGCGTTATTCGACCATTTCGATTGTGAATGGGCGCAAATCCATCACGCTTCCCGTCACGTCATCCGATATTCATACGCAAGCGATGAATTTATCGTGGCAGGGGTGGATTTCGTTATTCATGGAGCGCCTGAAAGAGGCAATCGAGGATATTCGTTCTCAGTTGCGTCATCGTGACATCAAAGAGCGTGTCAAAACCGTCACCGTAGAAATTACCGATACCATCCGCAACGTGACGGATGGCGCGGTGGATATTCAAGTTGGTGGGCTTACCAAACCTGCCGATGGTCACACGCCAAAAGCGGGGCGTATTCAAGCGGCGGCACCCGTGCAACGGCGCAATATCCGCATGTTACAAGAAGATTGGGGTATAGATGAAGATTTTGTCCGTCGCCGTGTCAATAAACGGATTCAAGATAAGCGTAGTTTGATAGCGCATGTTGCCATTTACATCATCAGTGCGGTGGCATTACTCAGTTTCGGTCCCGCTATTCAAGAGGGTATTTTGGCATTATTAACCTCGCCCGATTTTGTTTCAGAAATTGGGCAAACCACCGCACAATCGTTAGCGCCGTTGGCGAATTTGCCAATTGCCCTGATTGTCGTTTTAGGATGGGGAGGAGGTGTTTTATCACACATTTTACAGGTGTTTTATCGGACGGGACGTAGACAACAACACAAACTCGACATCATTAACCGCGAGATGACGGAACTATATGGCGCAGATTGGCGTTATACGGTTAGCGACAAAGAATACCGCCCGATTCGAGAGTGGGTGCGGCGGCGCTTCCAACGTCGCTTAGGGTTTATCACCCATGCCGTAGGCGCGACCATGAGTACCATCATCACCTTAATCAGTTTGCCTATTTTATCGCAGGTGGTCTTGAATTTTACACAAAATGCCTCTCTTGCCCAATTACCGAGTTTATTGCTGGTGCTAATTTTGGGCGGGTTGCTCATTCACGGTGGGATTGTCGCCATTTCTGACATGTTTGATACGGGGCGTGAGCGCGAAATTCAACGCGAAGTCGCCAAAGAAAAAGCCCGTTTGGGTATCGAATCGGATAAGAAAAGAAAAAATTCGTTATCATCCATCGAAAAACGTAAGAATTTCTACGATGAGAACGATGAAATAGGTATTCGTCTGACGGCGGATGGGGAACTGTCCGAAAGTACAGTTTCGCAATTTTACGAAATACACGGACTTGTAAAGGATGATAAACAGCGATAAAATATAAGATTTGCTTGTATTATGTATGTATTAACACATAACGAAATGTAACTAGAGGAGGATATTATGTTAGATACTCGTTTGTCCGAGGATATAATACAAAATTATCGTGATAATCATTGGATGCTTGAAAACGAACAAGCGATATTTGATGCCATTGAAAACGATTTGAAAAGTGAAGATACACTTGATGTTGCGATACAATGCCTAGTGATTGTTTTTCCGAGGATGTTTGAATTATTGAGTAAAGATGTCAAATTATGGGGCAAATTGATTCGTCAGGCGTTTAATAAAGTCGTCTCTCCTGAAGATGATTTTATCTTCCCACATGCCGATGAAAATGGTATTCACAGTATGTATGTCGTTCAAATCCGCGAAGCCCCCTCGCAACTCCCCACCAAAACGAAAAGAAAGAAACGGGAACTTGTCCATCCCCAAGCCTTCTACGAGATGTATCTGACCCTGCTCATGATGAAATTTTACGAAGGCAAAATCGATATCACACCCGAAATTATGATGGATATGCTCACGTTGGCGCGATTTGTGAATGACCCGTATTTGGCAAATAAAACCTATCAGACGATTGCTTTCATCCATAATGAACGCGGTGAATATGAAAAAGCCCGCGCTTTCGCCGAAAAAGCATGGGATTATTGGTCGTCTATTCCAAGTCCTCTCGAAGCATTCTTGACCGCCTATGCCTTATCGGTTGCTTATAGCCATTTAGGTGAGCCAGAACTTGCCGCGCAATGGGAAGATACCGCCCGTCATATTCATGACCACGAAAATGCCTATCAACAACGTGATATTTTAGAGCATCTCCATGTTCGCCTTTAGCAGACCTACATCGAAGAAGAGAGTGGGGTCTCTTCGCTTTATTTGATTGACCCACTGACCCGCTTACGCATAAACCTGCTTAACCCACTGGTCAAGTTCCTCATCCGATAAAAATCCATCTGCACCACCGACTTCACCGATTTTATACGATGCAAACACCATCGCCGCCCGAATACTCTGATACGGGTCTTTGGTCTTGGCATACCCATGCACAAATGCCGAAAAAAGCGAATCGCCCGCGCCAATGGTATTGATAACAGGACGGGTATATACCGCAGGGATGCGTTCTATAAAATTATCGTCATGCACGGCTAATAACGCGCCGTCTCCGCCCAAGCCGATGATGATAATCGGCGTGCTATACGTCTCGTAGACCAATTTCGCCCATGCTTCTGGTGACATGGGCAATCGTTCATGACTTTGGCATAAAATGGTGGCGTGCGCCATATAATCGCGGTTGTATGCGTCATCAATGGCGCTAATCGCGTGGACATCGGTGGCGATAATCTTATTTTTTTCTTTCGCCAATCTCAATATTGGACGCGAAAAATTGATGTTACAAATCACGGCTAATTCGCATTGCGATAAAACATGTTCGGCGATTGCCAACGGGTACGGTTGGTCTTGAATATCTTTTAGGTCGGTGAAAATGGCGCGTTTGCCCTGCGGGTCATATAAAATGACCGATTGTGGCGTATGTCTGAGCGCCGATTGCACATATTTATCGGCGATGCCCCATTTTTTCAGGTTTAGCCGTATCACTTGTTGAGCATCATCATCCCCTACGAGTGATAAAAAATCTACTGTGTTGCCGAGTGTGGTTAGGGCTTTTGATACATTGTATCCAACCCCCGAAACAGTGCTATTCACCCCAAAAAACGGATACTGAACAGGGGTATATTCAATCGGAAACTCATTCACCTTGAGCGTGATCTCGATATTGATGAGACCCGCGACTAAGAATCGTGCCATAGCATCACCTATTCATTGTCGTTATAATGTGTTGAATCAACGTCACTATTGTAAGGATAACACGGGTGAATCGTAAACTATCCATTTGGCATATCAACCTCATTTGTTTAGTCATGGTGTTCGGCGCATGGGTGCTGATTCATCAGATGGGCAATTTAACCATGTGGATAGACGAAGCGTGGTCGCTTGAATTCGCATCGCCCGATACGATTGGCGGTGTCATCGAAAAAGCCGCCTTAGAAGATGTGCATCCGCCCTTGCCGTATATTATCTACCACATATTTCATCCCATTTTCGGCGAACACCCTTTTGGGTTGCGCGTGGTGGGGTGGTTTGCCACGATTGTATCTGCCGCCATCGTCATCCGATTGGGGCGTGATTTGGGCAGTTGGCGCATGGGCATCATGGCGGGCGCATTGCTCATGACCTACCCGTTGGTGATTGGGCATACATTTTTAATTCGTCACTATAATTTATTGATGTTTTTTGCGGTGTTATCGTCATGGGCATATTGGCGTTACTCGCGCAAATGGGCGTTGCGTTGGGGTGTTTTGTATTGGATAAGTGGCGCGATGATGCTTTATACCATGTATTGGGGTGCATTTGTGTTGTTGGCGCATGGGGTACATACCCTTATTTATCGCAGGCGCGGCTTGAGATGGATGGTCGTATCGGCTGGCGCGATGGGCATCTTATTCGCCCCGTGGTTGCCGTCTTTCATGACACAAATCGGCAGTTCCGTTTTGGGCGAAAGTGGCTATCACTCGGCGTTGCCCCTCAATGAAGAGGGATTCGGGATTATCCGTTATAACCTGTTCGGAAAATCAGAATTGCTCATCATGATTTTGGTGATAGCGGGTATCATCGGCACATTTACACCCAAACGCGCCCGCGATCTGTTGCCGAATGACCAAACCGCTTTTTTGGCGTTGATTTTTCTCATCCCGATTATCGCGCCAATTTTCAGCGATGCGTTCTTCGATTTTGGGCTACTCGCACATCGCCCGTTGGTGGTCTGTGTGCCTGCCATTGTGTTGCTCATCGGGCATGTGCTATCGAGTATGAAAGTTTGGCAATATAGTCTGCTCACTATCGCGCTCATCCTCAATCATCTGATGCCGACCATCATCCCCGCCACGCCCGAACGGGGACCGTGGTGGGAAATCACCTCGTTTTTAGACCAGCATGTCTCGCCATCGGATACGATGTTTTATGCCGCCTCTGATGATTTATTTTTCTTCACCCTCGAACAACATGGCTTTTTAGTCGATTTACCCTATCGCGGATTTGAATATTATCCGTTTGATATTGCTGAACTCGATCGCAAAACCGAGCGTGTTATGTGGCGCATCCAATTTTTTGAAGCGGACGGATTATCGCCACAATTGCTCAAACCTGCGGGGTATGTCCCTATCACGCCTGTGCTAGATTTCGGCTTTTTTAGCACCGATAACATCCGCATCACAGGATTCGCCCGTCCAGATGAGCGCCCGCCGTTATTCAATTTTGGCGACCAATTGGGGCTTCTCGAATTTGAGCATCGGCAAATCGGCGATAGGTTGCAGGTCTATTTGTTGTGGAAAGCGTTGGCACATATCCCCTACGATTACACCATCACCACCTTTTTGCTCAAAGATGGGGTATTGGTGGCGCAACACGATAGTTTTCCGATGAACGGGTTAAATCCAACCACGCTTTGGGCGGATGGGTCATGGCAATACGATACGCACGCCATTTCGTTGGCGGGATTGGCAGAAGGGGCGTATCAACTCGGTATCGGTGTATATACATGGTGGGATGTGACCAATCTGCCTATCCAACCGTGTGCGGGTGAAACCTGTTTGACCGTGATATTGGATACTGTGATGATAGATGAGTGATAACATGGAGGTGGCGGCGATGTCGTATTTGATAGATGGACATAATTTAATCGGTCAATTGCCCGATTTACAACTCGATGACCCTGATGATGAAGCCAAATTGGTGCAAAAATTGGTCGGTTGGTCGGCACGGACACGCCGTCAATGTGTGGTCGTATTTGATGCGGGCTTACCGGGTGGCACATCGCGCATGTCTACCAAAGCCGTCAGGGTGGTATTCGCCAGTCATACCTCCAGCGCCGATAAGGTCATCATTGACCGCATTTATAAAGAGAAACATCCCAAAAATTGGACAGTTGTCTCATCCGATAATGGCGTGTTGGATATTGCCAAGCGTCAGGGGATGCAAACGATCAAGGCGGTGGAATTCGCTCGCCTCTTACAACGCCCTATTCCCGTCCGTCCCGATTTAGGCGAAGCGGTGGATGTCAGACTTTCGGCGGATGAGGTGGACGAATGGCTCAAATTATTTGGTGATGATACGTAAGGTGGTGTTATAATAGGGTCTGAACGGCAGTATGAGCCGTATATGAGCCGTATAGAGGAAAATAACCATGTCCACATGGATGATTTATGGTGCAACAGGCTACACAGGGCGGTTACTGGTCGAAGAAGCGGTGCTTCGTGGACACAAACCGATTATTGCAGGACGTTCTGGCTTAAAACTCCAAGTCATTGCCGAGCAATATGGGCTTGAATATGTCGTGTTTGAACTGAACAATAGCGCACAAGTCGCCAACGTTTTGCGTGAGCATGGGGTTGGATTGGTCTTGCATGTGGCGGGTCCGTTCATCTATACCTATAAGCCGATGGTGATGGCATGTTTAGAAGTCGGCGCTCATTATTTAGATATTACAGGCGAAATCAGCGTGTACGAAGCCTTATTCGCCTTGGATGAACAGGCGAAAAATGCCCGAATCGCCATTTTACCCGGTGTTGGATTCGATATTGTCCCTAGCGATTGCCTGTGTAAATATGTCTCTGCCCAATGTCCAGATGCCACGCATTTAGAAGTGGTCATCTCGGCGCTGAATATCACCCAAGCCGATTTTGGCATGACGGCAGGCACGCTCAAGAGTTTTATCGAGATGTTGCCGACAGGTGGCAAAATTCGGCGCAACGGCAAATTGCAACCCATCGAAATCGGCAGGCTCAAGCGCGATGTGACGATGCCACACGGCAATTTTAGCGCCATCGCCATCCCGTGGGGAGATGTATCAACCGCCTATCGCACCACAGGCATCCCGAATATCACCGCTTATATGGTCACACCGCCGAGTCAGATTGTGGCATTACAAATGATGGGGTATCCGCTTCAGTGGATGCTCAAAGTGGATAGTGTACGTCATTGGATGACCAAACAGATAGACCGCTTTGTACCCGGTCCGTCTGAATATACGCGCCAAACAGGGCGCACGTATATTTATGCCCATGCCCAAGCCCCAGACGGATTTTTTGCCGAAGCATGGCTCGAATGTGTGGAGGGGTATCGCTTCACCGCCAGCGCGGGGATTTTGGCGGTTGAGCGCGTTTTGGCAGGAGATTATCGGGGGGCATTAACACCCGCGGGGGCGTTTGGTGCAGATTTTGTATTGGATATTGACGGCACATATCGGTATGATGTGTTGCCCGAAGCGAGGATATAAATTAATATGAACCGACGTGGATTAATCCCGATTATCATTTTGAATATCATCATATCGGCATTGGTAGGTTTTGGCGTGATTGCCATTTTTGGGGGTAATCGCCCCGCCGACCAAGCGACAACCAGTCGTCTGGTTACATTTGAGGTGATTATCACCGCCACCCGTGACCCCAACGAAACGCCGATGGTGGTATATCAGGTGGTGACTGCCACACCTGATACAGGTGGGGTAGCCGTTGCCAATATCCCACCCGAAGCGCGAGACGATACACAGGTGAATTTGCCACCCGCGCCGACCATAGATCCGACATTTGTCAATTCGCAGGGTGCAATCAGCACTGATGCCCCGTTGCCAGAGGGGTGTATCCGTCATACATTGGCAGAAGGCGAATTTCCATCGTCACTAGCGGTGACGTATGGGGTGAGTTTCTTAGATATTATGGCGGTCAATAATCTCACCGAAGAAGATGCGCGGTTGTTGCGGATTGGCACGGTGTTGATTATCCCGCTCGAAAATTGTCCCAAAGAGTCGTTTATCCGCAACCTACCCACTCGTCCACCTGTAGAAGACCAAACACGCACGGTCGCAGAGACACTCACGGCGACATTTGCGCCCACCAGCGAGGCAACCCCGACCATCACACTCACGCCAACGATTACACTCGCGCCGACTGCATCGAATTCGCAATTACGTGTACAAATTGTCGAGGTGACAGGTGTGGGTGATATAACCCGTGAGCAAGTCGTCATTCGTAACGATGGCAACCTCGCCGATATTAGTGGTTGGACATTGAGCGATGGTCAGGGCAACGTATTCACATTTCCCAATGACAGACGTTTATTCGGCGGGGCAGGTGTGACGATTAACACCCGCGCAGGTGAAAATACGCCCGTGTTGTTCTTCTGGGGGCGTGATTTGCCCGTGTTTGAATCGGGTGATGTGGTCGTGCTGAAAAATCGTGAAGGGGAAGTGGTCGCCAGCTTGCGCTTGCCGTGAGCAATCAAAAACAAGTTTGAATGTTATGGCAATGGGCGGATATACGCTACGCTAATCCGCCCGTACACATCCAAAGATTGATTCAAAATTTATCTGTACAGACGCGCTTCTGCACGCCTACTGAATATATATCGTCTCCGATAATTATTCCGCTTTATCTTCAGATGATTTCACTTCAGGGGTAGTCTCCGATTTTTCTGTTGGTATCATCCCTAACTTTCTGGTTGGGTGAGTGGGTGTTTCATCTGATTTTTCTGATGTTTCGGATGATGGTGTTGTTGACTCGGTTGTCTGCAAAACCTCTGTCGTGGCGATTTCGGGCTGGTTAATCGTCTCGATGAGGGTGGTCAATGCGCGTGGATGCACCGGTTTCACAATCAGATGGTCTTGCGGACTCATCTCGTCTTGTATCGTCCGCGCCACCAACATATTGGCGGTCGAGAGAATCACTGGCACGCGATTATAATTCGGCGAGGCGCGAATCTTTTTATACAGATAATGCCCAGATACCTCTGGCAAATTCATGTCCAAAATGATGAGATCGGGTATTTCGGCATCTAACCGTTCTAATGCAACTTTACCATTGGTGATTTGTTCGCAATCATATCCCATCATGCCAATAGTAAGTCGGTAAATTTCACCAATTTCTTTGTTATCTTCGATAATAAGGGCTTTTTTATTTGTCATCCCCGCTATACCTTTTTCATAGATTGGCTAATTCGTCTATTATAACCCATTTGTTGACTTGGTAAAGATTTCATGTCAAAATATGTATAATTTATTTGTGAAATTTGGAGCAAGGGGAGATATGATGGATAAATGGCAATCTGAATTTGACCGTGAAATGACGAAATTGATGAATGAGGGGGCATTCGATAATTTGCCTGGTGCGGGTAAGCCGTTGAATTTAACCGATGAATCGCATGTGCCAGAAGAACTTCGCATGGCACATCGCATTCTGAGCCAAAATGATATGGCTCCCGAATGGATACTGTTGGCGAAAGACATCGAACAATCGGCGGATCATTTGCGTCAGAGCATCAAAAATCATCTGCGCCAATATCGAGACGGATTAGCGCGTGCAAGCACACCCCAACTTCGTCAAAATATCGAACAGGTTTGGATGAATGCCAAACGCCAATTAGCGGATCGGATTCAGGCGCATAATAACCTGGTGCTGAATTTTAACCTCAAAGTTCCCGCAGGTATTCCGCATAAAGTCATGTTCGATTTGGAGCGTGAAATCGCCCAACAAAAATCATAAAAACGGTTGTTCATATTGGTCAATTTGTGATACACTGTGCAACATCACCTATCAATTGAGGTTGAGTGTCACATGCCACAACAAGCCCTTTATCTCAAATGGCGACCAACAGATTATGATGAACTCATCGGACAAGAACATATCACGCGCACCCTGCGTAATTCGTTAAAAACGGATAGAGTGCGTCATGCCTATCTGTTTAGCGGACCGCGGGGGACGGGCAAAACCACGACAGCCAGACTTTTGGCGAAAGCGGTGAATTGCACCCATCCCGACCCCGATAAACGCCCATGTAATGAATGTGCGGTTTGTGTTGCTTTGAACGAAGGGCGTTTTTTAGATTTAGTCGAAATTGATGCCGCCACCCATACAGGTGTAGATGATGTGCGCGATTTGCGTGATAAAATCGCCTTTCGTCCGGGTGAGGGGCGTTATAAGGTCTATATCATAGACGAAGTGCATCGTTTTACAGGTAATGCGTTTGATGCCCTGCTCAAAACGCTCGAAGAACCCCCCGACCATGCTATTTTTGTGCTTGCCACCACTGAAATCGACAAAGTTCCCGCGACCATCAAAAGTCGGTGTTTGCAATTTGAATTTCGGCGCGTCTCGCTTCGAGAAGTGACCGACCGCCTCGAAAAAATTGCCCGTTCAGAGGGGTTGAATATAGACCGTGCCGCGTTAGAACTCATCGCCCGTCAGGGGACGGGTAGCGTGCGCGATAGCATCAGCTTGCTCGACCAAATTGTCAGCGATCCGCATGAACATATCACCCTAGAAATCGCACGGCGTATTTTAGGCACTGCCGATATGGGCGCGGTGAAAGATATCCTCGAAGCGTTGGCGCGAGAAGATGTGGCGGGTGGCTTACGGGTGATTCATCACGCCATAGACACAGGCAGTGACCCGCGCCAGTTTGGTCAACAAATTGTCGAACATCTGCGGGCGATTTTGCTCACCCAAACCGCCAGTCCAGATTTATTAGAAGCCTCGCAAGAAGAAAAAGCGTTTTACATGCAGGTGGCGGGGATGATAGACCGCGCCAAATTGTTACGCATGGTGCGGATTTTTAATGATGCTGTCAACGATTATAAAGGCGGGTGGCAACCGCAACTCGCGCTGGAATTGGCGCTCATAGAAAGCATCCGCCAACCACAACCTGAACAGGTGATTGTTCAGCAAGTGATACAACAACCCGCATCGCAACCGACCAAGGTCTCCAAACCGTCTCAAGCACCACCGCCCGAAGAAATCCCCAATCACACGGGCGCACCGCCACTTATCCCCAAAGAACGCATCGCCGCCGATTGGCATGAATTGCTCAAGGTGTTGCATCGCATCAATAAACAAGCGCCTGCTGTATTAGAATATTATCGGGTGCAACGAGTCGAGGGGAATGTTGTTTATTTGGCAACGGATAACAAACTCTATTTTGACCGTCTGCATAATCAGGGCGAGAAATTAGCCGTCATTGAGGTGGCATTCAAGACCTTGTATCAAAAACGCTTGCGCGTACAGGTGGTTTTGGTATCCGATATTCAGCAACTTGATCGTGAACTTGACCCCAAACTCAAAGACCCGATTGCCCAAGAAGCCGTAACACTTGGTGGTGAGGTCAAGCCAGATGCGCCTAAAGCACGCAAAAAGACCAAACAAAATGAGGATAATCAACCATGACGCAATTCACACGCAGACAATTTCTGGCGGGATTAGGGGCGGGTGGGATGTCGCTCATCACGCCAAAATATCTACACGACCTCGCCAGAGGCGCAACTTTGGGGCGCGTTATCCGTGTGATTAATCGTGGACGCGATGATTTACCGCAAGTCTCGCTGACATTCGATGATTGCTGGTATGAAGATATGACCCTCAAAATTGCTACTGCATTCGCAGAGCGCGGGCAAAAAGTCACCTTTTTCCCTGCTGGGGTGGCGATTCGCGCCAATATAGACCGCCCTACAGAGGGTCACGAAAATTTATATCTCCAATTATACGAGATGGGGCATGAATTTGGGTGTCATACCTTCACCCATCCCGATATCACCGATTTAACCGCCCGCCGTTTGATCTGGTGGGAAATACAGCCATGGATAGATGTGATGAATGAGGCGCTCGGATTTGAATATGCGCCTGTGGCATTCCGACCACCCTATGGGATTGTGACCAACGAACTGTATAACGCGCTTGTGCGATTCGATATGCCGTTGGTATTATGGAGTGCAGATGTCGGCGATTTTTCGTGTACACCCGATTATTGCCAAGATGATATGACGCGGGTGATGAATCGGGTGGCGACCAATGGGGCGATTTTATTGCAACATACCACCGCTCCATCTGCCGAATTTGTGACGACCCAACTCGACATTTTAGCCGAATTGGATTTAGAAAATGTGTTATTATCAGACATGCTAACTGCTATGAACGAAGGAGAAGAAGACAATGGGTAAGGGGAAGAAAAAAGGTGGATTCGGTGGCGCGATGCCAGATCGGTCTTCGATGTTGCGTCAATTAGAGAAGATGCAAAAAGATATGGAACAAGCCCAAGCCGCCCTGGAAACAGAGACACTCGAAGTATCGGTTGGCGGTGGTGCGGTGACGGTGGTCATCACAGGACATCAACGGGTGCAAGAAATTCGTCTGAGTGCTGATGCAATTGATACCACCGATTCTGAATGGATAAACGATTTACAAGATATGCTGGTCGTGGCGGTGAATCAAGCCATTGAACAAAGCCAAACGATGGCGGCGGAACGCCTCGAATCGATCACGGGTGGTTTGGGCGGTATGCCCGGTTTGGGTGGATTATTCGGTTAATTTATGAGCAACGCCATCCCAGAACCCGTCCTCAAATTGATAGAAGCCTTTTCACGCTTGCCGGGTGTCGGACCAAAAACAGCCTCACGGCTGACCTACTTTTTGCTCCGCGCACCCGAAGAAATTTCGTCATCGCTCGCAGATGCTTTGCGTGATTTACGCACCAAAACGACCATGTGTAGCACCTGTTTCAATATCACGGTGCAAGATCCATGCCCGATTTGTAGCGATAATAAACGTGAAGCACAAACGCTGGCGGTGGTCGAAGAACCGTTGGATGTGTTGGCATTAGAACGCACGGGGATTTATAAGGGTAAATATCATGTGTTGCATGGGGCAATATCACCCGTGAACGGTATCGGTCCCGATGATCTGAAAATCAAAGAATTGATCAAACGGGTCGAATCTGATGCGATTTTAGAGGTGATTATTGCCACGAACCCCGGATTAGAAGGAGATGCAACCGCCATGTATATCCAACGCGAATTGATGGGGAAGGGCGCAAAAGTGACGCGATTGGCGCGTGGTTTGCCTGTGGGTGGCGATTTAGAATATGTAGATGCTGTGACGCTGACCCGCGCTTTACAAGGTCGTAGCGAATTGTGAAATTGGTCGCAATTTACCCCTTGACCATGAGTATAGTGAGGTGGTATATTTCTGCACGCTGTCGCAAACAAACCCTGCTAAACGAGAAATAAACAGGGAGTTGACAAAGCGAGAGGAGTGGTGCTAGTATAGGCACTATGGAAAGATTAACAAATCA
>DAOTVP010000073.1:0-25777 GCA_034436155.1 Anaerolineae bacterium
GAACCGCTATCGCCCGATGACCCTCCAGAACCACCGCCGAAGCGAGAACCAGAACCACCACCAAATGGCGATGTGCTACCAGAACCAGACGAGCCACCAGAACCACCGCCGAAGCGCGAACCACTATCGCCTGATGAGCCACCAGAGCCACTGCCAAAGCGCGAACCGCTATCACCAGATGACCCTCCAGAGCCACCGCCAAAGCGCGAGCCAGACCCACCACCAAATGGCGATGTACGGCCTGAACCAGATGAACTACCGCCAAAACGCGATGTACCGGGCAAGCCAGAACCGCCACCAGAGAAGGGATTAATCGCGCCCTTTAGGCGGTCAGCCGAGCCTTCATCCTCATCTTCATCGTAGTCATCATCTTCATCATAATCATCGTTATAAAAAGTCATTCCTATGTCCTTCCACGTTTCGCTTTGTCATGAGCGAAAATAGCGTGCGGGATATTTTGGTGCATATCACCAATTTCAACTATATCATATTTTTACCAATTTTACGATAAGAATTGTACATGTGTTCTGTAATAAGCGTATCAGAATTATGGGATGATGTCAATAAAATGGTATTATAGGACGCGCTTTTGCGCGTCCGGTTTGATGATTTATGATGAACGGTCTAAATCGTGCAAATCATCGAGCAAAATGTACCCCTCGCGCAAGGCTTTGAGCGCGGTGGCGTAACGGTCTTTACTCCCCAATTTCTTCATGATGTTAGCGATTTGCTCAATCAGGTCAATCAGGGGGATTTTTAATTCTTTAGAAATTTCTTCGTTCTCTTTGCCCGATGCAATATGCAACAGCACCCGTTGATCGAGTTCCGTCAAGCGTACTGCGTCTGGGGCTTGGTCAGATAACACCCCACCCACAATTTTTTCTGCGACACCGCGCCCAAGCACCAATTGACCTTGTACCACTTTCTTGAGCGCATCCACCAAATCGCCCTCATCTGCCGATTTAAGGATGTAACCGTGCGCCCCTGCGCGAAGTGCGCGGACGATATAGGCATCTTCTTCGCGCCCTGTTAGGATGAGTACCTTGACGCTCGGAGCAGTTCTGCGAATTTCGGGTAGAATATCCAACCCGCCACGAATCGGCATATTGAGATCAAGTAGCAACACATCAGGGACGATCGAGACGGTTTGTTGTAACGCCGATTCACCATCACCCGCTTCGGCAACAATCACAAATTCCTCGTGTGTTTCGAGCAAATTTGCCAGCGATTTGCGTAAAATGGTGTGGTCATCTGCCAAGATAATCCGCAGGGTGCGTTTGCGTGTGCCACTATCACGTTTTTGGGCGGCGGTTTGTAGGGTATCTGCCCATGCGGGGCGCTTATGCGCGGTATCGACATCGACAGACAATTCTTCTTCGGTGGTGGGGTTAAAGGTTGCTTTGAGCGCACTCGCCAACGCCGCCGCCGATTGATAGCGCCGATTCGGATTTTTTTCTAGCGATTTTAAGATAACATTTTCGAGCGCCATCGGAATAGATGGGTTAATATTCCGTAAAGGCGGGGGCGCTTGTTTGACTTGTTGCAACAATAACGCGCCAATATCATCGGCATTAAATGGCAATTGCCCGGTTGCCATCTCGTATAACACAATACCGAGCGAATAAATATCGGTCCGATTATCGAGTTTCATGCCTTGTGCTTGTTCAGGCGAGAGATATGCAGGCGTACCGATGACCATCCCATGTGCCGTGACTCGTTTGGCATCATGCGGTAATGCCAACCCCAAATCCATGATTTTCACCTGACCCGCAGGGGTCACTTTGATATTGGCGGGTTTGATATCACGGTGGATAATTTGGCGCTCGTGGGCATATTGCAACGCATTGGCAATCTGGCTTCCCAAATCGACAATGACTTGGGCAGATGCGGGGACATATGCCGAGAGTGATAATCCATCGACATATTCCACCACCAAAAAGTGCCGATCGCCCTCTTGGTCAATATCAAAAATCGCCATGATGTTGGGGTGGTTCAATTTTGCCGCCGATGTTGCCTCCTGAAAGAACCGTTTGCGCGTGCTTTCACGCACATGAGGCAATAACATTTTGATAGCGACTTCGCGTTCTAGGCGTTCATCAAAGGCTTTATAGACAGTCGCCGTAGATCCATCTCCAAGATGCTCACGGATTTCATAGCGGTTACGTAATTTGTGTCCTATCATATTTTTATCAATCGTTTTTAGCCTGCCATGTTTTCAATAATACCACATTGTTGTTGAGAACGCACACAATTGGTGCAAGTTAATCTTATGACAAATTTTAATCTGTCTTTTGCCTCAGTTTGGGTTATGATGAGGACAGAAACGTAACTTTATTGGTTGGTCGGCGGTAGTCATTGTATCAACTCGATTCCGCCCATCTCTAAAGAGGTCGATGTGAAGCGCGTTGATGAACAACGCATGATTAAATTGGCACAAAAGGGTGATGCGAATGCCTTTTCCCAGCTTTATCGGGCGCATGTACAGGCGATCTTTCGGTATTTATACTATCGCCTCAACGATATTCATCTGGCGGAAGACATGACCGCCGATGTATTCACCCGCGCCCTCAAAGATTTGCCGACTTATCATGATATGGGCAAACCGTTCTTGGCGTGGTTGTATCGCATCGCTCATGCCCGCTTGATAGATCATTACCGAAAAATCGGGCGACGTGGCGTAGATGATGACCTAGATGAGACTAATATGCTCAAACCGGTGGAGGATGCACTCGATTCGAGCCTATTACGCAAACAATTGGCGCAGGCACTCCATGAGGCGATTGCCAAGCTTATCCCATCGCAACAACAGGTGGTGATTTTACGCTTCATTGAAGAAAAAAGTTTAGAAGAAACGGCGCTGATTATGGATAAAAATGTGAATGCCATCAAAGCACTTCAACATCGCGCCCTCAAAACACTTGCCCATTTGCTTAAACAAATGGGTTTCGATAGTAACGAATTTTTATCAGGATTATCATAATGTCTAGCATAGATGCCCAATACGCCCATATTCTCGATCAGTGTATCGAAGCCGTTCTGACCAAACAGGCAACGGTGGATGCTTGTATTAGGGCGTATCCTCAATATGCCGATTCATTGCGGCAAGATTTGCGCTTGGCACTTCTGACCGCCAAACTGAAACCCGTCACGATGTCTGAATCCAAAGTAGATGCCCTCGAAGCGCGGTTGATGAGCACGTTTGAGTCATCGAAAATCATCCGCCCGCGTTTTGAGATGTGGCGCAAAAATGTCGCAGCAATCCTTATCTTGTTTTTGATACTTTTCGGTGGGTCTGCGGGGACGGTTGCCGCTTCATCTAACGCCCTACCGGGCGATACGTTGTATGCCGTCAAGCGGTGGTGGGAATCGGTGGTGGTTTTCATCGCCAGCATAGTCGGCGATGTCGAGACGGTATTGATACAATTGGCAGAAACACGCTTGGATGAGTTGGTGCGTTTAGACGCATTAGGACGAGATTATTCGGCAAACTTGTCAGATTTAGCCTCTGCAATCGGGGAAGTTTTGCGCTATAATAATGACCTAACAGCACGAGAATATGATTTTTTGGTAGCAACCCACACCTTTTTAACGCATGTGGATGTGGTAAACATAACACCTGTTAGCCAAATGTTGCTCGATGAAATTGAGCCGTTCGTGTTGAATAGCCCAGAGCAATCCCCAGCCTCTGATGCGTTATCGGATAAGCCGATAACCCCAACACCAACCGCCACAGTTGCGCCAAGCGTGGTCTTGTCGCCTAGCCCCACCGCAACTGTTACTCCTATATCCGTTATAACGCAGGTGTTCACAGCAACGCCCAGCGTTACGCCACGCATACCGCCCACGCCCACACGCACAGCAACCCCGACACCAACACCTGTCGTTATGTTACCAACGGCAGTTATGCCCACATCGACACCGACATGGACACCCTTCCCAACATCCACCCTCGCGCCAACCGTCACACCCGATTCGCCTTCTATTTTTGCCACCGCTCCCGCCAATACGGGCAATATCATCCCACAACCGAGCGAAACGTGGTATCCGTGGCAACAAGCGACTTGGGATGTGTGCTATCTGACGCGCACCGTAGACCCATACGGCAACCGAAACGACCCGTATTGTAACCCGACTACTCAGCCACCATCCGATCCAGAGGTGGTAGAAACCGAGATCCCCTGATGCCAATCCAATTTATTTCAGGCGACCCTCTCCAAACGACCGCCCAAGTGTTGGCATTTGGGCATAATGTGCGTGGACGCACAGAACTAGGCGGCATCGAGACGCGCCTCATGCAGATTTATCCGCCCGCCTTTGCCATGTATGGGCGGTTATGTCGGGCGGGGCGAATCAAAGCAGGCGAGTTATGGATATGGCGCGAGACTAAGCCAAATCTGATGTTCATGGTGGTGCGCGAATCATCGGTCGGCGCGACACGCCTACGCTATGTGCAATCGGTGGCGATTCGCATCGCCCGTGAATATCCGTTGTTGGGCATTTCTAGCCTTGCAATTGCGCCATTGGGCAATCATTACGAATGGGATGAAATCCGCCAAGTGTTGACGATGTGGTTCGGCAAATCCAAATTGGATGTGACGGTCTATGAGCCGTGAGGATAGTCAAGGGAGCATATACGGCTTTGCCTAATGCTCCCGTACCCTGATGAATCGTTGGTACTCCCGTACCATGATGAATCGTTGGTACTCCCGTACCATGATAAATGGTTGGTAGGGGCGGATTAGCGATAGCGTATATCCGCCCTTTGATTATTCACGCGGTTTGGCGCGTTTTGCTACCTCATAAATCGCGTCTAATTTTTCGATAATTTCGGGGTGAATTTGCTCAGGCGTGAGATAATCTGCCAAAATGTGATAATTGGTTTTGAGCATGAGATTAGGCAATCCCAATTCTTGATAGTAGGTTTTGAAAAGCGGGTCTAAAAAGTCATCGCTCATTTTTGTGCGATTCCACCAATCATTAGTTCTATCTCGCATGGCTACTGGTGGAATTAAATCTTCAATTAATCTTTGCATTAACTCTTTAACAGTTTCTCTTTGTTGCATACCAAATAAATCATCTGGTAAATCGCGTGTCACATAGTTAATAAGCGTCTCTGGATATGCAAGATAATTTTCTATTTCTCTTTTTGCCCACATAAGCTCAACAAGGATATTAGAATCTGTTAAATTTTTGTCTGTGTTATCCAAAATCAATATCCCAATTAAATCTTCTCTTGCCTCGCGTAAGCCATAAAAATGGTCTCGCGCTCTTTGTGCATCGTTAGAGTTTATATAGTGAAAAAATGCTTGCTCTAAATATTCATTGACAGGATGATTAATCTTTTTAGCAAGTGCTTTTAAGATATTAGCATCTGTTGAGCCTTCTAAATACAGAATCCAACCTTTTAACTCGGTTTTATAATAATCCTCAAATGAAATATCTTTGAGTGCTTTTAAGACTTGTGCTTTGCGGTTATCAATTCGATGAGGTTTACCTACAAATGCGATTACCATATCTTTTCCAGCTGCTTCATTTAACAATACTTCAGAGTGACTTGCTACTATAATTTGCGATTTCTGTGATTGTGCAGTTGTGGTAAGATTTTGATAAATTTGTTGTTGTCTTAATATTTCTAAATGAGCATCTGGCTCATCTAATAACAAAACTGCTCCTTCGTTGCTATATAAGTGTGCTAAGAGTAAGAGGGTTTGTTGTAAACCTCTACCCGTAGAAGATAAATCAAGTCGTATATGATTACGGGTTTCATATTCCATTGTAATTTCGCCTCTGCTTTGAATAAATTCTGGATCGCTAAGGCTTACACCAAATAGATGTTCAATTTGTGCTTTTAATTTATCCCAATTACCAGTTTGTTCGTTTGCTTCGAATACACGATAACACATGTTCCTAAGAACTTGTGCTGTTTGTCCTTCGCCAATTAAAACATCAATCCGACCGGGTTCTAATTTAGGTTCAATAGCCGCTAAACCGGACATGGGTGGTAATAAAGAAATAGAAACCTGTTTGGCTTCTTCTGGTATGATTAAGCTGTTTCCATTATTCTCAATTAGTGGTCGACATACAATTGATTCTTCATTTGAATAATCAAATTGCATCCCGCATTTCCACGATTTACCTAATGTTACCCCCTCTACGATAATATCTATCCTAACATTCTCATTTGAGCCTTTTCTAACGCTTAAATCTCTCCATAATAGCCTTGTTTTGGGAACAGGAATGGCAATTAAATCACGCCTACCCAAGGCTGTTCCAGTTCGTTCTTTTAAGTTTCGTCCACCTTTTTTGAACAACCATTGTTGTAATCCTGTATACCAGAGACTCAATGCTTGTAATGCTGTGGTTTTACCGCTATTGTTTGGACCAACGAAAACCACAGTATTACCTAATTCAATTTCGACTTCATTGAATTGTTTGAAATTACGAATGATGAGTTTAGTAAGCATGTCTTGTCTCCATGTACCATTAGAATGTGTAGTGGAATTAATTCAATCCACTACACACTGAATAAAACTACTACACCCGTTCCGTCTCTAATGCGCCCAGAATTTGCTCGCTACGGTCGATGTTGCCGACACTATAATATTTGGCATCGGGATGATGGGCGAAGATGGCGGCGGTGCTTTGTTCTGGCACAATCTGATAACTTTCTTCGGTGAGGGTCAGATTGATGTCTGCCGTTTGGGGCAACAAGCGCCACACGATTTGATGGTCGTCTAAATCGGGGCAGGCGGGGTAGCCCCAGCTATAGCGTTTACCGCGATTTTCGGCGATGCCCAATTCTTTGCGGATATGTACCGTCATGTAATTGGCGGTGGCTTCTGCCGCTTGTACGGCTAACCCATGAAAGAAATAGGCTTCGCTATAATTATCGGCTTTCTGCAATTTTTCAAACGCCTCCGTTGCGACTTCGCCAACCGTCACGGCTTGCAAGGCGACCACATCCACCAAGTCCGAATCTATCGGCGCATAATAATCGCTGATGCACAGATATTCACCAGTCGATTGACGTGGGAAGCTAAACCGTTCCCGTTCCACTTTTTTGCCCGTGTTGACGAATTCATCCACATCCCAAATAATCAGGTCGTTGCCGTCACTGTTGGCGGGGAAATATCCATAAACGGCTTGTGGCAACAACGATTTATCGCGCAATGCCGCCCGACTCATCTTTTCGAGACGGGCTTCAAATTCGGCTTCGAGTTTCGTCCATTCATCGCCACGGGTATTCTTCGCGCCCCAACTCAGGCGAAACAATTCGGGTTTATGAAGATGTTGCAACACCACCTCTAACGGCATATATCGGACTAATTTCGACCCCCAAAACGGCGGTTTAGGCACATCTGGAGCAGGTCGCACCGTTTTGATGATTGTCCCATCGCTGGTGCGACCTTTGCGGGCGGGTTTTTTGATTTCCTCTTCGGCTTCGCGGATGACTTGTTGCACGAATTGTTCGCGCTCTGGGCTGATGAGTTTATCCATCACCGCCAAGCCCTCAAACGCATCGGTACAATAGAACACGCCAGGCGCGTAGGGCGCGTTGGTTTCTTCGAGGAACAATATGCGCCGACCAAAACGCCGATTAATCGCCGCGCCACCAATCAACACGGGGAAGTGATGCCCACGCCGTGCCAATTCGTTGACGATGAGGGGCATTTGCTTGGATGTACTCACGAGCAACGCCGAAAGTCCGATCGCATCGGCTTTGTATTCGAGCGCCTTTTCGATGATGGTGTTGGCGGGGACTTGTTTGCCCAAATCATGCACGGTGTAGCCGTTGTTGGTCAAAATCGTCTTGACCAAATTCTTGCCGATGTCATGCACATCGCCATACACCGTTGCCAAGACGACCGTCCCTTTGGTGACTCCCTCGACTTTATCCATGAATTGTTCCAAATAGGCGACTGCCTTTTTCATGACCTCCGCCGATTGCAACACAAACGGCAAAATCAATTCACCCGCGCCGAATTTATCGCCCACTTCTTTCATGGCGGGGAGCAAAACATTATTCAACACACTCACGGGATCATGACGGGTGAGGGCGGTGTCGATTAGTTTTTCTACGCCGTCTTTTTTGCGATGGACGATTTGCCAGTGCAAGGCTTCTTCGGCGGTCATATCGGCGGTGGGGTCTACGGTTTCTTGACCCGCCATTTTCACATCGTTTTGTTCAAAATATTGAATAAAACGCGGAAGCGCATCGGGGTCGGTGTTGAAAATCAGGTCATCTGCCAATTTGCGTTGTTCGGCAGGAATTTCGGAATACGGGGTGATATGAGCCGGATTGACAATCGCCATATCCAAACCGGCTTGCACGGCATGATACAAGAACACACTATTCAACACGCCACGCGCCGCGGGGGTCACGCCGAAGCTGATATTGCTCACGCCGAGCGCCGTCATGACACCCGGCAAATTTTTCTTGATGAGGCGAATCGATTCGATGGTCTCGATGGCATCATTCCGCAATTCTTCTTGCCCTGTGGTGAGCGGGAAGGTGAGCGTATCGTAGATTAAATCTTCGGGCGATAATCCATATTCATTCACAGCGATTTCGGTGATGCGTTTGGCAATCGCATATTTTTTATCGCGGGTATGCGCCATGCCTTCCTCATCGATGGTCATCGAAAGCACGCCTGCGCCATATTTTTTGGCGATCGGCAAAATTTTATCGATGCGTTCACGCCCATTTTCGAGGTTATTACCGTTGATGATCGCCCGACCGGGATAAATCGCCAACGCCGCCTCGACCACATCGGCTTCGGTGGTATCGATAATCAGGGGAACTTCGACCGACATCGCTAATTTTTTGACGAGTTTTTCCATCTGCTGTTTTTCGTCATCGCGTTCTGTCAGCGCCACGCACACATCCAGCATGTGCGCCCCACTTTCGACTTGCTCAACCGCGATTTGCACGATGCTATCGTAATCCTCTTCGAGCAATAGACGTTTCACCTTACGACTACCCTGACTATTCACCCGTTCCCCGATGAGTGTGGGACCGGGATTTTGAATCATGCGCGTGGCGGTCATGCCCGATGAGGCTTGCGCTTCATGGAGGGGGGTGCGCTGTTTTGGGGGTTGCCGTTTGAGCGATTTGCCCGTCTTGAGCGCATCCAAATATTCGGCGTAGCTATAGCCGTTCACTTTTTGATATAGTTGCGCCAGATGTTCGGGACGAGTCCCGCAACAACCGCCGACAATATTCACCCCCCAACGGGTAAATTCCGAGACCATCTCGCTGAACGGTTCGGGGGTCATCGGATAAACCGCTTCGCCATCTACGTTAATCGGCAACCCCGCGTTAGGCAACACGCTAATCGGGAAGCGGGTACGCTCGACCAGATATTGAATCGGTTGGCGCATGTATTCGGGACCTGTGGAACAATTCATGCCGATCACATCAATCGGCAGGGCTTCTAATGTCACCATCGCGCCTGCAATATCCGTACCGAACAACATGCGCCCGCTCACATCCAACGTGATTTGGACTTGTAACGGCACGCGATTGCCTGAATCTGCAAAATAGCGGTTGATGCCATAGACAGCGGCTTTGACCTCTAAAATATCTTGACTGGTCTCGACCAACAACAAATCTACGCCACCTTCGACCAACCCTTGCGCTTGTTCATAAAATAAATCAGCCAGTTGGTCAAACGTGACATTGCTCAATTCGGGGTCATCACCAGAGGGCAATTTGCCACTTGGTCCCATGCTCCCCGCCACAAAACGCGGGATACCTGTCTCTTTTTCAAAACGGTCACATACACGACGGGCGAGTTGAGCGGCGGCGCGGTTGATTTCGAGCGTCCTATCGCCCAAGCCATATTCGCCCAGCGTCCAGCGATTGCTACGGAAGGTGTTGGTCTCGACCACTTCGCTCCCAACCGCCAAAAATGAGGCATGAATTTCGCCGATGACATCGGGACGGGTGATAACCAGATAATCCACACAGCCATTCAGGTGTTCGCCACCATAATCTGCGGCGGTGAGTTTATAATTTTGGATGCTTGTCCCCATCGCGCCATCAAAAATGACCACATGGTCGGCGATTGCATCGAGATAACGACGATTGCTATAGGTACGATTCGACATCAGTTGGGGGTCTCTTTCTTTCACTACTATACAAAAACTGACGATGATTTCACAAATTGGGATAGGATTGGGATATAACCGAGTGTGATTTTACCACGTTTTGCGTTTTAGAGTATCTATATATTCAAAACCTTTATCTTGTGTTAGCACAATGAGGTCATACTGCAACGCGAGGGCGGCAATCCAAATATCGTTGTGTTGGATAGGTCGCCCCTTTTTGCTCAGTTGGGCGCTGATTTCACCGTATAGCCGTGCAGTTTCATGATTACACTCTAAAACCGTATATTTTATGCGAACCTCTTCGACCCGCTTGAGATTTTCAGCGATTCGTGCCGAATTTTGTGCGCCAAAATAAAGTTCGCCAATACCAATCAATGGTAAATAAATTACTGCATTCAGGAGGACGGGCGCAATTTTCGGATTGCCGTTCATCATGGCGATAATGGCATTTGTATCCAGTAAATAAGATTCACTCATCGAGATTAACATCCTCTATGATTGCTTCGCCTTCAAAAAATTCTTCAATAGCCTCTTGCATTTCGCGTAATGATTCGGCATCAAAATTGATTTCACGGGCAAGGCGAATAGCATCCTCACCTTTTATACCCTCTGGTCTCTTGCTAATCACCAACTCGCCGATATAATCCAATATGGCTTGTTGAGTCGTCTCATCCAGACCATGAATTTTTTGAATCAGTTCCCGTTCTGTTTTGGTATAGGTTGTAATGGTTATCATTTCGGCAGTCATCTCTTGGGTCATAAATCACCTCCAACATCTTGATTATCTATCATTTAACGCCTTTTCGAGCCGATTGGCAACATCCAACCACAGCGCGGTATCGGCTTGTGCCACTTGTTTATTCATCCAAAAATTGAATTGGATGCGTTCTCGTTCTTCGAGCGGGGTGGATTCATCGCGCAGAGTCGCATACGAATCGGGGCGATAACGAAAATGATCATATTGGAGATGTGCCACAATGCCGTTGCTGATAGCGTTGGTGATATGACTGTATTTTTCAAATTCAGAATAGAGCGATTGCACCGAGCGGGCTAAATCGAACACGCCGAGCAAAAAATGAGCGCACCCCGCGCTTGGAAAATGCGGGATGCTTTGCACAGGCAAATCATCCGATGCCGACCCATACACAATCACAGTCAATAAAATCTCGCGCACCCATTTGGCTTGTGGATACAACGACTCGAATTTGGGCAAAAAAGATTCGTATAACGGCGATGCGATGGATACCGCGATGAGTGGGTCGAGTTGGGCGAGCAGGCGTTTGAGCGTATCTTGCGATGTTGTCCATTCGCGTTGTTGGGCAGATGTGCGTAAACGGGTTAAATCGGTTTGGATAGTGTTGTCCATGTGTCCTTTTCTATGCAGTGGATGCTAATTCATCGGATGATGAAGATGGTTTGATATTATCTGTGCTGGTGGTGCTAAAGGGCAGAGGCAAGGTGAAGATAAAATTTGAGCCCTTGCCGATTTCACTCTCGACCCAAATATCCCCACCGTGTGCTTGAACTGCCAATCGACAAAACGTTAACCCCAAGCCGATGCTTTTATGCGTGGTGCTATGTTGATGAGCGCGGCTAAATTTATCGAAGATGCTTTGTTGCATATCTTTGGGGATACCGTTACCTGTATCTTGCACATTCACCCATGCCATGCCGTCTTTGATGCGTGCGCCAATGGTGATATTTCCACCTGTTGGTGTATATTTGAGCGCGTTTTCGATGAGGTTGACGATGACGCGCAAAATCATATCGGCATCCACCATTAACGGCGGTAGATTATCGGCGAGGATGAATTGAAAATGTTGGTTGGCTTCGAGCGCAAGCGGTTGCACCAAATCGATGGCATGGGTCATGATGTCGTGCAAATTTGCCCAATCTTGTTTGATGAATGTATCGCCATTTTCGAGCCGTTCCATATCGAGCAGGTTATCTACCAAGCGACGCAATTGGCGCACACTGCGGATGTTGATTTGCAACAAATTGAGGATGTTAAAATCATCATGATTCGCCAGTAATTCTGCCAGTTTGGTTGTGCTGGCACGCAATGTTTGTAAAGGGATGCGCAAATCGTGATAGATCATCGCGCTCAGGTCGCGTTGGAGTTGCGCTTGTTCGAGCTTGTCGCGCACATCTTCGCCCCCTGCCCAACGGAGTAATAGCGCGGTATGCAAATGTCCGGCGCATAATACACCGAGTTCTTCGGGTAGCGGGGTGAGGTCATTTTCAAAATGCCCAATTTGCGGATGTAAAAACACCATCACGCCAATCACATCGTTCTTATAGATGAGCGGGAGCGCCAATGCCGACCCGTTTTGGGGCAGATTTGTTTGAAAGACGTGGTTGCCCCAACGTGGGTCTACGCTGATGTTGGGGATGATGACCACCCGTTGCGTGTGATAAGTCAGGCTAATAACGCTGGAATAGAGCCATAGGTGCCAATTTTCATCATCCGTGTTGATAGAGGATAATTTCCATGTGAATATATTGGTGAATTTGCCATCGGCATCAAATAGCACCAATACCCCATTTTCGGCT
Source organism: Anaerolineae bacterium (assembly GCA_034436155.1). Classification (GTDB taxonomy): domain Bacteria; phylum Chloroflexota; class Anaerolineae; order Aggregatilineales; family Phototrophicaceae. The sequence continues at coordinate 12,664 of DAOTVP010000073.1, forward strand.
TTCAACAATTGCCCTGCCTCGCGCATCATCAAATCGGTTAATGGCGCGAGGCGTGTTTCGGTATGAAATAATTTCGAGAGGGGATAAAGCCTCTCTAGCATGTTAGACATACAAAATCCTTATGAGCGCCCGTAGAGGCGGTTGATTTCTGCCACCAATTGGCGGAATGCCATCTCTGGGACGGCTGGATTATATTGAATTTTGGGCAGGTTGCCAGCTTCGGCGGGCATTCGGTCTATCGGCTCGCTGATGAGCAAAAAGATGGGTTTATCGCGGTTATGAAAATGTCGCCAATTTTTCATCACATTATCGTCTCGAAGCGCCACTAAGGATAGGACGATAATCATCACAGGGCATTCTAACCGTGCTTGTTGGGTGATCGCCTCCCATTCTGGCGATCCCTCGACCCAATCTTGGTCTGCCCAGACAGGTATGCCCATATCACGAAGGGTATTCATCAAGGGCGCGACCACTCGTTCCCAATCGGAACGGGCATAACTGACGAGGATATTCTCGCTCAATGACACGTTGGGGAAGGCTTCGGTGGTCATTTTGCTAGGGTGCATCCACATCGTCTCGAATTCGCTGGTTTTGCGTTTGGCTTTGGGTCCGATTTTGGTATCATCTACCAGACGGTTGGTGATAATATCGGATGTATATCGTTCTGGTTGGTTGGTGAATTGAAAGCGCAAACTGCGTCCAATTTGGATGATGTCGCCGTTATTCAACGGGCGGGTATCTTCTAAAATCTCGTTATTGAGCATTGTGCCATTGGTCGAGCCTAAGTCGGTGATAGAATAGGTGCGCCCCACCAGCGACAAGCGAAAATGTTCACGGCTCAATTCGGGTTCAATCACCACGATATTGCAGGCAGTAGATCGCCCAACCGTGATGTTCATCCCACTCAACGGATATACGGCGGGTTGTGAATTTTCGTCACGTCCCAAATAAACCAAATACGATTGTAAAAATTGGGTGTCGTCGAAGGTATTAGCGATGCGTGATGCCCGCAAATCATCCGTACCCGGTTCGCCCGGACGAAATTCCAACGTGATGCTATCACCCAATTCGATGATACATGGATTTTGAAGCGACCATTTGCTCCCTGTAATATCTTGCCCATTGACGAAAGTGCCGTTGCTCGAATTGAGGTCTTCGATTTCATATATGCCGTCTTTCAAGACAAGGCGCACATGGTCACGGCTCACTTCGTTATCTTGGATGATGATGGTATTCCGATTACCCCGCCCAATCGAGACAACAGGGGTATTGAGCCGATAAATTGTCCCTGGTTCAGGACCTCGCCGCATAATTAAATGAGCCATAATATGTTATCTACCTATTCATCAACAAATCTTCATTAGATTATAGCAGATGAAATGTAATTTCAAAGAACTATCCCGCCCTGAAAAATGTACGAATTTCGTTAATAACGCTTTTCATTTCGGCTTCATCTACCGTATAGAAGGATGCCAACGGGATTTTATCGCCATTTTTTAGCACCAAGAACACGCCATACATGTCAATCTCATGATTCTGAACGGTCTCAAGGTGTGAGATAGCATAAATGGAATATTGCGTTTGGATAGGTCGAAATATGCCAATACGCCGAATTACCACTCTCTCGGCGGTGCGATCGAAATCGCAATGTACACCATAACTAAGGTGGCGGGTGGCGATTGCGCCTAATATGACCAAACTGCCGATGAGCAGAAAAAAGATGAGCGTGACCATCACCCATAACATACCATCGCGCTCATAGCGACTTTGGAGGATGCTGGTTATTTGTGAGATGAAAATCAACAACGCGCCCGTGCTGATGAGCGTGAACATCAGCGCGAACAACGTTGCCCATCGGCGTTGGTCTTTCAGGATGAGGCGGGTTGGGGATGATGAGCTAACTTTGAGCATGAATTTTCTTTCTATCCTATTATATAAGTTTTGTGGCAGACATACGCTTCGCTAGTCTGCCATTACACATCTAAGGGTGGGGTCTTTGTAATGGCTGATTAGCACGCAGTGCGTATATCAGCCAAAGATATGCCCTTACAACGCATACACAATCCATTATAATTTAGAAAATTTAACGATAACTGAGACAATCATCATGACCAAACCAGTGATTCGCGTGTTACACTTCGCCGATACGCATATCGGCATAGAAAATTATGGACGGATAGATGCCGATACAGGCTTAAATAGCCGTGTGCGCGATTATTTATGGCGTATGGATGATATGATAACCTACGCCCGTGAACATGATGTGGATTTGGTGATATTCGCGGGGGATGCTTTCAAAACGCGCCAGCCCAACCCCACCTATCAGCGTGAATTTGCCTATCGCATACGAGAGCTCTCGCAACTCGCGCCGACGGTGATGATTATCGGCAATCACGACATCGCACCAGCGATTTTACGCGCCAGTAGCATCGAAATTTATCATACCCTCGCCGTCCCCAACGTATGGGTGATGGATGAATATGCCACAGAGCGCATCAGCACCAAAAATGGCGATGTACTTGTTGGCACAGCACCCTATCCCATGCGGGCGCGAATTTTGGAACGCTTGAAAAACACATCGGGCATGAGCATCGCCGATACAGAACGCGAATTAGAGCGCGTTTTGGTCGAAATCCTCGACAATTTGGGGCATGAAGCCGATGAAAAATCGAATGGGGATAACATCCCCCGTTTGTTGGTCGGACATTTTACCGTGAGCGGGGCGGTATTGGGCAGTGAACGCCAAATTATGCTTGGGCGCGATGTGACTGTGCCACTCAGCACTATCGCTACACCCCAATGGGATTATGTGGCGTTGGGACATATCCACAAGCATCAAAACCTCACACACGGGCAAAAAGATAAACCGCCTGTGGTATATAGCGGGAGCATTGAACGCATCGATTTTGGCGAAGAAGGTGATGAAAAGGGATTTTGTTGGGTCGAATTATCGCGCAACGATACGGTTTGGCGCTTCGTCCCCCTCAAAGCGCGTCCGTTTGTGACGATTAAAGCCGATTTGCGCCAAGACGCATCACCCACCGAGACGGTCATCCAAAAAATTAGCCAGTACGATTTACGTGGGGCGGTGGTGCGCGTTCTGCTCCAATTCAAACCCGAAACCGAAGCGCGATTCAACGAAAAAGCCGTGTTCGAGGCGCTCAAACGGGCGGGTGTGGTGTATGTGGCGGCGATACGCAAAGAAGTCGAATCGCCCCAGCGCCAACGCTTGGGCGAAAACCCCGAAGGGCTAACCCATCTGCAATTGCTAGAACGCTATTTGGATAAGGTGAAGGGGTTTAGCGCAGAACGGCGTGATGAATTGCTCCAAGCGGCGGAGAGCATCTTCGAGGAATATAAAAATCGGATTGGGGGGTGATAAATGTTTGAGTATCACAAAGTCCTATACGGATGCACTTCAAGATTTTCTGATAACATTGGTCTTAAAAATCTGAAAGTTACCTTGATTGCTCGTTCGCGCTAGATGCTCAAAGCATCTAGCTACGCACCGAAAAAGCGCACTAAAGGCGCTCAAATCCGTCTTTCTGCCGATTATTTGTCTCAAAATTAGGCAAAAACCAGCCCCTTTAGTGGGCTTCCAAAACGTTAGCCTATGGCTTTGAGCCATAGGCGAGGCAAAACAGAGCAACTAGCAATCACGGTGAAAGTTAGCTAGACTGCCCAATTTATCGGGCTTTGCGACAATCAGGCAAGTGCTTTGAGCGCCTGCTGATAAAAATTGACTAACTCAACTGTATTGAGTTTTGAACCCCTAACGAGGTGTTCATATAGAATAAAAAAGAGACCTATGATTAGGTCTCTTTTTATTTGGTAGAGCGGGCGATGAGATTCGAACTCACGACATTTTCCTTGGCAAGGAAACATTCTACCACTGAATTACACCCGCATGATGTAGATAATGATACGGCATTTTAGGCAATTTGGCAAGACCAAATTATGCTTGTGTTAAATTTGGTTGGCAATCATTTGGCTAATTGGCGAATTCGCGTTATCATCGTCACAAACAGCAATCTTTTGTGAAGGTGATGTTGCGTATGACCAGAAAAATGTTATTTCTAATCCTTTTTATGGTGGTTTTGCTCGTGCCGATGATGCACGCCCTCACCCAAGAGCCAACACCGCCCCCACCATCATCCACACCGCAAATTGAAATTACGGGGGTCAATTCATCTGAATTACCAACGGCAATCATTACTGCCAACGTCTTCGATACGCTTGGGTTGCCCGTCACAGGCTTAACAGCGACTGATTTCGCCATTTCTGGAGATTTATCGGCTGTCGGCGAAATTATCCGCGTAGAGAGCGTCTCAGATGAAAATTTGCCCATCTCGGCGGTGTTGGTGATAGACATCAGCGATAGTATGCGCGGGACACCGCTCGAAAAAGCCAAAGAAGCGGCGATTACCTTCATCAACAGCATCGGCGAAAACGATTCGGTGGCGATTGTCACCTTCGCCAGTCGGGTACAATTGGCACAAGATTACACGACCGATAAAGCCCAACTCATCAGCGTGATACAAGGACTACGCACCGCAGGACGCACCGCGTTATATTCGGCGGGGGTGGTCGGTGTGCAGACTGTCGTCAATGCCCCGACTAATCGACGGGTGGTGATTTTATTCAGCGATGGCGCAGAATTTGGTGGCGCGAGCATCCATCCGCGTGAAGAAGCATTGGCACTCGCCCGCCAAGAGGGGGCAACATTTTACACCATCGGCTTAGGCTTCGGCGCAGACCGCACCTATCTCGAAGAATTGGCGCTCGGCACAAACGGGGCATTTTTTGAATCGCCAATGCCCGATGAACTCAACACAATTTATACCGCCCTCGCAGAACGCTTACGCAATGAATACATCATCACTGTGCAGGCGGATGTGCCGTTGGATGGCACAGTGTATCGGTTTAATTTGCAAGCCAATACGCCCGAAGGCATCAGCAACATCGCTAGTGGCGAATTGCGTGCGCCAATTCCTGTGCCGATTGTGCGGTTGATAAGCACCCCACCCGACCCCGCTATTCCCATCACAGAACCGTTTACACTCGAATTTGCCCTGTTGGGTGATGATAAGCCCCTGAATTATGCCAGCAATATCTCGACACAAGCGGGCGTGATGCCATTGGATACAGGGACAGGGGAAAGTTATAGCGTCACAATTAACCCACGCGATTTTGAACCGATGGATTATACCGTCTCGGTGGTCTTGGATGATGCCGATGGCGACTCTGGTTTTATCGACATTCCATTCAAAATTGGGTCTATCTCGTCTGAGGTGACTATTACGGGCATCACAGGCGGGCAACGCTTTGAGGGGATGTTCACTGAAACAGATGTCATCTCGATTGAGGCGGATGTGATTTATAGCCAAACACCGATTCAACAGATTGTGTATTTCTTAGATGGAGTACGCATCGCCGAATTGACCGAAGCGCCGTATCAGACCGAGATTAACCTGCTCGAAATCGGCTCTGGACGCAAGTTATTAGAGGCATTTGTCGAGACAACCAGTGGGCAATTGGATATTGTCGCGGTCGAATTTTTCGTGAATATCATCCCCACACCGACCCCGACATTCACGCCGACCAACACGGCAACATCCACCCCCACCGCCACAGCGACATTCACGCCAACGGCGACATTCACACCCTCACCAACCCATACCCCAACCGAATCGGTGGATATGTTCGCCACAGAGACGCATGTCGCGCAAGTCGCCACTGAATCGGCATTATTCGTTTTATCTACTCAAGAGGCGCGGTCTACAGCGGTTCAAGCCCAGCGCGATGGACGTGCTACGGCGGTGGCACAAGAATTGCAAAATCGCGCTACAGCAACGATGAATGCCAATAGAACCGCCACACAATCGGTTGCCTCTACCGCCACACGCGAATCGGAAATGGCGACTGTGATGGCGCTCGCCACTGAGACGGCACAAATCGGCACGGAACAAGCCTCTACCGCCACATATAGCGCCTATTTCACCGAGACGGCTGTCGCAGTCGAGGCGAATTTCACGGCGACACAGGTGGCTATCCAAGTCACACAAACGGCACTAGCAGAGGATGTTATCCGTAGCACCGAGACCGCCGTTGTCGCAGAAGCCAATATGACCGCCACCATGAACGCCATCGAGACCGAGACATGGCTTTTGGCAACCGCCACAGCATCCACAGCGACCGCACAAGCCGAACTTGACCAAGCGACATTTGTTGCACAGGCGAATATCGTCAATGAAACGGCGACCGCACAAGCCGAGTTGAATATCACCGCTACCGCGTTGCAAGCAGAAACATTGACGGCAGAAGCCAATCTGAACGCCACACAAACCGCGCAAGCGAACAGCGAGGCGACCAATACCGCCATTGCCAATATCACCCTCACGGCAGATTATAACGATGCACAGACGCAAATCGCCATCACCGAACAAACACAAACGGCAGAGGCAATCAACGCCGAAGCGACCCAACAATCACTCTCTGCCACGCTGACGGCGGAAGCAAATATCACGCAAACGGCGATTATCGCGTTCCAACAAACGGAATTCGCCTTGTCGTTCACGCCGACTTTCACCAGCACGCCAAACCCGACCAGCACACCCAACCCAACTCTGACACCCATCACCGAAATCACGGAAGAAATCGCGCCCGATGCGCCCACCCCAACACAAAATATCACGGATTTGTTGCCGTTGATTTGTGCGGGCTTGGCGATATTGGGCTTTTTGGTGATTGTGTTGGTGATATTCGTCAGGCGGAATGAGAAGTAGATATTAAACGATATTTTGTGGCGGACATACGCTAACGCTAGTCCGCCTACACCCCTTCAAACTGGCATTCTGTAATGGACGGACTAACCCGCAGGGTGTATGTCGTCCACAGATTGCCACATGATATATCTAAAATGGGCTATTTTGGACGCGCAAAAAGGCTTGTCCGTAGTTAAATCGACTATAGCAATTGCAAATCATAGCATATGAGGGACGATATACGCGCTTCGCGCTAATCGTCCCGTCACGGAAATTTTTAAGCCTGTACGGGCGGATTAGCACCTTTGGGTGCGTATATCCGCCCTATAATGCGCTAAAATGGCATATTTACGAACAAAAGAATTACGGACAAGCCTAAAAGCGCGTCCGTACAAGACAGCCTCGTGTTATTCCCCTGTCGCCGCTTCGACAAAGCGCAGGCTCATGCCTGTGGCGGTGCGGGGGATAAACCCTTCCCAATAGCTATAATCTTCGGTGCGGTTGCCGTTTTCGTCAAATGTGGCAAAACCATCATTGGCGTTTTCGACAACAGGACGCAAGTAGGCGCTGTTATCCACACCGCGCAGATATTGGTCTAAAAATGCCGTGACAAAATGTTGGTTGATATTATTGATGCGCCGTTCATCCCATGCGGGTTCAGAATAGCGTTCATAATCGGCGAAATTACGGACGGATGCTGGGGGGATGTTGGGCGCAACGTTATGCAACGCATTGGCATACGTCAACAGATACCGCTCAGAATTGACCGCGTTATCAAACAAGCCGACCACCGCCCAATACCCCGATACATCATCTTTATCACCAACCACCCAAAACGAAGGGATTTTAATGCCTGCGAGGGCTTCACCATCCCAGAAACCGATGCCCGACATACCGAAGGCGGCTAAATCACCACCCCATGGGGCAAATACAACCACCGCTTTGATGCGTGGGTCTACAAATGAAGCATACGCTTCATCATCGGCGGTACGTGGGGCGATGATAGGCAAAAACCCTTCTAAAATATCGTTATAACCCGCGCCAACCGCGTTAAGTGCGCCATAACCACCCATCGAATAACCAATAATCGCGGTGTTATCGGCATCGACCAAGCCATTCAAAAAACCATCTTCCGCGCCGAGCCGTGCCATTTCGTTCAAGACGAATACTTGGTCGAGTGAACGGTTATACAGCGTGCTAAAGAAACTGGCAGTATCGGCAAAGGTCGAATCGGTGTGGTCAATAGCGACCACGACATAGCCTTTGGATGCCAAATTCTCGGTGAGATACGTCATCATATAACGTGACCCTGGGTAGCCGTGCGAGACAATCACCAGTGGATAGGGCGCAGATGTGGTATCGGGTTGGGCATCGCGCAAGGCACGCCCCATAAATGTGAATTCTTCGAGGTTATTTTGGTCGGCACGCCCTAGATAATCGGTGTAGGTGGTCATTTCAACTTCGCCTTCACCGATAATCGCAGGATACCACACCTCAACCGTGATCGGACGGTCATAGGTGGTCTCGTTGATGACATCGACCTGATTCGGGTTGACCAATGAGAGGGTCTGCACACCTACGCGATAATCACCGCGAGCGGCGAGTGCAGGGGCATCGGGGAGTAAATCACCATACACAAAATCATCTTCAGATTGTGCCAAAATCGCACCTGTTGTCAGTAATAAAACGAACAGTAGACCAAAGCGTAATTTTTTGAACAACTTCATTATCCTTTCAAAGAAACTAAATACCAATTCGATTATAATATGAAATATCTCGAAATACAGATTTATTCACCATCTTCTCTATTTTGCCCATTGAGATGTGAGGCACAAGGCACTATCATCCACTTATACCATCAGAGAGGAAAACCATGCCCTACTTCACGATTATCGGATTATGCGATACGCCCGAACAAGCCGAAACGATTGCCGAAACCTTATATCATCATATCGAAGCTATTGTGCAATGGCATCTCGATCACCCGTTCAAATCGGAAAAATTGAAGGGCAAACCATCTCCCGCCGAATTAGACATCGCCACGCAATACAATTTCAAATGGGAAAAATTGCACGATTGGCTGATGGTGGATGTTGAGGATATTCAAGAGACGGTCACAGTCTATGACAATTTGGTATTCCTCACCAGTGGCGAGACGGATGCCCCACCCCAACCGTTTGATATGTGGATGAAAGCACTGGGGGCTGGGGTGGCAGTGGATAGTGATTCTGCGCCGTTGGGCATCACAATTGAGGCAAAAATTTCTAACCCCCAAAAAATAGCCGATTCCGTCAACGCCTATATCCGCCAAGATGGACTCGCGCCCTGCCCATGGATGGTCTATTTGGATGGCGAAAAAGACCCCCAAGCCGATAGATGGTTAGCATTAGAACCCGCTTATTTAGACCTCACCCGCCAATTTAATGATGTCCCCAATCATCCCGATTTAATCGGCTTGAAGGGCAAGCCCAATTTTGAGGCGAAGCTACTGGCGCGGATGGACGACATTTTTAAGTCGCAATCACTTCTTAGTTTTGAAGATGTTGCCCAATTAGACGACCTGCGCGAGGCGTGCGCGATTATCCCAAATTGGGATAACATCCCCGATATGCCGCCCTACCCGACCTCTGTGTTGGTGGGGGATGGCGAAATTACGCTCAAAAAGGTGCATTTTGGCGAGATCGCCAGTGGTTTGCCCGCATTTTTGGCGTGGTTAGAGGCAGAAGGGGCAACCGATATCAAGTATAAATTAGGCGAGTAGCGATCCTAATTTTGCCCCGTCTTTATCATGACACGCCAATTATATCCCAATTTTCTCGATGAGGCGCAAGGCTTCGAGTTGCATCTCGGCGGAACGTCTGCCCAAACTGGCGAGTTCCACGCTGGGGTCTGCCCCACTCAGATGACGTTCTGCCTGTGCGAGGCATATCACACCCCAACGGATATTGCCGACTATCTCCCACCAATCCACCGCAGAACGGTCTATCGACACGCCACTGTAATTTTCGTAGGCGCGGATAAACCGTTCTCGTGGTGATAATCCGCCCATGTGCAGATGATCGCTGCCAAAGCGCCAATCGCGCATACAGATATACCCCAATTCTTCTCGCGGGTCGCCGATATGCCCAAATTCCCAATCGATGACAGCCGATAAACCGTGTTCATTCACCAAGATGTTGCCTATCCGAAAATCGCCATGCACAAACGTGATACGCTCGACCTGTGGGGCATGATTCCGCGCCCAACGCAGACAAAATTCAAATGCGGGTGATTTGACCCCTAACTTATCCAACACCACATACACCTCGTCTATCACGGCTTGCGTGGGCGATATACCCTGTGGGGTGCGCGGTAAAAAGTCGAAGTCATCCACCTGCATGTTGTGGATATACGCCAATTGTTCGGCGAGTTGTTCGGGCAAAATGGCGCGGGCATGAGCGAGTTCTGGCGCTTTCATCACCTGCCTACCCACGCTGATGCCATCGACATAATCCATCAGAAAAAACGGCAACCCCAACACATCAGGGTCATCGCAGATAAAACGCATTTTTGCCACGCGCACGCCATTTTCATGCGCCCGCGCCATGAGACGATATTCTTGAGCGCGGGTGAGCGAGAGTTCGTTCATTTGGGTGGGGTAATCTTTGCGAAGCACCATTTTATTCGGCACGCCATTGATATGCGCCACAAGCACCCAGCTCTCGCGTGATGCGCCACCCGCTAGGGGCATCATATCGGTGACAGTGACCGGGGTATGCGTTTGTGCGGATAAATAGGCTTCGAGTTGCGATTGGATTAAGTTGGTCATGATAAATCTCTTTGGATGAATGCTCGTTTAGCGTTAAAATGTATCTTTTGATAGGCAAATTATAGATGGTAAGGCGTATTATCGCCATTTTTTACACCTAAAAAAGGATTTTATCACAATGGAATTTACAATACCCGCTCATGTTCAACAAATTGCTAGTAAAGTACGTCGTTTTATTGATGACGAAGTGATCCCGCTCGAAGCCCATGCGTTTGATGACCCGCACACGGGCTTACCCCTCGACATGTTGCATCAGCTCCGCCAAAAAGCCAAAAATTTAGGCATCTGGTGTCCGACCATGCCCGTTGAGATGGGCGGATTGGGCTTATCGGTGCAAGAAATCATCCCCATATTCGAGGCAGCAGGTCGCAGTTTGCTCGGACCCGCGGCTATCAACGCCGCCGCGCCCGATGAGGGCAATATGCACCTGCTCAAACTCTATGCCAATCCCGAACAAGTGGAGCAATATCTCAAACCGCTCATCGCGGGGGATGTTTTTTCGTGCTTCGGCATGACCGAACCCGCCCCAGGCGTGGGTAGTGACCCCAATATGCTCCGCACCACCGCCGTTCAGGATGGTGATTATTGGGTTATCAATGGACATAAATGGTGGACGACAGGCGCGGGTATTGCCAGTTTTATCATCATCATGGCGCGGACAGACCCCAATCCCCAATCGAAGAACGCCGCCACGATTTTCCTCGCGCCGATAGACACCGAAGGCATAGAACGGGTAAAGGCGATCCCACACATGGGTGAACCCGATTTAGGTGGGCATTACGAAGTCAAATTTCACGATTTACGCCTGCATAAAAGTGCCATTTTGGGCGAAGTGGGTCAGGGATATGCGTTAGTGCAAGCCAGATTAGGACCCGCACGCCTCACCCATTGTATGCGTTGGACGGGCATCGCCCAACGTGCGCTGGAAATCGCTACAGGCTACGCCACAGAACGCGAGGCATTCGGCAAAACCCTGTCTGAACAGCAAGCCATTCAATGGATGCTCGCCGATTCGGATACCGAATTGCACATGGGGCGCTTGTTGATGAATCATGCGGCGTGGTTATTGGCACAAGGCGATTTTGCCCGCCGTGAAACATCGATGGCGAAAATTCATGTCGCCGAGACGGTGAATCGTGTCCTCGACCGCGCCATTCAAATTTGTGGCGGATTGGGCATTTCGCGCTACATCCCCATCAGCACATGGTACGAGGCGGCGCGGGCATTTCGTATTTATGATGGCGCATCTGAGGTACATCGTATGGTAGTCGCACGGCAAGTTATCAAAAACTATGGCAAAGGTGGGGTAAAATAGCCATAATAGAGGATATATTGATTTGGGATAATCAGTCATCATTATCCCCACAACCCGATACCATAGGGGCATTGTGATATGCCCAGGATGTAAGGATGGATTATAATGGGCAAACGCATTTTTTTGGGTCTATCCAGCATGATGCTGGTTTTGATGTTAAGCATGTCGCTGATTTCGTTCACACCCAGTCGCACGGTCGAGGCGCAAACCTTCGGCACAGGTCCGTGGACAGCACAATTTTTTAATAGTCCAGATTTCACCAATCCCTCGAATTGCACAGCCGCCGTAACCTACACCATCCTCAATTTCAATTGGGGAGGCGTGCCGACCTTAGCGGATGGGGTCACACCTATCCCCTGTAATACACCCGCCGATAATTTTTCGGTACGCTTGTCATCGACACAAGCCTTCACCGCCGGGACATATACATTTAGTGCCACTGCCAATGATGCCTTCAGTTTGACCATTAATGGTGTACAGGTGTTGCAAATTCTCACGGCGGGGACACAATCGGTACAAGTCTCTATCCCTGGCGGAAATGTGGCAATGCAAGGCGACTTGACCGATTTTTCCGGTCCTGCCTCGCTCTCACTCACATGGACGTTAGCAGGCGGGGGCGGTGTTGCGACACCCATTTTCACCCCAACGCCCGCCGGTCCAGTCGGACCGATTGGCAATGTGGTGAACGTGCGCGGGTTATCGCTCCGTACGGGTCCCTATTTGGGTGCATCGCTCATCGGCGTGCTGGTACCGGGCATTGCCTACCCTGTTCTGGCACAAAATACCGATGAAGGTGGCGGTTATACGTGGTATCAGGTGCGCGATGGTGATAAAGTCGGTTGGGCATCTGGACGCTATTTGGTCGTCAGCAACGGCACACCACCCTATGCCACCACCGTTTTCGAGCAAATTGATGCCCTGCCCGATACAGGTGTAACGGGTGAACCGAATGCGTTTATGAACATCCGCCGTAGACCGTCTACACGCTCACAAATTATCGGTCAGGTGCCCTGGGGCGGACGGGTGACGATTTTAGGTCAGACCTTGCGTGCGGGTGTGAGTTATTGGATGCACATCCGTTATGAGGGGATTACAGGCTGGATTTACGCGCCCTATGTGAAGAATATTCGTGGCAATTTGGGCGCAGTGCCGATTCGGTAGAGATAATTTAATCATCAAAAAGGGCGGATATACGAGGCTGAAGCCTCTAATCCGCCCGTACTACAT
>DAOTVP010000074.1:0-40490 GCA_034436155.1 Anaerolineae bacterium
CTTATCATTGAGGAAGCTCGTTCTGAGCAACGCCGATTGGCTCACAGACGACTCAGGAAACGTTGAGGTCACGATGTCTCTGAACACCCCCTGTTCACGATGTCAGTGAACAATACACTGTACGGGCGGATTAGCAGCTTCGGGTGCGTATATCCGCCCTATAATACGCTAAAATGGCATATTTACGAACAAAAGAATTACGGACAAGCCTTACATCGTGTCCATATATATCTACCCTAAAAGAAAGGATTCTCTGAAATGACAGAAATACAAATCAAACTCGCATTCATGTGGGTTGTCGTCACATTGCTTTATCTATATGGCGATATTTTGCGAATGGTGGCGGGGGATATGCCTCTGGGTGAAATCAACGGCATGAAAGCCACGCCACTGATGATGTTTGGCATTAGTGTGTTGATGTTCACGCCAATTTTGATGATTGTACTGACGCTCACACTGGATTATAACGTCAATCGGTGGGTGAATATCATCGTGGCGGTACTATGGATGTTGTTCAACCTGATGGATATTCGGTCTTATTTCGCCCGCCCGTATGATTTATTTTTGATACTCGCCAGCGTGGGCATCAACGCGCTCATCGTCTGGTGGGCATGGAATTGGACGGTTTCGTAACGAAATTTGGGCAGGTATATACGCTTTTGGATGCTCAAAACTCGGCTCTGGCAATATAAAAATTATGGCATATATGGGACGATATACGCGCTTCGCGCTAATCGTCCCGTACAGACGCAATATTTTCAAAGCGGGGATAAATTTTTGGATGTGTACGGGCGGATTAGCGAAGCGTATATCCGCCCTGAAGTACCCACTAGGGATCAATTAATAGCGCACAATCACCTTACCGCTATTTTTGCCACTCTGCAAATATTCAACCGCATCTATCGCGCTCGCTACACCATGAAATTCGGCGGGGTCTATCGAGGGATGTAATTTGCCTTCGTTCAACAGACCAATCAATTTCTGCATGTGTTCGCCCAAAATTTGCGGTTTGCTCCAGAATAAATTCAGGTTAAATCCGCGAATAGATGCCATTTTGCCCAACAGCTTGTAATAAATCCGCACGCCTGTGACCACATCGGGTTGTTCTTTATATTCGGTGATGAAGCCCAAGGTGATGAGCCGACCAAACCGCGCCAAATGATCTACACACACATCGAATAATTCGCCACCAACGCTCTCGAATACCACATCCACCCCTTTGGGGAATTCGGCTTTCAGCACATCGCGCAAATTTTCGGTCTTATAATTCACAGGGCGGTCACATCCCCAACTGCGGAGCAAATCGGCTTTTTCGTTACTGCTACATGTACCAATCACTTTGCACCCCGCTAATTTTGCCAATTGCACCGCGAATTGACCCGTCCCGCCCGCCGCGGCGGTCACTAAGACCGTTTCGCCCGCTTTCATCTCGCCTGTGACATTGAGCGCGATGGATGCGGTCAATCCGCCGATGGATAAACTCATGATTTCGGGCGTGGCGGCGGGGATTTGTACGGCACGGCGATAATGGGTGGTGAAATACTCGCAATACCCGCACCCAATCGCGTTGGTCAACACGGTATCGCCCACGTTTAACCCGACCACCGAGTCGCCCACAGCGACAATCTCGCCAACGGCTTCCGCGCCCATATCGCACGGGATAGGGGTGGGAAGTAAATATTGCCCCGCCGCCATCATGGTATCGGCGGCGTTCACACCTGCAAATTTATTTTTAATCAGGATGTCTTCACCCGTCGGCATATTCAGAGGGACGGTTTGTAATTGGACGGCTTGTCTAAAATTTTTGCTGTGTTGGGTGGCGGTCAATTTTTGATAATGGCTTGGTAAATTCATTTTTTAGCAGACTCCTCAGCGTGTATTAAATAAAAAAGCGTATAGTTATCTGTAGGGGCTTGAACTATCAAGTCCGAAATATGCGTTGTTACCTATAGGATAGGAATATTCATGATGATAACCTACTTTTCTCGACTTGTCTTGATATTAATAGTCACCAGTCTTGGATTTTTAGCCGATACTCAGTTAGATGCCCAAACAGATGCCGATAGTTGCCCGCCAATGCCCGATATGATGATGAGCGAACTGGTTGAAGTATCGCTCGAATCGGGTGGGATACCCCGTTCTTATTATGTGTATCTCCCCGCCAGTTATGATGCGACCACGCCCGTCCCGTTGGTATTGGCATTTCACGGTTTCGCACAAGGCGCGTTAGGCTTGGCGAATTATTCGGGGTGGGAAGCCATCGCCGAAGAATACGGTTTCGTGCTAGTTTATCCACAAGGGACAGGATTTTTACCCCGTTGGGAGAGTGGGTTATTTTCATCTGAACGACAAACCGTAGATGATGTGGCATTTGTGCGCGATCTAATCGCCGACATCAGCGATAGGCTGTGTATAGATGCGGCGCGGGTGTATGCCAACGGCTTATCCAACGGCGGGGGCATGAGTTACCGCTTGGCGTGTGAATTGAGCGACCATATTACGGCAATCGGCGGTGTTGCGGGCGCATATACCGATTTGCCTGATGGATGCACCCCATCTCGACCTGTGCCGATCATCATTTTTCATGGCACGGATGATAGTATCGTCCCATATGAGGGTAGTGATGGTGGCTTTTTTCGCCTGCCTCGTTTAAATGATTTTGTGATGGGATGGGCGCAACGTAACGGTTGTGATGTATCTGCGCCACAAATCACCCACCAAGAAGGGGATGTGAGCATGATACGCTATACGAATTGCGAAAATGATGCCGATGTGGTGTTTTATACCATTCACGGTGGTGGACACACCTGGCCTGGGGCGCAGATTACCCGCATAACCGATAGGTTTGGTGGGTATGTTACACAAGATATTTCTGCCAGCGCAACCATGTGGACATTCTTCAGCCAATACGCGCTAGGGGATTGAGTTGGTAATATTTTTCGTCAAAACGGCATATTGGTGTTATAGTTATGTCATCCTTATGCCGTTTTCATGAACAGGAGTTTGATATATATGGTTTCCGTGCTACAAGCCAAACAAATCCTCACCGATATTTTCCCTAATGCACCAGCCGATACCATAGATCTGTTGTTCAATCATGCCAAAATCAGCACCTACCCACCAGGTATTTATCTGTGTACCGAAGGCAAAATTGAAGATACCTTTTATATCATGCTCAGTGGGCGCGTGGATGTGTTCCGCACCAAAGAGGGCAAACGCTTCGTCTTGGATTATCAAGAGGCGGGTAGTAGCTTTGGCGAAATCGCCCTGATTTTAGATACTCCGCGCTCGGCGGATGTCGTCACCACGCAAGAGACAACCGTCTTAGAAATTAGCCGCGCCGATTTCGATAATGTGATCAAACACAACAACCAAGCCTTACTGCGTGTGGTGCAATTGATTATGCACCGCATCCTTACCCAACAAGAACGTCGTCTAACCGAATTGGTCAAAGAGGCGTGATGTTCAGGGTTCATGTTGGCAAATGGCGGGACCTTCTGGTGGATACGTCCACGTTTGGGGCAGAATCCCGCGTTTGGCAATATCGATAAATTCATCATAAATCCGCAACAAATTATCACAATCGCCCAAAATTTCGGCGGCTTGCCCCTGCATATACCAACACTCTATTCGCACTTTATCAGGTGGGATATTCTGCGCGATTTGCAACGCAGTGCATCGGCTAAGGGCATCTTGTGCTTGGGCGAATCTGCCTTGCCAAAAATATTCACGCCCCAAAAAATACCACCCGTCTGCCCAAGACGGTGCTTCATCCACCACCGTCTGACAGTAGCGCATGGCGGTTGCGGTGTCGCGCAGGGTGCTATACAATTCGCACATCCGCAATTGGGCTTTGATATTCTCTGGCGCAAACGCGAGGATATTCAGATAGGCGGCGGTGGCGGTATCGGCATCGCTAATCTGCAAGGCGAATAGGGCGTGTTCAAAATGCAACACAGCGAGTTTGTTATTGAGGGCAATCGCCGCTTGTATTGTCACCATCGCATCACCATAACGCCCCAAATCACTATAACTGATGGCTTGCGCCCGAAGCGCATCGATTTTATACGGCGAATCGGCATCGCTCACAGCGCGACGAGCTTCGATGAGCGCATTTTCGTATCCGCCGACACGCCCATATGCCAACGCCAATGCGACCCGCGCAAGCGTATGGTTGGGGTCTTTATTCAACACCTCTAACGCCAATTGAGCCGCCAAAATGGGTTGGTCTTGCGCTTGGAGTGCAAAGGCATAAATAGCACGGATGTCTGCCTGTTGCGGATTTTGTTCAAATGCCCGTTTTGCAAGTTGTACCGCCACTTCGCGGTCTATCTCGCGGTTATAATCGGTATAACTGCGATATACCAACGCCCGCACCAATAAAATGAGCGCCTCGACTTGTGATGGATTCACTTGCCAGATATTTTTGGCAATGGCGATAGTGCTATCTAAATCCCCCCTATCAAATGCGCGTTGGGCATCGTTGAGGGTGGTTTGCGGGCTGATGCTCACCGTCCCGCCTAGACGGGCTTCTATCCAACGCCAAGATGCGAATCCCGCGCATACCATCGCGATGAGCAATACCGAAAATGGGGTACACCCAATCCTCGACTTATGGCGTGTACGAAAAGATAACCGTGAGCGGTTTCGTTGGATACGCATGAGATTTTATCCTTCTAATGTTGAATAATGTTGGATAATTCACCATAGCGTACCCCATTCATCTCAAAATTGCGACAATTTGGGGGAACATTTAACGTGGGAATTTTGTACCGTCTAATTTTTTGAATAAGCCACGATAAGCGGCGCTCTCTTGGAGCAAGTGCGCCAGTTTGGTGGTGGTGCGGGTTTGTAAATCGGGTTGTTTGATACCACCTTCTATAAGAGATACCTCATCATTGATGATGGCTTGCACCGTGATATGTCCACGCGCTTGCATCCAATCTAACCCCGCGAGGATAGTCTCTTTGGTGTGGGATAATTGCCCGCCGATTTCATGCAACGACAGCGATGCTTGTCCATCGGCTAGGGCTTTTTTGACGATTGCGCCCAACCGATTCAAAAATCCTTGTACCGAATCGGCGTGCGGATTGTTTGCAAACAGCACCACATGACTCGGATTCACGCGGTGAAGCGCATCGGCTAATACTTGCGGACTCGGCGGACTCGTCCAGATGACCAGTGTCTTGGCGGGGAATAATTCGTATCGCCGATATGATGTTACGCCCACGATGGGGTCTCCCTCGTTCCAGATGAGCGCGGTTTTATCCATGAGGATGAGTTGTGCCATCGCTTCGCCTTCAGACAGGTGGCGATAATCGGTGAATTCCACATTCAAGCCCGTATACGCAGGCGCGATGTCGTCATCGGTTTGCATCGGACGGGCATCTATCCATTGGGCGCTGATTTGTTTTTCGCCTTTATAGGTGGTGATAGCGACACTATACGCGAGGTCAAATTTGCCCGTTGGCAATTCATCGGGATTCGCCCGCCACCACAACATATCTTGGAGCGTACCCGCTTCATCTTCAACCGTCACGCGCAGATGCTCTGATGTTTTGCCAATTTGCCGATAGCTACGCATCGTCAAGCGTTCACTGGCGAATATCAGCGCGGGGTTGCCCGCCCCAAACGGTCGTAAACGGTCTATTGTGCTGATAAAATCGAGTGTGATCGCCGAAAGGGGGATGTACGCATCGATATGTAGGGTAGGCACATCTGATACATCCGATGTTTTCATGCGTTCTCGCACCGCATGGGCGATTTTGCGCCGAAAATCGGGCAACTTATCCAACGATAAACTCAGCCCCCCCGCCATCGTATGCCCGCCATACGTCAGCAGTAAATCGGCACAATCAGCAATGCAAGCGGTAATATCCAACCCGTTCACGCTCCGCGCAGACCCACGCGCAACACCATCGGCGAAGGTGAATAAAATCACAGGCTTACCGACCTGCTCGATCAACCGATTCGCCACCACGCCAATCACCCCGCCGTGCCATTTTTCATGCCCCAAAACCAAAATAGGCGATTCCCCTAAGGCGGGATTTTGGCGCAATTGCTCCAGTGCGCCCGCAAAAATTTGGTCACTATGTAATCGGCGTTCTAAATTGAGCGCCTCTAAGCGATTGGCTAAAATACGGGCTTGTTCTAAATCGGATGTGGTCAAAAAATCGACGGCATAGCCCGCATCATCCAACCGCCCCAACGAATTGAGGCGTGGCGCAATGGCGAAGGCGATAGTCTCTTCGGTGAGCATATCGGGGTTAATTTCTGCCAATTCAAACATCACGCGCAAGCCGAGCCGTGTCGTCTCGCGCAATATTGCTAGTCCTTTCTGGAGCAGATAGCGCGTATCGCCTCGTTGCACCGCCACATCTGCCACAATCCCCAGCGCCACGAGGTCTAAAAATAGCGATAGATCATCATCCGATTTGTGATAGACGCTATACAACGCCTCGACACATTTATACACCACACCCACCCCTGGCAAATTGCGTAACGGATGATGTTCATCAAGGCGTTGGGGATTAATCACGGCATCGGCGAGGGGCAATGAATTGCCCAATTGGTGATGGTCGGTGATGATGATCGGCACAGTATACTGCTGACACACTGTCACCGCTTCATGTGCGGTGATGCCTGTATCGCAAGTGATGACCAACTGCGGGATGAAGCCCGCGTTCCACCTACCTGTGAACATCGTTTTGAGCATATCGGCATGGACACCATGCCCCTGTGCGCGGTTGGGGATATAATGCGCGATTTTTCCGCCGAGCGCCGTTAGTGCCGATACCCACAACGCGGTTGCGGTTTGACCATCCACATCAAAATCACCCCAAATGAGGATATTTTGGTTCTGTGTGAGTGCCTGTTGGATGATAGCGATGGCTTTATCCATATCGGGCAAGTCATACGGACTGGCAGGCGTATAATGTTGTGGATACAAAAATGCGCGTGCTTGGTCTGCCGATGTGATGCCCCTTTGTGCCAATGTTCGTGCGACCAAATCATCGGCGAAACGGTCTATGTTGCCCGCAATCGCCAGACGCAAATCGGGGTCAATAACGGGTGTTGGAGAAGATCGCCATTGTTTGGTCATGGGTGGACATCCGCATCGAAATCCAACGCCGTAAAGCGCATAAATGCCCGCTCTTGCGGGGTCATATCGGTGGGATAATCACTCTCATCATACGATTCTAAAATCCGATAGCCCTCTTTGATATATCCGCGAATGGTATGTAGGCTAATCCCCATTTCATGGGCGGCGAGATGGGCGGGCATCCCTTCGATGACGCACAGGCGCAAGGCTTGTTCGATGCGGTCGGTCAATTCGGGGTAAGTTTTCGGCGGTGGTAACGGGCTTGGATGTACCACATGGGTGCTAAATAAATGGGCGCACTTGCGATATATGGTATTGGTCACGATGAATTCGTGTTTGAGCGCGTAAGCTATCGCCCAAGCGATATGCCAACGGACTTCGTGTTTGAGCAAATACCCATTCACACGGGCGATGATCGCCGTCTCGATGAGCGCCATATCCAACGATTGCGTGAGGCAGATTAACCTCACTTTGGGGATGCGAATTCGCAAATCGGTGATGATACGATGTAACGAATCTGCCCCGCCCATGTGGTCGGCATCCAGCAGAATACAATTGGGCAATTCGGCGAGTGGCGTTTTGCTCAGATAATCCATCATGATCTCGACAGATTCCGCCATAAAGGTTACACGGGTGCGTCTATCCCATGCCAAATAGCTGTTGATGGCTTGTAAGGCATAAAAATCCGTATCCATAAGTAACACTTTGATGTTAAGATTGGCAATATTATTGGTCATGGCGCATATCACTCGTTGCTGTCTGGTAATTGCCTTTTAGTGTATGCCCAAACCGCGATACACGCAACAGGATTAGTATAACAATGACAAAACCTCATTTGCTCATGTTGACCCCCTATTTGCCCTACCCGCCGATTAGCGGTGGTCGGATGCGAACCTATAACCTGCTCAAACAATTGCGCCAAGATTATCAGATTACGCTGGTGTGTTTTGGTCGCCCAGAAGAAATGGCGTTTGATATTACCCCGTTGGGCGATTTGTGCGATTATCATGTGGTAGAACGTCCGCCTAGCCCATCGACAATCCAAGCCGCGCTGATGAGCTTATCGTCTCCGCGTGCGATTACGATGCGTCTGTATGGGACAGATAAGATGCGCCAAACCCTTGCCGATATTTTAGCCAAAAAGCCCGCCGATATGATTCATGTCGAGTCGTTTTATATGCTCCAAAATTTGCCCAATCATCTCGACACGCCTGTGTTTTTATCTGAACCCGCTATCGAATATCGCGCATGGGGCAAGCACGCCCGTGTCGCCAAATGGTATACCCGACCGGGCGTGGCGATCGAGGCGCTCAAGATGCGCGTGATAGAACCGCGTGTCTGGGCGAAAGCCGATGCCGTTGGCGCGATGTCGGATGTGGATAAGGCGCTCATCCAAAAAGCCGCGCCCAAAGCACGGGTGTATCTTGCGCCGAATGGTGTGGATACCGATTTTTTCACACCGAATATTGATATTCCAAAAAAACCGAATACCGCCATTTACATGGGCGATTATAAATACTTTCCCAATGCCGATGCGGTGTTGTATTTTATCCACGACATTTTGCCCCTCATCCAGCAAAAAGTCCCCGATTTTAAGCTGATTCTGCTCGGTAAAGACCCAACACCCGATATGCTGGCGCTCCAAAGTGATGCGGTGCAGATATTGGGTTTGGTGGCGGATACACGCCCGTATTTGCAATCTAGCGCGGTATTTGTGTGTCCGTTGCGAAGCGGAAGCGGGACGCGCTTTAAGTTGCTAGAGGCGTTGTCGTGCGGGTGTCCTGTCGTCAGCACGACCATCGGCGCGGAGGGGTTGGGCGCAGTAGATGGTGTGAATATGCTATTGCGCGATAATCCGCAAAGTTTCGCCGATGGCGTAATTCATCTACTGAATCATCCCGAATTGGCGGGCAAAATGGGCATGGCGGGGCGCGAGTGGGTGGTCGCCAAACACGGTTGGGGCATGAGCGCCCAAATTCTGCGCGAGGCATATTCTGTTATAATGGAGAAAAAGTAAGCAGAGGTTTTTAGAATGAAAACAAACCTTCCACAAGAATATATGGATATTTTGCGACAAAAACGCAAGATAACAATTCAAGAATATCTACAATTACCAGAGACCAATCTTCACATAGAACTCATTGATGGTGAGTTAATGGTCTATGATTTTATTGAGGGTATCCCACCCTTGAAAGACAATCATCACAAAACACTATCTCATGTACTTTATTTTTTATTTCAACATATTCCCGTTGACCAAATAAGGTCTATTCCATGTGATGTTTTTCTAAATACAGATACAGTCGTTCAGCCAGATGTATTTTGGATAAATCCTCGAAATCATCGATTAAAACTTATTGATGGTTATTGGCATGGCACACCTGATTTTGTGATTGAAATTCTTGAAAAAGGATTATATGCGTTGGATTATTCAACCAAATTTAATCTTTATGACCAACACGGTGTACAAGAATATTGGATTATCAATTCGGAGGAGCAATTTCTTGAGGTGTTTATCCGTAAAAATAATAAACTAGACCGAAAAGGCGCTTATGATGTGGGAAAGTCATTTACCTCTCACACCCTCAACAATTTAAGCATCGAAGTATCGTCACTCTTAGGATAAATTCCCTCATGATAAACAACCGATTTGTGCGCCTGTTATGGGCATCATCCCCTCTGCTCCTCGCGGTGGGGTTATATGGCTATGTGGTCTATTTACCCTTCTTTTTAGATGACGGCTTGTTATTCGAGATTATCCTACGCCCGCCGAATAGCCCGCTCTCGTGGGAGATTTGGGGCGGTTCGATGACCTTCGCCTATTATCGCCCGTTGGTGTTTACGATTTGGGAAATCAATCAGTCGTTGATGGGCGGTGGCAGATTTGACCCCGTGGGCTTGCATTGGCTCAATCTGATGTTGTATGGCATGACGGGCGTGCTGTTGGGCGCATTTGTTCGGCGGATTGCCAACATGTGGGCGCTTCCGTATCGGCATACGCTAGGCGGGTTGGTGGGAATCATCTATGTGATTTTTCCGTTCAATTACAACGCGGTGATGTGGGTCGCATCCATGTTTCATATCGCATCGGCGTTTGGTGCGATGGTCGCGTTGTGGTGTGTGGTAGGGTATGTATCCCCTATCCCCCCATCCCCTTTTCCCCACCAAGTGGAGAAAGGGGGTGAAAATCATTCATATATAGATTTAGCCCACTCTCCATTTTATGGGGAGGGGGTTGGGGGTGGGGAAAAAGGTTTTATCTGGTTATTGGGCGCATGGATAGGTGTATTCATCGCCACATTTAGCCACGAAAACGGGGTGTTACTCGCGCCACTCATCGGATTATTGATAATTGGGATAATGATTTCTCGTATTAAGGTGAATGCTTTAGCCCCCTCTCCACAACGTGGGGAGGGGGTTGGGGGTGGGGTCAAACACCCAAAGGACGGCGTGAAAATAGCCATACTCTATATCCCCATGTTGCTGATTATCGGCATATACTGGGGATTGCTGAACACTGTCCCGCGTGGCGCATCACCATTAAGTATCTTGTGGGACGACATGCCCGATTCATTCGCGTTATTTTTACAGACCTTCGCTTATCCGATTGTGGGCGCATACCGCAAAATCACCCTCGCGGATGAATCCATTTCGATGTTGTGGATGCTCGGATTAGCCACACTCATCCCTGCTTTTTTGTTCATCCTCTGGCAATCGCGTAAAATGGGGATGATGGCGTTGTTTGGGGTGATGTGGTTCATCATTGCCAGCGCACCGACCATCACCTTTTTATCCACCGAGTATGTGCGAGGGTCGTGGCGTTTGATGTTATTCGCCAGCGTCGGCATATCGCTGTTTTGGGGGATGTTCATCATCGCGCTCTGGCGTAGCGGAAAAATCGGGCGTGTGGTGATGCTGATTTTTATCGGTTGGAGCGCGTTCATGAGCCTCGACTTTTTGGGTCAGCGCCAACACGAAGCCATTTTGCAGGCAAATTATAACGACAAATTGCAAACGCTCATCCAAACGTATACACAGGGGAAGCCGTTGGTGGTCAACGCGCCGTCATTTTTGGCATCCACAACCGAACAACAATGGCTACCGACCCGCGAAACGGGGGTGATGTTCCACGCCGAATATGTCAATCATGCCCAAGTGTTTCGCGCCCAGACGGGTTATGATTTTCCGCGCATCGAAACAACGATTGACTATGATATTTTCGGCGCACCATCCACGCAAAATTTTGCGCCATACACCACATTGGGCATATCCAAATTAGAGGCGGTGAAAAATGCCAGCGACATCTACGTGACATTTTGGGATGGGGAACAGTTCCGCCCGATGTTTGTCGGTGGGGCGGGATACGGCGGTCGTAACGAGCCGATTGCGCTATTCCCTGATGTGAATATCGCGCTCACGGAAGCCTCCGCAGAGCGTACCACGCCGTATATGCTCCAATTTCGGACGCGGTGGCGCGTGGATAATCCACCAGCAGACCTCATCTTTTTGGTGTTAGATGCGTTTTGTGATGGTGAACGGGTCGGACAATCTATCGGCGCGGTATGGGGCGGGACGTATGCGTTTCATCACTGGTCGGCGGGCGAAATCCGTACCGATTTTCGGGATGTTGGTCTGATTCGAGATGTGCCTGATGATTGCTTATCGCTCCAAGTCAGTCTGATAGATTGGGATGGCGATGGCACACCGTACCCCGTTTTCACGCCTGATGGCGAGCCGATAGGGACGGCACATGGCACAAATCGCGTGGCGGTGATGTTGATAGGGGATGAATAGGTTAGAAATAGGTGGACGCGCAGAAGCGCGTCCGTACAGGTCACGGGAATTTTTAGGTTAGTACGGGCGGATTAGAGGCTTTAGCCTCGTATATCCGCCCTATATATCTCATTTTTTGTGAATATCAATGCGCCCATACGCGCCTTTGTCCGCGAGATTTTGCTGATGCTGGCGCTCTCGCCCTTTCATGGCTAACGCACTTGCGCCGATCACTTCTGATTGCCAATACATGTCAATTTTAATATATCATGGCGTATACCATGCCCCACGAATATAGGTGGTACAAACTTCATCTATCACCTCATTGGTGCTGACAAAATTCACGGTGCTATCGCGCACATCGATGATTTCAACCGTATTGAGCGATTTGACCATAATCGTCACGCGCACCGTTTCATCTAACAGAAATTGTCTGCCGTCATCGGCACGATAGGGACCTTCGGGCGTGGTGGTGGTGAATTCATACACGCCATCAGTTACTTGTGGGATGAACACTTCTAATGGCTCAATCCCATTGACGCGGATGCCCCCCTCGATAAATTCGAGGCGAATGAGGCGTGAAGTGCCTGTGGTGTCTTCACATTCACCGTTCCCTTCCGATTCGACCTTATCTACAGTGGCATTATAAATCCCGCTCAAGGCAGGTTGACCGCCGACAATGGCTTCGATAGCGGGTGGAATGTCTTCTTCGGGCAAGGTTGGGACGATAATTTGCGTCTCGAAGAAATCGCGTGCCACAGGCAAGACCGACATGGCTTGGAAATTATAGGGGACGGGGTAATTCGGTGGGGCAATCGGCTCGCGCCCGTCCTCGCTCATGGGGACAGTGACAAATGTGCCTTCTGGGACGGGTTGCGTCACCCCCATCGCCGTGACATAACCTGCTCCTTCGACCACCGACATTTTCAGTTCGCCTTCACCAAAGCGCAAATAGGCGCTCGATCCCAAGCCAATTTCGACCCCGTTGGCGGTGAAAGTCACCCCACGCGCCCCTTTGGGTGTTTGGATAAGCATCCCGCTATCGGGCGCTTCGGCGCAGGGTTTATCCCCGACACCTGTCTGAAAATAAAAGGCTTGCATCGGCGTGGGTGGCGGTGGCGCATCCACATCAACCACAGGCAAATCGGGGACATTGCTCCGGTTGCTCAGAATATCGGTGCTAATCCATGCCCCGCCTAAATCATGGCGAATCCGCACCCAGCGACCGCTCTCATCACGTCCATAGGCGACAACGGGCGTGTTGGGGTCTATTGCGCCGATGACATTTTGGTTATCGTCGCTATTCGGTGTAGAGCGCAAGCGCCCGCGTGTGGCGATAGTCGTCTCTAAGACAATACCTGTTTCGGTGGCGTTTTCGAGCGAGACATCGCCGAAAATTAAGAAGGTGACATTTTGACCAGGGATGGTATCGGGCAAATTGGCTTGCAATTGCATGAGCGCAACGCCCCATGTGCCATTATCGGTATCCATCGGCGCGAGCGTGAGCGTGGCTAAGTCGTTTAACGACACCACATCACCAACTTGTTCAAATCGGAACGATTCTACGCCCTCTTGTGGTGTTGCCTCGCCCAATAAATTGCCGTAACACAGGGTATTTCGACCAGTATTCAGGCAATGTTCTTCGGCAGAATCGAGCGCCGCCGCCACAATATCGGGGCAAACGCCACTCTGTGCCAAAATTTGGGCAGGCGCAATGATGAATACCAAAAAGATAATCATGAATTTGAATTTGGAAAACTGGTATTTTCGCATCACGTATCCTTTCCAATTGTTACAATTTGAAATAGTGTAGCATAGAAATTCCAACTTGTCTTTGACTTGTCCAAAATCGACTTCCCAGTGACACAATAAAGCGGGACGCTCGACAGGATGGTGTTCCCTTCCCCACGTTGGAATGCATCCACCCGATTTGAGAATGATTCATACCGTGTAACTGGAGCGTAGTAGGTACTCGTCCTTTAGAAGCGGGACAATATGTAGGTGGTACAGGATCGTTCTAGAACGGACAACGCGATATTCCCAAATAAATTTATAACGGGCAATATCCCACTTGATTCGTTATAATCCGTGTGCATAATTAACCCTTCATTCAATTGTTTTGAGGATTTGCTACCATGCACACCTACGCCTCTTTGGAACAACTGCTATTAGCCACGATTCAAGCCCATATCAACCCCACCGCCACCATCGTCAAATACACGCAACGCGCAGGGGACGCAGATGCCTCTAAAATCACGGTGCAACGTTTTGAGGTGCATTTGAGCGATGGTCAATCGGTTATGCTCGTCACCAAGCCGTCACCGCTCATCGAAAGGCGCGTGTTGGCGCGGTTGAATCATCAACATCAACCGATTGTACCCCTCAGTCATAGCCTCGACCTAAATACCGATGGCGAAGCATTGGTGTGTATGCTCGATGCGGGCAAAGAAATCACCCCCATGAACACCCATCTGTATCATCAAGCCCTCGCCGATGGCTTGGCGAAAATTCACATTGCCAATATGAATCACGAAGCCGAATTAGCGTGGTTGCCCAAAACAGATCGCGCCTATTTCGCCGATTTTATTTTGGGATGGACATGGCGCTTGGCATGGGAACGGGCGTTAGAAGACTCGAATTTTGTCGCACAATTCAGCGATTACATCCCCAAAGTGCAGGCATCCGCCAAGCAATTCCCCGATATGATGCAAAGCCTATATGATGACGCATCTTCGCGGACGCTCATCCATACCGATATTTATGCGGGGCATATTTTGGCAACCGATAAGCCGTATGTGATAGATTGGGGGCAAAGCCATTACGGGTCGTTCTATTTGGATTTGCCCAATTGTTTCGATACGCCCGAAAGCGCCGAATTGTATCGGCAATCGCTCGCAAAACAGGGGATGAGCATCGCCCAAGATGAATTTATCCGCAATTACCACATCGCGGGGCGATTTGTGGGGTTTCGTTATATGTGGCATTGGCTAGAGGAATGGCGCAACCATCCCGCCGATTGGAGCGAACAGGGTTTGCTGGATATGCTCCAAAAAGCGTGTGGGGAATGATTTGGGATATATCAAATGTTTGGCATGGTTCACCTTATCCGATATAATGAAGGCACGAAGGTAAATTTTTAGAGGAATACACACATGGTTCACAGATTACATGAGACCCCTATCGCCATTATCGGGATGGCATCGGTCTTTCCGCAGGCGATGAGTCTGCGCGAATTTTGGGATAATATCATGGAGGGGCGCGATTCGATTGAAGATGTCCCACCATCGCGTTGGAATGTGGATGATTATTATGACCCAGACCCCAACACGCCCGATAAAACGTATTCTAAGCGCGGGGGATTCATTCCCGAAATTGATTTCGACCCGATGGAATTTGGCTTGCCTCCCAACATCCTCGAAGTGACCGATGTCTCGCAACTGCTTGGTTTGGTGGTGGCGCGGGATGCGCTCAACGATGCAGGATATGCGAATGCCAGCCCCGAATTGCGCGATAGAACGGGTTGCGTATTGGGTGTGGGTGGCGGTCAGAAATTAATTATGGGTTTAAATGCCCGCCTACAATATCCGGTATGGCGTAAAGCCCTCGCCAGCAGTGGCATTGAGGGCGAAGATGCCGAGCGCATCATCGAAAAAATCAAAGCCGCCTATATCCGTTGGGAAGAAAACAGTTTCCCAGGCATGTTGGGCAATGTCATCGCAGGGCGCATCGCCAACCGCCTCGATTTGGGCGGGATGAATTGCGTGGTAGATGCGGCTTGTGCCAGTTCGATGGGCGCGATGAAACTGGCTATCAGCGACCTCGTTGAAGGTCGGAGCGATATGATGATTACGGGTGGTGTAGATACCGATAATTCGGTATTCATGTATATGTGTTTCAGCAAAACGCCCGCGTTTACCCCTGGTAGTCATCCACGCCCGTTTGATGTGACCTCTGATGGCATGTTGATTGGTGAAGGCATTGGCATGATCGTCATCAAACGCCTCGCCGATGCAGAACGCGATGGCGATAGAATTTATGCCGTCATTCGCGGTGTCGGCGCATCCAGCGATGGGCGTTATAAGAGCATTTATGCCCCGCGTGGTGAAGGTCAAGAGAAAGCACTCGACCGCGCTTATGAAGATGCGGGCATTTCGCCAACCACTGTGAGTCTCATCGAGGCACACGGCACAGGCACGGCGGCGGGCGATTTAGCAGAGACGACCACCATCGTGCGCTTCTTCAACAAACATGGCAATTATCAAGAGCTAGGCAAGCGCGTGGCATTGGGCAGTGTCAAATCGCAAATTGGGCATACCAAAGCCGCGGCGGGTATCGCAGGTCTCATCAAAGTGGCGTTGGCGTTGCATCATAAAATTTTGCCACCGACCAATAATGTCACCCAACCCAATCCGAAATTGGGCTTAGACCAATCTCCCCTCTATGTGAATACCGAAACACGCCCATGGATAAGCGATGGCGTGACTCCGCGTCGGGCGGGGATTAGCTCCTTCGGGTTTGGCGGGACAAATTTCCACTTTGTACTCGAAGAATATCTGCCAGATCACCAAA
Organism: Anaerolineae bacterium; assembly: GCA_034436155.1. Classification (GTDB taxonomy): domain Bacteria; phylum Chloroflexota; class Anaerolineae; order Aggregatilineales; family Phototrophicaceae. Next base: position 16,445 of record DAOTVP010000074.1, read on the forward strand.
AAGCCTATCGCCTGCATAAAAATGCCGAGACAATTTTGTTCCATGCCCCCACGCCAGAGGCGCTCATGGCGAAATTGGAGCGCCATATTGCCCGTCTGGAAGGCGAAGAGGCACAAAGTCAATATCTGAATATGGTGCAATTTTCGCGCACGATCAGCATCCCCGCCAGCGATGCCCGTCTAGGATTTGTGGCAAGTGACGCAAAAGAGGCGTTGGATTTGCTCCGCGCCGCCCATAAATTCATGAATACGCAAGCCAGCGCATCTGAATGGCAACATCCCAAAGGGATTTTCTATCGCCGTGAAGCCATGAACCTGACGGGCAAAGTGGTGGCATTATTCAGTGGGCAAGGGGCGCAATATGTCGGCATGGGGCGCGAATTGGCGTTTAACTTCCCACAAATGCGCGAGAGTTTCGCCAAAATCGATAGCCTGTTCCGCGCCGATAAACTCACAGCAGTCAGCGATGTGGTCTATCCACAACCCGTCTTCACAGATGCAGAACGCGAGGCGCAAGCCCAACTATTGCAACGGACGGATTATGTCCAACCGGCTATCGGCGCGATGAGCGCGGGTTTATTCAAACTCTTCAAAATGGCGGGATTCAAACCCGATTTCACGGCGGGGCATAGCTTCGGCGAATTGACCGCATTATGGGCGGCGGATGTATTGAGTGACGATGATTATTACGCCCTCGTCAAGGCGCGTGGGTTAGCCATGGCACCGCCACCCGACCCCAGTTTCGATGCGGGGACGATGATGGCAGTGACGGGCGATGTGGCACAATTACGCAATTTGGTCGCCAACGCCAACGGTGTGCATATCGCCAATATCAATTCGCCCAAACAAGTCGTTTTGGCGGGCAAAGCGAAAGATTTAGACGCACTTAAACCCACACTACAAGCCAACGGGTTTAATGTCGTGCCGTTGTCGGTATCTGCCGCCTTCCATACGCCGTTAGTTGGTCATGCCCAAGCGCCATTCGCGCAAGCTATTGCGAAGGCGACCTTCAAAACACCGAGCGCGAAGGTCTATTCCAACGCATCGGCAGGCTTGTATCCATCAGAACCGAATCAGATTAAACAAATTCTGAGCGACCACATCCTCAATTCGGTCAATTTCACTCAAGAAATCGAGAATATTTACAATGCGGGTGGTTATTTATTCATCGAATTCGGTCCGCGCAACATTTTGACCAATTTGGTGAAAGATATTTTGGGCGATAAACCGCATGTGGCGGTGGCGCTCAACGGCAGTCGCCAAAAAGATAGTGACCGCCAACTGCGCGAAGCACTCGCCCAATTGCGCGTGTTAGGGTTAGATTTAGGCACACTCGACCCATATGCCCAAGACCCCATCCCTAGTCAAGCGGCGGGGCGCAAAAAAGGGATGCAGGTCAAAATCAGTGGTAATTCATATATCAGCGACAAAACCCGTCAGGGTTGGATAAACGCCCTCAATGATGGTCATCGGGTTAAAGGCGGTGGCACGGTTGAGGTGATCAAAGAAGTCGTGAAAGAAGTGATTAAAGAAGTACCGGTTGAGGTGCGGGTTGAAGTACCTGTGCCGAACAATCATGGAGTGGGAACAGTGGCAACATCCAACAACAATAACAACACACCAAGCCTAGAACAAGCATTGGCGCTATTCAGCGAACAACAAAGTGCCATCCTCAAGGCGCATCAACACTATTTGGATAACCAAGCAGAGTATATCCGCGTGTTCGCCACCCTAGCGGGGCAACATCAGGCGGCGATCAATAACGGATTATCCAAAGAATTGGCGGATAGCCTCGCTAAGAGCATGGAAGCCTTCCACAATCACCAAGCCGAGACGTTGCGCGTGCATGAAACCTATTTGCATCGCCAATCTGAACAAACCCAAGCCTTGCTCACGCTCATGCGCGGTCATGTCAATGGGTCTGCGCCAACGGTTTATACACCCGCGCCAACAGGGACGACAATAATGTCGTCCGTACAACCCGCGCCAACACCCGTCATGACTCCACCACCCGCGCCGACACCTGTGGAAGCACCGAAACCGCCCATCGCGCCTGTGATGACTGCACCCACGCCACAACCTATCGTGACCCAAGCCCCGCCACCGCCTCCTGTGGTAACACCTGCCCCAACACCCGTACAAGGCGGATTATCACTCGATGAATTGTCGAATTCGTTATTGGCGATTGTCAGCGAGAAAACGGGCTATCCCACTGAAATGCTCGAATTGGGCATGGACATCGAAGCCGATTTGGGCATTGATAGCATCAAACGGGTCGAAATTTTGGGCGCAATGCGTGACCAATATCCGCAATTACCCCAACTCAAAGCCGAAGAATTGGGCGAATTGCGTACCTTGCAACAAATTGTCGAATTTATGGGTAATCGTGTTGGCGCTGGGGCATCTACGATACCCACACCAACACCGCAACCTGTGGCAACATCCACCCCATCACCACAACCTGTCGTCACTGTACCGACACCTGTGGCAACATCTACACCCGCGCCACAACCTGTTGTGACAACACCCGCGCCTGTGCCAACATCCAACGGTGGCGGATTGTCGTTAGAGGTGCTATCGGCAACTTTGCTCGAAATTGTCAGCGAGAAAACGGGCTACCCCACTGAAATGCTCGAATTGGGCATGGACATCGAAGCCGATTTGGGCATTGATAGCATCAAACGAGTCGAAATTTTGGGCGCGATGCGTGACCAATATCCACAACTCCCGCAACTCAAAGCCGAAGAATTGGGCGAATTGCGTACCTTGCAACAAATTGTCGAATTTATGGGTAGTCGTGTTGCTGGTGAAACAGGGACGGCAATCACATCGTCTATGCAGACTGCGCCCGCACCGCAACCAGTCGCAACCACCCCCGCACCTGTAACAACACCGACACCACAACCCGTTGTGACAACACCCGCGCCTGTGCCAACATCCAACGGTGGCGGATTGTCGTTAGAGGTGCTATCGGCAACTTTGCTCGAAATTGTCAGCGAGAAAACAGGTTATCCGACTGAAATGCTCGAATTGGGCATGGATATTGAAGCCGATTTGGGCATTGATAGCATCAAACGGGTCGAAATTTTGGGCGCGATGCGTGACCAATATCCACAATTACCGCAACTCAAAGCCGAAGAATTGGGCGAATTGCGTACCTTGCAACAAATTGTCGAATTTATGGGAAGCAAAGTCTCTTCCGAAGGAGAGTCAGCTCACGCGCTCCCAAAAGCTGATGCGCCCGTTGCTATCGTGAATAACGATGGTGGCGTGGCGCGTCCCCAACTGGTCATCAATACCACCATCCCGCGTAGCGCGGTGCAAACAAGATACCTACCTGCGCCCGATGAACTGGAAATTACCCTGCCCGATGGAGCAATCGCCCTCGTGACTGATGATGGCACACCGCTCACAGTCGAGACGGTGAAAGCCATGCAAGCGCGTGGTTGGCGCGTGGTCGTGTTGAGCCTGCCGAGTGATATGGTCACAGGTGGGGCATCGCTCCCTGTGGGTGTGCCTCGTTATAGCCTGAGCGATAGCACCGAGACGCGCCTCGAAGAAATGTTGAAGGCGATACAAGGCGAACACGGCACAATCGGCGTGTTCATCCACCTGAATCCGCCCGCCAGCGCGTTCAATGCCAATGGCAACCCGTTTTTGGATGCCGAAAAAGCCGTCATCAAGCACATTTTCTTGATGGCGAAACATCTGAAAAAGTCGCTCAACGATGTGGCGGAACGTGGTTATGCGGCATTCATCACGGTGGCGCGGTTGGATGGTGCGCTGGGGGCGAATGGTCAATTCAGCACCGTCATCGAAGGCGGTTTATTCGGATTGACCAAGAGCCTCAATCTGGAATGGGCGAAAGTGTTCTGTCGGGCGCTCGATATTGCCGATGGATTATCGCCCGAACAGGCGGCGCACGCCCTGATGCGTGAACTATCAGACCCGAATCGGTTGGTGGTCGAGGTCGGCATCGGCACGGGCGGACGGGTGACGCTGGTCGCGCCTGAACTGAGTTAGGTGATGGATAGTCCATTATTACTCAATGGGGTGATTCGCAATGTGCGCTATAAAACCACATTGCAATCACCTCGTTTAACATCATACCCTTTTGAAAATTTTGACATCAATCATGCAAAAGGGTATGGGGTTCTTCATATCAATGAAAATCATAAATTAGGCTATTCACAATGGATTTCACCCAAACGAACTCGTAGTTACCCCTTTGCTCGTTTATATAATGTGTATCATCTCCCAAAAAGAATTACAATCATCCCAATCATGAAAGATGAAGGGATTGGCGGAGACCATGATTTCATTAATTTCATCACACTTTCGTGGATGAATTTAGCCAATATTTATGTGATATTGGCATATTATGATAGTGCCATAGCACATCCTAAAAACCCCGTTAAAATCACCAAGCAACGTTTTGATGCGAAATACATTCATGATAAACTCAATGAAATTGTTGACTACCAACAGACTGCGCTTCATTGGAATCTGATGCACTTTGAGCGTGATTTTGATTCGATTTATAAAAAAGCACTATCCTCATACGCGCAAATTGAGCAAAAAACAGGGATAATATTGCACCCGAGCTATCCTCAATTACAAAAATTAGAGAGCTATCAACACAATGGCAAATTTCATATTGAGACATTCAAGCGAATTTCTTTAGGGCGTTCACAATCTGCGGCACAACGCGAACAACAAACAAATCATGCTTTAGAACGTCTTGACGATGGCGAAAAAGCACTATTTTCCATCACGAATTGGTTAGGGGGTGAATATCATCTGACGGCAGACGAGATATTTTTTGAAGATGATACTCTTATCATCCAAGAGTCTAAAAATTCTAAAGATATGTTTCCATCACTATCCGACATACAAGATGGTTTATTCAAATTGATTTTATTTAGCAATATGCAAGAACTGTCCCTAGCTGGAAATGCGGTTGCGTTTAAGACACGCCTCAAAATCACAGGCAATCTAAAAAACAAATTATATCTACCGAGTTCATCTCAAGAATTACAACTTTTCAGCCAGCATAATAATCTGACAAAGCAAAAACAACAACTGATTACAAAACTCAATGATGAAGCGATTGCTAATCCACCGTTGTCCATTGTGATTCAAGGGTATAACTCATGAAATTGAAACTCGCCAAAAGCCCACTGCGTTATCCGGGCGGAAAATCGCGTGCCATCGCCCAAATTCATCAGCAAATGCCCACCCGTATCAGCGAGTATCGTGAACCTATGCTTGGGGGTGGGTCGGTATTTTTAGCCACCAAGAGTCTATTCAAAAAAATGATAAACACCTATTGGGTGAATGACCTGAATCACGATTTGTATTGTTTTTGGCTGGCAATGCAACAATCAAGTGAAGAGGTTATCTCGGAAATACGCAACATCAAGCGCAATTTTAGCGATGGTCGGGCATTATATGAGCATTTCAAAGCCAATGTGCCACGTAGCGATTTTGAAAAAGCAGTGCGATTTTTCATTCTGAATCGCATCACCTTTTCTGGCGTGGTGGATTCGGGTGGATATTCGCAACAAGCATACGAAAAACGCTTCACTGATAGCTCGATAGACCGCCTAACGGGGTTAGCATCGCAATTATCAGGTGTCAAAATTTCGCATGGGGATTATACTGATTTACTCACAGCAGATGGTGAGGATGTGTTCATCTATCTCGACCCGCCCTATTGGAGCGCAACCGAATCGCGGTTATATGGCGCTAAAGGGGAATTACATCTGATATTTGACCATGAACGCTTTGCAGATGCGATGAAAAAATGTAGTCATCGCTGGCTCATCACGTATGACGATTCGCCTTATATCCGTGAATTATTTAGTTTTGCGACCATCATCGAATGGGAATTGCAATATGGGATGAATAATTATAAACAAACTCACGCCAGTAAAGGGCGTGAGTTGTTCATCCGCAATTATTAGGCTTTTTCGGGGATATATACTGTCAGATGAGGCGCGAGGCTCACACCTTGCACGCGCAACGCCCCCACCCGATACAAAAAGGTCGCGCCCGTCATGATATGATGGGCAATATCCACCGCATGACGATTTTCGACCTGTTCTAAATACGTCCCTTTTGCCCATGCGTTGAACGCGCCCATCGCGGGACCGCACCAAATTTGATAATCCAATTCGCGCCCTTTTTCGCCGACATTCGACCAACGCGAAGATAAACCCAAATACCAACGGAAGATGAGCGCCATTTTGCGTTTGGGATTATCCAGCGCACGGCGGATTTGTTCGGGATCGCGTTCTTCAAAAAATTTGACCGTATCCGCCCAAATATCTTCAAGGGGACGCTTGAAGATCTGTTTTTCGAGTTTTGCCCGTTCTTCGGGATCAATATCATCAATCGAATCATGTTCGACATACAATTCGTACAGGCGTTGCGCCCGCATGGGGAACATCGTCCCGCGTTTTAACACCTGAACTTTGACCCCCATCTCGAACATATCGGCGGCGGGAGCCATCGCCACATCTGCCATATCCGCCTGTGCCAGCACCTTTTTGGTGTGCATGGATGAACCCGCTTCGAGCGCGGCTTGATTCACCGACCCCGTGACGACATAATCCGCGCCCATCATAAACGCGCCCAGCGCCGATGACGGCGTGCTGATGCCACCACCTGCGCCAACACGCAACGGCACAGCATAGTTATATTGGGCTTGGATTTCATCGCGCAGTGCCAAAATGGAGGGCAACAACACCACCAACGGACGATTATCGGTATGCCCACCACTATCGGCTTCGCAGGTAATATCATCCGCCACAGGGACTCGTTGCGCGAGTTGCGCTTGCAGTGGGGTGATGAGTCCTTGCTCCACCAACGGTTGCAGAAGGCGTTCTGGCGCGGGTTTCATGAATAAGGTCGCCACTTCACGGCGTGATAATTTGGCGATGATACGATTGCCGATATGCACACTACCATCGGGCAATTGCGATAAGCCCGCGGCGCGATACCACACCACATGAGGGGTCAAATCGAGAAATGCCGATGCCTCGACAGTGGTGATGCCATTTTCGAGGTACATCTTCACGGCGTTGTATTCCATCGCCTCTTCGCTAGGGCTGTGAATCAGGTTAAACGCATACGGTTTGTTGGGAAGCGCCGATTTAATTTTATCAATCGCCGCTTTGAGGCGCGGTGGCACACACCCCGCCGCCCCAAATGAGGCGAGCAAATTGGCACTCCCCAGCGCAATCACCAAATCTTCCGATGCAATCGCATTCGCCATCGCGCCCGCCGTGTAATTATACTGCACACGATAATCGGTCTGAAAATCGGGGTTGCCCAATTGCGCGGGGGTCATGGCAGGGGCGTGTGCCAATAAGCGATACGGACTATTCGGCGCGATAATCCCACCATTCGCCACGCCGATACGACCATCTGCGCCTTGCACGATATAACACGGCGCAGATAAATCGCGCAATTTTTTACGGATAGCGCCCTCATCATAGGCAATATCGTTCCCAGACCATGTAATGCCTGTATCTTGTCCACGAAAAGCAATCATGATTATTCTCCTTCGACAATGGCTAACGCCAAATCTTTGACTTCGTACACGCGCAACTGGTCGCGCCACACATGGGCATCGCCAATGAGGATAATCACCCCATGTTTGCGCTCAATTTTCTTGATATGGACTTCGGTATGCAATGTGGCAGGCGATAACATCTGCCCGCGATAACGCCATGTCACACGATGCCCGTTATCGGCTTGGGCAAAACGCGGTATCCTGAATTCAGCGCCCAAATTGGTCTGAATCGCGTAGGCTTGCATGGCTTGGAGCGCCGTCTCGACACCGATAGACCCTGGCATCACGGGGTCTTGATAAAAGTGATTTTTGAAATACCAATCTTCTGCCCGCACATCGGCGCTGGCATAGGCATATCCCGCATTGAACTGACCACCGTCTGGCATAATCATCAGGGAATCGGTCAAATTGAGTTGACCTGTGGGAAGCGCCATGAAGCCATGACCCCTCAAACGCGCACGGTCAAGCGAGATAAGCCGACTTGGTGGGATACTATCCTTCCACAATGGCACATTTTTGCCGCCATCTAGCCCCGCCTGACTTTCGAGCGCGACTTTTTCAAAATAACCGAATGACGATTCGCCTTCATAGAATAACAAATCCTCATCGTACATCTTAAAGCCGTACTTTTGGATGATAATCCCATTCATGGCGGTGCTGTTGAGCATGGTGACATGATTGGTGATGGTACGCCCGCGCAAATCGCGGTCATGATGCAAAATGCCGTAGCCGTCTAAATTGCGGAAGTAAAAATCAATATCCGGATACGGAAGCGTGGGTCCGTGATATGCCGATAAAAATCCGCACGGTTGCAAAGCGATTTCCATGTATAACGAATAAGGCAAGGTCGGATATGGGCTATCGTTAAAATACCACGCATCTACGGGGACATCGTATTCGGCATGAATCGCCGTCCCTTTGACCGATTGATACCGTTCCCCGGTGATGTTCACAATGCGCGAGATGAGCATCAAGTCGCCATTGGGGATGCGTGGCGTGCGTTTATGATCGTAGAGCGCGTAATTTTCGCCGAAGCAATCCGCCACCCGTTTGAGCGCGAAGGTCTCTATTTTATCGCTATCGTACATCGGCTTAATCCCTTTGCGGATAGACGGCGCGGGGATGGGATTAGCAGGTGGGATACGTGGCGTAATGGCTATCGGCGTGGATGGCGCTGGTGAGGACGACAAGAATGTCATCCGTACAGGAGCTGTTGATGATTGTTGGATACCCGCCATTTGTTGGCTGATAAAATCGGCAATCGTGGTTAAGCCTGTTTTGCGCTCCGATAAAAAGTCGGCATGGATACGATGCAATTGGTCGGGCAACGGTGTGTATGACAATGGCGTGAACGGCAAGAATGCCGTCCGTACAGGCGCAGAGGTGGGCGTGGACGACAAGAATGTCGTCCGTACAGGCGCAGAAGGTTGAATATTCTCTAATGGTGTATTGACGATGGTGGCATAAATATCTTCTCCGCCCAGACGGACAGACCGAACCAACGATTTGGCGTGATTCACAGGGACAAGTACGGGACGATACAACGCGCTCACATCCATCGGCACGCGGTGACTCATCAGTTGCGCCAACATACGAATAATCGAAGTGCGCGAATCGACACCGAGCGCATCTATCGAAACGGCGAGGTGTGGCTTATCCAACAACGTCTCATCTATCCAACGGGCGCAGGTGCTTCTGGGACCCAGTTCGATGAACACCCGCGCACCATCGGCGTAGACGGTGTTTATCATACGCGGAAAATCCACCTGTTTACACGCCATCCGCGCAATGCTACTGGCGATGACGGTTGTCTCTGTGGCGATGGGGGCGTAATCTGCCGATGAATACAACGCCACATCGTGAACAGGCGTGGCGGGGATGTGATTGAGCCGATAAAATTCGCCATATTCGCTCATCATGGCTTCGTTGTGGATGACCACGCTGAAGGGGGCTTTCATGCTTTCGCCACCCACCATCTTCAACACGCGCTCACATGCCGCGGGGTCGCCTGCGATCATGACTTCGTTGGGTGTATTGATATGCGTCAGGTAAACCTTGCGCTCATGGTTGACGGCTTCACGCACTTTATCAACAGGCGCGGCGATGAAATATGCCCCCCAAAATTGGTCAGATGGCACATCAGGCGCAATTCCCCACGCCTCACGCACGGCATCCATCGCCCCTGTTAGGCGCGATGTGAATAAATTCGAGGCGCTAAATTTGGCATTGGCACTATCAGCATCATGCCACACATCCATGCCCCACATCATACTGCCCTCGCCCAAACTGTAACCGAAGGCGCTTTTGGGCGTGACTTTGAAGATGTCGCGCATAACCCGCGTATATAGCAGGGCAAAACTCAACCCCGATTGAATCATGGCGACAGCATCATCCGCCAACGCATCTTTCATGATACGGGTCAATTTGGTGGATGGTTTTTCGAGGCTACGCGGATACAAGCGCCGTTCCGCAATCACCTCGCCGACATTCGCCGTCAATGCCGAGAGTGGGTCGTATACTTCTGGAAAGAGGTGCAATAATTCGTACCCCAATTTGGGGTAACTATTGAACGCGCCCGGATACACAAACGCCACATGACCATCGCGTCCAACGGGCGCAGGTGTGAAATAACTGCCGAGCGGGGTCGTCCATGCCTTGCCCGTGCGGAAAGATTCGGCGATGCCCGTCAGGGCGCGGTCACATTCTTTGTGTGCTTCGTCTGGATTGCGGGCAATCAACGAAACAGTGTAGCGATGATTGGGGTTATATTCGGCGAATAGCTTATCTGCGACGGCTTGTAACGATGTTGCGCCATTTATCGCGCTTTGTAACGCGCTGATGCGCCCCGATAACGCGCCTTCATCCGCGCCACTGATTAAAAACAAGGTCGGTGAACCGCTTTGCCGATAACCCTGCGGTTTACCCACCGATTTTTCGGCAGATAGTAACACATGCCCCGCCGTACCATCGGCGCTCAGGCTATTCATGCCCGCGATGCGTTTTTTGCTAAACCATGTGCGCGATTTGGTCGCCACCCAAAACGGGGTATGCGCCCATTTGTCGGGGTGTTCGGGGCTGTTCCAATTCGGCACAACGGGGATGAATCGCCCCGATAAGCACAACGCCGTCTTGATGAGGCTTGCCATGCCCGATGCGGCGTAGGTGTGTCCGATATTGGCTTTGATGCTACCCATCGCGCAGGTTAAATCGTCACCACGATAAACCGATGTGATGCCCAAAATTTCGGCTTCATCTTCATACGAGATACCACTGGCATGAAGTTCTAAATATTCGACTTGTTCGGGGCGAATTTGCGCTTGAGATAATGCCGATTGCATCGCCGTAGATACACTGTGGGCGCTTGGTAAAATCGGCAAGGGGGCATCGCTTGGGGCGGATACCCCACCCGCGAAGGCGATCGCCTCGATGGTGGCATACACAGGTTTATCGCCCACATTTTCGGGACGCATCAACACCACCGCGCCCGCGCCTTCGCCAACCATCCAGCCCGTTGATTCTTGGGCGAATCCCATCGCGGGCGTGCCTGTGTGGACGGGTGAAATGGCATGACGCATGACGACATTTTCCATGCCACCTGCCAAATCCACCGCGCCAACCACCACCGCATCCACGCTATCATCGGCGAGGAGCAATTGCGCCAATTCTAACGCCTTGAAGGTGCTATTTTCATCCGCCGAGACGGTGAACGATACCCCGCTAAAATCCCATAAATTCGAGATTCGGCTGGCGGCGATGTTGCCGATGTAACTGGTGTAATGATTCACCTGCGCCCGTGTGAGCAGGGCATCTTTTGCCAGATATTCGAGTTGGGCGATTTGTTCATCCGACAAATTCAAACCCGCCTTTTGGATGGCTTCCCGCACTTGCCAATTGAGATCAAGCCGTCCGCGATATTGATGAAGCGCCAGTTCCGTCCCCAACGCCACCAACACGGCGACATTCGCGCCTTCTTTCAGACCCGCATCCCGAATGGCGTTATCTACCACTTTGAGCAACAACAATTGTTGCGGAATCGGCTCATCCGACACATGTGGCGGGATTTTATAATGGGCAAAATCGAGGTCGAAACGGTCAATATACGCCCCATCAGGCGCTTTTTCCATGCCGAAATGCGATAACCATTCGCTATGGCGGTGCGCCCCTTTCCAACGCCCATCGGGTAGCGGGATGAACGCTGTATCGCCGTCATAAATGGCATAGGCGAATTTTTCGAGCGTATCGAATATCCCAAAATGGGCATCCATGCCGACAATCGCCATACGTGGGAGCGGTTTCGGTTGCGATTGCGCCGATGGTTGCGCCGATGATTCTAAAATGAGGTGGGCGCTCACGCCACCAAAGCCGAAGGCATTTACCCCCGCCCGATACACACCATCATGCGTGTTCCACACGGTTTGATGTTGAATCACTTGTTCCGCGCCAAAGCCTTCGGGCGATGTGAGCGGTTGTTCGACCCCCACCGTCGGCGGAATTTGACCATGCGCCATCGATAATATCAATTTGAGCATACTCGCCATGCCCGCCGTCGTGAGCAAATGTCCCACGTTAGATTTGACACTGCCCAACATCGGCTTTACGCCATTGGGGAAGAATTGCGCCATAGACGATAATTCAGTCCTATCGCCCAACGGTGTGCCACTGGCATGACATTCGACATAATCTATCGTATCGGGGGCGATATTGGCGTGTTGATATGCCCGTTGCAAGGCTAAAATTTGCCCCTTACTATTCGGCGTGAGGATATGTTTGCCTCGTCCATCGTTGCTCAAGCCGAAACCACTGACAACGGCGTAAATGCGGTCACGATCACGCACCGCATCGGATAGGCGCTTGAGGACGAACATGCCCGCGCCTTCGCCCGCGATAAGCCCCTCTGAGCGAGCATCCAACGGCAGGCTATCACCATGATGTTCGGGATAGCCCGTGATATGCGCGAATCCCATATTCACAAATAACGGGTCGGCGGCGCTGACCGCGCCCGCCAGCATCATATCGGCTTTGCCCGTCATCAGATAGTAACCCGCCAATCCAACCGCATACAACGATGAGGCGCACGCCGCATCGAGTGCTAAATGTCCAGCACCTAAGCCCAACGCTTGGGCGATTATCGCACTGGGATAGCCCGGTGATAAGCCATTGGCGATGTCTGCTGGTTCGGATGGCGTGGGGGATAGGGTAATCGGTATGCCAAATTTATCGGATACTGCCTTGCCCAATATCAACCGATACAAATCGGTGAAAAGCGCGTTGGAACTGCGCGTTGGGAACGATAAATTGCCTAAAATCACGCCTGTGCGGGCTAAGAGTTGGTCATTTTGGGCGTATCCACTATCGGCGAGGGCATCGGCAGATACGCGCAACGCCCATTTGAACGGATCGCCTAAACCCAATAACCTATCGGTTGGCAGGCGAAATCCGCGCCCATCAAAGTGATAATTGCCGATATAACCACCACGCAAGCAATAGGTTTTATCGGGATCGAGATGATTGGGGTCATAAAAATGCTGTGGATTCACGCCCATCTGGACATCGGTGGCGGTGCTAATCGTGCGCCGTTGCCGATTCAACACATCCCAGAAGGCTTGTGGGGTATCTGCGCCCGGAAATAAACAGGCGATTCCTATAATTGCAATTTTGTCCATAGTGCCTCTTATGCCAACGGATTCGGCAAGCGATTTTGTCTGAATAACGGATCGAGGGTGCTACTGATGGTCACTTCGGCATCGCGTACCGCCATATACACCCGTCCATCGGCATCGTGTAAACGGATGGCGGCGACCAATTTGGTGTCGGTGGAATTGACAATATCCAACGTGACATAAAATTTACCGCCCCAGCGCACATCACCATAATGCTCACCTGCGCCTGCGCGGAGGGGCAAACTGCCCGCGCCAAAAAAGTGCTTGACATAAATCCCCATACTCTGCAAGCCAATATCCACGCTGTAATAATTGAAGGCTTGGACGGGGAATTGTCCCTGATAGCTGGCGGGGACAATCGGCAGGGTGCATTCGACAATCATGCGTTCCCGTTGGATGTTCAACACGCGGTCTACACCCTTAAAGGCGAACCCGTGAAACAGGGTGTAATCGTCATAATATTTCTGACCAGGGATGTTGTCTCTGGGGGCTAAATCGGGCGTGAAGATGGGCATATCGGGCAACTTTTTACGCAATATCAAGCGCGTGCTATAGTGAAAACGCGGTTTTCCACCCGATGTGGTACTGCTAATCATGGCATCCACCGTGATTTGCTCATTCGATTTTTCGACATCTTTCAGTTCAAGCATAAAACGTGGTGGCAAGTCATCATCAAACACCACGCCTTTTAACACCTTATACATCTCGAAGGCATAAAATTTATAACCCGTATAAATGCCTTCGGCGGCGCTCGACATCCAACTCATGGCGGAGACCATCGGCAAGACGGCTTTTCCACCGACCACATGATCTTGCAAAAATGGATTATCTTCGAGTTTTAAGGTGCGATGCAAGCGATAGGTGTTCAATTCGGGTGAGGGCAACACGGCAGGGAAGGCGATTCCACTGCCCACGACCACCTGTACGGCGTTATCACCCAATTGATTTTCGAGTTCGTGGATGAGCATCGCCGCGCCCGTATCCAACGGGATAACTTGGATATTATTCTCGGCAAAATAGGCTTTGAGCTGAGGTGTGACCATGCCCGCATCCCACGGTCCCCAATTGATGCTCACAATTTTGAGGTTGGGATAACGTTTCTGATACAAAAATGCCGTCTTATTCAAAATTTCGTTGGCGATTGAATAATCGGTCTGCCCGACATTGCCGAAAAATCCCGCAACGGATGAGAATAACACCAGATGATGCAAATTTTGGGCGGGTATGGCTTCGAGCAAATTTTTGAGACCATCGACTTTTGCCGAATAGACCGTTTCAAAGTCTTTTTGCGTCTTATTTTCGATGAGTTTATCGGCAAGGTTGCCCGCGCCGTGAATAATCCCCGTCACCTGACCCAATTTTGCCGATGCAGTTGCCACACCTGCTTGAATGGCTTTGGCGTTGGTGATGTCTGCGCTGATGTATTCGGCTTGCCCACCTTTTTGCGCGATGCGTGCTAAGGTCTCGCGGATTTCGCGGCTGGCAAGCACGGCACGGGTCATATTTTGCACGGCGGTGGGGGTTGGTTTTTCGCCCTGTGCTTTGAGGGTATTCATGGCGGCGGTCTTGAGGCTGGCTTCATCGGGTGCAGATTGCGCCCATTCGGGGTCGGGATGTAATTCTGAGCGCCCCATCAAGATGAATTTGCACTTGTAATATTCTGCCATGACCTCTACGCAATACGCGGTGATGCCCCTCGCGCCACCACTCACCACGAATACAGAGGAAGATGTAATCGGTTGTGCCATGATAAAACTCCAAAATGGTGAATAAATCCTGTGTAAAAACACGGTTTGCGTGTATAAGTTCTCATAATGTTTGGGTTAGATTGTCTCATATTTTGGGATGATTGCAAACGGAAAAAACCAGATACCCCTACGTTATATCAGACCCCACAATTTGTTTGTATCTACACAAATAGATAGGCTATCTATTTGAACACCTCTGCGAGTGGCACAGAAAACCCCTTTAATACTTCGCCACCCGTGAGTGTGTCTGTTTCAGATAAAAATTGTACGGGCTGCCCGGGGATATATACCTCAACAGTTTTGGTCTCTGGATACACCACCCAAACCATTGTTCCAACATTAAGATAGTTGGTCACTTTATAGCGTAACCGCTTTTCGGATGCTAAATCGGTGGGAAATTCGACTTCGACCGCCAAATCGGGCGGGATATCGTTATAGCCTGATGTGTTTAATTCGGATTGGCGTATTTTGGATACATACGCCACATCGGGCGCGTATCGCTCCCCAAAGCCGATTTTATATCCACCTGCTTCACCTGTAACATGCCCTAAATCTTGGTCATCTACAAAATTACCGATATAACGCATCCAGCGCGTGGCGTGATGCGAGGCGTAATTGTTAACAGGTTTTTGATGAATATCGCCAACAATCAATTCCAAAATTTTATCGTGATTTTCGGGTAGAAGGGCAAATTTATCAAAATATTCTGATGACATGATAATTATCCTCGCTATCGTGGCGGATATACGCTTCGCTAATCCGCCATTACGAAAAATGTATACTCAATTTATCCAACCAGCGTCACCAACACGCTCAGAGAAACGATGCTACCCAGTGTACTGATGAATATCACCCCTGTGACAAATTCGGTATCGGCGTTAAATTCAGTGGCGAGCGCACTCGTCAATACAGCGACAGGCATCGAGAGTTGCATAATCCCCACCTGACGCACCAATCCGTCTAATCCGAGTAAGGACATCAGCGCGATAGCGATAATGGGCGCGATGAGCAATTTCACGCCACTGGCGGCGAGGATGGGGGTCAATTTTTTCAGGGTGAAGCGCGACTGTCCGAGCAGAACACCCAACAACACCAACATCGTCGGCACAGACGCATCGGCTAAAATTTCTATCATTCGACCCAACGGCAACGGCAAAGCAGGCGCATTGGGCATATCGGCGGGCGCGATGATAAAAATACCGAGTTGGTTAAAAATCAAACCCAGCATCATGGCATATAATAGCGGTATCCTGAAAATATTGGTGAAGGCATGTCTGGATGAGACACCACTCCCCCGCGAGGCAAAATACACACCGAGCGTATTGCTGACCACAGTCGAGGCGACATAATACACGACTGCGAGTTGTTCCGCCTCAATCCCGAAGGCGAATCGGTTGAATGGGATGCCATAATTGGCGGCGTTGAGCATGACCACGCATAAAATCAGGGCGTTAGCAGTCATCATATCGAGGCGCAAAATTTTAGCGCCTATCCACCCCACCACCGCCAATAGGGAGCATCCGATGAAAATAAACAGCATCATCCGTAATAATTGGTCGTTGCCAACCCGAACATTGGTGATGCCTTCAATGACCAACGCGGGCATGAATAAATAGATGAGTGCCGATGAGAGCGTGCGCCTATCTATCTCAAAGCGCCGACTGAGGATTGCACCCGACCCCGCGATGAGCAAAATCGGCGCAATCACATTGAACATGGTCGAAAAAAGTCCCTGCATGTGTGCCTAAAATCTTTCCATTGTTAAGGGGATAATGAGGGCATTATAACCAATTCTACGCAACCATATCATGCCATGATATACTTGCAGCATCAAAATCAATATGCCGTATGAGGGCGCAACATGTTGCGCCCTTGCCATATCTCATAAGTTGATAAAAGGATAGGATATGACACACAAGCAACGAATTACGGTCGTGCGTGGCGATGGTATCGGACCCGCGATTATGGATGCGAGTTTGCAAATTTTAGAGGCGGCGGGCGCTCAGTTTGAAATCGAAACGGTAGAAATGGGCGAAAAAGTCTTTTTGCGTGGCAATACCGCAGGCATTGAGGATAACGCATGGGATTCTTTGGTGCGGACGGGGATTTTATACAAAGCGCCCATCACCACACCACAAGGGGGCGGGTATAAAAGCATCAATGTAACCCTGCGTAAAACGCTCGGTTTGTATGCCAATGTGCGCCCAACGCGCTCGTATCATCCGTTTGTGCGGACAAAGCACCCCAAAGTGGATTTGATTATCGTGCGCGAAAACGAAGAGGATTTATACGCGGGCATTGAGCATCGTCAAACGGGCGAGGTGTATCAGACACTCAAACTCATCACCCGTCCGGGCAGTGAGCGCATTGTGCGCTATGCGTTTGAATATGCACGGCGCAATCATCGCAAAAAAGTGACGTGCTTCACCAAAGATAACATCATGAAAATGACCGATGGGTTATTTCATAAAGTGTTCGATGAAATCGCGCTGGAATATCCCGAAATTGATACCGAACACATGATTATTGATATTGGCGCGGCGCGTACGGCAACCCGCCCCGAACAGTTTGATGTCATTGTCATGCCCAATTTATACGGTGATGTCGTCTCTGATATTACCGCCGAACTCACTGGATCGGTCGGGTTGGCGGGGTCGGCAAATGTGGGCGAAAAAGTCTCGATGTTCGAGGCGATCCACGGTTCTGCGCCCGATATTGCGGGTTTGGGCATCGCTAATCCATCGGGCTTGTTGATGGCGGGCGTGATGATGCTGGTTCACATGGGTCAGACCGAAGCGGCAGAACGGGCTCATAACGCCTGGTTGCTCACGATCGAAGATGGCATTCATACCAAAGATATTTTCCAACTCGAAAATAGCACCACCCAAGTCAACACCGAGAAATTTGTCCGTGCGGTGATAGATCGGCTCGGCGATTTTCCGAAAAAACTCGCCCCCGTCAGTTATGCACACGGCATTGCCTTGCCCAAAGCGCAACCCGCCAACATCATCCCACTCGGCGCACATCAAAAAGAATTGGTCGGGGTGGATTTGTTCCTCGACTGGCAAACCGTTGAGGGCAGAAATCCCGATGTATTGGGCGCAGAATTGAGCAAAGTAGATGGTGGTGATTTGGAATTGGTGATGATAACCAATCGGGGTCAAAAAGTGTGGCCCCATGGTCATCCCGATACGTTCTGCACCGACCATTGGCGTTGTCGCTTCCAGACCAAAGGCGAGGGGGCATTGCCCGGTAAAGCCACCACGCATGAATCGATTGTGCAACTGCTCAAAAATGTGAGCGAGGCGGGTTTTGATTTTATCAAGACCGAAAATTTGTATCGCTTCGATGGTCAATTGGGCTTTTCGTTGGGGCAAGGGCAATAATCTTGTGTTATGATAGGCATACGAAATATGCCTATCTACATCCAAAAAGGAGTCGTGTGCAGATGTCATCAGATGACCGCGCCCAAAAATTGGCACAAATCGCCCAACAAGTAAAGGCTTGTACGGCATGTCGATTATATCAGAACACGCGCAACCCCGTCCCAGGGCATGGCAATATCCACGCCGAAATCATGTTCATCGGCGAAGCCCCTGGCGAACAAGAAGATATTAAAGGGTTGCCATTTGTGGGGCGGTCTGGTCAATATCTCGATTATCTGCTCAACCTGATCGGCATGAATCGGTCACAGGTGTTCATCGCCAATGTGGTCAAACATCGCCCGCCCAATAATCGTGATCCCGAACCAGATGAAATCATCGCCTGCAAACATTTTTTAGATGAGCAAATCCGCATCATCGACCCGTTGCTCATCGTCACATTAGGGCGATTCAGCATGGCGCGATACTTTCCCGATGCCAAGATCAGCACTATTCATGGCAAACCGAAATATGATGACCGCCTCGCCTATTATCCGTTATATCATCCCGCCGCGGCGTTGCGAAATCCGGGTTTGCGCCATGATATGGAAGCCGACATCAAACGCATCCCCAGCATTTTGGATGAAATTCGCCAACGACGGCGCACAACGGGCATTATTACCCCGTCAGCCGATGAAGAACCGCCATCGGATGCGCCACCGAAGCAATTGCCCCTGTTTTGATAAAATGGTGGATATACGCACCTGAAGGTGTTAATCCGCCACTACAATCCTCTCAAAATTGATACGGGCGGGTGAGCGAAGCATATATCCGCCCTTCATCTAAGAATTGGTACGGGCGGATTAGCGAAGCGTATATCCGCCCTTCATCTAAAATGCGCCCATGTTCACAAAATACATTTTTGCATTACAATAAGTGACGAAATTTTTGTCATCTATCATAAGGAGCGTCTCGTCTATGCGCGGTTGTTTTGGATTTTTCATGTTTATCATTGTCACCATCTGGCTGTTATTCGGCTTTTTGGTGTTCACGGCGGTGCGGTCTTGGGCATTTGACCGTCAATTTTATATGGATATTGTGGATAATGACGCGCTCTACGAAAGTTTTCGGTCAGAAGGCTTGCCCGAATTTTTGGCAGAACTGGAAGTGAATGGTCAACAAGTATTGAATCGCAATGACCCCGCCTTCCCCGCTTTGGTCGAGGCGACCAGCGCCATTTTGCCGACCGACTACCTGCGGACAACTGCCGTCGGCGTGGTGGATGAATTATTCACCTTTTTTGAAAATCCGAGTAGCGGGTTGGATTTAACGATTGATTTAACCCCCATCAAAGACGCGCTACGTGGCGCACAAGGGACGGCTTTCGCCCAAACCTATATTCGTAATTTGCAACCATGCCCCAATGCGACATCGTTCACGACCAATAACCTGCCAACCTGTATCCCTCAAGGGGTATCGCAAGCCGAAGCGATTGCCTATGTCGAGGATTATAAAGCCCAATTCGTCAACACCATCCCCGATACATGGAATTTGACCGAAGAGGATGCCGACTTTTCGGGATTACCCAATGTATCACTGGTCGAGAGTGTGAATGGCGCGTATGCGGCGTTTGCGGGCATCACCTTTTTATTCTGGTTTGTGAATGCCATTGTCGGCGGACGTGGGTTTAAGGGCTTGTTGATGTGGCTCGGCGGCATGTTATTTTTGCCCGCGCTCATCATCTTGCTCACAGGGGCGGCATTCGGCGGCAGTGTGTTGGATAGTGTCGCCAACAGCGTGATTCGAGACACAACAACATCCAGTTTAGCCATGTCGGGTCAGATGCAAGAATCGTTTGTGTTGGTGGTATTGGATGCCCTCAGACGAGTGAGCAACGGCTTTTTAAGCACAGGCGCTATCGCGCTAGGCGTGTCGCTGGTGTTGTATATCATGGGTGGCATCATGCGCCGTCCAAATCAGACGGTGAATGTGGGGTATTATAACGACCCGGCGTATCCGATTAAGCCGTTGTAACAGATAGTCGAGCGATTTTATAGTCATCACATGATTGAAAAGTGTAACTGCTCATGTGATGACTTAAACCTATTCAATTCAGATGCAATCACTGCGTTTTTTGTATTCGCACATCATCCAGATAAAATTTCATCCCTGCGTCAAAGATAAAAACAGGAGAACCGGTCTGACGGGGTTCGACCCGTGCCAAGTGGATAGATTGCCCATCAATCAACAAGTTCAATGATCTATTAATTAATTGAAACCGCACAGTGTACCAGCGATTGAATTCAAACGTCATATCATGAACGGTTATCGACTCAATCATCTGAAACCCACCGTCTCTCTCAGCAAAAAATACCCCGCCACTTGAGATTAACGCAGAATAGCCAAGTGCATGACCTGGATTTTCGCTCATCAGATTAAAATTCATTGAGCTATTATTCAGTCCTAAATCAATGAATTGCAGACGCGCTTCTAATACATTTGCCCCATTCAAGTCATCTAAAAATCCCAATGATATGAAATCATCTTGTGTGCCTGTAATATATAAAACACGATTGCCATCAACCACAGCAATTTCGACCGCGTTATTTGCATAGCGCAGATCCCAACCATCCAAATTGCCATCTTCAAAATCATCGAAAAAGACAGTTGTATCTGGTGTCGCAGTTGGCGATGGTGTTGGTGTGGATGATTGAGTGGCAACAACTTCGATAATACGGACATCATCTAACTGAATAAAACTGGTAGGAGACACTGAAAGGTTAAAAGACCCCCATTGCCCACCTAGATGCGTAGATTGATAAACAAGGCGATTATCAACATATACCATCATGACATTACCCGCATTGGAATCACGATAAACTTCGATTTTCACATTCAGCCAATCATCTGTAGGGGGCTGAAAATCAATGATACCAAAACCATACAATTGATTTTCTGAACGAGAGAAAACATTTGAAGTCCACAGAGTTTGGCGCATATTATAAATACCCACACCGATGTCGGGTTGTAGAAACATAAAATCAAATTTAGGATTATCACTTTGATTGGCAGTACGCATAATCCGCAATCGTGCCTCTAAAATCATATGATTCGCTTGGGGATTATTTCTGGGGTTGAAATCAACGTAGCTTGCACTTGTATTATCAATAGATAGAACGCGATTACCATCTGGATCTTCTATCACCCAATTCGTTTGAAGACCATCCCAACGGCGTGTATTTCCGCTCTCAAAATTGTCTTCAAATAAGACGCGGGTGAATCGGCTTTGAGGTGCTACCAAAGTGGGAATTCCCCATATAACCAGTTTGTCACCATTCGTCAAGAAAAGAGAACCATTGGCATTGACACTCATGTCATTAATTGACCCAAAAGGAGCAACATCTTGCAAAACGCCAAGTTGGGTATCATAAAACAATGTCCCGCTAATGCCTGTCATTATTATGACAGTATTGCCATCAGGATGGATGATGACTTTGGATGCGCCAATGGGTAGTTGTCGGAGAAATGAGCCTGTTTGCCCATTCCAAAAGAATACTCGATTTGAGCTACTCGCAACAACCAACGAACCATCACCATTGATATCTATATCACTCCAGCCACTAAAATTAGCTTCTCGGTAAGATTCGGGAACTTCGACACGGCGTATAAGTTGGTTATCTTGAGACCAAATAGCCACTGTCATAGCAGACCCAGCAGTGGCAAATTTTTGCCCATCCGCGCTAAATTTGAGGATTGAAATATCACTATATGGGTGCGAAAGTCGGGTAATCTCTGAGAGATTTTGTGCATTTCGCACACTTATATCACCGTCTTCTAACAATACCATGATAGATTGATTGTTCGGATGCGCCCAGAGCTGGCGAATGGCAACGTTGAGTGTAATCACATCGCTCATGGCTTGTGAAGTTTCGGCATTCCAAATTTGTAATCGCCCTATTCTCACATTATTCTGCCATGTCGATTGAGCCAGATAAAAGCGAGTATTATCAACCGATGGCACTGCGATAGTTGCCAATGGGGGCAAAACTGTTGTACGCAAGGCTTCACCATCAAGATTATCTGTGGCATATAGGTTAAATCGCTCGGCGATACGCAAATAGATGTGTGACCCTGTACTATCGAAATGAGCGCCAGTGGCATAAAATAATTCGCTGTAGCGGGTTGTATTGGTTGCAACATCGCTTAAACGCAAATAACCACCATAATTACCCCAAAAGCCCGATACAACACCAGCAATAGTTTGCCCATCCGGGCTTATATCAAAGCTCACAGGCGTATCGTAATCCGTCAATGATGTAATGGACGAGGCAGTTTCGGTATTATATAAGATAATACCCATGCCATCAACAGCAATAGCCAATTGCAAGCCATCTGAACTTAGTTGGGCATCTTGAATATTAAAACCTGTATCATCGTATTCAAGGCTTTTGCGCCCTGTGGTTAAATCGAAATTAAAAACCTTCATAAAATTCCCAACAACCGTCAATTGAGCGCCATCAGGATGAAAAAACATGAAGCGTGCGTTGGTTGTCCTGATATTATGGCGATACAGTTGGCTTTGGTCATCAACACGATAACCTTCGAGATAAAATTCGCCACCATCACCGCCAATCACAGCGAGTTGTTGGCTGTTGGGATGAAAAGCGATGGTTGACAAACGATAATTGGGGCGGATATTCCCCACTAATTCATCGTCAATATCTGAGTCTGGAGTTGCCGTAACCAACCGAATCAAACGCAATTGTGCGCCTGCAAGTGCTAAGATTTGACCATCGGGGCTGACAAAAGCATTCCGATATTCATCTGTAGAACGCTGTGGGGCTTCTCCGATGATTTCTAATCGGCGTGGTCGGCTATTAGTAGCGAGGTTATCAATCAGAACATACACATTCCCGTTCTGATTGACCACATAGAAAATGCTGGTTGTATTGGGGATAAAACCCACTTTTAAGATACTCCATGTATTTGCAGATAAATCGGCAACTCGCTCAGTCTGTTGTGTGGTGACATCATGCAACCAAATCCCATTTAATGTACCAACCAAAATCTTGTCACCATCTGGCGACCACGCAACACGCTGAGGACGACCACGCCCAGATTCGGGCTGTTGACTAATTTGAGCTAAGAATCGTATATTTTCAGATGTGAAAGATTGGACATTCTCGTTGGGTATTAACGTTGGTCGGGGTGTAGGAGATGGCGTTGGTGTCACTTGTATTCTATTAACCGCTCCAGACCACACCCAGCCTTCAACCCCATTTGTCAGTTGTACCTGATACCATAAGGAAATACCAGAAACATTTTCGCCATTAGAATCTTCATCTATCACAACCGCGCTCTCACCCTGATGAAGTATCCCCACCACAGCACCACGGGTTGTTGCACTATCACGAACATTGGTATTTTGTTGTGCAGTGACAAGTGTCAACACATTGTCTTGGGCAAATACACCAAATATCAGGAAGATCAAAAGACAAAATAATATGATACCAAAATAATATCTGTTCATATCCACAATTCCTCATGTGATAAAATTAGCCAACTATATCTATGAACTGATTCGGTAGTGGTTGAAAAGTAAGTGATGAGAGATGATAATGCTTCCCATGATACAAGAAACTATCACGTATACCTGTAGTCGTTGTGGAAGCACTAACATCGTACGCAATGGTACAAA
>DAOTVP010000075.1:0-1935 GCA_034436155.1 Anaerolineae bacterium
TGGCGCTCAATACCCTACCCGGTTGGATTCCAGATAACGATGTCGCCATTTCTAAGACGTATAATATGCCCAATTACATCGCAGGGGTGGCATTCGCCAGTGCGGTTGCCGTGTTAGCGGAGGCGCATGACCATCATCCCGACATCACCATTACATGGAAAAAAGTGATGGTGCGGTTTAGCACACATGACGCGGGCAATAAAATTACGCAAAAAGATGTGGATGTGGCGCGTGCCATCGAAGGGCTTGGTTATCCAAAACCCGCATAAGGCTTGGTGCATCTGAATCCAGAACTTTTGAGGTACAATGAGCGTATAACTTATAGCATTATTGTTGCGCTCATCTTCTGGAGTTTTGATTATGGTCAAGGCACTCATCACAGGCGGGACGGGATTCATCGGCTCGCATATCGCCCGTCAATTGGTGGCAGACGGGCATACGGTTCGGATTTTGCATCGGCAAAGTTCAAAATTAACCGCGCTAGATGGCATCCCGTTTGAATCGGCACTTGGCGGATTGCGCGAAGAAGATATGCCCGCATTAGTGAAAGCCTGTGAAGGCTGTGATTGGGTCTTTCATGTGGCGGCGATTGCTGATTATTGGCGTGCCAATAAAGCCGAAATGTTCGAGGTGAACGTCTCTGGCACACGGCGCGTCTTGGCGGCGGCGCGGATGGCAGGCGTGAAGCGGGTGGTTTTCACCAGTAGCGCCGCGGCGGTGGGGATGAACCCTGATGGTCGCCCTGCCGATGAAAATACGCGCTTTAATTTGCCCCCCGATGAATTTCCGTATGGCTATAGCAAAGTGTTGGCAGAACGCGCGGTATCCGATGCGGTATGGCGCGGTCAAGAAGTGGTCACGGTGAACCCTGTGGCGGTCATCGGACCGGGCGATCTGAATATGATTTCGGGCAGTTTTATCACCCAAATCAAAAAATTGGGCATCCTCGTCCCCATTACATCGGGCGGGATCGCCGTGAGCGATGTGCGCGATGTGGCGCGGTGGCATATTTTGGCGGCGGGGCATGGACGGGTTGGTGAACGCTATCTGGTCGGGACGGCGAATTATCCCTATAGCCTGTGGTATAGCATGATAGCCGAAGCGGTGGGGGTGTTGCGTCCACGTTTTCACATGCCCGATTTCTTAGTGCCGATAGCCGCGTGGGTGATAGATTGGCTACGCAAAAAGGGCATCGAAACGCCTGTCGATGCCGTCCAGACGCGCATGGGTATCCGCAAAGCCTATTTTGATTGTCGCAAAGCATGGGACGAGTTGGGCAATCCACAAATAGACATGCGCCGTAGCCTCCATGATACGTATGCGTGGTATAGCAAACACGGGTATCTATAACCATGTCGTTATTATTCTATGCAGATGTGCATATTTCAAAACGTGCTATCGAGCAATTACGTCTGAAAGGTGTTGACATTATTCATTGTAGCGATAGTGGAAAGTAAAAAGAACGATATGAATACCATAATCCCAATTCAATATATAGAACGCAAACCCAATTCCGAACAGTATCGTATTGTTGGGAAGGGTATCACTGTCACATTTCTAGCGTGCTTTATAGATGACCCCGAATGGACGGTTGAACGCATTAGCGAGGAATATAATTTAACTCCTGCCGAAATTTATGCGGTGTGGTCATTTTATTATGACCATAAAGCCGAAATTGATGGTCTATTGGAACGTCAAGCACAGCGGAATGCGATGATAGATTCTGACGAAGAAAAACGTCAGCTTCCCTTATATCAGCGTTACTTAGAAATCCAATCAAAACAATCCTAGCTATCCAATCCGAACAGGTTCACCATCCGGGTAGTGGTTGAAAAGTAAGTGATGAGAGATGATAATGCTTCCCATGATACAAGAAACTATCACGTATACCTGTAGTCGTTGTGGAAGCACTAACATCGTACGCAATGGTACAAA
>DAOTVP010000076.1:0-2748 GCA_034436155.1 Anaerolineae bacterium
GGCGATTGCCAGCACATTCGATGGTGATGTTATCCAATACATCGTGCCCTGTGCATCGGTCAGTTTCCCCTCGACCATCGCCATCACCACCGATATCACCATCACCGCCAACGGCAATGCGGTCACGTTTGATGGTGGCGGGGCGGTGCAACTGTTTAATATCACAGGCGCAACCGTCTCATTTGACGGCTTCACCATGCAAAACGGCTATAGCGCGACAGGCGGTGGCGCAATCTATAGCCATGTTGCGCTATTCATCACCAATAGCACCTTCATCGGCAACACCAGCGATGATGCGGGTGGCGCGGTTTATTCGGGGTCAGTCGCCACCGTTTCCAATAGCACCTTCACCAATAACACCGCCGTGGATAGTGGTGGCGGGCTTTATATCGCCAGTAGCCCCGTCAGCAGCGTCAGCAACAGCACCTTCACGGGCAATCGCTCGATCAATGATGAAGGCGGGGGTGTGAGCATGGGCAACGGCACGCTCACGGGCAATACCTTCACCCATAATCAGGCAGGGGCGAGTGGCGGTGGCGCAGATATGTCGCGGGGTGGTGTGAATGCGACCGCGACGGGCAACACCTTCATCAATAACACCGCCTCTCATGAAGGTGGCGGATTATATATCACAGGCGGGGCATCCATTGGCACAGTAACGGGCAATGTGTTCAATGGCAACAGCGCCGTAGACGGTGGCGGATTGTATCTGGCGGGTGGCAGTGGCATTTTCACCATCACCAACAACATCTTCGCCAATAATAACGGCACAGATGGCGGTGGCTTGCATATTCGCGGTGATGGCGCTGCCACCTTGGTCAATAACACCTTTTTTGGCAACAGCGCCACCAACGGCGGGGGTTATTACGATGAGTTCACCGCGACCATCACCATGACGCATAACACCTTCGCCAATAATAGCGCCTCTAGCGGGAGCGCGTTTCATTATAATAACGGCACACCGCCGACTTTCGATGTGCAATACAACCTCATCAGTGGCACATGCTCTCAAATTGTCGCCGATGCCACCAACCTGAGCGATGTGGGGTGTGATAGCGCCACCATCGCGCCCGATTTAGGGTTAGCGGGTTTCGATGGTGCGGTGGTACAATTGTTACTCGGCAGTGTGGCAATTGATCATTATCCCGCGCCGTGTGATGTTGCCACCGACCAACTCGGCAATTCACGCCCACAATTAACCGCGTGCGATGTCGGGTCATTCGAGACGGCGAACCCGCTCACCGTGCCTGTTGTATCGCCTGTTGCGCCAAGCGCCACCGTGTTGGGATGTGCGCTGGATCGCACCGATGGCGTGGATATTGCCAACGCGCCAGATAACACCTATTGCCGTATCTTGATGCGGAATAACAATGTCGTCAGTTATAGCGGGGCTATCCCTGCCGAATTAATTGGCTTGGGTGTGATTTTGGCGGTGGATGTGTATCGGCTTGAAGGTGGCATGAGCATCAACACCTTCCCCGATTATGCGCGGATTTGCCTAAGCGGGAGCGGTCGCTATTTTTATATGGATGCCCGCAACGCGCCCCGTTTTAGCATAGAGATGCCGACCGAAACGGTGGATGGTCTGACGTGCGCGTGGATACCCGCCCCAGGCACGGTGATTTTGACGAATTAGGGATGTGCAAAACGCCCCATCCCCGACCCTTCCCCCACTACGTAGGGGAAGGGAGAAAAGCAATGTTACCCGTGACCAATTCCTCGTCCCCACTTCGTGGAGAGCGGGTTAGGGGGTGGGGTTTAATGGCATAAAAAAAGGACATATACGCACATGAAAATTTATACTAAAACAGGTGATGACGGCACGACCAGCCTCTTTTCGGGCGGGCGCGTGCTGAAAGATGACCGCCGTGTCGAGGCATACGGCACGGTCGATGAACTCAATTCGGTAATTGGGCTGATCCGCACCTACGAATTGCCCGATATGATGCACGAGTGGCTGGTCACGATCCAAAATACGTTGTTCGTGGTCGGGTCAGATTTAGCCACCCCGCTCGAAAGCACGCCCGCGTGGTTGGTACGTTTAGATGATGCCCCCACCAAGCACCTGGAGGCGTGGATCGATGCGATGGATGAACACCTCCCGCGCCTGAACGCCTTCATTTTGCCCGCCGGGCATCCCGCCGCGGCGCAAGCGCATATCGCCCGCACGATTGCGAGGCGTGCAGAACGGCTGTGCGTATCGGCGCATCAGACCACGCCCCTGAATACACAGGTGCTGATTTACCTCAACCGCCTATCAGACTTTTTCTTCACGTTGGCGCGGCGGATTAATCAGCATTTCGGCGTGGCGGATACCGAATGGCGCGGGCGCTAACAGGCATGTATCACCCAATTCGCCACGCATACCCCGCTATCATACCAATATATCACTTGCTCGGTTGCAACATGGCGCGATGGTGCTACAATGGATGATATAGGGACGATATACGCGCTTCGCGCTAATCGTCCCGTACAATTCACGGTCATTTTTAGGCATGTACGGACGCACTTCTGTGCGTCCTATGGACACACATTGTATCGTGCGTGTATTGCATTGCATCATATATCATTGCATCATATATAAGGAAGCGTATGACAACCGAAAGCACCCCCGCCTCAACTTCATCCATTGCGAAAACAGCGTGGTGGGCATATACCCCCGACCAAATTTTAGCCGAATTCGATGTCGAATTGGCGCACGGGCTATCTGAACCCGTCATCCGCCAACGGCGCGAGCGCGATGGCGCG
>DAOTVP010000077.1:0-71197 GCA_034436155.1 Anaerolineae bacterium
TTTGTACCATTGCGTACGATGTTAGTGCTTCCACAACGACTACAGGTATACGTGATAGTTTCTTGTATCATGGGAAGCATTATCATCTCTCATCACTTACTTTTCAACCACTACCCAATCGTTTTACAATGTATTGCCCGTCTTGTTGCCGATCATATACATCGCCGTGTTTGCGTTTGGTGTGATGATGCTGGCGGGATTTAACCCCTTTGCCCGTCTGAGCGCCATGCAAACCCCCGTATTCAAAAATCGGACGATCACGGCGTATGTGTATGGCTTGTTGCTGGGTCCGATGACGTTGCCGTGTACAGGTCCGATTATCACCAGCGCCTTTTTGCTGGGGGCGGATAATTTAGGCGCGTTAGCTGATGGTCTATTGTACTTTTTGGCGTTTGGATTGGGATTTGGCTGGGTGTTGGTGGTGTTGCCATTTTTGGCAGTGCCACTCCAACGGCGCTTCATGGGCTGGGTGACGAATAACTACAAATTGCTCACTCGCGTATCGGGCGTGTTGTTGATAGCGATTGCCATTTTGGGCTTTGTGACGGAGATAATCCCCAACATGCAGGCTTAGGGGAGATTTTGTAATCAAATAACAAATGTCTGGGAATAATGGGGTAAACAAAATGGCGGATATACGCGCCCGAAGGCGCTAATCCGCCACTACAATTCTTAAAATTGTACGGGACGATTAGCACGCAGTGCGTACATCGTCCCTATTGATTTACACGCGAGTCATGTAACTGCCGTCTTCTGTCTTGATGCGGATGATATCGCCCTCTTTGACGAACATCGGCACTTGCACGACCAAACCAGTCTCAGTGGTCACTTTCTTCGATGGGCTGTTGGCAGTATCGCCCGCGATCGCCATTTCCGATTCGGTGACGAGCATATCAATGCTGGTGGGCAGTTCATAATCGATAATCTCATTTTGATAGCGAACCAATTTGAGCTTCATCCCCTCTTTGAGGTATAGCGTGTCGTCACCAAAAATATCACGACGGAGTTGGGGTTGGTCGTAGGTTTCTTGATCCATAAAGGTCAAAAATTCGCCATCATCATACAAATATTCCACTTCCGATGATTCCAGACGCACATCTTCGACACGGTTGCCCGAAGGGTAGGTGCGTTCAAATGTCGCCCCTGTACGCAGATTCCGCACAACCACGCGGATGGTCGCGCCACCGCGCCCCGTTTTGTTGTGGGTATAATCTAAAACGCGAAGCAGGTTGTTATCTTCTAAATAGATGGTGCCTTTGCGAAGTTGATTTACATCAATCATGTGTTTGTTTTTATGCCTCTTTAGATAAACAATTTATGTGTAGTATAGCAAAGATTTTGATACCAGTGTAGGGACTAGATTTAATAACGCCCGTTACCCCCAGGCAGTGAATTCAAGAATTCTTCGTTGGTTTCGTATTGGCGGAAGTTGCTCAGAAGTTGTTCCGTTGCGCCTACAATCCCCGTACCCGATTCATCTTCTGCCAAATGCCCCCACATACGACGGAGCGTATACACCCGTTGTAACACATCGGGACCGAGCAACAATTCTTCGCGCCGTGTGGATGATTGTTCCACATCGAAGGCGGGGAAGATGCGCCGTTCTTGTAATTTACGATTCAGGTGCAGTTCCATATTGCCCGTACCCTTGAATTCTTCGTAAATCACATCGTCCATTTTACTGCCCGTATTGACCAAGCAGGTGGCGATGATGGTCAGGCTACCGCCTTCTTCGACATTCCGTGCCGCGCCAAAAATTCGTTTGGGTGGGTGGATGGCGAGCGGGTCGAGACCGCCCGAAAGCGTGCGCCCACTGGTGGGGACGACCAAATTATAGGCGCGTGCCAAACGGGTGATGCTATCTAACAAGACCACCACATGTCGCCCCAATTCGACCAAGCGTTTGGCGCGTTCTAATGCCATTTCTGCCACGCGCACATGACTTTGTACGGGGTCGTCAAACGTGCTGGCGATCACTTCGGCATCCACCGACCGATCCATATCGGTCACTTCTTCGGGGCGTTCCCCAATGAGGGCAATCATCAGATGAACATCGGGATAATTGAAACTGATGGCGTTGGCAATATCTTTGAGGACGGTGGTTTTACCTGCTTTGGGTGGTGATACAATCAGACCGCGCTGTCCGCGTCCGATGGGGGCTATCAGGTTGAGCAAGCGGGTCGATAAAACACGGGGACTGGTTTCGAGGTCGAAGCGTTCTTGTGGGAAGATGGGGGTTAAATCTTCAAAATTGACCCGATTTCTGACCTCCTCTGGATTAAAGCCATTCACGCCATCGACCCGCAACAAGCCAAAATATTTTTCGTTGTCTTTAGGCGGGCGCACCTGACCAATGACCATATCGCCTGTGCGTAAATTAAATCGTTTAATTTGGGCTTGGCTGACATACACATCGTTGGGACCGGGCAAATATTTTTCTGCTCGCAAGAAGCCGATACCGTCTTCCATGACCTCTAAAATACCGCCACGCAACTTTAATCCCCGCCGTTCTGCATCCACACGGAGCAATTCGAGGATTAAATCTTGTTTTTTCATACGACTATATCGGGGGATGGCGTTGCTTTCACGCGCCAACTGGCGCAATTCATCGAGGGTTTTATCTTCTAATGTTGCGATTGATATATCCATGACTTACTGATGCAACGAAAATAATCGCCGCAAGACTCCTTTCAAGAAGTGATGACAAAAATTGTTGATATAGATATGGAGAACTCCATTGGGTGCATTGCACACATCAATTGGATAGTTTTTTCAACTAGAGATAGACTATTGAAAAACGCTGTGGATTTTGTGGGATAAATATACCTTTATTTTAGCACAAAGCCCAATTTTGGTCAAATCGTGGTTTTTATTTCCCCGTCCATAACCATAAATCGGCGCTGGCGCGATACGGTTGTGACCAACCCAATATTTGATGATCGGCATCTCGATACAACCAGGTCGGCGGGCGCAACAATGCCGATGGAATTCTCACACCTGTTTCTTCTGCCCACCAATAACTGCCCGTCCATTGATAAATTCGCAAATCATACGGCTCGCTCAGCGCCATGCCAACGGCGGTCATCGTATCGGCGACCAATTGATTGGGGGTGAACCATAGAGTGCTATGGGGTTGGGGGGCTGTCCAAGTGGCACTATCCAGCTTGCCATAAGACCAATAACTGACTAGCGTACCATCGCGTTGATTGATTTGCCAAAAGGCGAACCCGTCACCATTGGCGATACCCACCCGAAAATCGGTTAGCAAGTCGCCTAAGCCGATACGTACCGAGTCGCTAATCGCCATTGCATCGGATAATACGCCGTCATCGCTCCATTTACCGCGCCATAAACGTTGATTCGAGAGCCAAAATAACCACCCTTGCCCGTTACTATCGGTTATCAAAAATGGGTTGGTGGCATTTTCGAGGATCGGCTCGGAAAAACGTGGTCTGCCTAGCGAATCAATAAATTGGCGATAGAGGGTTGGCTCAGAGACGATTCCGCCTTGCCATATTGTCCAGATACCACCATTGGATACGCCAACGGCGCTAAAATCCCACGCCTCTTGATTAGTCAGCGCCAATGCGCCCGGATTGATCGTATAATTTTCGCTAATCGGTGCGTACCAAACCCGTTGCGGTTCTGGAAAATTGGGCAAGGCATCCAACCACATCAGGTAGATAATCTTATCGCTGGTGGGGATGAGTTTTTGCTTGTACGGGCGGTTGGCGAGGATAGGTAAGGCTTGTGCGCGTTGCCACACATCGCCAAATCGCCATTGCGCGTAATGATACACCGCCACCTCATCCGCGTTTATCCATGTTACCAAGAGGGTGTCATCTACCCATGCGATAGCGGGGGCTTCGGCTTGTTCGGCGCTGGTCAAAAACTGCCCACTCAACTGGCTGGATGGCGTAGGCGATGGGATGGGCGCATTTGGGTCTGGTGTGACACGCGGTGTATACAGCAAGTTGATGAGCGTTGGCGTGGCGGTTAAATCGGGTGGTGCGCCACATGCCGATAGGATGAGTAATAGCAATAGCGCCACAAACCTCGCAAGAGGCTCAAAGCCTCTCGCTATTCGACTTTGGAAGCCCACTAAAGGGGCTATTGGGGGCAAATATGTGTCATAAGGGCAAACTGTATCCTTTAGGATGCTTTTACATAATTGGGTAGCCTGTGGCTTTGAGCCACAAGCGGATAAATGCTCGTGCTTCACGTCAAATCTCGCTTAGTCGCACGATGTCATCGGGTCCGATGTACCGAATCGGTTTGGGCGCATAAAATGCGATATTTTCGAGGACGTGCTTTACCATATTCAACGTGATGTTGGGCAAAATCGCTTCTAAAGAGCCAAAATACACCCCCAGATGATACAGTTGCTTATCGTTCAGGATGAATTTTTTCACCAACCAACCTGATAATCCTCTGGCGCGTGGCGCGAGTGCCACCTCGACTTCATCGATATTCTCCCAACGAATGACGATACCATCGATAATCATCTCTGCGCCATACGCGGTGAAATGCTTGCGGAGATGTGCCTCTTCTTCGGGGCTTAAATTTTCAAAACTAGGGCGGTAATCAATCCGTTGTAATGTCGTCATATCCCGATAACATCCTCATCCATCAACCACTTCGATACTCAAAAATGTTTCATCACTGCGCGTGCCATCGGGGCGGTAGGCGATTGCCGATAATACATGAAATCCTAGCCCACTGGCAAGCCAATTGACCTGCACCCGAAAATCGGTTTGCACATCGTAATTGGGCAACGATGCCTCTTTGACCAACGCGCCATCGGCATACAATTCGATTTTGGCGACTCCCATTGTGCGATCTTGGGCGAATAGGTCAATCGTCAAATCGGTATTATTCACCACACGACTGTTATTGGGGGGCGCGATAAACTGCACACGCGGCAAATCGGGCGTGGGGATAGCGGTCGATTCGAGCGTGCAACCGACCAGTAACACCAATAAGAGGGCGGTAGGGACATGAACGATCATGCCCTTACGTAAACTCTGGCAAGAGCGTCTTATTTGTTGTGTCAAAAAGTCAATTTGTCTCATTCTTATATTATAATGATGGAATGAATAGCCGAAAATCCTAAAGATTGAGACCAAGTGTATGCCCAAAAAATTAACCTTTTGCCCCATTTGTGGTCACACCCTCACTACCCGCGAAGAAGGCGGTCGAATTCGCCCCGCCTGTGATCATTGTGGCTATGTGCATTATGTGAACCCCGTCCCTGGTGTCGGCTTACTCATCGAGATGAACGGTGGCGTGGTGCTGGTACAACGGGGCAATCCTCCGCACAAAGGCGAATGGACATTGCCGAGTGGGTTTGTTGAGGCGGATGAATCGGCAGAAGAAGCCGCCATCCGCGAGGCAGAAGAAGAAACCGGGTTACAAGTCGAGATTATCGAATTGATGGGCATCAATTCGTTCCCAGAAGGTCCACCTGTGAGCGGGATTATGATATTTTATCGGCTCAAACCCATTGGTGGCGAATTACGCGCAGGGGATGATGCCGCCGATGTGCGCGTGTTCATGCCCACAGAAATGCCCTTGTTGCCGTTTCGGACACACCGCGAAATCATGGCGGAATGGCTCGAAAAATATCATCACGGCATGTTGAATCAGGCGAATCCCAAAAACCCAGCACCTGAATTCGTCATTCGCCCCTTCGAGATGACTGATTTGGAGCATGTTTTAGGCTTATTGGCGCTCATCCCCGCCAATCGCAACCTGACCGATGAGCAATGGCGCATGATTGTCTATCGCCTGCGTGAAAGTCGGGATGTCGAGGTGTTTGTGGCGCAAACGCAAACCGCACCGCCGATGATTGTGGGGTGCATCGCTCTATCCATCGTGCGCGGACTCACCGAAGGGCGTGGTTTGATTAACGATATGGCGGTGTTGCCAACGTATCAACGGCGTGGCATCGGCGCAGAATTATTAGAGGCGGTCATGCGCCGTGCGAGCCAATTGGGATTATCATCGTTGATGGTGAATACGCAACGCGCCAACGACCAAGCACGCGCATTTTATGCCCGTTTGGGTGTGGTGGATGCGGGCGTGATGATGCTGAAAATTCGCTGATGTATCACAATTTCGTTATGATGTGCGCCGAATAGATGCTCTGGGATATAATGAGGCTATATTCACATGAGCATGAAAGGCGCACACCATGTTTTCCAGACGGAATCCGCTTGAATGGGTGAATGGATACACCTTTCGCACACCGGGTATTGTCCCCAATACGTATACTGCCACCTATCATCTCACCAACCTCATCAAACGAGGGTTGGTGGATGTGACATCGGCGCGAGAGATGTTAGATGATACAGGCTTGACCGACTTCAAATGGCAGATTACTTGGCCCGAAGATTATCCCACCCCTGATGAAGATTTGTTGGATAGAATCGGCAATGTGCAAGGCTACGCCATTTTTGTGCATGGCTGGACGGGCAATCATAAAATTTGGGAAGAATTGCCCGGTATGGTGTGCATGGCGAATCGGCGCATCGTCAGCATCGCCGTAGACCACAACGGCTTTGGCGATTCCTTGTTTCATACCTATACGCCCGAATTGGAGATGTGCAATCCACCCGCCGCCATGCGTGCCTTAGAAAAATGGTTGGATGTGGTCAAATTGCGCCGACAACCGGGTGATACTCAACTCAAAGTCATCAATCTGGTCGGGCATAGTATGGGTGGCGCGATGTTGTTTTATGCCAATCCGCTCGCATGGCGCGAAGGTGAATTGACCCGTTACGCGCTTGCGCCTGCCTTGCTCCTCGAAGCTGAACAAGATAGGCGCTTTTTCACGACATTGGGCGTAGGGATTAGCATTTTGCAACGGGTGAAATTCTTGGAATTTGTCGAGCGATTCGTGAAGCCCAGCATGTTGCGAAATTTATGCGCGGGCGCAAGTGACCGCGTGAAAGAAATTCACAATATTCAATATAATGAAACCCCGCGGGGCATCACAGGTGCGACATTCATGGCGATGGGCTTGCTCAAAGATTATGAAATCGCCCGTAATTTTGAATTTTTTCGGGTGATGTTGGGTCATCGTGACCCGTTGGTCGATTTGACCGACATGCTCGATTTACTGTGCAAACTCGAATTCCCCGCCGCGCATACGCGGGTTGTCGCTGGCACACATTACATGTTCAGCATCGGCTCGGAATCATCGTATAACGCCTTTCAGCATGTGCAAGCGCGTGAGCTGGTGGTCGAGGACATCCTCAAATTACACGATGACGCGCTCAAATTACAACGCACAGGGCGCAGGTTTGGGTAGATGTCATGATGGGGCGGGTAGTGGCTTGCCATGGCAAGCCCTTATGGAACAGCTATTTATTGCTCAAATGAGGTGTGGTTTCTGCTGGTTAGCGAGGCAAATAGCAGATAATAGGTCTTTTCGCCGTTGATGCTAGGCGATGTCATCAAGAAGCCACAGCCCGATGTGCGGAATAGGCTGATATTCCCGACCTTTTTGATGAGCGCATTCTCCGAAGTGGGGCATTTCACCGCGCCAATTTCATCGGCAGTCACGGCGAATAACAGATTGCCTTGAGGGGTATAAATTTGTAACCCACCCGCTACGGCATAAGCAACAAATGGCGCGGCTTGGTCTGGGTTGATTCGACCATCATCACCAAATTCGATGAGAGGGGTGGCTGGCACAACGGGTACGACTGGGATTGGGGCGGTATTGGGCAGACTGGCGCAATCGGCATTATCTTGAGCTGGGTCATAAACCGCATTTGCCATGAGTGGTTCTGCGATAATCGCATTGTATACTAGCATATTATGGGGCAATGAATTCGTAGGAGGTTGACTAAGTGTATTGTAGGTGTTATTGAGGTCATACACTTCTATCGTGATTGGGCGGGCGGATATGGTATTGATGCGACTTATCGTATTGGAGATGAAAGACAAAGAGCCTAGTGCCGTCGGACCCGATAACTCAACCCATACACCATTGATAGGGGTATTGTTTCCGTCTTTGATGATGATGCCTAAGTAAAATATGGTGGGAATATTTTCGATATAGGTGCGAACAAGGATGCTCACATCATCGCAGGTAGATGCGGGTGTCATCACTTCTACATCAAACGATTGAACTTGCGTGAATGTGGCGGATGTCGTGCCGATGATGCTCATCATCAGTGTGAGCATGATAACAACGAAAACTGTGGTGAATTTGGCTTTCATAAGATGTTGTCTCCTGTTTATAATTTATTGAGATATGCACAGGATAATAAGGTGAGCGTTGCAAAATCGTTACAATATTTTGTAACGCCTCAAAATTGATTGCCTTATTTGTATATGTGCATCCCCAAAAATTAACCATCCTGAAAAAAAATATCCACATTTTGAGAAAATCACTTTTTTCTTGGTGAAATTTAGGTTACACTAGGGCGCAATTCGGATTCATAAATGGTTTATAAAGATTGTTTGACAACAAATTTGTGATTATGATACGCTTTATGTCAAGTGATTGTTCAAAAAAGAACAATCAGAATACCAAAGGGATAGTGACTTATGGCTATTGAACAATTTGCTCCTGTGGCGGCATTACTGATTGTCGCTGTTATCCTCACCCTCATCATCCTCAACATCTCATGGGTGTTTGGTCCGCATAGACCGACAACCCGTAAAGTTGCCCCATACGAAAGCGGGATGAAACCCATCGGTCCCGCCGTGCGCCGTTTGCCCGTTAAATTTTATCTCATCGGTGTGCTGTTCATCTTATTCGACATCGAAGTGATATTCTTCTTGCCATGGGCGGTCATCTTCCGTGATTTGGGCTTCTATGGCTTGCTGATGATGGGTGTGTTCTTCTTTGTATTGACGATTGGTTTAGTTTATGAGTGGAAGAAAGGTGCGTTGGAATGGGAGTAACACAAAAACTCGGTAATTTAGGCGTGGTGACAACCACGTTGGAACAAGCCATCAACTGGGCGCGGACAGGTGCGACTTGGCCCCTGTTGTTTGGGTTAGCCTGTTGCGCTATCGAATACATGAGTACACAAGCCAGCAATTATGATCTCGCCCGTTTTGGTATGGAACTCAACCGTGCCAGCCCGCGCCAAGCCGATTTGATGATCGTGGCGGGGCGGGTGACGCGCAAAATGGCTCCCGTTGTGCGCCAATTGTATGACCAAATGGCAGACCCCAAATGGGTGATTTCGATGGGCGATTGCGCCTCGTGCGGTGGTGTGTATAACAATTACGCCGTTGTGCAGGGAGTCGATGAGATTATCCCTGTGGATGTGTATGTGGCAGGGTGCCCGCCACGTCCCGAACAACTCATGCACGGTATTTTGACCCTTCAAGAAAAAATTCGTGGTGAGCGCATCACTGATTGGGCGCTCACGATTCGGCAAGAAGCATAAAGGAGCGACCGATGAGCATTGCCCCCGCCATAGACCCCGTAGAAGCGGTGAAGAAGGCTTTTTCCACCGCCGTTTTAGAGGTGGACTATTTCCGTGATGAGACCACCATCATCGTAGACCCCGCCCAATTGCCCGCCATCATCCGTTATCTGCGCGATACGGCTGGGCTGATTTATAATTACCTGTCCGATATTTCGGCAGTGGATTATTGGGATGAAGAGGGCAGTCACGAAGACCGTCTGGGACGATTCGGTGTGAGTTATCATATCTATTCGATGCTCTATAATCGCCGTTTGCGCGTTAAGGTGTTTTTGCCCGAAGATAACCCGACCGTCCCAACGATTACGGGTGTATTCCCCGCTGCCAATTGGTTGGAGCGCGAAATTTTTGATATGATGGGCATCACCTTCTCTGGGCATCCCAATATGAAACGCATCCTCATGCCGAGCGATTGGGATGGGCATCCACACCGCCGTGATTACCCACTCGGATACGAGACGATTCAATTCTCGTTCAATATTGAAGAAATCATGAAGCACAAGCCGTTTGCGAAAGAATAAGGACAAATTCATTATGGTCGCTGATGCACCACAAAAATTTCAACTAGACATGAGCCAATGGCAAGGTAGCCTCGATGAATTGCGCGGTCTCGTCTCTGAACGCGCTATGACGGGTGAGACCATGCTGTTGAATATGGGACCGCATCACCCTAGCACGCACGGGGTGTTACGCTTGCTCCTCGAATTAGATGGTGAAGAAATTGTCTCGTGCTTGCCCGATGTGGGCTATCTGCACACAGGCATCGAGAAAAATATCGAATCGAAATCCTACGAAAAAGCCGTGACGCTCACAGACCGTATGGATTATCTCTCGCCCATGTCGAATAACATGGTGTTTTGTTTGGCAATTGAAAAATTGGTCGATTTGGATGTGCCAGAACGCGCCCAAGTCATCCGTGTGATTTGCCTCGAATTATCGCGCCTCGCCAGTCATTTGGTGTGGCTCGGCACGCACGCCATTGATATGGGCGCGATGAGCGTATTCCTCTATGCCTTCCGTGAGCGCGAACTGATTTTGGATATGTTCGAGATGCTCTCTGGGCAACGCATGATGGGATCTTACTTCCGACCGGGCGGGGTCTGGCGCGATTTACGCCCTGAATTTTTGCCCGCGCTCAAACATTTTATGGACATCATGCCAGGGCGTATCGCCGATTATGAACGCCTATTGACTAATAACCCTATTTGGATCGATCGCACGCAAGGGGTTGGCGTTATCGAACCCGATGTCGCGTTGGCGTGGGGTGTGAGCGGTGCGAGTTTACGCGCCAGTGGGGTCAATTGGGATATTCGCAAAGCCATGCCTTATAGTGGTTACGAAACCTACGAATTCAACGTCCCACTCGGCGAACATGGCGATGTGTATGACCGTTACATGGTACGCATGGAAGAGATGCGCCAAAGCCTGCGGATTATCGAACAAGCTGTCAAACGTTTAGATAAAGCGAAAGGTGGTTTCCGCTCTGATAATCGTAAATTCGTCCCGCCACCGCGCACCGAACTCGGTCAGAGCATGGAAGCAGTTATCCATCATTTTAAGTTATGGACAGAAGGATTTTCTGCGCCTGATAAAGAGGTGTATGTCAGCATCGAAAGCCCGCGTGGTGAAATCGGCTGTTATCTACATGGCACAGGTGGCAATAAACCGCGCCGTGTTCACTTCAAAACGCCTTCCTTCATGCACATTCAGGCGATCCCCGTCATGGCAGAAGGTCATATGATTGCCGACCTTGTGGCGATTATCGGCAGTGTAGACATCGTTTTGGGCGATTGCGACCGCTAAAAATCGGAGAGATGAACATCATGGCGAACACCTTACTCGAAAAACATAGCAAAGCCGTTCAGCACCATCTGAGCAAATATCCCGATAAACGCTCGGCGGTCATGCCGTTGTTGTATATCGTCCAAGAGGAATACGGGTATGTATCCCCTGAAGGCATCCGCGAGGTTGCCGAAATTTGTGAAATCGATCCGACACAAGTCAAATCGATTGCCGGTTTTTATACCATGTATTCCGAAAAGCCCAAAGGCAAATATTGGTTACAAGTGTGTACCGATTTGCCCTGTGCGTTGCGCGGTGCAGAAGAATTTCATCACCAATTGCTCGACCATTTAGGCATCGAAGAGGGGGGGACAACCCCCGATGGCTTATTCACCGCCGAGCATGTGATGTGCCTTGCCGCCTGTGATAAAGCGCCTATGCTCCAATGCAATTTTCACTTCCATGAAAATTTAGACATGGACAAGATGAAAGTTTTACTCGATCAATGGCGCAAAGAGGCAGAAGAGTTTGCCAATAAAGGCGTGAAGAAATAACTGTGCTGGTATCTGGATTGTGGTGTAATTGTTAGTGTAAAAATTTGTTTTGAGTGATACGGAGCAAATCGCATGTCATTGAATATCATCTACAGAGAAAAAGATGTGCCGAATATCCATAAGTTTGATGTGTATGTCAAACATCAAGGATACGACGCGCTCAAGAAAGCCATTGGCATGAAGCCAGCCGATGTCATCAACGAAGTGAAAGCCTCCAACCTGCGCGGGCGGGGTGGGGCGGGCTTCCCGACGGGGGTGAAATGGAGTTTTATCCCGCAAAGTGAACCCGTGAAATATGTGGTCGTGAATGCCGATGAAAGCGAATCGGGGACATTCAAAGATCGCCAAATTTTAGAGAATAACCCGCACCAATTGATAGAAGGCGCGGTCATCGCCGCCTGGGCGATTCAAGCCACCGCCGTCTATATTTATCTGCGTGGTGAATTTTGGGATATTGCCCATGCGTTGGATAAACACATCGAAGATGCGCGTAAAGCGGGCTTTGTTGGCAAGAACATTCTGGGTAGTGGTTGGGATTGCGAAGTCTATACCCACTTGGGCGCGGGTGCATATATTTGCGGTGAAGAAAGCGCCTTGCTCGAAAGCCTAGAGGGTAAAATGGGGCAACCGCGTGTTCGCCCGCCATTCCCAGCGCAAAAAGGTGGCGGGTTATATAAACAACCGACTGTCGTGAATAATGTCGAGACGCTCGCCAATGTGCCATACATCATCAACAATGGCGCAGATGCCTACAAAAAAATCGGCACGGAACAAAGCACTGGCACAAAAGTCTTTTGTGTGAGTGGCGATATCGTCAAACCCGGAAATTATGAATTCCCGATGGGGAGCATCACCTTCCGTCAATTGATCTTTGACCATGCGGGTGGCATCCCTAACGGGCGTAACATCAAGGCGATTTTGCCATCGGGCGGGTCTGGACCTATCGTACCGGCTACTGATGAAGTGTTGGATATTCCCCTCACATACGAAGATTTGACCAAAGTCGGCACGATTTTGGGTTCGGCTTCGATTATCGTCCTCGATGATAGCCGTGATATCACATGGGCGGCATCGAAAATGACCAAGTTCTTCAAACACGAAAGTTGTGGCAAGTGTACGCCGTGTCGTGAAGGCACGTATTGGCTCGATAAAGTGTTAGACCGCATTTTGCGCGGAGAAGGTCGCCCAGAAGATGTCGAACTCATCAACAATGTCGCCAAAAATATGCAAGGAGTGACATTATGCGCGTTGGGTGATTTCGCCGCCAACCCGATTTTGGCGACCATCAAACACTTCCCCGATGATTTCTTTAGTCATATCAAAGGCGGTAAACCCGTTGTGCAACCCGCCGCAGGGGACTAACTAATGAGCCAAGACCGCATTATCCAACGCCTGACCAATATCACATCAGATATTCACCAGCAACCACATGTGGCAGTGAATTATCTGTTACGGGCGGAACTGTATGCTCAGTATGGCTATTGGCAACAGGCTTTGGTGGATAGTGAACGGGCGTATGAATTATCATTACACGAATTAACGGGTCGGCGTTGGGGATTTGTGGCGCAAGCCGTTCAAGACCGCGCCTATCGGTTGATGCAAAAAGCAAAACGATATGTGAAATGATGTGCGATTAGCGGGCGTGTTCTGGCAAGCCCCTGCGTACCATACACATATCAATGGTAGGGGCGAGGCACGACTCGCCCGCTATCGTTAACAAATCAGAATTGGACGATTGGCGACCTTTGCGCCATAATAGACCCGTATTGGGCAAAGATGGATTTTTGGAGTAGTTTTTATGACGAATACCGTAAAAATCATCATAGATGATGTCACGTATGAAGTGCCTGCGGGCGCAAATTTGGTGGATGTTGCCAAATTCTATGCCGATAACGATATTCCTGTGTTTTGTTATCATCCCAAAATGCAACCCGTCGGCATGTGTCGGATGTGTCTTGTGGAGATGGGGGCTATCGAAAAAGACCGCGCCACAGGTGAAGTCATTTTAGATGAAAATGGCAACCCCAAAGTGCGGATGATGCCGAAATTGCAAACCGCCTGTACACAAACTGTAACCGATGGCATGGTCATCCGCACCAATACCCCCGTTGTGGATGAGGCGCGTAAAAATGTGGTCGAGTTTTTGCTCACCAGCCACCCGTTGGATTGCCCCATTTGCGATAAAGGGGGCGAATGTCCGTTACAAAATCTGACCATGCAACACGGACCTGGCACTTCGCGCATGGATTTTAGCGATAAGCAACATCTGGATAAGCATGTGCCACTCGGCGATCTGATTTATCTGGATGAAGAACGCTGTATCCAATGTGCGCGGTGTGTGCGCTTCCAAGAAGAAGTGGTCGGCGATAGCGTCTTGGGCTTCCATGAACGCGGGCGCAGATTGCAAATTGTCACCAATTCCGACCCCGGATTTGATACCTATTTTTCCGGCAACACGACTGATATTTGCCCCGTAGGTGCGCTCACCACTGCCGATTTCCGTTTTGGTGCGCGTCCGTGGGAACTGACAGAAGTCCCTAGCATTGACCCCTGGGATGCGGCGGGGAGCAATATCAGCCTCAGCACCCGCCTAGACCGCGATTTTGGTGGCAAAGCCATGATTAAGCGCGTCATGCCTCGTCAAAACGAAGCCGTGAACGAAATTTGGATTTCGGATAAAGCGCGTTTTGGGCATCATTTCACCCGTAGCGCAGACCGTCAACAACGGGTGGTCGTGCGCGGGGCGGTCGAATCGACATGGGCGGATGGACTCCGCGCCAGCGCCGACATCCTCAAACTCGCGGGCGATAATGTGGCGGCGATCGCGGGTACGGGTTTATCTAACGAAGATTTTTATGCCCTACATCAACTCCTCAACGGGTTGGGTAGCAACCGACTCGGCACATGGACACCCACCCACACAGGCGCGGATATTTTGGCGCAAGTCGGGGTAGGGATAGGCACAAATTTGGGGACGCTCGGCAAAGGTGATGCGGTGTTGGTCATCGCCAGTGACCTCGAAGAAGAAGTCCCGATGTGGCGCTTGCGGATTAAACGCGCCGCCGATAGAGGGGCGTATCTGGTCGTGGCAAATGCCCGTAAGACACGCATGGACGATTTTGCCCATGATGTGATTCATTACGAGACGGGTCATGCCGCTCATGTCATGAATAACCTCAAGAAAGATCACGCCGAAGTCGCTAAAAAATTGGCAGAAGCCAATAACCTCATCATCATCGCGGGTGCAGAAGGTCTGACACTCGATGGACACCGCGCCCTGATGAGCGCCAGCGCCAATTTCCTCATCGAGAGCGGGCATATCGGCAAAGCCAATAACGGCTTGATGTCGCCGTTGCCGGGGGCGAATGGCATGGGCGCGTATTATTTCGGCTTCACGCCAGAAAATACGATGGACATCATCCAAAATCCGCCTAAAGTGTTGATTGTCGCCCAAGCCGAAATTCTAGCCGATGACCCCACTGCGAGCGCATGGTTGGATAAAGTCGAGACGATCATCAGCCTGAATTTATTCCCCGATGCGGTATCGGCACGCGCCAAAGTGGTGTTGCCACTGCAAAGTTTTGCAGAACGCGATGGCACATTCAC
The DNA here is from genome assembly GCA_034436155.1 of Anaerolineae bacterium. Classification (GTDB taxonomy): domain Bacteria; phylum Chloroflexota; class Anaerolineae; order Aggregatilineales; family Phototrophicaceae. The sequence continues at coordinate 15,395 of DAOTVP010000077.1, forward strand.
CAACGGAGAACGCCGTGTGCAACGCTTCTATACCGCACAAGGTCCGATGGGTGATGCGCTCCCCGCGTGGCAAATTTTCAGCCGTCTGGGTGAAGCACTCGGTCAGGGACGGGCGAAACTCTCTGCCGCGGCGGTCATGCAAGACATCGCCAAAAATATCACCGCGTTTGATGGAATCACCTATCGCAACCTCGCCAAGGTAGAACGCCAATTCCCCGATGTGGGCGGTGTCGATTTATATTATGGCGGGACGGCATATCAAAATAAGGGTGGTTTGGGCGTGCAAATCCCCACCAGCGCCGATAAAGGTGAAGCGGTGAGCGCGTTCACAGTTGAACTCCCCACATTGCCGAAGGCAGGTAAGGGTCAAGTCTATGTGATACCCACCACCGTGTTATATAATCGGCAAAGCACTTTCGTGCCGAGTTTGTTGATGCACCCGCGTATCCTTGCGCCGTATGCCGAAGTCAATGCCAAAGATGCCAAAAAATGGGGCATTGGGCAGGGCGATGTGGTCGAAATCAAGGTGGATGGTGTAGCGGTGCGCGTCAAGGCGCATGTCAACGGTGGCGCACCCGAAGGTAGCATTGTGTTGCCACGCCATTTGACCAACGAAGCCACGCCGATGCACATCACCGTTGGCGAAGTGAGCAAGGTTTAGTTGAAGAATATCATCCCCCATCCTCGACCCTTCCCCCATCAAATAGGGGAAGGGAGCAATCTAAAGCAATTCCCACTCTCCACACAGTGGGGAAGGGTGTTAGAGGGTGGGGATAAAAAGGGCATCATCGCCCAAAATGATACGGTAATGTATTTTTTTGAAGGATAGATGTTATGGCACAAACGACAACAACATCTGAACAACAATCGGGATGGAATCCAGCAATCTTGTTTCGGGGATTGTTGGGCGCAATGGCGATTCCTGCCCTCCATACCAGTTTGATGTTCACCGCATTCATCTTCGCAATTTGGACAAACTCGCTCACAGGGGTGAGTTATTTGCACGATATTCCCGCCCCGCGGGGCATTGATATGCTCGGCGCGTTGTTATGGATTGTCCCGATTGCATCGCTCATCGGCTTATCGCTCTCGTTGTGGATGTTATTCGATGAGCGCGTCGCCAAGCGCAACTCCACCCTGATTATGATTGTCGGCGCAGTGGTGATTTTTTATTATCTGCTGTTCTTTTTGACCAACGGCTTAGACGTGCATTATCGCATGTTATGGGGCTTTTGGTTTCCTCTCATTGGCGCGTTTGGATGTGTGATACAGGGTTTATTCCCGCGTAAAGACCCCGAATATACCGAGACACCCAAAGTGTTGGGCATCCCGACACCGATTGTCATCGTTGGGTTGACGATTGCCAACTTCGCCATTTTGCTCATCCTCGCCCATTGGGGCAATGTGATGAATATTTTGGGTGGATTGTTGGGGTTTGTCTTTAATCCCGATACCCGCGTGACCTCGCAAGTTATCGAATGTAGCGCCTCTGATGGGTGTAAATTCTGGCATCCGATCATCTATTCGGTGATTTTGGTCTTCGTTGTGGTCACGGGTTTCGCCTATACCACTTTGCTTGAGCGCAAATTGGTGGCGTGGTTTCAAAATCGCATCGGACCGAATCGTGTGGGACCGTTTGGCTTGCTCCAACCCGCCGCCGATGGTGTGAAACTCATCTTCAAGGAAAATATTCTGCCCGCAGGGGTCGATAAATGGGTGTATCGCATCGCGCCTATCCTCAAAGCCGCGCCAACACTCATCGTTTTGGCGGTCATCCCGCTCGGACCGCCCATCGTCATCCCGTGGTTTGACGGCAATTTCTACCGCGTCCCGCTTGGACTGGCAGATCCTGGTGTCGGCGTGCTGTGGTTGCTGGCAATCACCAGCATCGGCACGTATGGCGTGGTGCTGGCAGGCTGGGCGAGTAACAACAAATACTCGATGCTCGGCGGTATGCGGGCATCGGCGCAAATGGTCAGTTATGAACTCAGCATGGGCTTGACAATCGCCGTGCCTGTGTTGATTGTCGGCACGATGGCAATCGGCGCCATTGTTGATGCACAAAGTGGCTTATTCACCAATTGGTTGGTGTTCCAAAATCCGTTGGCGGCGGGCATTTTAATCATCGCCCTCATCGCAGAGACCAACCGCGCCCCCTTCGATTTGCCCGAAGCCGAACAAGAACTCACCGCAGGTTATATGACCGAATATAGCGGGATGAAATTCGCCCTGTTCATGATGGCGGAATATTTGGGCATGATCGCCGTGAGCCTCATCGCTGTTTCGTTGTTCTTCGGTGGGTATCATGATGGTTTCGGTTTGGTCGATAGTTTCCCGATTTTGGGCATTTTCGTCATCATCGGCAAAGTGGTCTTATGTTTGGCGGGTTTTGTGTGGATACGCGCCACTTTGCCCCGTATCCGTTATGACCGCCTGATGAATTTCGGCTGGAAGGTCATGTTGCCATTGGCGTTGTTGTCGGTGGTGTGGTCGGCGATTGCCGTGTTGATTGGCGAAGAATTCGGTCCAACGGCGTATATCATCGTCTCTGGTGTGATGTTCGTGGCAGTTTTGGCGGGGTCGGTGTTCTTCTTAGGCAAACCCACCCGCGAAGACGTTCTGAATGCTGTTGAAGATGACCCCGTGATTACAGGTGCGGGCAACCCAATTATCAACGGCGCGATGATGACCGTTGGCACGTTATTAGCCGTGCCATTCGCCTTGTATCCGTTGGTCAAGCCGTTGGTCGATTTAACCTTGTGGTTTGCCTTTGTGCCACCCTTTGCGTTGTTATCGGTCATCCTGACGGCATTACGCGGGGGCAAGCGTGTGAATTTATTCAATAGTCGGGTGCGCTTTAATCGGGGCTTGGTGAAAGTCTTGAAACCATTGACCAAACTTGCCCCAGATGATCCCAAACCAGAACCCGAAAATGCCCTGCCATCAGGCAGTGGTGATTGATTGAGGAGGATGGAAAAAAATGAACATCATTCGTGGATTTGCGACGACCTTCAAATATTTGCTCGAAGAACCCGTGACGCTTCAATATCCCGAACAAGTGCGCCCATTTCAGGCGCGTTTTAAGGGACGGCATCACCTGCGCCGTTATGATAATGGTCTCGAAAAATGTATCGGTTGCGCCTTATGCGCCGCGGCGTGTCCCGCCGATGCCATTTGGGTCGAGGCGGCGGAAAATACCGATGAAGCCCGCTTTAGCCCAGGTGAACGCTACGCCAAGACATACGAAATCAACATGCTTCGCTGTATCTTCTGTGGCTATTGCGAAGATGCCTGTCCCACACAAGCCATCGAACTCGGTCATGAACATCAACTGAGCTTCACCGACCGCCGTGATGCCATCTTCACCAAAGAGATGCTCATCGACCCGGTGCCAGAGGGCGGGGCAGATACCCCCCAACACGTCCCTGCGGGCGTATTCACACGCGCTATACCCGATATGCCCGCGCCGAAATAAAATAAATAAGCCACCGCAAGGTGGCTTTTGTTTGTAAATCGCTTGTCGGTGTGTTATCATCTTGTGAGTTTCGGTATCGTGAAGGTATTCACTTTGTGTTAAAATGCACAACGGATTGCAAGACTAGCACTCACGTTGAATAGGACGCAATATGTCATTAGTAGAAATTTTATTTATCGGTGTAGGCGTGCTTGCAGTTGCCGCCGCCGTGGGGATGCTCCTCACGAAAAAAGCTGTCCATAGCGCGTTATTTCTGATTACCAATTTTGTGTGTGTGGCGCTCATCTACCTCATGCTCAACGCCCCATTTTTGGCGATGGTGCAGATTGCCGTGTACGCGGGCGCGATTATGGTGCTGTTCTTATTTGTTATCATGTTGTTGGGCGCAGAAAACCCGCGTGAAGACGTGCGCGAGTTCAAATGGCTCACCCCCACCACGCTCGTGCTGTCGTTGGGCTTTTTGGGGATTGTCGCGCTCGCCCTGTTGGGGAGCAACATCAATAACCAACCCACCAATCCGCCACAAGCCAAGTTGCGCTTTGTCAATGCCATGTCGGTGTATCCCGAAGCCGATTTTTATTTGGGAGATACGTTATTCATGGCAGGGGTGGATTTCGCCGAAAGTGATGGCGATGTGTTGCGTTTTACCTCGGTTGAACCGGGGACGTATGCTGTCGGGGTCAATTTGGCGGGCGCACAACGCAGACCGCTCCCGCTCGGCTCAGTGACGATTGGTGAAGGCGAAACCATCACCCTGGTGGCGTATGGCGCACCTGGGACGGATGTGTTGCCAACGGTGGTGGCTGTGCCAGAAGATGTATCGGCATCGAATCAGAATATCGGGCGCTTTACGGTGGTGAATGCCCATGTCCCCGCCCGCGATATTGCCATTTTGGATGCGGGCGCAGACCGCCTGATTAGCGGTGAAGAAGAAGCACTCGCCGCGCCTGTGGTGGTCGACTCGCTGGCGCTGGGGCAATATGTCAGCCTAAATAATGAATTGCCCGGTGGTCGCAATTGGGTCATCACCGATGCGACACAAAAAGATGAGGTGATTTTGCGCCTCGCAGGGGAACGTCCGAATAGCCCGTATCAAATCGAGGCGGCAACTTCGTACTTGCTCGTTTTCACCACCGATAGACAAGGTGATTTTGTGGTAGACCGCGCTGTGAATGTGGTGACATCACATGAATATGCGTTTGGTAGTCCACAGGCGCTTGGCTCGTTGTTATTCATTGATTATGTCTTGCCTTTCCAGATGGTTGGTATTTTGCTCTTGACCGCCATGGTCGGCGCGATTGTCGTGGCGCAACGCACCATTTCTAAACCCAAACCCGGTCGCCCGACACGGCGTAAAGTCAGCCGTCCATTGACCAGCGTCATCACCAGCCAAACAGGGACGGATGTGTTTGTTGATGATGAAGTCCCGCAATTGACCGCGCCAGAAGAAACCGCCGAACCTGTGGGCGATTGATGGAGCATAAAAATGATTAGTGTCGAATCGGTTGTTGTTTTAAGTGCTATTTTATTCACACTAGGGGCGATGGGCGTATTGTTGCGCCGTAACGCCATTTTAGTGTTTATGTCGGTTGAATTGATGCTTAATTCGGCGAACTTGGCATTGGTGGCATTTGCCCAACAATGGGGCGGGGCAGACGGGCATGTGTTCGTCTTTTTCGTCATCACCGTTGCCGCCGCCGAAGTCGCAGTCGGGTTGGCGCTGATTGTCGCCATTTTCCGCCTCAAACAAAGCATCAATATTGATGACTTACATCAGATGGAAGGGTGATTTATGGCAACATTGGCGCAAATCGCACCATTTATCATCTTATTCCCCGCCGTTGGTGCGTTCATCAACTTTTTCTGGGGGATGAAGATGGGAGACCGCGCATCGGCTTTGGTGGGCATCATCGCGTCTTCGCTGACGTTTGTGGTGGCACTAGGGTTGTTGAGCGCCCTCATCGCTAATGATTACAATCCGATTGTGGTGAATCCACCATTTTTGGATAATTGGATAAAAATCGATACGCTCGAAATTAGCTGGGCGACCCGTGTGGATACCCTCAGTGTGACGATGATGATGTTCGTCACCTTCGTAGGGACGCTCATCCATATTTACGCCTCTAGCTATATGGCGGGCGACCCACGTTTTTCGCGCTTTTTTGCGTATCTGAATATGTTCCTCGCCTTCATGCTCATCCTCATCACAGGCAATAACTTCCTGATGATGTTCGTGGGATGGGAAGGCGTGGGTTTATGCTCGTACTTGCTCATCGGCTTCTGGTGGGATAAACCCAACGACGAAGGTTGGAAAAATAGCAACGCCGCCCGTAAAGCCTTCATCGCCAACCGTGTAGGCGATTTTGGCGTGTTGATGGCGATCTTCCTCATGTTCTGGGCATTCGGCACGCTCGATTTTTATAAACCGGGCGAAGAAGCCAACCCCACCGCAGGCGCACATCACGGCGAAGTTCATGCAGAAGCCGAAACGCATAACGAATCGACAGATGAATCCCACACCACCGAAGAAAAATCATCCGAAGAATCGCATGAGAAAGCCTTTGTCGCTTTCAATGCAGAAGAGGGTGAAGGTGAGGGCGATGCACATGCCACCGAAGAAGACGCACATGGCGAAACAGATGGTCATGGCGCAGAAGCTATCACCTATATCGCCTACGATACCAAAGGTGTTGAATTGCACCAATTAGGCGTGTTTGGGCAAACCGCTTATTATGCCAAAGTCGAAAAAGAGACTGGTGAGAGCAAAACATTTACACTCGGTCCCATCGAAATGTCATTCGAGGTGTTGCTCGTCCTGATTACGTTGTTCATGTTGCTCGGCGCGAGTGGTAAATCGGCACAAATTCCGTTGTTCGTGTGGTTGCCCGATGCGATGGCGGGTCCGACACCCGTCAGTGCGCTCATCCACGCCGCCACGATGGTCACGGCGGGCGTGTATATGATGGTGCGCTCGAATATCATGTTCTATAACGCCGAATTGACATCGTTCATCGTTGTCTTAGTCGGTGGCGCAACTGCGGTTGTCGCGGGCTTTATCGCGCTCGGTCAATTCGATATTAAACGTGTTTTAGCCTATAGCACCGTCAGCCAACTTGGTTTTATGGTGGCGGCGGTTGGTCTTGGCGCGTATGTGGCGGCGATTTTCCACATGATGACGCACGCCTTCTTCAAAGCCCTGTTATTCTTGGGTAGCGGTTCGGTCATTCATGGTGTCGAACATGGGCATCATCATGCACACGAACACGGTCATGATGACCATCACGGCGATGATCATCATGATGAACACTTCGACCCGCAAGATATGCGGAACATGGGCGGATTGAGCAAAAAGATGCCCATCACCTATATCACCTATCTCATCGGCACATTCGCGCTGGCGGGGTTGTGGCCCTTCGCAGGCTTCTGGTCGAAAGACGAAATTTTAGCCGATGCGTGGCTGGTCGGGTTTGAAAAAGGTGAACTCAAAGGGTTCATCGCACTTGGGTTATTGATTGCCGCGGCGGGTTTCACCGCCTTCTATATGTGGCGACAAATCGAGATGGTGTTTCATGGCAAACCACGTACCGAAGCGGCAGAGCAAGCCACCGAAAACGGACCTGCCATCGTGAATCCGTTGATTATCCTCGCGTTTTTCAGCGTGGTGATTGGCTTTATCAACATCCCCACAGGCGCGGGTATCTTCGCGCTTGGGCTTGATGGTTCAATTGGCTTACACGTACTGGGTAATTTCTTGGAACACAGCATTTTCGCATCGGCATTCGTATTGCCCCCGTTCCAACCGCTCATTGCGCTCACGGCGTTGGGCATTGGTATTGGCGCGATTGTCTTGGCGCGTGGCATTTATGGCGGTGTCAAAGCCATTAATGCCGATGGCAAAGACCCACTCGAAGCTGACCCTGCGATTGGTGTGGTGTGGGCAGTCGCCCATGCGCGGATGTATTGGGATGAAATTTATTTCGCCCTGATTATCCGTCCGTATATGCGAATCGCCGATTTTGTGGCGAATGCGGTGGATTGGGTGTTCCTGCACGATTATTTCCACGATTCGGTGTTGCTCAAGGGGTATAAATCCATCGGGCAGTTGCTCTCTAAACCGATTGATTTGGGTATTATTGACGGCGCGGTGAACGGCTTTGCTACACTTGCCCGTCGTGCGAGTGGCTTATTACGCAACGTGCAAACGGGTTATGTCCGCACGTATGCGTTTGCGTTGTTCTTGGGTGTGTTGTTGGTGTTGGTCTTGATGCTCGCGCCACTCATCACCAATGGTGCGAGTTGATAGTGAGAATCATCCTATAGAGGGAGAAAGTTTTTATGGAAAGTTTATCGCTCACGACCATCACGCTCTTTTTGCCGATGGTGGGCTTAACAATCTTACTGTTTTTGAATGAAGAAAAACAACAAGGCGCGATTAAATGGACGGCGCTTGGCTTCACGATTGCCACCTTTGTCGCCTCGATTGTGATGGTATTTGGATTTGATTCTAGCAATCCCAATTTACAAATGGTGCAACGTAACGACTGGTTGCCTAGTTTGGGGATTAGCTATTACGTGGGTGTCGATGGCATCAGCATGTTGATGGTCTTGTTGACCACCATTATCATGCCTGTGGCTGTCCTCGCCTCGTTCACCACGCATATTTTTGAAGAACGTGGACGGATGAAACTGTATTACATGTTCATGATGTTGCTCGAATGGGCGATGATTGGCGTGTTCGTGGTGCAAGACCTCATCATCTTCTACATCTTCTGGGAAGTCACCCTCGTGCCGATGTATTTCTTGGTCGGGATTTGGGGGGGGGAACAACGGGTGTATGCCGCCGTGAAATTCTTCTTATATACCATGGCAGGCTCGATTCTCATGCTCCTCGCCATTTTGTATGTCGGTGGCAACGCAGGCACATTCGCTTTGCCCGAAATTGTCGCTAAAGTGCAAAGTGGTGAACTCACCTTCTTGTTCGATGGTGTATTCAGCGAGCAATCCTTCTTATTCTTGGGCTTTTTGATTGCCTTTGCCATCAAAGTGCCTGTGTTCCCGTTGCATAGCTGGTTGCCCGATGCCCACGTACAAGCCCCGACTGCGGGTTCTGTCATTCTGGCGGGTGTGTTGCTCAAAATGGGTACGTATGGCATGATCCGCTTCAACCTCACCATGTTCCCCGAAGCAAGTGTGGCTTGGGCGCCATTCGTGGCGGCGCTGGGTGTGATTGGCATCATCTACGGCGCGTGGGTCAGTTTTGCACAAACCGACATGAAAAAATTGGTCGCCTATTCATCCGTCAGCCACTTGGGTTTTGTGGTGCTGGGCATCTTCTCGCTCACCCCACAAGGGATTCAAGGCGCGACCTTGCAAATGATCAATCACGGCATCAGCACAGGCGCGTTGTTCTTGATTGTGGGTATGCTGTATGAACGCCGTCATACCAAACTCATGGCGGCGTATGGTGGTATCTGGAAAGCCATGCCGTTGCTCGGTGGTATCTCGTTGGTGGTCTCGTTGAGCAGTATGGGCTTGCCCGGTCTGAACGGCTTCGTGGGCGAATTCACCATTTTGCTCGGCGCGTTGGGCAGTGATGTCCTCGGCTTCTTCTTTGCTATGTTCGCCACCACAGGCGTGATTATGGCGGCAATCTATATGCTCCATATGTTCCAAAAAGTGTTCATGGGCGAATTGGATAAAGAAGAAAACAAACATCTACCACAACTCTCATGGGAAGAAGTGGCGGTATTTGTGCCATTGCTCATCCTAATTTTCTGGATTGGCTTGCAACCTACGGGCTGGTTTAATGTCATGGCGACCACCACCGAACAATTGGTAGCCAACATGACCCCATACATCGCGCCATTGGTTGCACTCGCGCCATAACATATAAAGCAACTTTCCCCACCCCTGACCCCTCTCATACAATGGAGAGGGGAAATTTCATGGATTTTACACGACTCCCTTCCCCTACATAGTGGGGAAAGGGGCGGGGATGGGGGAGTGCCACAACATTTGACATGAGGATAACTTTATGACGATACCATCACTTGGCGATTTGAATTTATATGTGGCGTTGCCCGCCATCTTTTTGGCGCTCTTCACCACCTTTTTGTTGATTATTGACCTGTTCATCAGCAAAGAACACAAAAATAACACCGCGTTTTTGGCGCTTGGCGCGTTGATTGTGGCATTCGTATGGAATTTGTTCACTTTTAACACCAACACGACTGCCTTTTTGGGCATGTTCGTCGCCGATTCGTTCAGTGGATTTTTGAACATGGTCGTTTTAGTCGGCGCGATGATAACCATCTTGCTCAGTATGGATTATCTACGCCGTATGGGGATTGAACAAGGTGAATACTATTCGATGGTGCTGTTTTCTACGGCTGGGATGATGTTCATGGGGAGCGCCAATAACCTCATCGTGATATTCATCGCGCTCGAATTGCTCAGCATCCCCTTATACGTCCTGGCGGCAATCCGTCATCAAGACCTGAAATCAGAAGAAAGTGGTGTCAAATATTTCATTTTGGGCGCGTTTGCCAGTGCGTTTTTTGTATATGGTGCGGCGCTCATCTATGGCGCGACTGGCACGACCAACTTGCCCGAAATTTTCACGGCAGTGAGTACCATCGTCAATGAAGGCGCAAATTCGATCTTCTATTTGGTGATTGGCGCGACGATGATTATCGTGGCGCTCGGCTTTAAGGTGGCGGTTGTTCCGTTCCACATGTGGACTCCCGATGTCTATGAAGGTGCACCCACGCCCGTCACGGCGTTCATGAGTGTAGGCGCAAAAGCAGGTGGTTTTGCCGCCTTGTTGCGCGTGATGGTGGTGGCGTTGCCGACGCTCAGCATCAATTCTGGTGATGCGGCGACTATTTGGCAATCGTCCCTTTCGGTGATTGCCGCCCTGACCATGATTTTGGGGAATATCGTTGCCCTTTCGCAGACCAACATCAAACGGATGTTAGCCTATTCATCCATCGCACATGCAGGGTATCTGTTGATGGCGGTCGCCGCGGCGGGCGCGGTTGGCGTATCCGATTCGGCGACACGTGGGTTATTGGTCTATTTACTCGCTTATACTTTCACCAATTTAGGCGCGTTTGCGGTGGTGATTGCCCTCGAAAAAGAAGACGGCACAGGCACGATGATAGAAGATTTTGTCGGGCTTGGTCGTAGTCGTCCGTTGTTGGCGATGATGATGGCGTTTTTCATGCTCAGTCTGACGGGTGTCCCCGCAACGGCGGGTTTCATCGGCAAATTCTTGGTGTTCGGCGCGAGTATCGAAGCGGGTCTGATTTGGCTCGCCGTCATCGGCGTGTTAACCAGTGTGGCAAGCGCGTATTATTATGTGCGTGTCATTGTCAATATGTACCTACGTGATAGTGAAAATCCCATCGAAGCCGAAGGCGAAACACCCTTCGTCAAATATGCTACCTACATCAGCTTCACGGCGGTGCTGGTCATCGGCTTATTCCCCGCCTTGGCATTGAATTTGCTCGGTGGCGCACCAATCACCCTTGCTAGTTTGTTCTAAAATCACGCGCTGTTAGGACGAATAAAAATACCCTTATCAGAATTTGGTAAGGGTATTTTTTTGTGTTAGATTTTCACAATATTCAAAAATCTATAGACAAAAAACTATATCCACTTATAATTAAACGAATGTTGTGATCAGGTTATGGTATGTGTATGTTTGGTCAGATTATCAAAACGAATCAACGCTTGACATTGCATCAAATCACACAAGATGACACGCATCAGGTGATTATATCTCTATCTGCACCAGATATTGAGGGATATATCATCGGGCGTTCAGATCAATCATCGACCTATATCCCTGATATTGATTTATCGCCGTATGAGGCAAAAAAACGAGGTGTATCGCGCCGTCATGCCGTTTTGCTGAATTATAACAATGTCGTGCATGTCATGGATTTAGATTCGATGAATGGCACGTTCATCAATGGCACGCGGGTTATCCCCAACGAACCTCATGCCTTACGCTATGGTGATAAACTGACCGTTGCCGATTTTGACATGATTATTTCTGAATAGTAATTTTATCATGGGGTTTAACTTATTCGTTTGAATTTGATAATGCGATATTTATTCCTGCTTAATTAATCTCGACCACCACACCCGTCTCTGCCCAATCATATAACAGGCGGATGTTGGTATTACTCAACAAAATACACCCATACGTCACCCGTGTGCCGATGCTATTTTCCCATAATAACTGACCGCCTCCGCGTGTGGGGAAGCCGTGAAAGCCGTTGGTGAAATCGGCACCTGGAACAGGGCGATACACGCCCATAAAATTCGGCATCCATAAATTCCAATTGCCCGCATAGGCATTCGGCTCGTGCGATAAAATCTGATACACCCCGCGCCATGTTGGGCTACTGTTGATGCCCGTACTCGCGCCCCAATCCCATTTGAGGACTCCATTTTCATAGACTCGCACCCGTTGCTCGGCGATGCTCACCTCGATGCGCTTGTTGGGGATCGGCGCGTATTCGATGAACAAATCGGCGCGTGGGATGATGATGGTCTGCCCAACCGAAAGTGTCGAAATGCCGTTGTTGGCATTTTGGATATACAAATAGGGGATGCCATAATCCCACGCGATGCTGGTGATGGTTTCGCCCGCGCTGACGACATGTTGACGGTCATTGTGATAGACGCGCAACGTGGCTTGGGTGTTGGATTGAACGGCGCTCCGCACTTGGTCAATCGCTTCGCCCATATTGAGATAGCGCGATGAATCGAGATGACGGGCTTGCTGGCTCATCAAAAAATCAGTGACACCTTGAGGCAAAATATCAAACCGATAGCCGTTGGGCGCGGTATCATCTCGACTGGCGGTGAGCCAATTATCCCATTCTTCTATCGGCATCTCCCATGTGGCAAAATCGCCCGTTACGGGGTCGTATAATTGCACCGATAACGGATTCATCACCAAAATGCGCGTGACTTGCACATCATCATTCACATTTTGGATAACCCCCATCAGATAAGCTGGCACATCTTCGGGTGCGAGGTGATAATTGGGGTCGAATTTATCGCCACCTGCTTGGATGATCACGATACCCATCACCACCGCCAACACAGACGACACGCCTAATATGCCCACGCCTAAAAATCCCCATAGCCACCAATTTGTCCGTTTTTTGCGAATAGGGTGGGATGGCATCGGGCGCGGTGGAATCATCCGCGCCGATGGCGGTGGGGGGGGAATGGCGACAGGTTGCCGAATGACAGGCGGTGGTGCAGAAATCGGCACATGCGCCACCGTTTTATCGGCGGATGGGCTAGAGGGTGCTATCGCCTTCGATGGCACAGTCGCCTCTGACGCTTGTATGCGTGGGTTGGGTACAGTATTTTGCATAATAACCTATTCAATTGCTATCACATCATTGTATATTTCCATCATACCGCCAAAGTATGGAGATATTTTGGATAGTTCTATCTCCGTAGGGCAATCGTCATGTATTAACCCAATTTCAAATCGGCAAGTAGATTTTTGACCAGATAGGCGGCATCGCGCAAGCGTTGCACGCTGGCTTCGACTTGCATCGTGCCACCAATCGTCTCACCTGTGGCGTGTTTAATCGTCCGCATGGCGGCAGTCAATTGATCCATGCCGATGGTTTGTTGGCGCGTGCTGGCGGCAATTTGCAACGCCGCCATCGCCGCTTCTTCAATCGCTCGCGCCAGATTGCGAATGGCATCACCCGCGCTATTGACCAATTTTTGACCCGCATCCACGCCTTTGCTCCCCTCTTCTGTCACCATCACCGCGCCGTTGGTCGCCCGTTGGATTTCGCCTAGAATTTCGCGCACCTGAATGGTTGCATCGCGGTTTTGGTCGGCTAAATTGCGGACTTCCATCGCCACGACTGCGAATCCTTTGCCTTCTTCGCCCGCCCGTGCCGCCTCGACAGACGCATTCAGCGCCAACATGCGCGATTGATCGGCTAAACTATTCACCGTAGCGATGATTTCGCCGATTTGTTGCGTGTGTTCAGATAATACAAGGATGTTATCGGCAATATCCTCAACGCGCTTGCGGATCAGTTCCATGCCTGCAATGGTCTGATTCACGGCATCTAATCCCGCTTTGGATATATCCACTGAAATTTGCGCCGTCTCCGCCACGCTTTGCGCCCGTTCAGCCGTCTCGGTGACGGTGGCGCGGACTTCGTTCACGGTGGCGGTGGTCTCGGTCACGACCGAATCTTGTTCGTTGGTCATGATGATTTGTTTGGATGTCGCTTCTAAAATGGCTTGGGTATCGGTATCCAACCGTGTGAGCGCGTTGCTCACGCCGATTAATACGCGCCGAATCCGCCTGAGCATCTCGTTAGACGTGTCTACAAGGCGTTGTAACATGGCTGTTTCGGGCATGTTGGGCGCGAGCGTAGAGACATGAAAATCGCGTGTTAAATCGCCTTCTGCGACTTGTTCCATCATGCTGATATACTCGCGTAAAATGCGCGATGTGCGCCGATAGGCTAATCGATCGAGCCATAAGCCCAATCCGAAACCGATCGGCAACGCGATTGCGATGATAATCAGAATCGGCACGGGGGAGTTAATATCTATTCCTAGCATCAGCAAGCAGATGATGGCGGTGTATATCGCCAAAATCCCCGTGCTGATGAACGGGGTTGGGTTGGCGAATAAGGCGCGAATTTGTTGACGGAGGGGCGTTTTGGGTGTATCCATAATGGGTATCCTAAGCAGTTATCTCGGTTGTGCCAACGATGAGGCGCTCATCGGTAAACAGACGCGCCATATCCAACAAAATCACTTTTTGTGGGGTGATACCCCAGGTGTATCCCATGTCGTTGAGGGGTTGAATATCGCTCAATTTGAGCGTGACCACATCTTCAACCGTATGGGCTAAAATCCCCAATTCCAAGTCATTTGCCCGCACGACCAATAGTTCATCGGGCATTTTTGCCTCATGGCTATCTGGTTTGCCAAAAAATCGGCGTAAATCCAACACGGTAATGATTTGACCGCGCACATTCACCACGCCGATATAAAAATCGGGGATGTTTGGCACGGTAGCGATCGTCCCAATGCGCCGTACCGCATACACCAACGGCGCATCTATGCCGTAGGTCTCATCGCCCAACCGAAAGATGACCAGTGTGGTGGTGGGCGCGTTATCATTATCGGCGAGGGGTTTGGCATATTGTTCCGCCCGTTGGCGCAAGCGCGATAGCACCATGTCCTCATAGAGTGTGCCATCTTCCCAACCCAAATTACGCCAAAAAATGGTCTGTGCCAATGAACTGCGGTCGGGTGTTTCATCGAACATGATTCTTTCATACCTGTATTGAATAAGGGCGCAATATATTGCGACCCAATATAACACCTCTATTTTATATCAAACCACCTCAACTTGCTCAATAGGTTAGAAAATTATTATCCTTGCGCCAAATTGGACTTATGTGGACATACATTTTTAGCCCCCTTGCCTTTATCCTAACGATACTCATTCTAATTTTTATGGAGGACTTTTGATGAACAACAACGGACATTCATCCAACGGAACAACCGAAACCGGGACAATCACCGCCAAGCGCGGTCTGGCGCAAATGCTCAAGGGCGGTGTGATTATGGATGTGGTCACACCCGAACACGCCAAAATCGCCGAAGATGCGGGCGCATGTGCAGTCATGGCGTTGGAACGTGTGCCTGCCGATATTCGCGCACAAGGGGGTGTCGCTCGTATGAGCGACCCCGATATGATTGAAGGCATCATGAAAGCCGTCACCATCCCCGTCATGGCGAAGGCGCGGATTGGTCATTTTGTCGAGGCACAAATTTTACAATCGCTCGGCATCGATTATATTGATGAGAGCGAAGTCCTCACGCCTGCCGATGAAGAACATCACATCAACAAGCACAAATTCAAAGTGCCGTTTGTGTGTGGATGTCGCAATTTGGGCGAGGCGCTCCGCCGTATTGCCGAAGGCGCGGCGATGATTCGCACCAAAGGCGAGGCAGGCACGGGTGATGTGGTCGAAGCGGTGCGTCATGCCCGCACCGTCATGGGTGAAATCCGCCGTTTGACCAGCATGGATGAAGATGAATTGTTCACGTATGCCAAAAATATCCAAGCGCCTTACGATTTGGTCAAAGAAGTGGCGACACTCGGACGCTTGCCTGTGGTGAATTTCGCCGCGGGCGGTGTTGCCACTCCCGCCGATGCCGCCTTGATGATGCAACTCGGCATGGATGGGGTGTTCGTGGGGTCTGGGATTTTCAAATCGGGCGACCCCGCCAAACGCGCCAAAGCGATTGTCGAAGCCGTGACGCATTTCGATAACCCCGATGTGCTGGCGAAGGTCAGCCGTGGATTGGGCGAGGCGATGGTCGGGATTAATGTCAGCACCATGCACGACACCGATAAAATCGCGCATCGTGGTTGGTAAATCACGCAAGGGCGGGTGGGATAACCATCCGCCTTTTTTTGTGTTATAGTGATATTATCCAGCAGTGTAAGATGAGGATATTCCGATGAGTGCCACAAAAGATGAAATTATGGCAAAATTTCGTGAATTGGATGAAGATGAACAATTGGAAGTGTTCAAGGAAATCCAACATCACTATCAGCAAGGTGCGATTCCTTTGAGTTCTGAACCCACAGAATATCGGCTCATCGGTGCGACAAGCCCTGATGAATTTGATGGGTTGCAGTGGTTAGAGAACATCCGTCAAATTCGCAACCGTATAGACTTGGAACGTGCTGGCAAGACTCCTATGCCACCTATTGCCGATTTTATCAACGAATTGAGAGAAGAACGCGATGAAGAAATCTTACGTAGTCTTGGATTCGGGGATTTTTCTGGCGACAGTGACGAGTGAGCCGTTTACTACGCAATCAGATGCGCTTATTGAATGGTGTATTCGAAATAAAGTGCAGTTTGTTGCCCCTGTGTTATTCCAATATGAAATTGTTGCCGTGACGCGCAGATGGATACATCGCAATTTGATGAGTTATGCATCCGCTTTAATGGCACGCAATAAATTACAGGCATATCCGATTCAATTTTTATTGGATGCTATGTTATTAGACCGCGCCTTTGACCTTGCAACCCAATATAACCGACCAACCGCGTATGACTCGCAATATTTAGCCGTTGCCGAGCGTTATAATTGTGAATTTTGGACGGCGGATGAAAAGCTCTATAACGCAATTCGTCAACAAAATACACTTATCCGATGGATTGCGAACTATTAGCGATGTGATATACCCTTTTTGATTGAACACAATACGGATTAATGTCAGCACCATGCACGACACCGATAAAATCGCGCATCGCGGTTGGTAAATTACTGAGGGTTCAAAACCCTCAGTTAGTCGCACCAAGCGCACTAAAGGCACTAAAAACGACCTTAAAACAGACATTTGCCTCAAAATTGGTTCAAAACAGCCCCTTCAGTGGGCTTCAAAAATCGAATAGCTAGAGGCTTTGAGCCTCTAGCGAGGCTATTCCCCCAAAAATGACCATCCCTTTTCGGCGAGAGTGGCACGCAAAATAGTAACCGCCTTCGGTCCGACACCGTGTAATTGTTTTATATCAGCCTCGCTAACTTTCGTCAATTGCTCAAGGCGTGTATAACCTGCCCCTAAAAGCGCACGTGTGGCGGGGCGACCAATACTTTTTGGAAAATCATGTTCTGGTTCTTCAGATTGGGTTTTTGGTGTTTTTTCTGACATTTTGACCTCTACTTGATATTTTTTTGTGACGCATTGAGTACCGTAATCCCGACCAATTCATCATCACGATAATGATAGATATTGCCATCATCTTCCATGATGCTGTCATTGGCTTGTTGTGGTTTACGAAAACTGATATATAACACATCTGCTTCAGCATCGTAATCTGTCCACATTTGTCGAGATGGTAATGCTAAAACTTCTCCGATGAGTCCTTTTGAGATTGTGACCATATTCGTTGTCCTTTTTTCTCAATTTCATCAGGTTTTGATGTCAAAAAAGCCGTGATTAAGAAACCATCTGGTATATCTCGATAAATGACCACAGATGTTTTACTGGTGATATTGGTTTTAGGATAGTGACGAAGGGCTATTGATTCGCCATTTTCGCCCAAAATGATATGAGCGGGTTCTGCAAGTGTCTCTAATACCTTATCTAAATTTCCCGACATATAATCATGCGCCTCAACAACGTGCGACCATTGGCGAGTTGTGATACGTATTGTATGACCAAATACAGAAACCACTCGATGTAATATATCATCTGGTATCATTATAAATCCTAAAAGCCCATCAACGCGCTCAAATCGGCGCGACCAGTTTGCATATCAGCAATCATCTGTAACAAGCCCAACCGATTATGACGCACCGCCATATCTTCCGCGTGGACTAACACACCATCCCCTTTACCAGACCCAAAGAAGGCGCTAATCGGCGCGACAAGGGGCAAAAATGCCGTCAAAAATGCCGATACATCGCCGTTTTGGGGCAAATCGGCACGGGCAGATTGATACGCCTCATACAATGCCCCTTCTTCTGGTTGTTGGAACAGGGCAGGGTTCACCGTGTAACGCGCTTTTTCGGCGCGGGTGATTCGCACACAACGGGCGAAATTATCCAGAATGAGCGCCCAATCATCGCGCTTGACCCATTCGCTCAGTTGCCCCACATTGATGAGGGCTTGATACGGATTATGGGTTTGTTCTGCGAGGACGGCGTTGATAATATCTGCGCTGTAACCTTGTTCCGATAACCACACGCGCAACCGCCCGCCGATAAATTCGAGTACCGATGCTTTCGTCTCATCCGATACGCCAATCGGTTGGGCTTCTGCGACGCGGTTGATGAGTTGGCGTAAATCGGCGAAGATGCCTTTTTCTGCCAAAATTTGGATGACCCCCAACGCCGCACGGCGCAATCCATACGGGTCGGCGGTGGATTTGGGCGCGAGACCCGCGGCGAATAATCCGACAAGGCTATCGAGCCTATCGGCAATCGCCAATAATGCGCCTGCGGGGCTGGCGGGGATGCTATCGCCCGCAGAACGGGGTTGCCAATGTTCGCTAATCGCGTTGGCAACTTCTGTGGGGTATCCGCCCAAATTAGCGTATTCGCGCCCCATAATGCCTTGTAGCGAGGTCAATTCGACCACCATCTGCGTGCCTAAATCGGCTTTGAAAATTGTAGAGGCGGTTTTGGCGGTGGCGATGTCGGTGGCGAACATGCCCAATAACGCGCCGAGTGATTCGACCATCCCCGACACACGATTATTTTTATCCAACATTGAACCGAGATGTTCTTGGAATGTGAGCGTACTCAGACGTGATAAATACGATTCGAGCGGTTGCTTGATGTCTTCATTATAGAAGAAATTGGCATCTGAAAAACGCGCCCGCAAAACGTGTTCGTTGCCATGCGTCACTATATCTAAATGATGATTATCCCCGTTGCGGACGGCGATGAAATACGGCATCAGCTTCCCGTTTTTATCTTGAATGGGGAAGTACCGTTGATGTTTCCGCATCACGGTGATGAGGACTTCGCGGGGCAAAGCCAGATATTTATCCTCAAATGTACCGCGTAGGGCGGTGGGGCGCTCTATCAGATTGACCACTTCGTCCATCAATGCGGGGTCATTGGGGATGATACCGCCGACCTCATCCGCCAGCGCCGTGATTTGGGCTTGTATCATCTCGCGCCGTTCTTCTGGATTGAGCGCAATGCCTTGTTTGCCCATCGCATCGAAATAATCCATCACATCATTGACGACTTGGGGCAACGACCCATACGGACGTAACCCATGCGTCACATTGCCACTGGTCACACCCGCATAGGTGAATGGCACGATGGTGTTGTCGTATAACGCCACAATCCATCGAATTGGGCGCGAAAATGCCACGCCTGTGCTGTTCCAGCGCATGGCTTTGGCGAATTTTATCCCCGCGATGTATTCAGGCAACGCCTCTAATAACACCGAGACGGTTGGCTTGCCGATATGATGCACATCCGCCACCACGTATTCACCGCCATCGATTGTTTCACGGCGTAATGCCGATACATCCACGCCTTTGCCCCGCGCAAAGCCTTCGGCGGCTTTGGTGGGCGTGCCATCGGGATTAAAGGCACGATTAACAGGCGGTCCCTTCTCGACCAATTGCACATCGGTTTGCTTAGGCGCGAGTTTGACGGCATGAATTACCAGACGGCGCGGTGTGGCGAAGGTATACACCGCTTCGTAACTCAGGCGCAAATCATCAAATAACGCCGATGCAGTCGCTTGCAGATGGGCGAGGGCGCTATCGACATCTTGGGCGGGCAGTTCTTCGACACCGATTTCGAGCAAAAAGTCTTTAGCTTCGGTGGGCGGATGTTGATAAACCACCTGTTCAGATACGTCTGGCGCGGGGTGTTCGCCCCATTTGGATTTCATCCGCATGAGGGGATAGCCCAATTCTTCACGCTTGGCGACATACGTCTTGGCGATGGTGCGCGTCATGTCGCGCATCCGTTTGAAGTAATACGCCCGTTCTGTCACGCCGATAGCCCCACGAGTATCCAACACATTGAACAGGTGGCTACATTTCAAGACGTAATCGTAGGCGCTAATTAGCGCATTGCCTTCTAGGGCGCGTTTATATTCACTTTCGTAAGTGTCGTAGACCAATTTGAGCGCCTTTTCATCGGCAATATCAAAATAATAGCGACAATGTTCGACCTCTTCGTTATACATCATATCGTGATAGGTCAGACCATCGAGCCAATCAATTTCCCACGCCGAATTTTTGCCTTGCAATGCCAAGACGATGCGCTCAACTCCATACGTGATTTCGACCGCTACGGGGTCACATTCCAGACCGCCCGCTTGTTGAAAATAGGTGTATTGGGTGATTTCTTGACCATCCAGCCACACTTCCCACCCCAAGCCCCACGCGCCTAGCGCGGGTGATTCCCAATTATCTTCGACAAAGCGAATATCGTGTTCACGCGGGTTGATCCCCAGCGCCTCTAGCGATTGGATGTATAATTCTTGTGGATTGCCCGGTTCGGGTTTGAGGATGACCTGATATTGATAATACTTTTGCATCCGATTGGGATTTTCGCCGTAGCGACCATCATCAGGGCGGACGGATGGCTCGACATACGCCACGCGCCACGGCTCCGGTCCCAAGACGCGCAACAGCGTGGCGGGGTTGCCCGTGCCTGCCCCGACTTGGACGTTATACGGCTCCCAGATGACACAGCCTTGCGATGCCCAAAATTCGTGTAATTTCAGGATAACTTGTTGAAAATTTAACGGTTGCGACATAGATATTTTGTCCTCACCACTGGTCTGTAGGGATGGGCATAATGCCTATCCGCGAAATAGAAATATGTGTTTATTATAGGGGCGTTTTTGCCGATTGACGAGGCAGGGTATCAACAAATCTGATGTATAATGATACAAATTGATGATGAGGATGACCTAAAATGGCTGGCAAAAATCCATATCCCGGTATCAATGCCCATCTGAATAGGGCTTTACAACCACAAGGCTGGCAGGGTTTCCATAATAAATACCTGACCTATTTATCTACTGCGATTGATAATAGTTTGCCAGAAGGTTACTACACATCCAATGAAGAATCGCTTCAATTGGCGCACATCAACTTGTTGGATGCGTTTAATCCACCCACGTTAGAACGTGTTCGACCCGATATTTTGATCCACAAAAATTCTGATACAAAACCACCTGAAACAGGTTCATTAACGGAAACTGTGACTGCTCCCAACATAACACGCGATTTAGATTATTTATTGACTCCTGATGATGATGTACGGGCATTGATCATCTATAAATTTACAGACGCCATCGAAAATTCAATCCCTGTAACACGGATTGAGTTATTATCACCCGCCAATAAACCCCCCGCTAGTTATTACGCGACCTATATCAGAAAGCGCGAGGCATCGTTATGGGCAGGGCTAAATTTAGTCGAAATTGATTTTTTACATCACACACACCCGATTTTGCCCTATATTCCGCGTTACCCTGATATGCCCGATAGCACCCCCTATCATGTCATCGTGACCGATCTACATAACGCACAAGTAGAGATTTACCAAATTGGATTGCTCGACCCATTACCCAAATTTTATGTGCCGTTAGCTGGCGATGATACATTTATTCTGGATTTAGCCCGAGCCTATCAACAGGTGTACGATGACACTCGGCTATTTCAGCAATTGGGCAACCCCGCCTCTGAACTGAAAAATCCCGAAGCCTATTCGCCAGATGACCGCGCCAAACTTGCCGAGTTTATCAACTATATCGCATCGGGATAGTGCCTATTTTGCGTTGTGCTTAGCGAGCATCGCCTCTATCCAACCGAGATGCTCTTTGAAATGATGCACCGTGTTGCCATAAATCACGTTAATCGTGGGCAGATGACCACCTGTATCGGTCAGCAAAAAGTGACCATACCCCTTGTTCAACTCTTCATCGGATAGTTTTTCTATCATCCCCAATAATTTTTCGTGCGTCTGATGAAATAACGGGAACACCACATGTGTGGGTTCATCTTTGTGCAATTCAAAAATGGCTTTGTTAATCGCATCCAAATCTTCGCTATTATAAATATCTTCTGGAATACCTAGCCCTTCATGGCGCGGGCGACCCATCAGAAGGGCTATCACCGAATTTTCCCATGCGGTCATGTGCGCCACATGGTCTTTGATTGACCACCCATCGGGATTTTTTATCTCGGTGAGTTGATAATCGGTGAGGACATTGAACAGCGCATGAAGCGCGTTCCACTGTTCCTCAATTTGGGGCAATAAATCGGCTTTGGTGGTAATCCATTTTTCGGTCATGAGGTTATACCGTTGCGTTGGCTAATTTTTCGGCTTGTTCATGGGTTGCGAGTTCATCGATAAATTCGTCAAGTGCGCCGTCCATCACAGCCACCAAATTATAACTGCTATAATTGATGCGATGGTCGGTCACACGGTTTTGTGGATAGTTGTAGGTGCGAATTTTCTCCGACCTATCACCACCACCTACTTGGTCACGGCGTTCTGCCTCGCGTTCTTGGCGTTGTCTTTGTTCTTCGATTTCATATAGCCGATTGAGCAAAATTTGTTTGGCACGAATCCGATTTTGCAATTGACTGCGTTCATCCTGACATTCGACCACAATACCCGTTGGGATATGCGTCATGCGGACTGCCGAGTCGGTGGTATTGACCGATTGCCCACCTGCGCCCTGACTGCGGAACACATCCACGCGCACATCTTTCATATCGAGGTTGATATCGATGTCATCCAATTCGGCTAAAACGGCGACGGTAGCGGTGCTGGTATGAATCCGACCCTGACTTTCGGTGACAGGCACGCGCTGAACACGATGCACCCCACTCTCATATTTTAACCGCGAAAATGCGCCTTTGCCCTTAATTTCGCACTCAATCCGTTTATAACCACCGTTACCCGTCTCATTTTCTGATGTGACATGCACCTTCCAGCCTTGTGCTTCGGCGTAGCGGGTATACATACGGAACAAATCGGCGGCGAAAATGGCGGCTTCTTCGCCCCCTGCGCCTGCCCGAATTTCCATGATGACATTTTTGTCATCACGCGGGTCTTTTGGTAATAACATCAGGCGCAATTTTTCTTCAGTGGCGGCGATGCTATCTTCGAGTGTGTTGATTTCTTCGCGTGCCATCTCGCGTAATTCGTAATCGTCTTCTTCATCGAAGACGTGTTTGGCGCTGGCGAGTTGCGCGATTTGATTTTTATAATCGCGGTAAGTCATCACCAAATCTTCTAAATCTGACCGTTCTTTAGAATAGGCGACCATCACTTCATAATCGTTCATGGTCTTGGGGTCAGACATCAGTCTTTCCAGTTCAACATAGCGTGCTTCGACTTTTTCTAACTTCTCTTGCATAGGGGTAACTTTTTCCTCAATTCAACGATGAATATATCCATTATATGAGTGATATGCCATTGTGTGTAGGGGTATGGTGCAACCTGCCCGAATCCGCTATAATGAACAGGCGTTTTGATGTAGGATAAACCCCCATGCACATAGACCATTTATCGCTCCAAAATTTCCGTAATTATGCCCGTCTGGAACTCAGTTTGCCCCGTCAACCGTTGGTGTTGTATGGCGATAATGCACAAGGCAAAACCAGCCTGCTCGAATCATTAGCCTATTTAGCGACCGCGCGTTCTCCTTATACCACCACCGACCGCCAATTGATTCACTGGCGCATGGAGACCGAAACCTTGCCGTATGCGCGGTTGGCGGCGGATATTATGACCAACGGCGTGTATAATCGGCTCGAAATCACGCTCATGCTCGAAAATAATGGCGAAATCGCCCCGCGTTTTAAGAAGGTGATCAAACTCAACGGTGTGGATAAGCGCGTGATGGACATCATCGGATTGGTGACAGTGGTCTTATTTTTGCCCCAAGATTTATCGCTCATCGAAGGTTCGCCCAGTGAACGTCGACGCTTTATGAATGATACCCTCTCGCAAATTGACCGTGAGTATTATAATGCCCTCGAAAATTATGACAAATTATTGCCCCAACGCAATGCCTTGCTCAAACGCATCGCCGATAAAAAAGCCAAAATTGGCGAACTCGCCTATTGGGATGAGCAGATTACCACTTTCGGCGCGACACTCATCGCGGGCAGGCAACAATTTTTACGCGAACTCGAATATCTCGCCCAACGCGCTCATGCCGATCTGACAGGCGGAAAAGAGACGCTCACGCTGGTGTATCAACCAAGTTTTTTGCCCACGGCAGAAGATAACGGTCAACAGGCGTTTGATATTCTCGGTCTCGATTTACACCGCCAATTGAGCGCATCCGATATTGCGCCTCAGTTTATTCAACAATTGGAGCGCGAACAACGCGATAGCATCGATCGAGGCGTAACCCTTTCGGGACCGCACCGTGACGAATTGCGCCTGTTCATCAATGGGCGCGATGCGGGGTTATATGGCAGTCGTGGACAAGCCCGCACCGCAATTTTGGCGCTCAAATTGGCGCAATTGGATTGGATGAAAGCCCGCACGGGCGATTATCCGTTGTTGTTGTTGGATGAAGTGGTGGCGGAACTCGATTCTAAACGGCGGGCATATTTATTGGGGCGCATCAACGACCAATGCCAGACCTTGCTCACGACTACCGAACTCGATACCTTTTCGCCCGACTTTTTATCACGGGCGCAGGTGTTACAAGTCGAAAATGGACAAATCGCCCCCAAATGAAAACCGCGAATTATTCGGTTTGTGTTGGTATGGGCAAGCCTTCGAGTTGCATAATCATCAGGGCGTTGGTAGTCGGGCAGGGACCCTCGCGCAATACGTAATCGAACACCATTGCACCGTTGGCGATATGCTCGCGGAAATGCACATTGCGAATGGTCGGTATTTCATCCGCCAATGTCACCAATTCGAGGTCATGTGTCGAGATTAACCCCATGCCATGCTCATCCGCCAGCGCCTGAATGTAGGCTTTACTGCCGATGAGTCGTTCCCGATTATTCGTCCCCCTAAAAATTTCATCTATCAAGAAAAACAGGGGTAATTCATCACGTTGTTGTAAGGCATTGAGCAATGCCTTGAGCCGTTTCACTTCGGCGTAAAAATACGATATGCCATCCACCACCGAATCGGTCACACGGATGCAAGTGAATAGTCTGAACATGCCGACCTCCAATTTTTCGGCACAGACCACGCTACCCGCATACGCCAAGACCAAATTCGCGCCGATTGCCCGTAAAAATGAACTTTTACCCGCCATATTCGAGCCTGTGATGATGACCATATCGCCCAATTTTTCTAGTTCAAAATCGTTATCCACCCGTTGAGTATAGGGGATATGCGGATGCCCCAATTTGACCGCTTTCAGATGAGTGGTATCGCTCATGGTGGGGAAGGGGTATTGCGGATGCAATGCCGAAAATTCGGCTAATGCGCCCAACGCTTCAAGTTCATAAATTGCATCCAACCACAACGGCAATTGGTTACTGAGGTCGCCCTTGCTCTTGCCGAGCATGTATCCCCAAAAAATATCATACGGGATAATGATATTCACCAGCATCCATAAAATGGGGTTGGCTTGCAAACTCGCCGCGCCTAAAATCACATCCAAACGGTGTAAATGTGCCGATGGCGGTTTATCGACCGCCTGAAATACGCCTAATAAATCGCGCAGGGCGCTATCACGCACACGGAATGTTTCGAGATGATTGAGCATTGCCCGCAATTGACCCAATTCGGCATACAACGCCAACGCTTCGCCGAATAAATTGCCAATGTGACGGAATTGAATGATAGAAAATAGGGCATATACCACGAATGAAATCAGCCAGATCGCGGGCAAGTCGTACATGGAACTGAGGACAAATAACACCGCCGTAACCAGCGCGTTGATGCCCAATAACATCACAAAACCGGCGGGGATGGTGGGATGTGCTTGTGATAACCATGTCGAAAGGCGTGTGCCTTCCCATTTACGCCCGATGCTATTGCGCCATCCGCCACGCCCAACACCCATCAGATAGGCTTCGAGCGCCAATTGATGCCGAAAGGTTTTTAACGGACGTAATTCATCTACCAGATGTTGTACGCGCACAATATCCGATGTATCGGGCGGGGATGGTCGCAGTAACCAGCCCAACAACCGTTCACTCCCACCCCGCGAGACCGATGTATCCAATAGCCGATGGAGCGAATAATCGCCAACGATGTCGATATCGGTCGCAAACGGATGCTCAGACGAGGCGCTCGCCGTGCTGATGGGCAAGCTATCCCAATCTAATTTCAGGCGTGCCAGTTGAATCCCGCGCTGATAATGGGCGATTTCAAAACGGGTGAGCGTCTCGCGTAGATGGCGATGTTGACGGATGAGCAGGGTGAATCCACCCGTCCACGCCAAAAAGATGCCCAGCGCGAACCCATTATCGATGACGAGCGCCACCAATAGCGCGATGAATCCACCTAAAAATGCCCACACGCGCCACCCAACAAATCGCTCATTTTGGGCTTTATAACGGGCGATAAACCGCCCCAGCCGCGCTTGTTGTTTGCTGATGATTAAAATAGAGGTTGATGTGTTCATAGATGCCTATGGTACACTAGGATTAGATATGCTTGTAGGGGCATGATGCTTAGACGAGCGTATATTTTTGTGGCGGATATACGAGGCTAACGCCTCTAATCCGCCATTACACTGCTAAAAATGAGATTTGTGTAATGGACGACTAGCCCGCAGGGTGTATGTCGTCCATACTATTGGACGATGGATGGATTGAAGGATACATACCCCATGCGGATAGATGTGTTAACCTTATTCCCCAACATGTTCGAGTCGCCCATGAGCGAAAGCATGATGTGGAAGGCGAAAGAGACAGGCTTGCTCGATTTGCATCTGCACGATATTCGAGATTATAGCCAAGATAAACATCGGACGGTGGATGATACCCCGTATGGTGGGGGTGGGGGGATGTTGCTCCGTGTTGATGTGATGGTGCGTGCGATTGAATCGGTGGTTGCGATGGATACCCACTCGCCATCACCGCCCGTCATTTTGATGACCCCGCAAGGGCGCTTATTCTCGCACCATGTGGCGCGGGAATTGGCGGGGCATCCACGTTTGGTGATTGTCTGTAGCCATTACGAAGGCGAAGATGAGCGTGTGCGCCAGTTGGCAATCACCGATGAGATCAGCATTGGCGATTATGTCCTGACGGGTGGTGAATTGGCGGCGATGGTGGTGATAGATGCCACCTTGCGTCATGTTGGCGGGTTATTAGGCGCAGAAGGCGCAGAATTGCGTGATAGTCATGCCGATGGTTTGCTCGAAGGCGCACATTATACCCGTCCACCCGTTTTTCGTGGGTTAGAAGTGCCACAGGTGTTACAAACGGGCAATCATGCCCAAATTCAGGCATGGCGACGCGAACAAGCCTTACGTCGCACATGGGAGCGCAGGCGCGATTTGCTCCGTAAAGCCAAGCTGACCGAAGCGGAAAAATACTTGCTGGCGAAATTCGCCCGTGAGGATGCACAACGCTTAAAATAGGCTAAAATAATTAAGGGAATATCTCCCATACATCTCAAAAACGTGTTATGATTAAAAATGTTTAGCGTAACTCAGACTAAAAGAAGAGGCGGTTATGTCCCAACAGTATCGCAGTGATGCCCTAGAAGAAAAACTGAAGATGCTTCATACCTTCGTGGAAGGTGTAAAAGCCACCGTCATCGTCAATGTAGATGGCTTGTTGGTTGCCGCCTATCCTGCGGGGGATGAGGAAAATCCGCACGAAAACCCCACCAGTAGCCCGCAAGTAGCGGCGATGTCTGCCACGCTCATCGGCTTGGCGGAACGCACACTCAAACGTTTGGCACAAGGTGAATTAGAACGGTTACTCATGGAAGGTGAACATGGGGTGATGGTGGTGTATCCTGCGGGACGGGCATCGCTGGCGGTGTTGGTCGATAAAGATGCGCGGATTGCACGGGTGTTGGTCGCCGCCAAAAAAGCCGCCGCCGAAATCGAAGAAATTTTAGGGGCTTAACCCACACGAATCAGGTTAATTCTTCTTGTTGCACATAAATCGTCAGGATGATTTTGCCCAGACGAATCTCATCATGATGTGTCAAGATAGCCGATTGATTCGACTCTATCTTTTTGCCATTCAAAAATGTCCCGTTTCGGCTACCCAAATCTACCAATTCAAGTTGGTCGCCTTTGCGCCGAATAGCGGCATGTTTACGGCTAATCCCCATCTGATACCCGCCAAATGAGGTGAGGTCAATTTCGGGCGTGAATGCCAACATCGGATCTTTGCGCCCAATCACCGCTTCGCGGGCGAACATCACTTCGAGCGGGTCTGCCCATCCTTGAACTTCGATGCGTAAATGCACCTTATCCCCTTTGATGGGCGTGGCTTTATCAATCATTATTTCAGATGTGGGATGCGACTCAAAATATCGCTTGATTGCTTCTTCTGCCTCTGCGCGGACATCATGCGTGGTGTTCTGATTGTCAGTTTCGGGTTCGCTGGTTGGATGCGTGCTATTGGATTGTCCGAGAGGATTTTTGAAATCGTCCATATTATGTTACGCCTTATCTGTCAAAGTGTTACCATAACTATAGCATTACTTGACAGATAAGGACAGGGATATTTCAAGATTGATACACCGCTTGACTGGTTGGGTGAATACGCACGCCCAAGAAGCGTTCTATCAGATTAAAACGCCACACAAAACGAAGCAGAATGCCCCATGCCAATACAATCGCGCCGATGAGGGCGTAATCTTGGAGCGACAATATTTCGAGTTCAAAAAATTGGCGTGTGGGTTCGATGATGACCAGCAAGAAATAAACCCCCAGCATCGCGCCTGCGCTGATGGTGGGTCGCCAATCGCCACTCAGGGCGCTACCGCCCGTCAAAAATGTTACGGGCGGTTCTACGAATACAATCAGACCCAATCCCATAAAAATAATCGCAGTCGTCAGCGCGGTACGGGCATAATTCACTGCCACCGTCACCGAATCGGGCATGGCGGGATACACATGCACATGGAAGAAAATCACGTAGATCGCCAACGACACCGCGGCGATGCTCATGGCGGCGGGCAAAATAAAATGCACCATATCGCGCATGAGGTTGCGCGTTGGCACACCGACACGCGCCCATGCCGCAATGCCCAATGTTGGGATGCCCACCGAGAGCAAGGTCAATAACGAGGCGTGTTTGGGGATGAACGGAAAATTCACCGCGCCGACCATCAACCCCGCGCCGAGCAAAATCATGGCGGCGTAAAATGCCCGACTGAGGAATAAGCGGATAATCGCATCCATGCCGTTCAAAATGCGTTGCCCTTCCATGAAGGCGCGGGGCAGGGCGGCGAAAGAATCGTTCAGCAACACCATATCGGCGACACCACGAGTCGCCGCGCTCCCGCTTTGCATGGCGATGCCGATATGCGCTTTTTTGAGCGACAACACATCATTCACACCATCGCCAATCATGGCGACATAATGCCCATTTTGGCGCAAGGTTGTGACCAGCATCTCTTTTTGTTGTGGCGTGATGCGCCCGAAAACGGTGGTTTCTTCGGCAACTTTGGCGATTTGCGAAGCATCCATTTTATCTAAATCTAAACCACTCACCACGCGAATATCGCCCTTAAAACCCGCTTGTTTGGCGAGCGCCGATACGGTATGCGGATTATCGCCCGAAATAATTTTCAGTTTGATGCCCGCTTGCGTGAAATTTTCGATGGTCTCTTTGGCTTCTGGGCGCAATTCATCGCTCAGGCAGACCAAACCCACAGGCTTGAGGTCGTTGGGGAAGACAATTGCGCCAGCGCCATCGCGCAAACTGTGGGTGCTGGGGCTATGCGCCACCAAAATCACGCGCAGACCCATATTCGACCACTCGTCAATTTTTTCTTTGCCATAATCATCTTTTTTATCTAAATACGTTTGTATCATTTCTGGTGCGCCCATGACATACGTGCCACGTCGTTCACCATCGTTAAAGACCAACGCGCTCCACTTCCGCGCCGATGAAAATGGGATTTCATCCACGAATGGGCGTTTTATCCCCTTAAATCCTTCTGAAATGGCTTCGCTGGTGCGGTTGCCCCCTGTGGCGCTCCGCGTCATATCGCCTAAAATGGCTTCAAATTCGTCTTTAGATACCGTTAACGGGTGGGTGGCATGGACATGAATCCGATTGGCGGTGAGCGTACCGGTTTTATCCAGACATAGCACATCCACATTGCTCAACGATTCTACGGCGTTGGCTTGTTGGATGAGCGCCCCTTTGCCCGACATGCGTAACGCGCCCATCGCGTAAGAGGTGGTCGTCATGAGGATGAGACCCGCAGGCACTAACCCCGCAATCACGGCGGCGGATTGCACACTTTGGATTGCCGACACATTTTCGATGGCATACGCCACGGCGAACAAAATCCCCATGATGATGGCAACGAATAGCAACAACCGCACCACGAGGTTGATGTCTTGTTGGAGCGGTGTCCGCACAATTCTGAATTGCTTGGCTTGGAGCGTGAGTTTGTTGGCGAAGCTATCCAGACCGACTTTGGTCGCCTCGTACATGGCGCTCCCGTTCACGCAAAAGCTCCCAGAAAACACTTGCGCCCCTTTTTGCTTGGTGATTAAATCCGATTCGCCCGTCAGGAGCGATTCGTCCACATCCATTTTGCCATCGCCCACGACCACACCATCCACGACAATCTGGTCGCCCGGATTCACCACCACAATATCGCCCAAGACGATTTCGGTGGGGTCTACCTCGCGTTTTTGCCCATTGCGGATGATACTGGCTTTGGGGCGTGTGAGCAGGGATATTTTATCGAGTTTGGCTTTCGCACGAAATTCTTGCACAATGCCCACCACCACATTGAGCATGATCACACCCACGCTGACGAGGGCATCACCCCATAATCCGAGCAGAATCATCACAAAGCCGATGAAGAACAATACATTGTTGATGAATGTGAACACATTCTGGCGGAAAATTTCCCAGTAACTGCGACTGGTCTTGATTTTTATATCATTGCCCTGACCGCGTTCTCGCCGCTTTTGCGCTTCCTCATCAGTCAACCCTTTGGGCATCGGCGAGGCGGGTACGGTTGCGATTTCGGATGTCTTGGTTAATGGTGTCTCGTCATCTGTTTTCGGCGCGAAAATTGTCACCACGGCATTATTTCCTTTAATGGATAAAAAAATAATTTTTGTGCTTATACTATTAAACACAAAATTATGATAAAAATGACGCGAATTAACGTAACTCAAACGTATGTCTAATGAACTTGTATAGGATGTGTAGCCTATCTTTTCGATTAAATTGGGTTGTGTATGATAAGCCCTTCATAATTGGCTACATTTAATAATCTTGTATCTGCCGATACAAATGTGATACCTGTTAGACCAGATAGCGTTAAACTTAAATGACTTTCTAGGGCAGAAGATAGTTGAATTGCATCATAGGCTCTTAGGGGGTGACGCTCGATTAAATTTCTAGCTCGCTTTATGACATCAGGTGTTAATCCTATCATTCGGTAGTCATACTGGAGATGATAATCTAAAAGTGATTTGATGTTACGCACCATCATGAGATTAATATTGCCTTCACGGTGTCGTCTCATAATACCTGAAATTGTCTCAACCTGAGTTATTTCCGCAACTAAAACCATATTTTGTTGTGAGTCCATAATTGATTGAACCCATGGTGTTCCCGTTTCAACAATATATCTCTTGATGAGTGCGCTACTATCAAAAAAATAATGATTCATGGTCCCTCTTGACGTTCCCGAATTATGTCATCAGAGAGGGGAGGTTGCCCTTTGAACGCCTCGCGGATTTCTGCCATGATTGCTTCTTCATCAATCTCGCCGAATTCGTATTCGGATGATACGGGATTGACCAATAAATGTTTTAGCGCCTCAAGCGAGGCTTGTTCGCCGATGCTCCGTGCGCCAACAATCATTACCTCGACCTCTGCACCTTCGGCTAAATCCAAAGGCGCGAATAATTGTAATTGACCATTTTTATAAATTGCGCGTATGGGTGTTGCCATCGTTCACCTCCAACCAACGTTTATGTTATTATTATAAACCAAAAACGCCTGTTTTATCGCACTAAGAGAGGATACACCGCCATGACTATCCCATTCAAACCGACCAACATCTGCGATTTTGAACCCATCGCCCGCCAAAAAATGCGCCATGATCATTTTGAATATTATATCGGTGGCTCGGATGATGAAATCACCCTGCGCGAAAACAGAGACGCATTCGGGCGTATTTTGCTCCGTCCGCGTATGTTACGCGATTCATCTCAGCGTGATTTATCCGTCACGGTGTTGGGGCAGAAATTCGATCTGCCGTTTATGGTCGCGCCGATGGCACTGGCAAAACTCGCCCATCCGCAAGGCGAATCGGCAGTGGCGCGGGCGGCAAAATCGCGCGGGGTTGGCGTGGTGCTGAGTACCTTATCCACCGTCCCGCTCGAAGACATCGCCGAAATCCGCCCTAATCCGTTGTGGTTTCAGTTATATGTGTATAAAGACCGCGCTATCACCCGCGATTTGGTGCAACGCGCACAAGCCAGTGGTTATGGCGCGTTGGTCGTGACGGTGGATACGCCATATTTGGGCAAGCGAGAACGCGATTTGCGAAACCCGTTACAAATCCCCGAAGAGTATGTGGTCGCCAACCTCAGAAAGCCCGATGCCCCGCGCATGGGTGAACCCCGTCCCGATACAGGCTTGAATACCGTCATCGCTCGGTATGATGATTCGCTCACATGGCGCGATATGGAATGGTTGGCATCCATCACAGATATGCCCGTTTTGGTGAAAGGCGTGTTGCGCGGGGATGATGCCAAACTCGCGGTTGAACACGGCATGAAGGGGGTGATTGTCTCGAATCATGGTGGTCGCCAATTGGATACAGCAATCGCCACCATCAGCGCCTTGCCCGATGTGGTGGCAGGGGTGGATGGTAAAGCCGATGTGCTACTCGATGGTGGTGTTCGGCGCGGGACGGATATTCTGAAGGCGTTGGCATTGGGCGCGAAAGCGGTGTTGGTCGGCAGACCGATTTATTTCGCGTTGGCGGCGGGTGGTGAAGTTGGCGTTTTACAAGCCTTTGATTTGTTGCGCGATGAATTTGACCTCGCTTTGGCGCTGTGTGGGGTGCATCGCGCCGACAATATCCCACGCGATATTTTGGCAATTTGAAAATAGTTCGTTAGAATTTAACGGGTATGTATTTGATGATGGGATGTGACGATGACCGAAAAAACGATAGATGAACAAATTGCCCCGTTACGTGCGGATATTCGCCGTTTGGGGAATTTATTGGGGATGATTATCAAAGAGCAAGAGGGGGATGCGATTTTTAATCTTGTCGAACAAGTACGGGCAGATGCCAAAGCCCGTCGTGCTGGTGATACAGAAGCGGCGGAGCGACTCAAGGCGACCATCCGCGCCACCACCATCCATCAAAAGCGGATGCTCATTAAGGCATTTAGCAATTACCTGCAACTGATAAATATCGCAGAAGACCAGCACCGCATCCGCACCATCCGAGAACGCGAATTGGCGAATCGGTTAGGTGAATCGGTCGAAAGTGCTGTTGCTGAACTCAAGGCACAAGGTGTATCGGGCGCAGAAGTCCGCGAGATGATCGAAAAAATCCGCGTGCGCTTGGTGCTAACGGCGCATCCATCTGAGGCAAAACGCCAAGAGGTGCTTATCAAATTGCGCGATATTGCCACCATGATGAATCTGCAAGAATCCACCACACTGCTCCCGCGTGAGCAACGCCGTGTGACGGATGATATTTTGCGCCGCATCGAACAACTGTGGCAAATCCAACCCACGCGCACCACCCGCGCCACGGTCGCCGAAGAAGTGGATGCGGGCATCTATTTCATCACACAAGTGATTATGAATGCGCTCATCGAAATTTATGATACGCTCAAATTTGTGTTGTCTTCTCATTATCCCGATATGGATTGGTCAGATTTACCCCCGCTCCTCAGTTTTGCCAGTTGGATGGGGGGCGATAGAGATGGCAATCCCAACGTCACGCCAGAAGTCACGCTCAAAACGCTCGAAACGATGCGCCGTGCCGCCCGTCAGGTGTATTTAGCCGATGTTGCCTATTTGCGCGACAGGCTCACGCAATCACAACAAGAGGTGAATATCGCGCCCGATTTAATCGAAAAATGGCGCAACGAAAATCAGACCACGCGCTACCCTAACGAAAATCAGACCACGCGCTACCCTGATGAATTTTATCGGACGGTGATGGATAGCATTTATTATCGGCTCGAAGCGGATTTATATAAATCGGGCGCGGAACTGCTCGCCGATTTGGAGCAAGTGCGCGATAGCCTGCGCGATAATAACAGCCCGCATTCAGCCGATGGGACGCTCGGTTGGTTGATTCGCAAAGTAGAATTGTTCGGATTGCACCTCGCGCCGTTGGATGTGCGCGAAGATGCCCGACTCCACGCCACCGCCATCAATGAAATGTTCGCCCATTATGGCATCGCGCCCAATTTTAGCGCCCTATCCGAAGCCGAAAAAATCGCTATTTTAGAACGCGAAATCACCAATTCCCGTCCACTGTTCCCCATGAATCCACATTTTTCAGAAGAGACCAACCGCGTGATTAACACATGGCGTATGGTGGCGCAAGCGCATCAGCGATATAGCCCGATGGTGATAGATTGTTATATCGCCAGCATGAGCCAACACGCCAGCGATATCTTGACCATGCTCCTGTTCGCTAAAGAGGTCGGGATCGCCGATGATATAGACCTTGTACCACTTTTTGAGACGGTAGATGATTTGCAACGTGCGCCAGAGGTGATGCAAACCCTGTTCACCAACCGCGTTTATCATGACCACCTGAGCAAACGGCGCACTCCTGACGGTCATTTGCGCCAACAAATCATGATTGGCTATTCCGATAGCAACAAAGACGGCGGATACATCGCCTCGAATTGGAATTTATACTTGGCACAAGAGACAATCGCCGAAGTGTGCGGTCAATATGGTGTGTCGGTGCAATTCTTTCATGGGCGCGGCGGTAGCATCGGGCGCGGGGGTGGTCCGACCAACCAAGCGATTCGCTCACAACCCGCACATGCTTTTCATGGCGAAATCAAAATCACCGAACAGGGCGAAGTGATTGCCTATCGGTATAGCAACAGCGCGATTGCCTATCGGCATCTGAGCCATGTCGTCCACGCCGTGTTGGTGGCGCTTAGCGACCAAGAAAATCATATCATCCGCCCCGAATGGCGCGAGGCGATGAACATCCTGTCTGAACATGGGCAATATGCTTATCGTGCTTTTGTGTATGAGACCGAAGGCTTTTATGAATATTGGCAACAAGCCACGCCGATTAACGAATTGGCGATGATGCCTATCGGCTCACGTCCTGCCAAACGGCGGGCAGGTGGTTTAGAAGCCATCCGTGCTATCCCGTGGGTATTCAGTTGGATGCAAAGCCGTGCCATCATCCCCAGTTGGTACGGGGTGGGATATGCCCTCGCCACGTATTGCGATGCCCATCCGAATGGCTTAGAAACGCTCCAGACGATGTATCAACAGTGGGCTTTCTTCAAAAATCTGATTGAAAATATGGAATTGGATGTCGTTAAAGCCGATATGGGCATCGCGGAACTGTATTCTGAATTGGTGGATGATAGCGACTTGCGTCATAAAATTTTCGCCCAAATCAAAAGTGAACACGCCCGCGCATGGGATTATATTTGTATGGTGACGGGGCAACATGAACCGTTGGCGAAAATGCCCGTAATTTTACGCTCGATTGCCCGTCGCAATCCGTATGTCGACCCGTTGAATTTTGTCCAAGTGGAATTGTTGCGCCAATTGCGTTCATCCGCGCCAGACACCGATGATTATCGGGCAGTCCTGCGTGAGACATTAGCAACCGTGAACGGCATCGCCGCAGGCATGAAGACGACAGGGTGATATAAGAGGTATCGTTGTTGTGGACGATATACGCGCTTTGCGCTAATCGTCCATTACGTATTATCTAATTTTAAGGGTAGGGTGGCTGTACGGACGCGCTTCTAGGCTTGTCCGTAGTTTATACCTCGCTAGGGGTTCAAAACCCCTAGCTATTCGATTTCGGAAGCCCACTAAAGGGGCTATTATTACCCTATTTTGAGGAGCAATCCAATTTTGAAGGTGCATTTTAGCGCCTTTAGTGCGCTTCGTGCGACTAGCTGAGGGTTTTGAACCCTCAGCGAAAGCCATTGACGATACAAAGTGAGGCAAAACAACTACGGACAAGCCTTTCTGCGCGTCCACACCTGCTCACCATAATATGCGTTCAAAATTTCACCCGCATCAACACATGCGGGGCGGGTTCGAGCGTTGCCCCCATATACGGACGCACATCATCTTTCACCAACTCAAACCGATATTTTTGCAATAATCGCGCCAACACGACCTTCGTCTCGACATCGGCGAAGGCTAACCCGATGCAATTGCGCGACCCCTTGCCGAAGGGCAGATAATAATAGGCATTTGATGTGGGTTTTTGATCCCCCAAAAATCGCTCTGGCATGAACTCATTCGGATGTTCCCAATAACGCGGGTCACGATGCGCTAAATAAATCGAATACAGCACCCGTTCCCCTTTTTTGATGCGATAATCCCGAAAGGTCAAATCTTGGGTGGCAAACCGCGACCCCAGATGAATCGGCGGATACAACCGCAACGCCTCATCTATTACCGCACTTAGATAGGGGAGTTCAGATAAATGCGTGTAATTCGGTGGATTATCCCCCAACACCGCCAGCACGTCATCTCGCGCTTGTTGTTGCACATCGGGATATTTCCCCAGAAAATACAATACCCACGCCAACGATGCGGTGCTGGTATCATGCCCTGCGATGAGCATCGTCACCAATTGGTCGCGGATGAGGTGGTCATCCCAACCCATGTCTATCAGTGTGCCGATGAGATCTGTGCCTTGCGTTGATTTTTGCCGTTTTTTGGCGATGATGTCGTATAAATACGTATCCACTTTTTTCAGTTCGTGGTTATATCCCAAGCGCGAAAATCCGCGCCATAACACCCAAATATTTGGCGAGATATACCGCACCGCCCGAATCACACCCGCCCATAAGCGGTCTATATCAGGCGAAAAATCGGTATCGAATAACGTGGCGGTCAACACATGCAAGGCGATTTTCCGCATCTCTGCCAGCATATCGTAGGGCGTGTTTTCTGCCCATGTTTGGGCGATGATGTCGGCGCTATGCGTCATGGCATCCACATATCCCTGCAACATGGCGCGGTGCATGATGGGTTTGTACATCGGCTGACGGATGCGGTCATGTTCTGCACCGTCCTCGACCAGTACGCCGTGTCTGAGCAAAATTGTGATGGGTTCGTTGGGCATCCGCCATTGCAGATGGTCTTTCCAATCATGCGCGATGAGCCGATTCGCCTCTTCGCCGACCAGCATAATCGGGTTAAATCCGGGCATGGGCAAGCGGAAAATATCGCCCATTTCGGCATGGAGTGTTTCGAGTGCGCCGATGATACTTTTGCGTTGGATGATGCCCCGCAGGGCTTTGAGACCAATTTGTCCAGATGGACGGGGTGGTTTTCGATACTCAGCCACGATAATCTCCAATCATTGCGACGAAAATTATAGTGCTGATGATAGGGGATTGTCTATCTACTCTTCTCAAATTTGCTGGAGTTGGGGTATCAATTTGGGAATATCAACCGATACCACATCCCAGATGATATTCAAATCTACATTTTGATAATGGTGAATAAGGCGGTGACGCATACCGATTATCCCCACCCAGTCGATATCGGTGAATTGTTGTTGCACGTCTTTTGATACCGCGTTTGCGGCTTCTCCAATAAGTTCGATGGCACGAACTAATCCATAAACAAGCAATGTATTGGTGGTTAAATCGTCTCGCGTTTTGCCATCCGCAAAAATTTGAGTTTGGATAGCCTCTTTGAGCATATCTTGAAGGCGTGTTTTATCGTGCAGATTCATAAATAATTTGGGCATCCGATAGAATATATGGGCGGGTACTATCGCGCAACGATGCGAATGTGATTAAATCAACGGGGTAGCCTAATAAATCGCTGAGTTCATTTTGAATATGGGTGATTTTATAGCCAATAATGGTATTGGGTGCAAATTCGACCAAAACATCAATGTCACTATCTGCATGAAAAGCATCATGTAAAACAGACCCAAATAATGCCATTTTGACGATATGATATTTTTGGCAAAACTCGGTAATTGCTGTGTAGGGTAAAGGAATTGCAGTTTTTGGTAATGGATTGACCATATAATTTTATCGTCCATTAAAACAGGGGCATGACACACATCATGCCCCTGTGGGGTTAACGATTATTCACGGCTGAGGAAAATTTGGAGCAAGAACAGGAACAGGTTGATGAGATCGAGGTACAGTTGCAACGCACCGAAGATACTCACTTTCACTGCCAAGCTACCATCTGATTGAATGGCGGAGTTATTCGCCATTTGTTTGATTTTTTGCGTATCATAGGCGGTGAGCGCGGTGAAGATTAACACGCCCGCCACGCTGATGATGAAGCTGAACGTGTCACTTTGCAGGAACATGTTGATGAGCATGGCAATCACCAAGCCAAACAACGCCGCCATGAAGAAAAATCCGAAACGGCTCAAATCCATCTTGGTGGTGAACCCGACAACCGTCATCGCACCGAACAACGCGGCGGCGCTACCTGCGGCGGCATAAACCGCGTTGGGATAGAATTCGGCAATCAATACCACCGATGACAGCATGAAGCCCATGATGATGGCATACACAAAGAACATGCCGATGGCGACACTCGGTTTGAGCCAGTTGCGCGTCAACCCGACACCTAGCGCAATCGAAATGCCGATGATGGCGATGATGCTGATGATGCTGGTCGCGGGCGAGAAGGCGATGTTCAACAAGGCGGGCGTATTAGCGACCAACACGGCGGTGATGGCGGTGGTCAACAGACCCAGACCCATCCACATATACACAAGGCGTAAGATGCTATTGCTTTTTTCTACCGATAGTTCCCCTGCGAAAGGAGATGCCACATAGGACGGATTTTGATTCTGATACATATCGTACCTCCACAAGAATAGTTTTCTTTACTAATCATCATAACCCGAAATTTGTTAGAAATATACTATAACCATTTCTTTCGGTTCTATAACCCCTCATTTATAGGGGTTTTTTGAGGATGCTATACCGATTCACGGTGTTTGTGAAACCATCCGCCCGATAATCGGCTATCGGTTGCAGATTCGTAGCATGGATTAACGCCTCATGTTCGTGGTCATCGACATAATGACAATAGCGCAATGCTGTTGTGCCACGTCGCCAATCGAGCAGGTAATCATGTTGTTCGACTTTGTTCGCCAAGTCATCATCCCATGCGGTGATACGTTCTCGAAAACGGTCAAATTCGTAAAAGCGCCAACAGGCAAATGCCAAATGTCCACCCGCTTTGACGGCATTCGCCCAATTCCATAACAGATGTGTACGAAGTTGGGCAGACGGAATGTGATGAATCACCCCAAACGCCACCACGAGGTCATACGCTGGTGTCAGTTCACGATGCCCACTGACAATATCTTCTTGCTGTAACTGAAACGTGATATGTTTTGCAGAGAGCGCCTCTCTTGCCGATTGCAACAAATCGGGGCTATTATCTACCCCATGATAAATCAGGTTATCCGTCCCCCATTTTTCGGCTAAGAAAATCCCAAATCGCCCATTGCCACAACCCATATCCAACACGCGATATGGCACAGTGGGTTTTGGGATGTGATTTATCAACACGTCCCAGCCCGCCCACGCTTTGCCCCGCGTTTCATCAAAATCGTTGGCGATGGTGGCATAAAAATCGGCATTGATCTGATTCAGCCTGAGAATCGTCTGGATGTCCATCAACCGAACAACCCTCGTCTTGGGGCAGGGGCATGGGTGAGGGTGGTCAATCCACCGCCGAAGGGGTCGAAACACGGGCGCGAATCATCTAAAATCATCTGAATGGCTTTGAGCGGTGGTTTATAATGCTCGGCGATGATTTCGATGAAGCCAATGTGATTGCTAAAAATCTGCTTCGCCGTTTCTTTTGTTATGCCCTCACTCGTCCGTTTGGGATCGCCACTCCAGCGCCATTTTTCGGGGTAAAAATAATAATAGAGTGGATACGCGCACGCCGTTGTCACCGAGACCCCCCGCTTGTTGTAACTGTATAAATTGATGCCAATATGCTTCGCCATTTCTGCCATGAGCGCCAGACTTTGCGTGGCTTGCATTTGATAGTCGAAATTGGTGTTTTCGTTATCCTGTTCAACAATTTGGGTGATGTACCCTTCGGGATGTAGACGATCAATCGTATCTCGATACACCTCACAAACGGTATTGACCACCGCGTCATCTTCGTTGATGATGCCAATTGCCATCTGCAACACGGCTTTCACCAACGGGATGTGGGGACGGTTATCATCAACCGTTGTGAGATGATGATGGGCGCGGTCTGTCCATTGGTGGATGAGCGGAGTGTGATTCGCGTGTGGTCGGATGAGTTCTAACGTCTGTCCCATCAGCAACGCGAGGCGTATATCTGATAAATCGTGATGTGAGGCTTGATTTTCTAGCCAATTTATCACACCCTGATAGGCGGTTTCGCCCGCCTGAGTATCTCCCAAGCGATAGCGATACCCATTGAGCAACGTTTCGATATGGGCATCCTCATGTGGGGCAGATAACAATTCCCATGCCGCCTTAAACGGTGCCTTAGCTTTATTTTTCTGGGCGCGTTGCAGATGTTCTTCGGTGAAGAACAAACCATAATGGGTGAATTGGGTCATACAGTGTATCTTTCAGGTGATTAAAATAACGATTGCAAACGGGGGATTGTGTCCATGCGGTCACGATGCGTCACACAAATCACG
This sequence comes from Anaerolineae bacterium, assembly GCA_034436155.1. GTDB lineage: Bacteria > Chloroflexota > Anaerolineae > Aggregatilineales > Phototrophicaceae. The sequence goes on from DAOTVP010000077.1 coordinate 56,448, forward strand.
CCCGACATCGAAAACGCGATGTTCCCACTGTCATCCACATCGAGGGCGCTGATGGTCACGGCACGCGGGGGCATATCCGCCAACAGTTGGCGCGGTTGCGCTTCGAGCAATAAATCGATGCCGAAGCGTTGATGCGTCGGCGTGAAGGTCGCCCCTTCATAGGCGCGAATCACCCCATTTTCAAAATCATGTGTGAGCAAAATCAGCCCGTTTGGGGAACATACGATTTGGCGTATGGGGTAGTGGGATGTGATTTTTTTGTGGATTTTGCCACTCGAATCGGTGCGGATAATCGTCTCGCCATCGCACACATACACCGCGCTACCGCCATCGGATATAGCGATGCTGGCGCGAAGTTCCGAGCGCGGGGTCAAGCCTGTGGGGAACACGCCGACTTTGATATCTTGCTGGAAGATGTGAATATCCCCGCTCCTATCCAACGCCGCCACCAACCCCAAAAAGCGGTCTAATCCCACCGCCACGAAGCCATCATCGTGGATGACGAGCGGCGTTTCTTCGCCCAAATTTTCGAGGTATAAATCGGTCGTCCCGCTTTGATACAGGCGCAATTTGCCATCTTTGCTCAAAAAAACGGTCACACCCTCTAGGCGCACAAATGGCAGATACACCCCATTGGGCGCGATGAGGTTGGCGAGGAATAGTTGCCACGCATCGCCACGACGATCCTCCATGCCTGTGGCGGTGATGAATTTTTCGCCGACTTGGTTGCCCGTGATGAGGTCGTAATAAGCGACATAATTATGGCGAATCCAACACGCCAGCAGAGGGTAATTGCCCCCCGATAGGATGTCCAGATAGGGGATCGATTGGTCGCTGAGGTGTAATCGCCAAACCATGTTCTAACCGTCCTCGCGTAATTGAATACGGAACGCACCCGCGCCGACATTCACATCATAAAACAGGCGTGGCGCATTATCATACGGGAATGTATCGGGATTGGGGCGCAAAATTGTCAGACCTGCCTCGCGGGATTCGATGTATGAACGCGGTGTTTCTGCCAAATTCGATACCCGATAAATCAGGCGGGCATCTACCGCTTCGGGGATGAGCAGGGTTAAATCGCCATTGGTGATGACGAAGGTATTCGGCACTTCTTCAGAGCGCAACGACACAGGATTATATTCTGGCAACGCCACCACAGCATCACCAGAGCGAATATCCAACGTCAGGCGTTCTAATTGTGTATCGCCCAAACTTAGGGTGACATCGCCCGCTAAGTTGGCGATATTCAATACCAACGGCATATCAGATGGCACGGTTAGCTCGATAATCCCACGTCCCAAATCGCTCAGGCGCGGAAAATCGGGCGATAGTGTCTCGGCGATAGTCAATTCGCCATCACCTTGTTCCGATACCTGTTTTGTCAGGGTGATGATGCTTTGTTGACTACCGACAAACCGCCCCGTGACCGCCTCTAAATTGGGCGCGGTGGTGATGGTCATATCGACAGTGCGACCAGACACATTCACGACCAACCGCGAGATGTCATCGACAATCGGATAATCGAGCGATACGGTTTGGGCGGTGCTGAGTTGCGATGATTGCCCGTTGTATGCCATAGCCGCAACCCCGCCGACCAGCGCAATGCTGATGAGCAAACTGGCGATATTGCCCAGTGGGATGCGCCCGCGCAATAAAAATCCGAACCCGATTACAATCAGGATGACGGGCAAGATTCGGGCGATCAAATCGCTAATGCCTGCGGGGATTTGGTCGAGTAGGGGGGTATAGGCTTGGGTGAAAATCGTCCACCAGAGAAGCGCACACAACCCAATGGCGATGACGATGGCGATAAACCGAAAAAAGCCGATTCGCTTGGGCGTGATGAGCGATTCCTGGGGCAACATCACCCATAACAATCCGTAAATCGGCACGAGCAAGCCCAATGTAGCGATCGTCCCCAACAGAAATAACACCCGCACCCCCCACGCATTTAACGGGAGGCGGGTGGCTAATCCACCACATACACCACCTAAAACACGGTCTGTAAAACTGCGCGTCATAGGCTATTCGGGGCTGATGAATTGAATATGGGTGGTGAGGCGTGCAAATTCGACCTCATCACCATCTTTCAACCGATACCGTCTGGCAGGTTGCAATTGAAACCCATTGATGCGCGTGCCATTGGTGCTTTCTAAATCTTCGATATACAGCGCCCCGTCTTCGTAGGTAATAATGGCGTGCCTGCGCGATACCCCTGCAGGATATCCACCAAATTGGCTGACATCAATCGCTACGGGCGGTTGTTTGTCATCGCCACTACGCCCAACGACCATCATTTCACGGATGGGGACAATGGTGTGCATATCACCAATTTTGAAGCGTATCCGCCAATTCATATCCAACCGTACTGCATCTTTTTGGGTACGTTCTGGCATCGGTTGGGCGCTCGATTTATCAATATTCAGATAGTTGGTTTGTTTTCTTTGTTCGTCAGACATAGGCGACCTCTCTATACAATAAATCATACCACAAAACCCAATTTTTCCCCACCGTGAACCGCATTTTCTGACTGATGATAACAGCGTTTAACATCTCAATGGGTCATAACAGGTTAAGAGTGATTTTTCTGATGTACATTTAATAAAAAATGTGCTATACTCAGTATATCAGTCGGGAGTGACATGGATTTGACACGGGAGGCTGATAACCGACGGCAAGCCGAAGCGCCCACCTTCGTAACATGGGCAAGCACATTAAGTGCCAATAACAATAACACAGCTTACGCTTACGCCGCCTAATACGGCATAAGCCGAAAGTTGCTGACACTACGTGAGGTCAGCCGTCTATACCATACGGCGCTATTCGGATGGATTTATAGGCGCAACAAAAAATAGCGTGCGCCCCTCTGCACGCCGATAACAGAGGGGCAAAGGGACATCGGCTAGGGGCGAACATACTGCGTTGGCTCAGGTTATTCGCAACCGAAATTCAATAGCACAACTACGCTTGTAGATGTTTGTTATCGAATCTCAGTGGACCCCAGTTCGAGTCTGGGCACTTCCATCAAATAAAAAAATTGGGACACAAATTGTTGTGTCCCTTTTTTATGGGAATGTGACGATATGCGTTTAATGTTCAATAAAACCACACCCCTAAATCCTCTTTACAAATGGAAAACCTGTACGGACGCGCTTCTGCGCGTCCATACAAACTCACCCGAAAAACAGGTTTTCTCCCCCTTCTCCATTATGGAGAAGGGGGTCGGGGGGATGAGGTTTTATCACTTTTTAATATGGATATGCCTCATCTTTATCCTCACCGCATGTGGGGCGGATGGCGTAAGCCAACAGACGATGGTCGCCTATAATACGCTCGCCAGCACGCAACGCGCTTCCTTCTATATTACTGCTACGGTGGATGCAGAACGCGGACGGGTGACACTGGATGCCATTCAAGACCGCATAGACCGCGCCCTCGCACAACGCCAATTTATGCTCTCGACGCTCGAAGCGCGGGGGATAGATACCAGTCAATTGCCACGCCCCACCACGCCGACACCCGCACCCCAATCGCCAACACCTGCCGATATGCCAGCCGCCGATGTTACGCCGTTGGTTGGCGATACGCCCCTGCCGACCGCCGTGATCATCACCCCGTTAGCGGTTACACCAACAACTTTCGCCCTTCAGGGATCCGCCCAACCGATACCTGCCAATGTATCCTTGCCGAATAGCCCGTTGCGTGATGTGGTCATGTCGCAACGGGTTGGAAATGATGATTGTGCGGTGGGTATCACCAACACCTTCTCGGTGAGTAGCACCCAAATTTATATTGTGGCGCGGGCGGTGGGCGTGCAATCGGGGACGCCCTTAGGCTCTGTATGGCGAAAAGCCGATGGCACACCGTTGGTCGAATTCGATTTCACGCCCGATTTTACGATTCAAGATGCGTGCATTTGGTTTTTTGCCACACCAGAAGATTTTCCGTTTGAGGCGGGGAGTTATACCGTCACGCTGACGGTGAATAACCAGCCAGCAAGCAACCCTGTGCCGTTCACCATTGCGCCATAAACCTACCCGATTTTACGGTATGTGCGCGTGGGCTTGTTTGATATAGTACCTGTGCTTGTGGCTCAAAGCCACTAGCTAATAAAGCATCCTAAAGGATGCTCATTTATACCAAGATGATGTTGAAAATATCAAAAAATAGGCATACCAGCCACCTTTAGGTGGCTTTCAGGAATTAGCTGGATGCTTTGAGCATCCAGCGACAACATGGCAAGTTTATCCAAAGGAGCAACCTTATGTTTCATGGTGGTGGATGGTGGCGGTATTTAGATGCCGAAACAGCCCGTCCAAAAGTGACACGTCAACTCATCGGGCGCGTATTGGCGTATGCCCGTCCATATCGCTTGCATATCATCGCCCTATTGGGGACAATCCTCATCACAACCGTGTTAGGATTGCTCACACCACTTATTTTTCGAGATTTGATAGATATCACACTCCCCAATCAAGATGTGGGGCGCTTAAACCTGCTGGCAATTGCGCTGGTGGCGATTCCGATGGCGGTCGGCGCGATTCGCATCGCCCAACGGCGCTTGAATAGCTGGATCGGCGAAGGCGTGATTTACGATTTGCGCGTATCATTATATGCCCACCTCCAAAAAATGTCGTTGCGTTTTTTCACCAATACCAAAACGGGAGAATTGATGAGCAGGCTCAATAGCGATGTTATCGATGCCCAACGGGCGATTAGCAACACGATTGTCGAGATTATCACCAACATCATCACCGTTGTGGCAACTTTAGCCGTGTTGATAGCGATGGATTGGCGACTCACGATTTTGGGCGTGATGGTGTTGCCGATATTCATCTTTTTGGCGCGACGAGTGGGTGAGACGTTGCGCGAACTCTCGCGTGATCAGATGAAATACAACGCCCAGATGAACGCCATGATGAATGAAACGCTCAATATCAGTGGGGCGCTACTGGTGAAATTATTCGGACGGCGCGATATGGAAGTGAGCCGATTTGATTCGCGGGCGGCGAGTGTGCGCGATATTGGCGTGAAGCGTGCGGTTATCGGCACACAATTTTTTGTTGTGATTGGTTTGGTCTCGGCAATGGGGACGGCGTTGGTGTATTGGGTCGGTGGACACTTGTATCTGACCAGCCCGCAAACCTTCACCATTGGCACGATTGTCGCCTTCGGCACGTATCTGACTCAGCTTTATGGACCGCTACAAGCCCTGACCAATGCGCCTGTGGATTTCGCCACATCGATGGTCAGTTTTGAGCGCGTGTTTGAAATTGTCGATATGCCCATCGAAATCACCGAAAAACCCAACCCGATTGTGCTATCGGATGTGCGTGGCGATTTAACCTTTGAGCATGTCACCTTTCGTTATCAACCCCTCACGGGTGGGTTATTGAGCAACGTGGAACGCTATGATGAAGAGAGTGTCGGCGCGGTGTTGAGTGGCGAAAACGGATCTAGCAATGGTCATTCGCCCGAAACGACATCGCAGGCGCGGGAATTGGCGTTGAGTAACATTACATTCACCATCCAAGCGGGGCAATTGGTGGCATTGGTTGGGCGCAGTGGGGCAGGCAAAACCACCATGACCTATCTGATACCGCGTTTATACGATCCCACTGAAGGGCGTATTTTGCTAGATGGTCACGATTTACGCGATTTATCGCTCGAATCGCTGGCATACAACATCGGCATGGTGACGCAAGAGACGTATCTGTTTCATGATACCATCCGCACCAATTTGCTCTATGCCAAACTGGATGCGACCCAAGCCGAACTCGAATCTGCTTGTAAAGCGGCGAATATCCACGATTTCATCATCGGCTTGCCCAACGGCTATGATACGTTGGTCGGTGAACGTGGCTATCGCCTGAGCGGTGGCGAAAAACAACGCCTCGCGTTGGCGCGGGTCATCCTCAAAAATCCGCGTATTTTGGTGTTGGATGAAGCCACATCCAGCCTCGACAGCGAATCCGAATCGCTGATTCAAGATGCGCTCAAGACCGTCATGGTGGGGCGTACCAGCATTGTCATCGCGCATCGCCTGAGTACCATCCTCGCCGCCGACCTGATTTTGGTCATGGATAGGGGCGAAATTGTCGAGCGTGGCACGCACGCCCAACTCTTGGCAGAAGGTGGGATTTATGCGACACTGTATGAAACGCAATTTAGCAAACAACGAGAATTAGCATGACAGACCGTTTTCTGATTGTCGGATTGGGCAACATCGGCAAGCAATATGAAAATACGCGCCATAACATCGGGTTTTGGGTGGCAGATGAATTGGCACGCCGTCATAACCTGACCTTTGGCAAAGCAGAACGTAAAGCCGTCTCTGCTGATGGCATCATTGAAGGGAAGCGCGTGCTGATTGCCAAACCGCAGACCTACATGAACCGGAGTGGCGAGGCAGTCCGTGCATTGTGCGATTTTTATAAAATCCCCAACACGCAGGTCATTGTGGTGCATGACGACCTCGATTTGCCACTCGGCACATTGCGAATCCGACCAACGGGTAGCGCAGGTGGTCAAAATGGAGTGAAAAGCATCATTCAATATCTTGGCACGCAAGACTTTGCCCGCGTGCGTTGCGGAATCGGCAGACCCCCAGGTCACCAAGACCCCGCAGCGTATGTGTTACAAGCCTTTAGCGGGGATGATGCCATCACCGCGATGATTATGCGCGATCATGCCGCCAACGCCGTCGAGACATGGTTGCGCGAAGGGTTAGACATGGCGATGAACAAGCATAACGGGACGGTAGGCTAAAAAAATATGCGCCTCACAGGGTTCAGTGATGTCCTGCGCGGGTCGGATGCGTATCAGACTCTCCTCTCACACTTGCGCGATGGCGATAATACGCCCATCAGCGCGGGGTTGATTCGCGCCTCGCGCCCGTTGTTGCTCGGCGCATTAGCAGAAGATTGGGGCGCGCCGATTATTTTCATCACGGGACGGGCGAAATATGCCCATACGGTCGCCGAACAATTGCCCGTGTGGATACAATCCGATATGCCTATCGCCCGATTCGCAGAACCGACTGCCCAATTTTATGAGCGCATCGCGTGGGGCGAAACAGTTATCCATAATCGGGTACAAACCCTGAATTTATTGTTGGATGACCAACGTCGTCAGTCGGTGGTGGTCTCGTCTATGCGGGCGTTCATGACGCGCACCTTGCCCCCTGTGCAATTTAAGCAGAACTGCCTCACCATTCGCAAGCGTGACCGCTTTACGATTGATAAATTGGTCAAACGCTGGACGGATATGGGTTATGTCCATGCCTCAATGGTGTTGATGATGGGGACATTCTCTCGGCGCGGGGGGGTGGTGGATATTTTCCCTGTTGGCGCGGATATGCCGATCCGCATCGAATTTTTTGATGACGAAATCGACACCCTGCGCCCATTCGACCCCGCTACGCAACGGTCTGAGGGGCAAGTGGATGAAATATTTATCCCGCCTGCCCGCGAATCCATGCCCCAATACGCGCCGATGGTGGCGTATCAATTGGCGGCGTGGTTCAAAAGTTTGCCATCCGCTACCGAAGATATGACCACCGCCAGCTCCGATTATGCCTTACTCGAATCGGGCGGGGCATCGGCATATCTCGAACATTATCTGCCCTATATGACCGCCAATCCCATCTCGCTCCTCGACTACGCGCCGTTGGACGCGCTCATCGTCATCGATGATATAGATGATGTGCAATATGTCGCCGAAGAAATCATCCACCAAGCCGAAAACGCCAAAACGGACGGCATCGAAAATTATCAGGTCTCGCCCAACCATCCGCGCCCGTATCTGACATGGGATGAAATTCACACATCGCTACAAGGGCGCAAGGTATTGCTGTTGGGGCAACATGGGGAATCGCTCAACGCGATTTTCGCCCCGTCCGATTTGTATGCGGGGCAATTGCGCCCGATGTTGACATCGCTCCGCCAGAAAATCGGCACGGGCGATAGCGCCGTCATCATCACTGAACAGGCGGGGCGCTTGCGCCAACTGTGGGCGGAACAATCCCCCACAGGGGCAAATCCACCGCAAAAAGATCTGCTCCTGCCACCCTTCGCGGGCAATATCCATTTTATTGAGGGGCAATTGAGCGAAGGGTGGGTGATGAAAATCCCCAACCAGACCTATCACCTGCTGACGGATAGCGAAATTTTCGGTTGGCATCGCCCAGAACCGCGTCGGCGCAAAACCCAAAAAATATCGCGTCCGCCCGAATCGGATTATGCCGATTGGCGCGAAGGTGAGTATGTGGTGCATGTGGATTACGGCGTGGGGCGGTTTATGGGTCTCAAACGGCGCACATTGGATAACACCGAGCGCGAATATTTGATGATCCAATTCGCGGGGTCGGATGTGGTGTATGTGCCGATTCATCAGGCAGACCGCCTATCGCGCTATATCGGCGCGGATGATGTGCCACCAGCCTTGAATAAATTGGGCAAGCCCGATTGGGCGCGGACGATGAGCAAGGCGCAACAATCGGCAGAAGAAGATGCGCGTGAATTGTTGGATTTATACGCCCGCCGCGAAGCCACAGATGGTCATGCCTATTCGCCTGATACGCATTGGCAAGCCGAACTCGAAGCCTCGTTCCCGTTCATTGAGACCGAAGACCAACTTCGCGCCGTGCGCGAGGTCAAAGCCGATATGGAATCGCCCCGTCCGATGGATAGGCTGATTTGTGGCGATGTCGGTTATGGCAAGACCGAAGTGGCGATTCGCGCCGCCTTCAAAGCCGTGATGGACGGCAAACAGGTGGCGATTCTCGTCCCGACAACCGTCTTGGCGCAACAACATCACGAAACATTTTCGCGCAGGTTATCGGCATTCCCCGTCAAAGTCGAATCGCTCTCGCGCTTTCGGACGCGCAAAGAAGAGAACGCCATTTTGCCCCAAATCCAATCGGGCGAGGTGGATATTGTGGTCGGCACACATCGGCTTTTATCTGAGGACGTGGTGTTCAAGTCGTTAGGATTGGTGATTATAGATGAAGAACAACGCTTCGGCGTGAAGCATAAAGAACATCTGAAAAAATTACGCACCCAAGTGGATGTTCTCACGCTGACCGCAACGCCGATTCCGCGCACGTTGTATATGAGCCTCGCAGGGGTGCGCGATATGAGCATGATACAAACCCCGCCCGAAGAACGCCTGCCGATTATCACGCATGTCGGCAAATTCGATTCCAAACTGGTACGCCAAGCCATTTTGCGCGAGATAGAACGGGGTGGTCAGGTATTTGTGGTGCATAACCGCGTGCATAGCATCGAAATGCTCCGTGACCAATTGGGCGAAATTGTCCCAGAGGCGCGGATACTCATCGCACACGGGCAAATGCCAGAACGCCAACTCGAACAGGTGATGGCGGCATTTTCGCGCTATGAATACGATATTCTCATCGCCACGACCATCATCGAAAGTGGCATCGATATGCCCAACGCCAACACCCTCATTGTCGATCGTGCCGATCAATTGGGGTTGGCGCAATTGTATCAATTGCGTGGACGGGTGGGGCGGGGCGCTCAACAGGGATATGCCTATTTTTTCCATCCGAAAAGCATAACCGAAGACGCACGCGCACGGCTCGATACGCTGGCGGAGCATACCCAACTGGGCGCGGGCTATCAGATTGCCATGCGCGACCTCGAAATTCGTGGCGCGGGGGATATTTTATCCACCAAACAGACGGGGCATGTCAGTGCGGTGGGGTTGCATCTATACACGCAACTGCTCAACCAAGCGGTGCGCGACCTGAAGGGATTGCCCAAAGAAAAACGTGCGCCCATCAATACGGCGGGCATCATCCTCGATTTGCCCATCCCCGCCTATTTGCCCGCCGATTTCATCCCCGATATTGCCCTGCGTTTGCAGATGTATCGGCGCATCGGCGCATTGGGTGAATTAGCCGATGTCTACGTCATGACCGATGAATTACAAGACCGTTTTGGCGCGTTGCCATACGCTGTAGAAGGGTTGCTATTCCAGATTGAGGTCAAAATTTTGGCACAATTAGCCAGTGCCACCGCGATTTTGGCGCGAGATGGGTCTATTCAGATAAAATTACCGTATTTGGGCGAGATAGACCGTACCCGTTTTGCCCGTCAATTAGGGGGCAATGTCGAGGTGTCGCGGGTGGCGGTGATGATGCCCATGAACGATCATGATATGTGGCGCGATGAATTGCGCCATTTGCTCACACGTTTGGCGGATGGTGGTCGTGGAATCGGAATTTGATCGCCGAAAATAAAAAATTTTTTATTTCTTTGAATACATGCCCAAAATACGTGATAAAATCCTTCAAAAGAGGACTTTTCTTCTAGTCTTGGAGAATAATACAGATGAAATCGCGTTTTTGGATACTTGTCGTATTGAGTTTATTCGCCACAGGCTTGATGCTCCCACAAGCTGTCTCACAGGCGGCGACAGTGACGTATACCACCTGTCCCACTTTCGCTACACTTGAAACGGATGCCAGCAGTGCAGGCACGATCACCTTTAATATCGCCAGTCCATGCACCGTTGTGTTTAATAATGACATCGAGATTGACGGATACGCGCTCACCATCACCAACATCGGCAATGAAGTCATTTTTGATGGCATTAATAATACCTATCATTTTGATATTTATGACGATGGCAACCTGACGCTGAATAATCTGGTTTTGTTTGATGGATCTAGCAGTTATGGCGGGTCTATTTATAACGCAGGGGTATTGACCGTTACCAATAGCCTGTTTGAGGATAACAGTGCCGAGTATTTGGGTGGCGCGATTTTTAATTATGAGGGTACGGTGACACTCACCAATACCAATTTTATTGAGAACGAAGTTGACATCGATGATGGTGGCGCGATTTATAATGATGAGGGTAGCCTGACCATTACAGGTGGCATATTTGATGGTAATTATACCAGTGAGTATGGTGGCGCGATTTATAATGATGAGGGTACGATAAGCATCTCTGGCACTACATTTAGCGACAATGACACAGGTAATGATAGCGGTGCGATGGAAATTTATGGCGGGGATGTCACCATCAGCAATAGCCTATTTTATGGTAATAGTGTCGTAGAGGATGGTGGTGTGAGCTATATTTATGATGCTACCGTGACAATTTCTAACAGTAGTTTCTTTAATAACGATGCGGGTTATAATGGTGGCGTATTCTATGTGGACGGTGGCGGTACCACGCTGACTATCACCAATAGCACTTTTTATAACAATAATTCAATTGACACAGGCGGTGCAATCTATGTAGAGGCTGGCAATGTTACCTTAATTCATGTGACAATTGCCAGCAATACATCTGGTAATGGTGGTAGCTTATTTTTTTATGTTGGTACAGTAACGGTCACTGCCAGCATCCTTGTGAATGGCGATTGTAGTGTTGATGGAGGTACCCTGACAGATGGTGGCAACAACATTCAGTATCTCGCGCCCGGTTGTGTCGGCACAGATACCGACCCGATGCTCGGCGCGTTTTCGGGCGGTGTTTTAATCCCCGCCGAGGGTTCACCCGCCATTGATGCTATGCCTGTTTGTATTGTCGCTACCGATCAACTCGGCACAGCACGCCCACAAGGTTTAGCCTGTGATATTGGCGCAGTCGAAGGCAGTGGCGCATTTGTCGTGCCGATCCCTGTGGATGTGGGTCCGATAGCATTGGGTTGTGTGTTCGATACACCATCGGGCATGGAACTCTCGAATGTCCCCGATAACACCTATTGCACCGTCCTGATGCGAAATGGCGATGTGGTCAATTATCCGGGCGCTGTCCCTGCCGAACTCATCAATCTGGGTGTGATTTTCGCGGTGGATGTGTATCGCCTAGAGGGTGGTCGGAGCATTGTCGAATTCCCCGATTATGGTCGGATTTGCTTACGCGGCACTGGGCGCATGTTCTATATGGATGCTCGTAACGCGCCACGTTATCCCATCGAAATGCCGACAGAGCGCGTTGATAACATGACATGTGCGTGGATACCCGCCGCAGGTACGCTGATTCTGACGAATAATTAGGGCATTTGTGATATAAAAGGGCGGATATACGCTACGCTAATCCGCCCCTACTCAAAAATTTGCGTGACTGTACGGGACGATTAGCGCGAAGCGCGTATATCGTCCCTGTGGATTATCCTAAATTTTCATGCCCCCGCCACTGCAATCGCCAAATTATCGGGATGAATATAGGCTTGAGCGGCGCGTAATGCGTCTTGCGCGGTGATGTTGAATATCATCTCGCGGTAATTTTTGAGATAATCCAAGCCATACGCATACCCTTCCATTGTATGAATGGCGTTGGCGATGCCCTCGTTGGTCTCCAGTTGTAACGGCAAGCGACCCGTTGTATACGACTGAAAATCGCGCAATTCATCTTCGCTAATCGGTTCGCTGACGAGTCGTTCTAATTCGGCACGGCATAACGCGATGGTCTTATCTACATTATCGGGATGCACCCCCGCCACAATCCGCCACGCGCCCGGTCCATAACCACCATCCACCCGACTGCTGACATGATATGCCATGCCTTCGCGTTCCCGCACAATTTCACCGATGCGCCCCATCATCCCAAATTGCCCCAACACCCCATTCGCCACCACCGCCGCATGATAATCGGAGGCATAGCGTGAGGGTCCGAGCGTTGCCATTATCAAATCGGATTGCGATTTTCCCGCCACTTTCACCCGTTCATCGCGTGCGGGATGACTACTCAACGGCGGGAGCGTGATGGGTTGCGGTTGGTGTGGGTTATGCCAGTCGGCAAAATAATGATTCGCACACGCCAATGCTTGGGCGGTATCGATTGCACCCACGATGATGAGAATCATATCACGCGGTCCGAAATGCGAGGCGTGATAGGCTTTCATATCATCTACGCTGATATGCGGAATCGTGTCGAGCGTGCCTGTATTGGCGTAATGATAGGGGTGCGTGGTTGGATACAACGTCTCGCGGATGCTCTTGGCGGTCAACCAACCCGTATCTTGTAGCCGATAATTCAACCATGTCAGGCGTTCTCCGCGCAACCGTTCTATCTCATCGGCGGGGAAGGTCGGATAGCGCAAGCCTTCGCTGAGGAGTTCGAGCAAGACAGGCAAATCTTCTGCCAACGCCTTGCCATGAAAGCCGATTTTATGCACGCCCGAACTCATGCCCAAATTGCCCCCCATATCTTCGAGGGTGTTGTGAATGGCATGAAAATCATGTTTGCGTGTGCCACGCATCAGGCTAGAGGCGATCATCGAGACCATGCCCGATTTTTCGGGCGGTTCAAACAGGCTACCTGCTTCGATAGACCCGCCAATCACCACCGAATGGGTGTGGGGGGTTTCGTAAATCAATACGCGCAACCCGTTGGCAAAAATTTCACGGGTGATATTTTGTGAATTAGGGAATGTGAACATCATCATATCATCCTGTGGGGATAAGCCAGCCAACGGTGCGATTTTGTGGGATTAAATAACGGCGTGCCACATTGTGTACATCCTCAACCGTCACCAATTCGAGTCGTGCGAGGTAGGTATCGTGCCATGTGTGGTCGCCGAGTGCCGATGATTGCGCCAGCGTATACGCTTGGTTGGTGATACTCTCTGTTTCGTAGGCAAAATTGGCGCGGGCTTGTTTTTTGGCGCGTGTGAGTTCCGCTTCGGTGATTCCATCTTGGCAAATTTTATCCAACTCGGTCAATAACACCGATTCGGCTTCTTGATGCGTGTGTCCATCGCGCAAGGTCATGCTGAAGGTGTAGAGATAGGGGTCTATCGTCTCGTTCATATTGCCACTCATGCTGGCGCAAATCTCGCTTTTGACCAGCGCCTGATACAGGCGTGTCGTCTTGTTATCGATGCTCCCGCCCGCACCTGTGAGGATGCTATCCAACACCGACAGCGCCAACCAATCGGGATGTGTGGCTTGTGGGACACGATACGACACCATGACAAAGCGCGTCTTGATGGGGCGCTCCACCAACACGCGCCGTTCTCCCATTTGTGCGGGTTCTGGTCGGCTGAATAAAACAGGTTTCGTCCCGTTGGCGATATGCCCATAAAATTGTTCGATTTTGTCGCGCATGGTGGCGGTATCAAACGCGCCCGATAACACCAGTACCGCATTGGCGGGGTGATAATGCCGTTGATAATGCCCATACAATTGGTCGCGGGTCATGGTGATGAGGTCGTGTGTATCGCCGATAATTTCGTGATGATAACCATGCACTTTGAACGCCGTAGACCGAACTTCTTCGCGCAACCAGAACATCGGCTGATTTTCTGAGCCACGCCGTTCCGATAAAATCACCGTGCGTTCCGATTCGACTTCATCGGGCAAAAATTGCGCGTTTATCATGCGGTCAGATTCTAAATCCAGCGCCAAATCAATATGTTCGGCGGGGAGCGTTTCGTAATACATGGTCGAATCGTGCGATGTGAAGGCGTTCCATTGCCCACCCACGCGGTCTATCAGACCATCCAAAACGCCTGCGGGATATTTGGGCGTGCCTTTGAACATCATGTGTTCGACCCAATGTGATGCGCCTGTTTCGCCTGTGCGCTCATTGCGACTGCCGACACGATACAGCGTCCACATGCTGATGACGGGCGCGGTGTGAATTTCTTTGAGGAGTACGGTTAACCCGTTGGGGAGGGTGTAATGCGTAACTTGTGACATACCGATAAAAAACTTTCCAGTAAGTAATATTTTTACGATAAAAATAGGCGGAAAACCGCCTATTCT
>DAOTVP010000078.1:0-4023 GCA_034436155.1 Anaerolineae bacterium
TTTGTACCATTGCGTACGATGTTAGTGCTTCCACAACGACTACAGGTATACGTGATAGTTTCTTGTATCATGGGAAGCATTATCATCTCTCATCACTTACTTTTCAACCACTACCAATTTTGTCATCGGATGAGTGTTTGATAATCGCCTAAAAATCCGATACGCCTCATGACGAGATGGTATCGGATTTTTAGGATGTCAATATACATCAATCTGAGGTAATTAATTGGTCACGGATGATGTCACTGGTGTGATTTTATGCCCCAACATCACCATCCCATGAGGGGAACGGATCACGATACCCTGCCCAACGCCGATATCCCTGCTTCATTTCGGCATCGGTGAGCAAACACGCATCCAACTTTTGGCGTAGGGTCGCCTCATCAAAATCGATCCCGATGAACACCAATTCCTGCCGTCTATCCCCAAATTCGCCGACCATCTGCGATTTCAGCTCATCACGCATGTCATCGGGATATTCTGTTTCTGGCACATCCGCCCACCATGTACCCGCGGGTTCGAGTGTGATAATCAAGCCTGCTTGTGACCACATGCCTGCCATATCATGACGAGTCGCCAACCAGCAAATGCCTTTAGACCGAATCACACCTTCTAACAGATGGTGTTCGGTGATGGCTTGATACAACCGTCTGGGATGAAACGGCTTTCTGGCGCGATACGCAATGCTATGGATGCCGTATTCTTCGGTTTCGGGGGTATGTTCTTCGCCCGATAGCCATTCTTCAAACCCTGCCGCCACATCAAAATCGAAGCGCCCCGTGTTCAAAATTTCGCTCGGCATGACTATCCCATGATGCGTGCGGATGAGTTTGGCATGCGGATTCATGCGCCGTATCAACCCCTCCACGCGCAATAAATCATCGGCGAACACGAGATCTGTTTTGTTGATGATAATCACATCGGCGAATTCAATCTGGTCGACCAACAAATGCACGATGGTGCGTTCATCGTCATTGTTCATCCCCATGCCTCTATCGGCAACGGTATCGAGCGATGTGAGTTCTTTGAGGATATTTTTGGCATCCACCACCGTCACCATCGTGTCCAGTTTGGCAATATCGGCGAGGCTTGCCCCGTTATCATCCAACGGAAATGTGAACGTTTCGGCGACGGGCAGAGGTTCAGAAATGCCTGTCGATTCGATGAGCAGATAATCAAACCGCCCTTCGCGTGCCAGTTTTGTCACTTCTTGAAGCAAATCATCGCGCAACGTGCAACAAATGCACCCGTTGGTCATCTCGACCAATTTTTCTTCGGTACGGCTCAGTTGCGCTGTGCCATCACGGACGAGTTGCGCGTCTATGTTGATTTCGCTCATATCGTTGACAATCACGGCGACTTTCATACCTTCGCGGTTATTGAGGATATGATTGAGGACTGTGGTTTTGCCTGCTCCTAAAAATCCAGACAGGACGGTAACAGGGAGTTTTTTCATGTGTTTTTCCTTATATATCTACTATTCTGAATGTTTAATAACGCATCCACTCGGTTCGATCGGGGATGTTGGCATCTGCCAAAGTCCCTTCTAAAACGCATCCTTCAAGTTGGGTTTGCAAAATAGCATGATCAATGCCCCCATGCGAGCCAATCATCACAATTTGTGTGCGGGGTGTGTCATTCCCCCATTCGCCTGCAAGCGTTAGATTGGCACGCCTGCCCACCAATTGCAAAATGACCATTCGATGAGGCACATCTGCCAAATAAATCACCCCTTTAGCACGATAAATCGTATTTGGCAACACCTCGAACATATCGCGTAATTTGCTCAGGATGAGGGGTTTATCGGTTGACCAGCTCCATGTGCTGAACACTTTGGTGTGGTCATCATGATGATGATGGGCGTGTGTGTGATGCTCATGGTCATCGTGATCGTGATGATGGTCGTGGTCTTCATCCACACCATGCACATGGATGTCTTTTTCTGCCCGTTTGACCAATTTTTCTGGGGCGAAATTGCCCACACCAATGACCAATTCAACTGGAATTTTACCGTGAGTGACTTCTAATATACGTGCATCGGGCGCGATTTGGCGGATGATATGGCGGGTTTTTTCAAGTTGTTCGGATGTTGCCATGTCCACTTTATTCAACACCACAATATCAGCGACATCGATCTGGTCTATGGCAACTTCGTAATTTTCTTCAGTCAGGTTCAGCATTTGCTCGCTATCTACCACCACCACAATACTATCTACGCGGATAACGGGCTTGACTTCGGGCATGAAAAAGGTGTTGGCGACCGCAATCGGGTCAGATACACCGCTCGTCTCGATGATGATATATTCAGGTGGGTCATTCCGCCTTACTAATCTCACCACCTCTTGTAATAGATCGCCTCGAATGGTGCAACAAATACATCCATTCGCCAAATTGACCATTTCGCCTTCAACACCGACAACCAATTGTGCATCTATATTGATTGCCCCAAAATCGTTGACCAAAACCGCTATTTTTAGCCCATGATTGCTATGCAGAATATGATTCAGCACCGTTGTTTTGCCCGCCCCCAAAAATCCACTGATGATGGTTAATGGGATTGGAAAAGGTTGTGATTTCGCCATGATATACTTGTCCTTACCTGCGCGGATGATGGTCTAAATGATACATAGTCTCAATTAGATGTCAAGCCTAAACAACGGCTAATCTGATATTGACTGATTATCTGATATAGTGTGCGTACAAGCGTAATTTGTGACATCATTTTACATTCTAAAAATCGCTTTATGCCTGTACGGACGCGCTTCTGCGCGTCCAATGTACACAGAATTGAGTTGGGAGCTATGATATGACACAAACTTACACCCGTCGCACGTTTCTTAAAAAAATTGCGCCTGTCCCATTGGCGATATTCCTCGCGGGATGTGGTGGGCAAACACTCGAAACGATTATCGCCACCGCCCAAGCCGATAATGTCGCCTTATTGCCTACCCCTGCCTGTGTAGATGATGACGATCCCACACCACCCCAAACCGCGGGTCCGTTTTATACACCCAATGCCCCATTACGCACATCATTCATCGAGTCGGATACAGTTGGTACGCGCATGATACTCACAGGGTTGGTCGTAACGACAGCTTGCGCCCCGATTGCGGGTGCATTGGTCGATTTTTGGCACGCCGATGATAGCGGCGCGTATGATAATGTAGGATATAACTTTCGTGGGCATCAATTCACCGATGAAAACGGAGTGTATCGCCTAGAGACGATTATCCCAGGCTTATATCCGGGCAGGACACGCCACTTTCATGTGCGCGTCCAACCCGCCAACGGGCAAATCCTCACCACGCAATTGTATTTTCCAGATGAACCCGCCAATGCGCGTGATGGGATTTATTCACCCGATTTGTTGATGACCGTAGACCGCGCCACAACCCCTGTGCAGGCGCGTTTCGATTTTGTCGTTGTAACTTAGCGATTGACCAATTCGGTCAGGCGCACAACAAAATTTTCGGGATGAATCGGTTTGGGAAAGTAGGCATCAAAACCTGCTTTGATGGCATCTTCGGCGACATCGGCGGAATGATAAGCGGTGATGGCGATCACAGGGATATGGGCGGTGTTCACATTCGAGCGCACCGCCACCAGTGTTTGCCAACCATCGCGCTTCGGCATGGCGAGATCGGTGATGATGACAGTCGGTTCAATTTCTTTGAGCAACTCTAAACATTCATCGCCGTTTTTTGCCAAAAAGATATGTGCGCCATAATGTTACAAAATGCGCGAGACCAATTGTTGGTCATCGAATGTGTCTTCGACTACGATAATTGTCCAATTTGAGATGGAACTAATTTAAACTAATTGTCAAAAGATGTCTGAGATTGATTAGAGCAAAAACCAGATGATGCCCACCTAAGAAATGGGCATCTTTACGGTCATCCCGCACATGCAAGGCACGGAATTTATCCACCCAAGCAAAGGTGCGCTCACTTGAAAATCGCTTTTTATAAACCACCTTGTTGAAAAAACGCTTGCGTCCGCGTTTTTCACGCTTCAGATTGCGTG
>DAOTVP010000079.1:0-95306 GCA_034436155.1 Anaerolineae bacterium
ATTTGTACCATTGCGTACGATGTTAGTGCTTCCACAACGACTACAGGTATACGTGATAGTTTCTTGTATCATGGGAAGCATTATCATCTCTCATCACTTACTTTTCAACCACTACCATATCACTTATAGCGGTCTTGTTGGGAATGTTGGCGCTCCCCATCTTCGCCCAAGACGAAGATGGTATCACCCTTCGTTGGCGCACACGCCCCGATAATCAAGCAGAAATTGATGTTTATACCGCCGCCAGCGAAGCGATTGATGAAGCATGGGAGGGGGTCTCGCTCCAATATGAACCCGGTGGGTCAGAAAGTGCCTCGTATCAAGATGTGTTGATCAGTGAAATTGACGCGGGGACTGCCCCAGATGTGTTCTGGATTCCAGGCACCGATGTGGCACGCTTCGCCGAAGCGGGTTTGATCCTCAATTTGGCAGAATTCGCCGCTATGGATGAAGATTATAACGAAGAAGATTTCTATGCCGCGCCGATGTTGCACCTGACCACATCCATCGATGGTGGCGATGCGCTCTGGGGTCTGCCCCGCGATGTGTCGGCATTCGGTTTGTATTACAATGCTGACCTGTTCGATGCCGCGGGCGTGCCGTATCCCGGTGAAGGTGACGCATGGACATGGGACGAATTCTATGATGCCGCCGCCGCCATCAGCGCACTTGGCGATGATATTTATGGTTTCGGTATGAACGCATGGTGGGCGAATCCGGGTTATTTCATCAACGCCGCGGGTTCTAGCTTCTTTACACCTGATTTCAAAGCCTGTGGTTTGAACAACGAAGGCACTGTCGTTGGTCTGAATTTTGCCCGTAGCCTGTATGCCGATGGTTTGGCAGTCCCCTATGGCACCGATTCTGAACCCCCATTCTTAGCGGGTAATGTGGGTATGTTCATGAATGGTCGTTGGGCGACACCCGGTGTCATCGCCAATGCTACCTTCAATTGGAACGTTGCCCCCCTGCCCGATGGTCCCGCCGGTCCTAGCAACTGGTTGTTCTGGGGCGCGTATGTGGTGAATGCCAAGACCGAACATCCCGCAGAAGCATGGGATTTGGTCACACGCCTCACCAGCGCCGAAATTCAAGGTCAAATTGCCTCGTTGGGTGCGAACATCCCCAGCCGTCAAACCGATGAAGCCATCGAATTGTTCCTCAACACCTTGCCCGATAGCGGTGTCAATAACCAAGCCTTTGTAGACGGTGCCGCGGTGGGTGTTGCAGAAGCCCCCTTGTTCTTTGGCGATTGGCCCCAAATTGATGCCGTCTATGGTGCTGGTTTCACCGCCGTGTTGAATGGTGAACTCGATGCCCAAGATTTTGCCAATAGTGTGTGTGATGCCGTTGCCGAATTCTTTGATGAATAAGCCTCTTGGGTGAATCATCATCGCTTGTACGGATGTGCTTCTGCCTGTCCGTACATCATAGTGGTAGATAATCGTTGGGGCAATTTGGATAGTCATTATCACAAATTGCCCCAGTTTGTTTATAAAATTTATTATTTTGATTGCTGAGGAAACAACTTATGGATATTTCCCTCACAAATCAAGCCCAACAGACCGACACAAACACCTCTTTGTTATCGCGCCTGTTGAGCCGAATCATCAACCCATCTCCTAAAACGGTCATCCGTATTGCGATTATCCTCAATTTTTTGGTGAGCTTTTTGTGCATCACCGAATCCCGCTCGATTTTTGCAGATAGCGAATTTTTCAATTTGGGTACTGGCGGGCGTTGGTTTTTGACCATCATCACCTTCTTCCCATTTGTGCTTGCGGTCATCGCCTTTTTTGCATTACGCCAAAAAAATCCACTCGGACGCTATATCTCGTTGGTCATGCTCTATTTCACCTTCGTCATGTCGGTGATGGGTTTACTGCATGTGATGGGCGTATTCCTCAATTTTTCGGCGATGGTCGATAGCATCATGCAAAATGCCCAATGGGCGTTGTTATTGCCAGTCGCGTATGCCCTGTTTTGGATTGGTGGACGATTTGATGAGACCAACCGTTGGCGGGGCTTGCTCGAACAGGTGGGCATCGGCTTAGGGATTTTGGTCATTATTTTTATGCTATTCAGCGCCAACTTTTTGGCGAGTCTCAATAGCCTGATAGATACCTATGTCGATTATCCCGTGCGCGAATCGGCTTGGGTATTGACGATTGGCGCACTGGTGTACGGCTTTTTCTTTTGGCGGATGCTCAAATTAGGGCGGTATTTTGGTGAACGCCCCGATCAAAATGCCGCATGGCAAGGTTGGTTGATGCTTTCGCCAAATATCATCGGTTTCCTCATCTTTTTTGCGGGACCATTGTTGTTGTCTTTTTATATCAGCTTCACCGATGCCAGTCCGGGACGCATTCCGCAAGAAATCCAGACCAGAAATTATGAATATGCGCTTGGACTCGAATTCAAGCCGTTTGATGAGGTGAATCCGTATGCGACGCAACTCATCCAACTCACCCAAAGCACATCGCCCGCGTTACAAGATGTGCCAACTGTGCGCTTATTGGCGCAATCGTATCTCTCGCACGGGTATACACCGCTCGTCATTGTGCCACTTAAACCTGTGACGGGTGCAGATTTAATCATTGGCGCACTCGATCGCCTCTTCTGGATTAGTTTGCGAAATACGTTGGTATTCTGCTTTTTGCTGGTGTTTTTAAGCACCATCCCCGCATTGGGGTTGGCGCTCATCCTCAATTCCAAATTACCGGGCATGAAACTCTTTCGGGCGTTGTATTTCTTGCCGTCTATCGCCGCGGTGGTCGGGACGGCGCTCATCTGGAAGTGGTTGTATCACCCGAATATTGGTTTTTTCAATTCGTGGATAACCAGCATCGTCCAGTTTTTGAATAACACCTTTGGCTTAGGTATTGTAGACCCCAAAATCGGTTGGCTGACTGACCCTGCGTTTGTCCTCATTTCGATGGTGTTGCTCTCGGCATGGCAAGTAGTCGGGTTTAACACGGTGCTATTTTTAGCAGGATTACAGGGCATCCCCAAAGATTTATACGAAGCCGCCCAAGTGGATGGGGCAAATTATTTGGGGCAACTGCGTAATGTCACTATCCCCATGCTCGCGCCGACCAGTATTTTCGTCATCATCACCACTATCATCACAGGGCTACAAGTGTTCAATGAACCCTACACCTTGTTCAATGCCCGACCTATCCCAGAAAACGCCTTAACATCGGTATTCCATCTGTATAATCAGGGCTTCTTCGGTTTTAATTTTGGGTATGCGTCTTCAATTGCGTGGATACTCTTTGTGGTGATTTTTGGCATCACGCTCATTCAGTTCCGTGTCACGCGCAATAATGCGTATGAATAAAGAGGATAAATCACCATGAAAACAATCAGACAATATGGGTCTTATGTCCTCGTTTATGCTTTTCTCTCATTTTTCGCGTTGGTGATGTTGTTCCCGTTCATCTACATGATGGCGACTTCGTTCAAAACATCCAGCGATGTGTTTCATGTCCCGCCGCGTTTACTGCCCTATACACCAGAACGGGTCGAGTTTGAAGGCACGTCATCCATCGTTTATCGGATACCCATAGATGGTGTCGAGCGCGAGATGGTGCTTGTGCCGAATCAGCGTAAACGGTTTGGGTTATTCACCACACAAGAAAATATCAACCCCAATGTACCGAATGCCAGCCGTAATACGGTGCGGGTCGATTTGGAACTCGCCACCAAAACCGATGAAACGATTACCCTCATCCGCGATAACGGGCGCGAAGCCAGTTTTGATATTTACGAAGTCCCCGTGAATGGCGAAATCCAACGTTTGGCATTGGTGGCACAACCGAATTTAGATAAATTTGTAGACCCCACCAACCCCGATATTTTTACATATGGCACACCGAGCGAATTTCAACAAGCCGAATATGTCGATTTTCGGACAGATAATTATCGCCTGCTCTTTGGCGAAGAAGTCGAAACAGCCACCACCACCGTGCGTCTATCGCTGGCGCGTCCGTTGGTCAACACGATTGTGGTGACAATTGGCGTGGTGGCGGGGCAACTGGTCACATCCATTATGGGCGGATACGCCTTCTCGCGGGTGAAATTTGCGGGGCGCGATACGCTATTTTTGATGTATTTAGGGTCTATCATGATACCGTTTGTGGTGTTGATTATCCCCATGTATCGGCTGATGGTCTCGATTGGGTGGCAAAATCAGGTCGTCTCGCTGATTGTGCCGTGGATATTCACGGCGTATGGCACATTTTTGATTCGCCAATTCTTCTTGACGATCCCTAAAGAAATCGAAGAGGCGGCATTGATGGACGGCGCGAGCCGTTGGCGCATTTTGTGGACAATTTTTGTGCCACTCAGTCGCCCTGCGATTGCGACATTGGCGGTATTCTCATTTTTGTATGCGTGGAATAGCTTTCTTTGGCCCCTGCTCATCATCGGCGAAGGCAACGAAGCGAATCATGTCCTCACGTTGTCGCTCATTCGCCTGCAAAATGCCGCGGGTGAAGAACCGAATTTGCTCCTCACCAGCGCGGCGGTTGCGATTTTGCCACCGATGTTTGTGTTCATCTTCGCGCAACGCTATTTTATTGAAGGTGTGACCGCTTCGGGCGTGAAGGGCTAAATTTTATATTTTTATCGCCTATAGGGACGGAATTATCCCGTCTCTATACGGGTCTATCTATGAAAGCATTGTTTTCATCACCATCCGCATGTTATAGTTATTTCCATGACAAACGAACACGATTTAGAATTAGACGAACAACCTTTATTTGAAGATGACCCCATATTGGGGCGTTTTATGGGGCAATATCCCGCCAATCGTTTGCGTTTATTGATGATAAGCGGTGGCATATTGTTAGCGGTTTGGTTTGTGGTGACGGTCGCGCTTTGGAATGTGAGCGATGATGTCGCCGCCACAGTTACCGTTCTGATAATCACCCCAGTGGCATTAGCAACTGGCTGGTATTCGTTGCACCTGTGGAATCGGGAGGTGATGGTTTACGAAAAAGGGTTCACCTATCGGCGTGGCTCACAATTGGCATATATCCGCTATAACGATGTGACCCGCACCCGTCAGGCGGGGGGTATCACCCGATATTTTGGCGGTCTGGTCAAACGTAATACGTTCCAATTCACGGTTATCACGGAACGCGATGAAATTGTGCCTCTGAACAGCCTGTATAAAAATTTAGACGAACTCACGCTCAAAATTGAAGCTGAAATTTATCGGGTGTTGTTGCCCAAATTGAATAGCAAATTGGCGAATGGCGAACAAATTCGTTTTTATGATGATTTATCCCTCAGCACCGATGGCATCATCCAAGACAACCGCGCCCTCAAATGGGGCGATTTTGCTGGTCAGACCATTGAAGGGGGGCAATTACATCTCAAACATGTCGATGGCACCATTTGGCATTCGCGTCCATTAGCCGAAATCGAAAATATACGCTTATTTTTGGCATTGCTCAGACATTATCAGCCTATAAAAGAGGTCGTATAAGCGTTGATTTACGAAATCCATCTCTATTCTCCAAAAGCAGGTAAACTCACCCCCGCCATGCTGGAATGGTTGTATCAGCATGGTCAAAGTGATGACCAACCCGAACCTTTTTGGCCCGTCAATCAGATTAACCCAAAAGCGTTGGCGCGGTTGTTGCTCAAATTAGATAGCAACCTCATCCCACAACCAGGTCCCGCGGGCGATGTCGAATTGCATTACAGCCAAAAAGAATTGAATATCATCCTCTATATCCACAATCGCGGGGTGATTTTATTTTTCCCCTATATGCCCTATGGGGCGTTTGCGCGGATTACTGTGGGGATTTGTTATACCTACATCCGTTATTTATACGACACGCTCGGATTTTGGAGTTACGACCCGCAACTCGACATTTTATCGTATGCCGATGATTTTCAATCGATGGATGATACCATTCGGTTGATGGATAAAGTCATGTCGCGCTATTTAACCGGTTGATACACGATAAGGATAATCCACATGCCAGAAAAAATCGGATTTATTGGCTTAGGCATCATGGGGCAGGGCATGGTGCGGAACTTGCATAAAGCAGGTTTTACGGTGATGGTCTGGAATCGGACGGCATCCAAAGCCGAACTGTTGCGTGAATTGGGCATCACGATTGCCGATTCGCCCGCACATTTGGCGCAACACAGCGACATCATCATCACCTGTGTGAGCGATTCGCCCGATGTCGAGGCGGTTATTCTCGGTGAAAACGGCGTGATTCATGGCGCGAAATCGGGCGCGTTGGTGATCGATTGTAGCACCATCAGCCCACATACCACGCAACTCATCGCACAAAAATTACACGAAAAAGGCGTGACTATGCTAGATGCCCCGATTAGCGGGGGCAGTGAAGGCGCGGCGAAAGGCACACTCAGCATCATGGTGGGCGGGGATGAAGCCGATTTTATCCGCGCACAACCTGTTTTGTCGGCGATGGGCAAAACCATCACCCATGTCGGTGGGCAAGGCGCGGGGCAGATGGTGAAATTGGTGAATCAGATTTTGGTGGTGGGGACGATGCAAGCCATCAGCGAGGCATTGATATTCGCCCAAGCGGGTGGCTTAGATTTAGAAAAAACACTCACCGCCGTCAGTGGTGGCGCGGCGGGCAGTTGGATGTTGAGCAACCGCGCCCCACAAGTCATCAACCGCGATTGGCGACCGGGCTTCACGATCGATTTGCAACAAAAAGATCTGCGAATCGTACTCGATACCGCCGACCAATTGGGTGTGCCTGTGCCTGCGACCAGTTTGATATTTAACCTCTATCGCACCTTACAAGCGCATGGACTCGGTGAAGAGGGCAACCATGCCCTGATTAAGGCGTTGGAGCATTTATCGGGCGTGGTGGTCAAAAAATAATATGCCATAAGACTAATTCACGCTCAGGCGGAATCTGCCAGCGCCGTCCCAATCGCCCCGCGCCTGATACACCACATCAAAGCCGTAACTGGTAGCGATGATGAGATATATGCCATCTTCGGGCAGGCTAAAGCGATTAATCTGCGAGAAATAACCCATATTGTCTCCATCATCATTGACCGCCAAACGGTTGCCTTCGGAATCGAACAGATACAAAATGGTATCCATCTCTTGACTATTATTGGCGGTGGTGATGGTGACAGTATCGCCACGGCGGGCGGTGAAAGTGGCATACACCACAGGCGTTTCTTTGGATACTTCGACATCCACCGCCGAGCCGATTCGCAATTCGGTGGCATCCAATTCGATTTCATCGCTATCTACCGAAGCCCCTTCAAGGCGCAATTCATAGCGCAAATTGCTTGGAATATCGCGGGCATTGGTATAAATCGCGGCAAAATCGAAGCGTTCACCCGTTTTGGTGGTCGCCAAAATGAAATACGTGCCATCGGCGGGCAGGGTGGCATTTTGGATGTAGGCAGAAAACAACCGCGGTCCGCTATCATCATCCGATGCGATGATCGCACCGTCCGCGCCCAATAGCACCAGATACGGGTCGAGGGTGCTATTTTCGGGTTGAATCATCCAGATGCTCACCGAATCGTTGGCGCGTCCGTTAAAAGCATACAGATGCGCGTTGACATCGGCGCTGAATTCATTGGTAATCACATCGCCTTTTTTCAGGATAGTTGGCGCAAATTCGTCACGGTCTTGTGCGTTGGTGATGCTAATTGTGACTAAAAATCCTATCACAATCAGCGCAAGCGCAATCATTCGGGTTGTGAATGTTATCATCTTCATGGGATATACCCTACTTTCCTCATTGATCATCATGCTTTTATTATAACATGCAGGTGCATAAAAAAACCCCTCATAATGAGGGGCATACAGCGCGATGTGGGCAATGCGTAGGGCAGTAGTGGGTTAAAATCTGCCGTCCATCGTGCCGACATAACCCGTTAATTCGGCGTAACCATAACCCGTAAAATCGCCATCGATTCGCACCGCGCCTTCCCAATAGGCAATATCACCACTGTGTAATTCTTGGTCGAGTTGCAACGGGGTCACAGTTAGGTTACGCGATGCGCCATCCTCGAAAATCGCGCCGTCGAGTGTGATTATCCAACCCGATGGATAGTCGGCATTGGTATGCGGGCTACGCCATGTGCCTGTTGGTGTGATGGTGAACATCTCAGAGGCGAGATAGCGCGTGCTTCCATCGGGATAAATCAACAAGCCACCGAAAGCAGGTTCACGTCCGCCGTCTTCCATGCGGATTTTGCCGACCATTAATTCGTAATCGTTATCGAAAATCAACCCAAACCAATCCCAACCTTGTGCGCCATCGCCAAGTGCGCTGGTCGAGAATTCATGGTCTTTCCATGTGTAGCCCGTCACAGCGAAATTTTGCTCGTTGATGGTGATTATCCCGCTTGTGATCAAGCGTGAGAGCGTGTAATAGTAACTGGCGTTGCCGATTTCGGGACTTTTTTGGCTCAGACCATTATCACCTTGTAGGGCGGGTGGTTTGACTTGCTCTAGCGATAAATCTACTGCAAAGTTATTGCTCGCGGCGCTGATGCGTGTGATGGTATGGGTTTCATCGATAGCGTAGACTTGCCAATCTTCGAGCCATACCCGATACGATGCGCTTGGATTGTTATCATTCGGCAATGCGCCTGCTAAATCGGCACTCCCACGTCCATAGCGTTCATCATGAAAAAATTGTTGATTTGCGATGTCGCTGATGGTGAAGTGTGCCATAAAAATCTGATTCGTGCGCCATTCCGAATCGCTCTTTACCGATGTTGGGGCGATAGCACGCCGAAAAATGGTGAACTGATACCCAAATCGGCGACCTGTTTCATCGGTTAGGTTGCCCGTGTAATACCACCATTCGGTCTGAAACGTATCGTGACTGCCAAAATCACGCGGGAATTGCCAATCATATGGCGCATCCGCCCGTGAATATCCCGCAAGGTTGGGTGTGCCGACCGTGAGTTGGGCTTCGGCGCTGATGTTGCCACCCCCACCGTCTATGAGCGAGAATCCGACTAGCACCACCCCAATGACCAATAACCCTAAAATCCCATATTTGAACATACGATAAACCCTTTTCTTTAATCCCTGAGCGCCAATACGCCCTCGCTATTACTGCCGACAAACAACACGCCGTCCACCAAAACAGGCGCGGATGAGCGATAATCGCCTTGTGTCCCCGTCACATAGCGCCACAATTCTGTCCCTGTGCGAATATCGATGGCATACAACAACCCGTTGGTCTCGCTGAGGGCGTAGACCACATCCCCCGCCACACTTGGCGAAGAATAGGCGATGTTGCCCAATTCAAAGCGCCATAACACCGCGCCGTCATCCCGATTGAAGGCGTGCAAAACGCCATTATAGCCAAATACCAACACCTCAAACTCGGTCACAGCCGCCGAAGCATACATCTCACTTTGCAAATCGTGTTGCCAAATAAGTGCCCCATCCGCCAGCGAAATCGCTCGGAATATGCCATCGCGTCCGCCGATATATACGATGTTATCTAAAATTGCGGGTGTCGCATCCATCGGTTTTTCGGTTTGGATATGCCATATTTCGAGTCCTGTTTGGCTATCTACAGCATAAATTTTGCCACTCCGACTACCTATCACGATAACACCATCCTGATACGCGGGCGATGACCAAACCTGACCGCCTGTATCGAAGCGCCAAATCAGTTCACCCCGCAAAATAGACAGGGCGTAGAGGTGATTATCCAAACTGCCGATATATAGCACATCATCTATTACCAACGGCGATGAATAAATTTGACCATCGGTTTCGTATTGCCACACAAAAATGCCGTTGTTGGCGTTGAGGGCATATACTGATTTATCTAAACTGCCGAAATACAGTGTTCCATTTAACACCGTTGGGCTAGAGACGACCGCGCCACCCGTCTTGAATGACCATTTTTCGACACCCGTGTTCACGTCTAGCACGTAGAGCGTGCCTTCTTCGTTGCCGATAAACACCAATCCATCGGCAACGGCAGGTGTCGTCCGATTTGGGCGCGGGGTATCGAATGACCATAACAACGTGGGGGATGATAGAACAGGGGGCGAATCGTACACGCCCAAGCGCCCTACATCCCCGCGAAAAGTGGATGTATCGGGCGTGAGGATGTCGGTTTGTGCCGATAGCGACACGGTGATAATCAAGCATAGAGATAATAACAGTGTACGCATGAAAAATGCCTCCAGATTATCTCTACTACATCACGCTTGCTTAAATTGTGGATGAATTGGCTATGTGAGCCTGTTTAGGCTTGTAATGCACCACTGAGCGGTGGCGACCAATCTAATCCCTCATGCACGCGCAAAATCGCATCCATTTTTTGTGCGATGTCATCCCGAAATGGGGCGGTGCGCCGTGTGGTTAAATCTGCAAATGACCCCAACGACTCGAAAATCGCCGATAATACATCTTTTTCTTTGTTGACCATGAACATCATAAAATGCACGCGCTTCGCTGTCCGACTGATGACGCGCCCATAAATATCTACCACATCCCCCAAACGGACTTCGGCGGTGTAATGCAAAAATTGTTTGAGCGCGAACATGCCGACTTGGTGCGTCTGATAATACTCCAGCGTTAAGCCGAAATAATCGGAGAAGAACTTCCAACCCGCGTTATCAAAAAAGCCGAGATAATGACGGATATTCATGTGACCCATCGCGTCTAAATGCTGTTCGAGGACTGTCTCGGTGTGTAAATAGGGTAGTGCCTTAATTTTTTCAATCGGAATTTGGGGAATACCAGACATTATATCTCACTTATCATATTTTTCGGCAATGTTTAAGATGGTATGGAGCAACACATTCGCGCCTAGCACCACATCATCCCATGCGGTAAATTCTTTAGGGCTGTGGCTGATTCCACCTTGCGATGGGATAAAAATCATGCCTGTTGGGGTGATGTCGTACATCATTTGTGCGTCATGCCCCGCATAACTAATCACATCTAAACTGACGGTATTCAATTTTTTACAGGCGGTTCGGATGTGGTTGGCAATATCGGGGGATAGGGGGGCGGCGGGCATGTGTGTTTCGCGTTTTTGGCTGACGGTCAGGCGATTTTGGATGGCGATGTCTTGCGCCAGCTTGAGGATTCGGCTCTCCATATCGGCTAGGATGCGTTTGTCGTAATGCCGACATTCTACGGTCAATTGCGCCTCTGATGGGATGATGTTAAATGCACCAGGCGACACATGAACATTGCCACAATTGAATACGCCTGTCGGATACTCTTGTTGGACGATGCGATGTGCCTCGCTGATGAACGCCGCCGCACCGCGCAAGGCATCGCGCCGATTTTTGAGGCGGGTCGTGCCACTATGCCCCGCTTCACCAAAAAAGGTCATCTGATAGGTCGTCCTGCCGACAATATGCGTAACAACGCCGATCGGAATTTTGGCATCATCCAGCCGATAACCCTGTTCGATATGAATTTCTAAGTAACCTGCTAAATGATGAGGGGCGCGTTTGGCATTTTTGACTTTGGCGGGGCTGATGCCTGCTCGCATGAGTGCGGCACGAAATGGGGCATAATCGGTGGGGGTGTCGGTCATATAATTATCGGTGATTTTATTGGCTAATGCCCGACTGCCAAACAACGACTGCCAACAGCCTTCGCCATCGGTAAAATTGATGATTTCCAGATGAAATGGCAATTGTATCCCCGCCGATTGAATAACCCGCGCACATTCTAACGCGCAAATAATCCCAACGGAATTATCGTATCGTCCGCCATCGGGTACACCATCTAAATGAGAGCCGATGAGGAATGTTTTGGCTTTGATGTTGCCACAGGGCAATACCCCGCTCCAATTGCCCGCCTCATCATCATAAACGTGCAACCCAATGGTTTCGAGTTTGTTGGCAAACCATAACCGCGCCCGTAAATCTTCATTCGAGAGCGCCAAACGTTCTACACCGCCTGCTCGCGTCTCGCCGATATGAGAGAGTTCAATAAAATCGCGCCATAATCGTTCCGAATTGACGCGCAAATTGTCCTGTGTGTTCAATGGATGATGCTCAACTTGTTTGAATTGATATTAAAAATATTATAGGGGATTTAGTACACGATTGCGAGAGTGGTATCTTTTTTTTGATATCGGTTATAATTTGTGTTAAGGAACATTAAAATCTATATAATCCCCCAAAGACTAGGGCATTTTTTAGATGTAAACTAGGTAATTTAGATGTAAACTAGGTAATAATAAGGGTGTTGGAAATTATAAAATAGAAGAAAGGTGGATGTGTATGGGCTTTTTGACGATTAACCCCACACTCACAGACCCCAGCATTGTCTTTGTGATATTTGTGATCAGCTTGTGGATAACGGTCACAGCGACACACTTACCAGGCACAGGGGCATTAGAATTTTTGGCATTTGCGGGAATTGGCATCAGCGCGGTCATCTTATTTCAAATGCCGACCAATTGGTTAGCCGTTTTGGTGATGATGATAGGCGCGGCGGGGTATTCGATTATGCCATTTATCAAACACGAATATTTCGTGTTGGCGTGGGGGGGCATCATATTACAGGGTGTCGGTGGCTTGTTTTTGTTTAATGGCATGATTGTCTCGCCATTTGTCATCGGCATTGTGATGTTGTTGTTGGCGGCATATTGCCAATATGTGCTGTTGCCCGCTTTGCGTGTTGGGCTTGCTCCACATGCCACCACCAGCAAAGATGATGAACTGATTGGCGCTGTTGGGCGTGCGACAACCGATATTAACCCGACTGGCACGGTTTTGGTCGAAAGTGAAATTTGGTCTGCTACCAGCGATGTCGCTATCAAAGCGGGTGAATCGGTGGTGGTATTAGAGCGTGATGGTTTACAATTGATTGTCGAAAGTCTGAAGCGCAAACGCTCAGATGAAATACACACACAAGAGGAGGCACTCTAACATGCAAGAACTACCGTTGTTAATTGGCATTTTTATACTGGTTTTCATCTTCTATTTTTTCTCTCAGGTGTTACGGATTGTGCCACAATACCAACGACTGGTGATTTTGTCGCTGGGGCGCTATGCGGGGACACGCGGGCCGGGGGTGGTGTTCGTCATCCCTTTTATTGAACGGGCGGTTAGTGTGGATATTCGGGAACGCTTTTTGGATATTCCCTCACAAACTGCGATTACGCAAGATAATGCGCCGATTGCGATTGACTTTTTGGTCTACTATCGCATCGTAGAACCGCGTAAATCGGTGTTGGAGGTCGAAAATGTGGTCAGCGCCTCGATTAACATTGCCACCACCACCCTCCGCGCCGTGATTGGTGATATTGACCTCGACTCGGTGCTATCGAAACGTGAAAAAATCAATGACACGTTGCGGATTAAACTCGATGAGGTGACAGAACGCTGGGGTATCAAAGTGACCAGTGTTGAAATCCGCGAAATTGTGCCACCGCGTGATGTGCAAGATGCCATGAACCGCCAAATGACCGCCGAGCGTGAACGCCGCGCCGCCGTCACCCGCGCCAGTGGTGAGCGTGAAGCCGCCATTCTCGAAGCCGAAGGTGAACGCCAAGCCAATATTCTCCGCGCCGAAGGTAAAAAGCAATCGGCTATTCTTGAGGCGGAAGGTGAACGCCAAGCGCAATTGCTCCGCGCACAAGGGTTTAGCAAGGCGCTTGAGGCGATTTACGAAATCGCCCGAACATTGGATAACAATACCTTATTGTTGCAATACCTGGATGCGCTGAAAGCCGTGGGTCAAAGCCCATCCACCAAATTTATCTTCCCGATGGAAGTCACAGGGATGATAAACCGTGTGGCGGATATGGTGAACAACAATAAACCTGAGAAATAACAGGTAATAGGGCGGATGGATATACGCTTTGTTAATCCACCCGTACAAACGCGATAATTTCCATGATGTATAGGAGACGATTAACCCGCAGGGCATATATCGTCCCTCATTTGTAAGATACACGATCAAAAAGGCGCATATCGCGCCTTTTTGATTTTAGGGTATTAACGGACATTCCGTATTGCTGGTGGCAACCACCAAATCACTCCGTACCCAACCCGTGAGCGTGGCTTGTTCGACTTGAACTTTGATGTTATACCAAACCGCGTTGGTGGTGGTGTTTCTGCGTTGTTCTAATACCTCCATAATTGTGCCAGATGGCAACACGCCTAGTGATAACTCATTTTGACCGGGCGCAACCCGCACAACTGCCGCATTTTCTGGTCTGACGACCACGATGCAAATGGCAATCGGTGTCGGCGTGATGGTCGGCGTGAATGTGGCTGTTGGGGTGCTTGTCTCGGTATAGGTCGGTGTCACCGTTGGCGTATGGGTTGGCGTATTCGTCTCGGTTGGCGTATACGAAGGTGTGACTGTCAACGAAGGTGTGACTGTCAACGAAGGTGTGACCGTCCATGTGGCGGTGGGGGTATTGCTCGGTGTATTGGTCGGCGATGGTGTCACCGTTGCCGTGGGGGTCTCGCTTGGTGTAGGTGTGCTACTTGGGGTAGGTGTATCGCTCGGTGTTGGTGTGATGGATGGTGTGTATGTTTCCGTGGCAGTTGCCGTTGGTGGTGGGAATAACACTGGCTCCCATTGTGGACGGGTGACGAAAGCCAATGCCGCTAAAATGATGATGATACCGCCAATAATCGCGCCGATTAACAAGCGCCCGCGTTGTTTTTCGCGTCGCACCTGATTTTCGAGCCGTGTTAATTCGCCCCGTTTGCCCAAAATACGGAACGGGTCTTCGCGCAAAGTGTCGAGCCACGTCTGCGCTTCCGTCAGGTCGCCTTCTTCCAGTGCGATTTCTGCCCGTTCCAAATGCCGATTGAACAACTCATTCACCGATAGCCGATAGCGTTCATCTTGAGCGTAATCCCGCAAGCCTGCCAACATCGCCCGTGCCTGCGAGAGTTCGGCATCAAAATTTTGGGCAATCATCGCCGAAGCGCGTTCTAAGGTTTGGCGTGCGCGTTGCATCTCGACTGAAAGCGCCCGCGAATCGTTGAGTAATCCCGCGAGGCGTGTATCCGATGGGTCGAGTTCGACACCCAATTCGAGCAGGCGCGTGGCTTCAGTGCTGACCAGCATTTTTTCTTCGAGTGAAAGGGCGTTGGCGGCGCGGGCGAGTGCCGCTTGCGCTTGGTCGTTGATTTGTGCCTTGAGCGAAGCGAGTTTGTTATTCGCTTCGGCTTGTAACGATGCCAAGCGTTGGCTGTTGGGCAATAATTGACGTACCCGCGCAATGGCGCTGAGGATGCCCTGAATTTGCCCTGTTTGGTCGGCAAGTGTGCCACTCATCGTACTCAATTTGACGGTGATTTGGTCGACTTCGCTCAGGATACGGCGCACATTTTCGGCGCGTTCTTCGGCTTGGGGATCATTCGCCACCACGCGCAACGCCCCTTCATATTTGCGGAGCGCATCCGACCAGTTATCGGTTGCCATGAGCCTATCGCCTTCGGTGAGCAATTCACGCGCTAAGGCGAGATCTTGAATGTCTAACATAGCTTGTTCGGCATCTTTCCACGATAAAATGCCACTGCGCTCGGCTAAATCGCGTGCCTCACGATAAAGGCGTTCTGCCTCTTCATAATTGCCCGCCCGCACCAACGAATTGGCGCGGTTGTATGCCACCCGCGCATCAAACGGGATACGATGGTCGGGGACGACACCGCGAATGAGGTTATCTTCGGCTTTGGCGCGATATTCGCCCGCCGTGGGGTTGTTGGGCGATTGCGCCAAAATGCGGTTAGCTACTTCGATAGTGGCTTGATAATCCCCCGCATAATAGGCTTGTGTCAGCTCGGACATCATCTCATCCAATTCACCGACTTGCCCGACACGGCGCATCGTGCCTGTCGATGTGGTCGGCGTGGTGGGACGCACAGTATTGGGTGGTGGTGTGGTGGATGACGGGCGTGGCGGCGGGATGGGACTATCATTAAACGGCGATGGTGATTCATCATTCACAGGCGGTAATGCCGATTGTATCACAGGCGTTTCGGGTGTGGCTTTGGCGGCGGGGGGTTTGAGGTTGTATCGTTTGAATAAATCCGATACCCGTTGCAAGGCATGGGGTGTTTTTTGCGCCGCCTCTTTGAGGAGCAATAGCGTCTCTTCGTAACCCGAATCGAGCGCGATTGCCTCTTCTAAAATATCTAACGCTTCATCGATATCATCATCATCCCCTGCGATTTCGATGCGAATCCGCGCACGGCGCAACAAGCCACGAATGGCAGTTTGGTTGCTACTCACAGGTTGATTCAATTTGGCGACTTCGGCGAATAACGCCTGTGCGGTCGCTTCATGCGGGGTGTTTTTGGCTTCTGCCAATAATTGTCGGGCAGTCCGCTCGATATCGGCGAGGTCGGTACGAATATCTTCTGTGCCAATTTTGGCAGATAACCGTGTTAAGCGTTGGCGTAAATCATCTAAACGTTGTTGTAAATCGGGCATGTTTTTTTATCTCTACGCATGATTTCTCAATATAACCTAAAACAATACCTAAGACTTGGCTTAGGGGCAAGTGCTTATTTGCTTTAGCTATGATAAAATAGGGTAGACGCATGAATAAGGAGCGATGATCCATGTTAATCACCCCTAGCCACCGCATTATGATTATGTATGATATTCATCCCGATAGGCATGAGGAATATTATCAATACGTCTTGGGTGAGTTTGTCCCAGAGTTGCAAAAAATGGGGTTATACATGATTTACGCATGGCAAGTCTATGGCGAAAATCAGCCAGAGCGGTTTGTCGAATTTGTGTGCGAAAGCGCATCCATCCTCAAAAATGCCCTGACCAGTCCCGAATTTCAACAAGCAGAGGAACGCCTGAAAGAATATACCATTAATTATCGGCGCAAGGTGGTGATTTTCAAAAATCGCCCACAAGTTTAGTTGCTTTTTTCAGTTAATCCAATTAAACTGTTTACAATGCTTAAAATTTTTTTGAATAGGAGATATTTTTGATGTCTGAATTACTCCCACGCGAGCAAATCGCGCCAGAATTGACATGGAATGCCCCTAGTGTATTCGCCAATTGGGATGAATGGGAAAAATCGGCAGACGAATTGGTGGCATTACTGCCCGATGCGCGTAAATTCGCGGGCAAACTCGCCGAGAGCGCCCAAACCCTCGCCGATTTTATCGAATTGGCAGAGACCATCCAACGCAAGATGATGAACCTCTATTTTTATGCCGCCATGCAAGCCGCCTGTAATGCGTTGGATGATAAAGCGGTCGCCATGAGCGATAAGGCGGGTGGCTTATTCGGTCAAACGATGGCATCGCTCTCATTTTTAGATCCCGAACTCATCGCCATTGGTCAATCGACACTCACCACATGGATGGCACAAGAACCGCGTATCGCGCATTATACCCAATATGTCGATAACCTGTTCCGCCGTCAGAAGCATGTGCGGAGCGCCGAAGTTGAGCAAATTTTGGGCATGGCATCCGACCCGATGAGTGGCACAGAAAATGTGTTTGAAATCCTCACCAGCGCCGACATGAAATTCGCCGATGCCAAAGATAGCAACGGCAAATCGCTCCCCGTAGCACAAAGCACGTATGACACATGGATGGATAGCCCAGACCGCACCGTCCGCAAAACGGCATACGAAAGTTATACCGATGGCTATCTGGCGTTCAAAAACACCATCGCCACGGCGTATATCGGCAGTGTCAAGCGCGATGTGTTTTATCAACGGGTGCGCGGATTCAATAACACGCTCGAAGCCGCGCTGTTCCAAAATAATATCCCCGTAGACGTGTTTTATAACTTGATAGATACGTTCAAGAAAAATATCCCCACATGGCATAAATATTGGAATGTGCGCCGTCGGATTTTGGGCGTGGACTCGTTGCAACCGTATGATATTTGGGCACCGCTCACATCCAACCCGCCCGTTGTGCCGTTTGAGCAAGCCGTAGAATGGATTAGCAACGGTATGAAACCGCTTGGCGATGCCTATGTGAACGATTTACGGCAAGGATGCCTACAAGACCGTTGGGTAGACCGCGCCGTGAATAAAGGCAAACGCACAGGCGCATTCTCGTTTGGGACATACGACACCATGCCCTTCATCATGATGAGTTATGATGATTCGATGGGCGCACTCAGCACGCTGGCGCACGAATTGGGTCATAGTATGCACAGTCACCTCTCCAAGAAACATCAACCGTTGGTGAATAGCCGATACACGCTGTTCGCCGCGGAAGTGGCATCGAATTTTAACCAAGCCATGACCCGTGCCTATCTGCGCGAAGCGATGCCCGATACACAATTCCAAATCGCGCTCATCGAAGAAGCCATGAGCAATTTCCACCGTTATTTCTTCATTATGCCGACACTCGCCCGCTTTGAGTTGGAAGTGCATCAACGGGTCGAAAAAGGGCAGGGTGTGACGGCGGATGAACTCATCAACCTATGCGCCGATTTGTTCGCCGAAGGCTACGGCACAGAAATGGGTTATGAACGGGAACGCATCGGCATCACATGGGCGACATTCGGACACCTGTATAACGCCTATTATGTGTATGCCTACGCCACAGGCATCAGCGCCGCCCACGAATTGGCGAAAGGCATTTTGGCAGGGAAAGAGAATGCCGTCAGTCGTTATCTCGACTTTTTGAGTTCTGGCGGGGCGATGTACCCGATTGACGCGCTCAAACACGCGGGCGTGGATATGACTAAACCCGATGCCGTCGAGACGACCTTCGGTGTCCTCGCCGATATGGTGGATAGATTGGAAACACTGGCGGGGGTGTAGGGTAAATATCTACTTCGGTAGGGGTTCAAAACCCCTACCTATCCGAATTTTGGAAGCCCACTGAAGGGGCTGTTTTTGAACCCATTTTGAGGTAAAAGTTTATTCTGATTTTGATTTCTGTCTTCTGAATGCTGAATTCTGTGGTTTTTCCAGCCCCCACGTAAGCGGGGCGAAATTTTTTGGGCGAAAACGGGGTATAATGATGATAAAACAGGAGTGTCCCCATGACCCTACTAGAACGCGAAATCATCGAAAAATATCACCAACTGGATAGCGAGGCGCAAAAGCGCGTGCGCCGTGACGAGAATTGGAGCAATTACCCATGAGCGATTATAGCACTGTGATGACCATTCAAGACGAGGTGATGACATTTTTATTATCTTCACCCACACCAGAGGCGATTATCGCCTTTCACGCATCGGATATGGCGCAAGCACGGTTACAATATCTGTTGGATGCAAATCGGAATGGGGCGTTAACCGATGAAGAACGCGCCGAATTGGATGAAGCCAGCCAGATAAATCATTTTGTGATGTTGCTTAAAGCGAAAGCACATCATCAGGTGAAGGCAAAATGACGTATATCCCAGAGATATTGAGGCAGGAAGTGGCTGAACGTGCCGAATATCGGTGCGAATACTGCCTTATTCATCAAGCAGATAGTTTATATAAACATGAAATTGACCATATTATCCCCGAACAACATCGTGGGAAAACGCTATCTGAAAATTTGTGTCTTGCCTGTTTGGAGTGCAATCGCAATAAAGGCGCGAATTTTGCCTCGTTTGACCCAGAGACCAATCAAGTAACCTTGTTGTTTAATCCCAGAAAAGATGAATGGGAGAATCATTTTCGCCTAAATGGAGCCGTGATTATACCTATGACACCAGAAGGTCGTGTCACGGTCTTTTTATTGAAATTAAATGATGAAATGCGCTTGCGTTCAAGACGAATATTGGTTGGGGTTGGGCGCTATCCTCCAAAATAGGCACATTCTACGTGATGTATCGCGTAACGCGCTGTTTACGATAATGGATGATATGGTGATATAATCATAATAAAAAGGAGTGTCCCCATGACCCTACTAGAGCGCGAAATCATCGAAAAATATCATCAACTGGATAGCGAGGCGCAAAAACGTGTGCGCGACCATATTAACCAAGATGTTCATCCCGATACGCCATTCGATTATGACGCATGGTTTGATGAAATCAATGCCATACGTGCCAAAATTATCGCGGAACGGGGCAATGTATTTGCTGAAATGGATGCGATTGCGATGTTGCGCGAAATCCGCGATGGCGAGGATGATGAAGAATGATTGTGGTTGATTCGAATATCTTTATTGCGTTTAGTCTTGTTGATGAGCCGTTACATACACAAGCAAATCATTTATTGGCAACATGGAAAAATGCACATGTAGAACTCATTGCGCCACATCTACTCAAATCTGAAATCACTGCTGTCATGCGTAAGGTAGTATATCAAAGTCGCATGACCCATGAGGATGGTCATCTGATTTTAACACGATTACTACGCTATTCAGTTACGTTCTATGAGGATGACGATTTATTGAAAGATGCGTATGAATTGGCTTATCAATTAAATCGCCC
This sequence comes from Anaerolineae bacterium, assembly GCA_034436155.1. Taxonomy (GTDB): domain Bacteria; phylum Chloroflexota; class Anaerolineae; order Aggregatilineales; family Phototrophicaceae. The sequence continues at coordinate 20,365 of DAOTVP010000079.1, forward strand.
GCGTGCTTATGATACGCAGTATTTGGCATTATCGGAACGCTTTCAATGTGATTTTTGGACATCTGACCAAACATTTTATAATGCCGTGAAAGATAAATTTCCGCGTGTAAAATGGCTAGGCAATTGGAAAATGCCCTAAGATGTAAGGCGTTGCCTACCCAAACGCGCCCAAAGCGGGTACACTATACCCATGTCGAAATAGATAACATCATGGAGAAATTTTTATGGCTACTGATGCCCGTAAATGGTTTTATTCCACGCCTGAACCGCGCCCGTATTACATCGAAGAACGGGTAAATCATACCCTCTGGAAGAATCGCCTGCAAAGTATTTATATGAATTGCACCCAAGCCACTGTCCCCATCAAAATGGAAGGCAACTGGAACGGGATGCCGATTCAATTTGAATGGGAACCCGGAAAATATTTTATCCTCCGCAGTGGCGAAAAACGCAAAGAATTGATTGGCGTGTTGCGTCAGATGTTGTTCAACCTCCCGCCTGTGTTGGAATATGAAGATCCCAACGGCTTGCATGTCGTTGAATGGCATACTGATGGTGGTGAAAATCGTTGGTTACAAATTCAAGGCGACCCGCATTTTCAGGGGTTGCGCCGTATCGGGAAGAAGAAATAGATATGCTCAAAGCCTATCGCCAAAAAATGTTATCCTTGCGCCAACAAGCCGATATTCGTAACGATTGGCTGAAATATCGGCTCGACCACATTCTACCCGACTTGATGAAACGGGAAGGCTTCGATATGTGGCTGGTCATCGCCCGCGAATATAACGAAGACCCCGTGGTCATGACGTTGCTCCCACAACCCGCGATGTCGGCGCGTCGGCGCACAATTTTGGTGTTTTATCGCAAGCCCGATGGCACAGTGGAACGCCTGACGGTCAGCCGATATGATATGCCCGGATTTTATCAATCGGTGTGGAATCCGGATGAAGAACCCGATCAATATGATGCGTTGGCGCGGGTGATTCAGGAACGCAATCCGCAGACGATTGGCATCAACATATCGGATAATTTTGCTTTTGGCGATGGGTTATCGCACAGTCAACACACCTATTTATTCGCGTTGGATAAAAATGGCGATTTGCGCCACAAAATGAAAAGCGCGGAACGTCTCGCGGTGGCGTGGCTCGAAACACGTACCCCTGCCGAAATTACGGTGTATCCTGGGATTGTAGAAATCGGTCATGCGATTATCGCCGAAGCCTTTTCGACACGTCTGATACAACCCGGAATCACCACCACCGATGATGTGGTGTGGTGGATGCGCGAAACCATGCAGCGCATGGGCTTGGGGGCGTGGTTTCATCCAACGGTTGAAATTCAGGCACAAGATAACCCCTTCACGGCGATTAACATCAAAGATGCAGGGCGCAAGGTGATTATGCCCGGCGATTTGCTCCATTGTGATATTGGATTTTACTATCTCGGTTTGGCGACTGATCAACAACAACATGCCTATGTGTTGAAAGCGGGCGAAAAAGATGCCCCGCAGGGGCTAAAAGATGCCCTCGCAGAAGGCAATCGTCTTCAAAACATCCTCATGCACAATATCCGTATCGGACGGACAGGCAACGAGATTTTAGCCGATACAATCGCCCATGCCAAAGCCGAAGGCATCAATCCGTGTGTGTATAGCCACCCGTTGGGTTATCACGGACACGCCGCGGGCCCGACCATCGGCTTGTGGGATAACCAGATTCGTGTGGCGGGGTCGGGTGATTACGAGGTGCATGATAACACCGTCTACTCGATCGAATTGAACATCATCAAACCCGTCCCCGAATGGGGCGGGCAAGAAGTCCGTATCATGCTCGAAGAAGATGCCGTTTTGCAAAATGGGGTCATGCGTTGGTTGCATGGCAGACAAACGGCATTGCACATCATTGGATGAGATTTGTATGATGTGTTAGCCATAGGGACGATATACGCGCCTTGCGCTAATCGTCCCCTACAATCGTAAGAAGTTTGATGTGTGTACGGGCGGATTAGCGAAGCGTATATCCGCCCTATATTGAGGCAATAGTATCTATATCCCCAAAATCGAAAAATAATCCTGACACTAAAATGCTTATGGACAATTACCTCAACCCTATTTTTATCGGCAATATCCGCATAGACCCGCCTCTATTTTTAGCGCCGATGGCGGGTCAGACCAACCACGTCTTTCGGACGTTGTGCCGTCAACAAGGCGGATTGGGTTTGGTCTGCACGGAACTCATCAGCAGTCATGCCTTGCAATATAAAGGCTCGCGGGAACGCACTATGCGGATGTTCGATTGGATGGATGAACAACGCCCCGTGGCGGTGCAACTGTTTGGGAGTGACCCCGCCCAAATGGCAGAAGCGGCGCAATTGGTCGAAGCATATGGCGCGGATATTGTCGATATTAACATGGGGTGTTGGGTGCCAAAAATCGCCAAAGGCGGGGCAGGGGCGGCGCTCATGCGCGATGTTTGCACCGCGACAGCCGTTGTCAAGGCGGTTGTGGATGCTGTCAAGGTGCCTGTCACCGTCAAAATTCGGGCGGGATGGTCGCCAGATAATCCCACCTGTATCCCATTCGCGCAAGCCGCCGAAGATGCGGGTGTGAAAGCGATTGCCGTTCATGCCCGATTCGCCACGCAGGGTCATAATGGCGAAGCTGATTGGGATTGGATAGGCAAGGTCAAACAAACCGTGAAGCATATTCCCGTTATCGGCAACGGCGATGTGTGGACGGGTGAAGATGCCAAACGCATGATAGACCGTACAGGGTGTGATGGCGTGATGGTCGGACGGGCATCGCTAGGCAATCCGTGGGTGTTCAAGCACATTCATCATTACCTGCTCACAGGCGAGACATTGCCACAACCCACCGTATTAGAACGCATCCGCATGGCGCAAGCCCAAGCCCGTTTGACTATCGCCACCACCAACATGCCCGAAATCAACGCTATCCGTGAATTGCGCGGGCAATTGCTGGTTTATACCACAGGCATGTTTGATGCCTCGTCTATTCGTGATGCTATCAACCGTGCCGAGACGTTAGAGGCGCTCGAAGCGGCTTTTGCGCCCGTTTTAGAGATGGACATCGCCTAACCATGACCGACTTCAAACAAATTAGCGACCACGTATGGATTTACCCGCCTGATAAAGACACATTTCGTCCCGTCATCGGCGCGGTGATTACCCCCACTCAAACGGTACTGATTGACGCGGGCAATTGTCATAATCATGCGCGTGCGGTCATATCGGCATTAGGGCGCATCAACGCCCCACCGATGAGTCACCTGATTTATACGCATCATCATTGGGATCATACTTTTGGTGGGCAGATTTATAACGTGCCGATTGTGGCGCATATGGTTTGCGAATTTCGGGTTAAAGAATACGCCAAAAATCCGTGGAGTCATGAGCATGTCGAGCGCGTTATTCGTGAAATTCCCGCGCTCAAACCCAGTTTTAGCGCCCTGCGTGACTTGATGCGCGATGATTGGGACGGCTTTCGGCTGGTGTTTCCATCGGTTATCATCCGCAAAAAAGCCGATTTTTTCCCGTTGGATGGGGTGACACTGCTGATAGAACACATCGGGGGCAACCACGCCGATGATTCAACCCTCGTCACGGTGGTCGAAGATAACGTCATGTTCATGGCGGATTGTTTTTATCCCCCACCCGCGCACATCGCCAAACCAGAGGACAAGCCCGATGTGGCGATGGTACGGACGCTACTAGAACGCGGTCATAAAATCTACATCGATGGTCACGGTGGCGCGTTTGATAAACATTTTTGGCGCATGTGGGCAGATATACAACGATAATTAGCACCACTTTATAGCGCAATTTTATAAATAGGGGTACAATTGCCATAAGATAGAATTAAATGAAGGTTAAATTAGATATGGCAAATGAAACGTTTGATTATATTGTGGTCGGTTCTGGATTTGGCGGTAGTGTTTCTGTGATGCGCCTCACCGAAAAGGGGTATAAGGTGTTGGTGTTAGAGCGTGGCAAACGCTATGCTGATAAGGATTTTCCGAAAAGTAATTGGAATGTATTCAAATTTTTATGGTATCCCCTGTTTCGATGCTTTGGTATATTTGAAATCACCCTCATGAACAACGTCATGGCATTGCATGGCAGTGGTGTGGGTGGGGGTAGTTTGGTGTATGCCAATGTGTTGATGGAGCCAGACGAAAAATTGTTCGATGCCCCGTCATGGCGTGATTTTGGCGATTGGAAGACGATGCTCCGTCCCCATTACGATACCGCCAAGCGGATGCTCGGCGTGACAGCCAACCCGCGTATGTCGCCCGCGGATGATATTCTGCGCGAAATCGCGGTCGAATTGGGCAAAGAAGCCACTTTTAAGCCTGCCAATGTCGCCGTATTCTTCGGTGAAGAAGGCAAAGAGGGGCAAACCGTCCCAGACCCGTTTTTTGGTGGTGAGGGTCCAGAACGGGCGGGGTGTATCCACTGTGGCGGGTGCATGGTTGGATGTCGGCATAACGCCAAAAACACATTGACGAAAAATTATCTCTATTTCGCCGAAAAATGGGGTGCAGAAATCCGCGCCGAAGCGCAGGTCGTGGATATTCGTCCCCTACCGGATGGTCAAGCCGATGGCGCACGCTACGAGGTGGTGTATCAAAAATCCACCGCCCTAATCCCCAAATTGACGCGCAAAATTGTGCGGACGCGCAACGTGGTCGTGTCTGCCCATGTGACAGGCACGCTGAAATTGCTGTTTCATTGTCGGGATATATCCAAATCGTTGCCCAATTTATCGCCCCGTTTAGGCGAGATGGTACGCACGAACAGCGAGACCATCCCTGGTAGCACATCATATAACAAAGATATTGATTTTTCGACTGGCATCGCCATCACATCGTTATTCAAGTTGGATGATAACACGCATCTTGAACCTGTGCGCTATCCCAAAGGGTCGGGATTCATTCGCATGTTAGCCATGCCGATGATTGGCGCGGGCGGTAGCACGTTGGGGCGGTTTGGTCGGGCATTAAAACTCATCATCACGCGCCCACGCGACTTTTTTTATACCAAAGTGTATGCCAAGTGGGCGACCAGAAGCACCATTTTGTTGTTCATGCAAACCGAAGATAGCACCATGCGCGTGCGGTTGGGGCGCAATATTTTTACAGGTGGACGGCGCGGTCTGATTTCACGGTTAAACCCAGGTGAGCGCATTTCACCGCCGTTTGAAATCTCGCAAGGCATCACCGAAAAATTTGCCCAAAAAACCAACGGCGTGCCACAAGATGCCATTCCAGAGGCGTTATTGGGTATTCCCACCACCGCGCATTTGTTAGGCGGGTGTCCGATGGGACATACTGCCGAACAGGGTGTGGTGAATGATAAATTTCAGGTCAATAATTATGAGGGCTTGTATGTGATAGATGGGTCTATCATCCCTGGAAATCCGGGCATCAATCCCAGCCTGACCATCACCGCCTTAGCGGAATATGCCATGAGCCATATCCCCGTCAAAGAGGGGGCGAAAGCCCGCCCGCCAATGGGCGTGGGTGATTTTTATACCCCCAAAAAACCGCAAAACACACCATCACCAGAACCCGAATTGGTCGCAGGTGATTAAGCAGAATATCCAGCATCAGGGCGCACATCTGTGCGCCTTTTTTATTTGACAAAACAATTCTCTTTTGATATTATGTTCTATATCTAAAATGCGAGGTAATATACAAATGCCTTACGACATTCATCCTAAGTTTCTATATTGGGGATTAGATAAACCAACAGCGAAAACGGTTTATTTGGCATGGCGCAAAATTATCAGCCCCGATAGAAAAGGTTTAGAAATGTCGAAGGATATACGTGGCGATTATACATTATGGCGTGATAGGGTGTTTGTTGATGAAATCACCATTGAAGAGGCAAATATATCTGTCGGGTATCGTGTGATTGTAGATAGTAAAGACCGTATTCTGGCGATGTTTCGTAAAAGCGATGACCCAGATTATCAGCGTGTGTACGCGCATTTAACACTTTTGCAAGAAATGGCAAAAGATGTGTGGTGAATGATTATGCAATGGGTGTACCTTCGGGGAAATCTTCATCACAGACAGGTTTTAAGGGGAATAATTTAGAATGAATAACCGCAATCACATAAACCATCCCAAACCATAATTTATTGGTTGTTGTAATCCGATATGAACGCTTATTCGTCCTAAATATCACATATTTGGTATTCATCAAATAAATCCCATATTTGCTTTTTGCAAGATGTACATCTTGATTATACACCCTTTTCTTGATTTTTCGATAAGAATATCTAGCGCATCTCGCTTAGAGACCACATTGTCCGCACGTCCATATCCCAATTGGGCGGTAACATACCCTTCTTGAGCCTATCCCCATAGCGAAAATGTGCAACTGCGGCGATCATGGCGGCGTTATCGGTGCATAGACTCAATGGCGGATAGCGCACAGGCAAATCGGTCTCTTTTTTCATCAAGGCGCGTAGGCGCTGATTGGCGCTCACACCGCCCGACAAGAAAATTTCGGTCGCGCCATAGGCTTTGGCGGCGCGTGCCGTTTTCATCACCAACGTCTCGACCAATGCCTCCTGAAAACTGGCGGCGACATCATTCACCGATATATCGGCGCGGAGTTGCGATTTTTTATCGCTTTTATCACCCGATGGTTTGACCATCACCTCGCGCATGACGGCGGTTTTTAACCCAGAAAAACTGAAATCGTAACTGTCATCTCGCTTGGCGCGTGGGAAGGGATATGCCGATGCGTTGCCCTGCTGTCCCGCTTTTTCGATGTGCGGTCCGCCAGGAAAGGGCAGGTTGAGCATCCGCCCGACTTTATCGAAGGCTTCACCCGCCGCATCATCGAGTGTGCCACCCAGTCGTTCATACTGTCCATGCCCGCGCATGAGGAGCAATTCGGTGTGTCCGCCACTGACGATCAGGACGACCACTGGAAACGCGACCTCCCGAAAGGGTTGTGTGAGCCACAGCGAATACACATGTCCTTCTAGGTGATTAATCCCCATCAGGGGTTTATTCAGCGACATGGCTAACCCTTTGGCATAATTAATCCCCACCAGCAACGAACCGACCAAGCCCGGTCCCTGTGTGACGGCGATGCCATCTAATGTCGCATACGGGATTCCCGCCTCACGCATGGCTTGTTCGACAACGGCGCTGATCGCCTCGACATGAGCGCGGGATGCCACCTCTGGAAACACACCGCCATATTGCGCGTGTAAATCGATTTGCGAGGCAATCACACTTGAGGCAATCGTTTTGCCGTCTATCACCACCGCCGCGGCGGTTTCATCACACGAGGATTCAATTCCGAGAATATAGGTCATGTCACCACTCGAATATCGCTAAAAATACAATTGTAAGCCTATTTTATCGCAAAAAAACGCCCCATTTAAGCATGATTTGTACAGAATTGTCGTTTACGTTTTTAGAAATTGTTATATTGCGGTATAATCCGTTACAATTCAGACAAGTGAGATGATTGGTGATAGGAAAACTGGTATGGGTTGGCAAATTGTAGTTATCTTTTTGACCCTCATATCCGCCAGTATCGGGTTATGGTGGATTAATGACCGTTGGCGCAAGCGTACATTGTTGTTATTAGAAGATATTGCCAAGCGCAAATCTATCGAAGCGGATATGGAACTGCGCCTCAAACAATTGAACATTATGCGCCAAGTGTCTGAAGAATTGAGTGGCAGACTCACGATGGATTCGCTCCTCAATATTGCATTAGATGCCGCACTCCGCCTGAGCGATGGCGCATCGGGTTTTATTTACATCCAAAATCCACCGTATGGCGGGTTGCTGAAGACATTTGGCAAATATCCACCCCAAGAAGAACTCTCAAAGACTTTGCAAGCCATCGATTTAACCAATTTTTCGGCGCAACTACATGCCTCTGTGGATGATAAAATTTATCCAATTCCACACTTACCCAATACCAAAGCGCAATTGATTATCCCGTTGCAATCGCAAGATAAAATTATCGGTGTTCTGAATCTCGAAACGCCCTACGATAACCGTTTCACTGAAGACCGTTTTCAGTTTATGCAAATTTTGGCGGGGCAAATCGGCGTGGCACTAGATAACGGCAGATTGTTCACCCAGGCGCAACATCAGGTGGTCGAATTACAAACACTGTATAGCAAATTGAGCGAACTCGAACACCTCAAAACCGATATGATACGCTTGGCGGCGCATGATTTACGTAACCCACTATCGGTATTGATGAGTTATGTCCAACTGCTCGAACAAGACCAGTCTAAATTTGACCCGCAATATCATTCTTATTTCAAGGCGATGGCGCATGTGATTAACCGTATTTATAACATCATCAACGAAATTTTATCGTTAGAACAAATTGAACAAATTGCTATTCAGCAAACTCAAGAAATAGTCACTTTAGACACCCTCATCAAAGAGGCAATCTCAGAATATGATCATCAGATTCAGACCAAAAACCAGAATATCCTGACGGACATCAACAACGTATCGCCTGTTTTGGGTGATAAAGCCCAAATTCATGAGGCGATCATCAATCTCCTCGGCAATGCCGTGAAATATACCCCCAATAACGGCAAAATCATCATCCGACTCGACCAACAACAAGATAAAGCCGTGTTGACCATCACCGACACAGGCATGGGAATTCCGGAAGATCAACAACCCAATTTATTCAAGCCGTTTTTTCGGTTACAAGACCCTGATAATGGACAAATTGACGGAACAGGTTTGGGGTTGAGCCTTGTACGCAATATCATAGAACGGCATCGGGGCGAAATTATTTTCAATAGCAAATATGGCGAGGGTAGCACCTTCGGATTCAAACTGCCGTGTGATAAAAATACCTCATCACAACTGGCTACCAGCGCCTAAATGTGAGACAAAATGAGGTTTTTGGCGTACTATAGGATAGCGTTGGTAGATTTTTAATCAGAGAGATGGACTATGACCATTACGACCAAGACCTATCCGATTTGGGAGACACCGACTCGTGGCAAGGCGCAGATGATGTACGCCCAGATGCGCCAAGAAGACCCTGTGCATCGTGCTATCGGACCTATCAGCAAGAATCCATTTTGGTTTTTAACCCGTTATGAGGATGTCGCTAATTTCCTCAAAGACCCGCGTTTTGGCAAAGAAATCCATAAATCCTTGCCCGCAGAATTGGCGAATCGTTATTTTCCGCCCCAAGATCCCGATGATATTTTTGCCGTTGTAAATTATCACTTGCTCAATATGGATGCGCCTAGCCACACGCGCTTGCGCTCGTTGGTGCATAAAGCCTTCACCCCACGCATGGTCGAAAATTTGCGCCCGCGCATCGCCGAAATCGCGGGGCATTTTTTGGATGGCATGGATAATCAAACCGTGCGCGAGGGCGACCTCATCCAAATGTATGCCTTCCCGATTCCCGTGATTGTCATCGCCGAGATGTTAGGCGTGCCATCTACCGACCGCGACAAATTCCGTGAATGGACGCGCAACTTGTTATTCGGCAACGACCAAGAAACAAGCATGATTTCGGCGATGGAATTCACCAGTTACCTGAATATGCTGATTGATGAACGCAAGGCGCATCCTCAAGATGACTTGCTCACCAACCTCATTCAAGCCGAAGAAGCGGGCGATAAAATGAGCCACATGGAACTGACCAGCATGATATTCTTATTGCTGGTAGCGGGGCATGAGACGACTGTGAATCTGATTGCCAACGGCACACTCGCCTTTTTGCGTCATCCAGACCAACTCGATAAACTGCGCCAAAATCCCGCCCTCATCAAAAACGCCATCGAAGAAATTTTGCGTTATGACGGTCCCGTCGAGACGACCACTACCCGTTGGGCATTTGAAGATGTGACCATCGGCGGTGTGACTATCCCCAAAGGCGAGGCGGTATTGGGGGCGCTTTTGGGCGCAAATCGTGACCCTGCCATATTTCATAATCCCGATGTGTTCGATATTGAGCGCGAAAACGCGGGCAAGCATATCGGCTTTGGGGCAGGGATACATTACTGTTTAGGCGCACCACTTGCCCGTTTAGAGGGGACAATCGCGCTCGATTTACTGCTCAAACGCTTCACCACACTCGAACTCGCGGTCGATGTGGATGAATTGGAATGGAATCCGACCATTTTGTTGCACGGTATGTCTGCCATGCCTGTGAAGTGGTGAGATGACTCACAGATAAGGGGACGTTAGTTATCGCGTCCTCAACTATATCATCAATATCGTTTTAGGAAAGGTGACTTAAAATGACCATTGAGCAAATTATTCCAGAGTTAAAAAAATTGAGCCATACCGATAAATTATTGGCGATGCAAGTCCTTCTTTAAGAATTAGTTGCTCAAGAATCGCATATTTTTATTCCCAATATGACTTATGAAATTTATACGCCTTATGGGAATGAGGAAGCGGCAGAAGTCTTATATAATGCGTTGCAAAGTTCAAAACGAGGTCAAGAGTAGTGTAGATATTCGTCATGGACAGTTTTCATGTGTATCATGGCATATCGGTTTCATTTGGCACTATGTAGAATTGTATAGAATTTTGTAGAATTGGGTGTATATTTTTACATTCGCCAAAAGGGATATGAGTCATGAATACACCTGCTTCGTCTAAAATTGGGGTGTTGGTCGCGCAACTCGGTACGCCAGATGCCCCCACTGCAAAAGCCTTACGTCCGTATTTACGCCAATTTTTATCTGACCGCCGTGTGATTGATTACAGCCCGTGGTTATGGCAACCGATTTTACGGGGCATCATTTTGCGAGTGCGCCCTAAAAAATCGGCGAAATTATATGCCCGTATCTGGTTGGAACAAGGCTCGCCGTTGCTGGTGTATTCGCAAGCGCAAGCCGATGCTCTCCAAACGTGTTTGGGCGATGATTTTCGGGTGATATTAGGGATGCGGTATGGCAATCCCAGCATAGCGAGCGCCATCGCTCAACTCGAATCGGAAGGGATAGACCGCATTGTGGTGTTGCCGATGTTCCCACAATTTTCATGCACCACCACCGCCTCGATTTACGATGCCGTGTATCAATCGGTCATGGGAAAATTATCCGACCGAAAACGCTACATGCCTGCAGTGCGTTTTATCCCACCCTATTACGACCACCCCGCGTATATACACGCCCTCAAAACCCATCTCAGCGAACAGATCGCCCAAGCACCACACCAACCTGATAAAATCATCATCAGTTTTCATGGCATACCCAACCGCTATGTCCGCACAGGCGATCCCTATCGCGCCCACTGTGAACGCACCGCGCACCTGCTCGCAACCGCCATGAATTGGACAGATGACCAATGGGTGTTATCATTCCAATCGCAATTCGGACCCGAAAAGTGGTTAGAACCGTATACCGATGACGTTTTGGAGCATTTGCACCATCAGGGTGTGCAGTATCCGATGGTGTTCTCGCCCGGATTTGTCACCGATTGCCTAGAGACATTAGACGAATTGGGCAACGAAGGACGCGAACAATTCGCCGAAGGCGGTGGCGACCCGCAGAAGTTCATCTTCATCCCCTGTTTGAACGATAACTCGGCTTGGATAGAGGCGATGACGATACTCGTGCGCGACCATGCCAGCCATTTATGAAAAATTTCCGAAAATCTGTTGAGAGATTTTTATATTGTGGGCAAAATGAATGCGCTTTCGCCTATAATAGAGAAAAATTGTAGACAGGGAAAAATTATGAAACAGTGGATGCGCGTTCTTATCATTTGGGCAATTATGAGCCTTCTGGGCATTTTCAGTATGTCTGCCCAAACCGAAACGGCTGAATCGGTGTATCAGACGGGGGTGATTGCCTATTGGCGCACGGATGACGATGTTGCCATGACATCGTTTAATCGGGCGATTGAACTCAATCCCGAATTTGCGCCCGCCTATGCCTTTAGAGGGGCATTGCATCGTGCATTGAACAACTTCCCTGCCGCCGATGCCGATTTTGACCGCGCCATTGAACTTGACCCTGAATACGCCATTGCCTACGCCTTGCGTTCCCGCCTGAGTTATAACCTGAATCGGCTAGATGACGCATGGGCAGATATCGAAACTGCCCGTCAACTCGCACCTGATGAACCACTGGTGTATATGAGTCGTGGCATGTTGTATTTGCTCACCGATAATGTCAATAAAGCCATTATTGATTTCACCACTGTGATTGAATTGGACGATAATTTCGCCCCTGCCTATAATAATCGTGGTTTGGCATACGAATTTTTATTTGATTACGCTTCTGCCAAAGCCGATTACACCCGCGCTATCGAAATTGATCCCAACTATGTCGTCCCGTTGGTGAATCGTGGCACGGTGCAAAATATCATCGGCGAATTTGCGGGCGCGGTTGAAAGTTTTTCTTTGGCAATCGAATTACGTCCCAACGATGATAAATTGTATATCAACCGCGCCAATGCCTATATCGGCTTGCGTGATGCCCAATCTGCCATTGCCGATTTGACCCGTGCGATTGAAATTTCGCCCAATAATGGCGAATATTATTATCGCCGTTCCCAATTATACGAAGCGTTATCGGTGTTGGATCAACGTCGCGCATCAGAACTCGGTTTTGCTGTTCCCTGATAAACAATAAATAAAGAGGCGCTGATATGCGCCTCTTTTATTTCACCTGTTTGATGTCGTCATCATGAATAGCGGGGTCGGTATGTTCTAAGATGGCGTAAACCAATTCGTCATATCGGCTATGAGCGCGGTTGGTGATGGCGATAATCGGTTGCCGTTTTTCGCCCGCAAAAAATCCCCCAATCCGATACATCCACGGCAATTTGGGGATGACCAGCATAATGCCGTTGGCAGGGGCGTATTTCGCCTTGCCGATGGCGATTTTGCGCGTGACTTCGGCATCGGCTGGCGGTAATAACGGATAGTGCTTGACCGCCTGAATATCCGACCACGCCACGCGATGGTGCTTCCACAGGATGGGCATCAGTGTTAATCCGTCATTATCGACCTGTATTGCGGGGGTGATGGCGGTTGCCATGAGCAAAGGGAATATCATCAAGCCCGAAAAAAACGCCGACATGAAGAATAATCCACCCCCCGCCAGACCGAAAAATAGCTGAAAGGGGATGCTCATCAGCAATAAAATAACCCCACCCAACGCCACAAATTGTGATACGCGGTCGGTGAGGGGTCTCGGATGGGCGTGAAGACGTGTTTTCATCAGCGTCCATACCCAGGTACAGGTTCATCAAACCGTTGTAACCATCCGTTAGGGCGCGGTCCCTCATACAACCAACCCACGGCGGGGATGTTGGATAATACTCGAATTTGCCACCAGATGTAATTACCATCACAGACGGGTCCGCCGACAATCTCGACAGGCACACCATCGAGCAAGACGAATAACACCTCGCCATTTTCAGACGGGCTGGCGCGTAGATTTTTGGGCGCATTATCGGCATAACGCAACCGCGCCCGTTCCCCGATAGTGAATGGCGTGATGGGTGGCAGGCAATTAAACACCGATGTCGCTTGTGCCAAATAAGTGACTTGATTTTGGCGCTGGGCTTCGGCTATCCAACCCTCGTAAATCACACCCAACACCTCGACCTGAATTTTGCGCCAATTATAGCCATCGGCACAAGTGGGGTCTTCTGTCAGGACGAGGGCTTGTGTGCCAGCTTGGACAACGGTTATCACACGTCCAGCAATGCTAGGGATATCGCGCAGGCGTACATTATAACCAACCGTAATCACCTCGAAGCGGTCTAAGGTGAGCGGGTCGTTACATGGGTTGAGGGTGGTCTGATAATTCACAAAAAAATCGATATTGATATTGCGTTCTGCCACCCAACCGACAAATGTCCCCGCTTGCACACGCCACCAGACATAATTCCCGCCACAAACGGGACCTTCAATGGCGTAAAAGATAAAATCTTCATCCAATGTGCGGAGCAACGGCGCAGACGGGTCTGGGGCGCTCCGCAGGCTGATGCCACTCCGCACGATGATTTCACCACCAATCGGAATCGGCAACACGGTGGCACAACCGGGCGCGAGTGACCCCGCCACGGGTGTGAGTTGGCTAAAATCGAATGTCGGCGAGGGGGTGATGGTGGCGAGTGGATTCACCTGTACAGGTGTAACCGTCACCAAAGTGGTTTGTACCCGTTCTAATTGGGCATTCGATGGCATTTGCACGGCGAATAAGGTCAATGTGAGTAAGGCAAAAATAAAAATAAGAGGGATATACTGTTTGGGTCGCATTTTTGATGCTCCTGAATAGATATAGTTGGCGATAACCCCCGATATGTTGTACGGACGCGATTAATCGCGTCCCTACTGGGATGTGGGGATTATCTATTTCATCTTTAAGTATATGTATGATAGTATCAAGTGCAATTGCAAACATCAAAAAGTAGGACGAATCGCATGGTAAATCACAAGCCCATACGGGTGACAATTGAATCAATGGCGCATGGTGGCAGTGGAATCGCCAAACACAATAAACAGGTGATCTTCATCCCCTACACCATACCGGGCGAGGTGTTAGATGCCCGCATCATCCGCGAGAAGGGGCGCGTGGCGTTTGGTCAGGGTGTGACTTTGCACGATGCGTCTGCCGATAGGGTGTATCCGCAATGTAGTCATTTCGGCGTGGGCAAATGTGGACGATGCCAATGGCAACATATCGGCTACGATGCCCAATTGCTCCTCAAACAAGATGTCCTCGCCGACCAACTCGATCGTATTGGCGGATTTCCAGATGCCGATGTCCAAGCCGTCATCCCCAGTCAGGCACAATGGGGTTATCTGCATCAAATGACCTTTCATATCACCGCCGATGGACAAATGGGCTTGCCCTCAACCGATGATGGTGTTCTGACGCTCATCGAACAGTGTCATATCATCCATCCCGATTTGATGAGCCTATACGACTCGCTCGATTTAGAGTTTGTCGGCATGACCAAGCTGAAACTCGCTATCGGGAGTGATGGCGCGACCATGTTGATTTTATATGTCGAAAATGAGGATGATGTCCCCGAATTGACGGTGGATTTTCCCGCCAGTGTGAACATCATTTTGCCCGATGGCGTGCCGATTAACCTCATCGGCGAGACGCATTGTCGATATACCATCGGCGGACGGACATTTCGCGTGACGGCGGGGTGTGATTATCGCCCGAATATCGGGCAAATCGCCGAGTTATCGACATTGGTGTCGAAAGTTTTGAACATCACACCCGATGATGTGGTGGGTGATTTTTATGGCGGATGCGGATTTATCAGCGCCATGATCGCCCCGCACGCCAAATCGGTGACGCTGGTGGATAGTTACCCGCCCGCCATACACGATGCCAACCAAAATTGTGCCGATTTCGATAATGTGACGGTGATAGATAGCCCTGTCGAGGCGCAATTGCACCGCCTGAACGATTTTTCGGCGTTGATTCTCGACCCGCCTAGCGAGGGATTGAGTTGGGATGTGGTGGATGCGTTGGGCGCGTCATCGGTGAAGCGCATCGCCTATATCAGCAGTGATCCCGCCACGCTCGCCCGTGATTGCAAACGGTTGGCGGGGAAGGGCTATCGGTTGGGCAGGGTGTATCCGATAGATTTACACCCGCAAACCTATTATATTGATGCCGTAGCGGTGTTGGAGAAGTAGAATAATCTGTTTGTGAGGGCAGATATACAATTCGCCAATCTGCCTTTACACATCGATGAGATTGTATGGAAGGATGAGCGCCATCGGCGCGTATATCCTTCCTAAAATTTGCAAATTGATGGTTGCTTTTGGCGATTGATGATTATTCTTCGGTCACAATCAACACTGTAACCATGCCAAACATGCCATCGGGACCTTCGGCATGAGACAAAATATGGCAATGGAACGCCCACATCCCTGGTTCATCACAATCGACAATCACATCATAACGTTCACCAGGGGCAATGTTGAGCGTATCGCACATGAACGGCATCGGAAGCGGATAACCATCCTTCGAGAATACCAATTGGGGCAACCCGTGTAAGTGCATGGGGTGAATCATCAACCCTTCGTTGAAATAGCGAATACGGATTCTATCCCCTTTTTTGGCGATGATCGGTTGGGTATAGGGAAAACTTTTGCCGTTAAACGTGAATTGACCCAAACCCGAATCGTTCAACACAAGGCTGTAATCGGCATCCACGACTGGCTCGCGGGATTTATCTTTGGGTTCGATGATTAACGCGCCCAACAAACCACGAGTCACTTGTTCCGCCGAATTGTAATGCGAGTGATACATGTGTGTGCCTGCGTTACGGGTGGTGAATTCGTAGGTGAAGGTATCACCTGGGCGAATCACGGGTTGGGTGAGCATCGGCACGCCGTCTTGCGAATTTTCGATTTTTAAGCCATGAAAATGGATAGCGGTGCTTTGTGTCATCTCGTTAGTGACAACAATACGGATTCTATCGCCTTCGGTGACGCGAATTTCAGGACCAGGCACGATACCGTTATAGGTCATGGCGACCGAAGTGATCCCCGGTTCAACTTCCCATTCGACTTCTTGACAGGTGATGCGGAACACCTTCACATCGCCGTCCATCTCATATTCCATCGGCACACCCCAGAAATTAGGGTCTTTGCCGATATTGGCGACAAAAATATCCACTTTTTCTTGATGATGGGCATCCATCTCTTGCCACGACAGTTGATTTTGGGTTACAGATACGCCATGCCCGTTGGTATCGCCCAAATTGATTTGTGGTTTCGGTGCGCCTGCATTGACCACGCCCGCACCTAACGCCACCGCGCCAGAAGCACCTGCAATTTTCAAAAAGTCACGCCGTCCAAGTTGTTTCATTGTATTGTCTCCTACTTGATACTTTTCATAACAAATTCTTTGATAAAAATGTTGATAAATAGAGAAGGCATAGCCTCCCCGCCGTATCCAAACATGTTATTCACCCGCCAATTGCTTTACATAGAGGATGAGATTACGAATTTGTTCATCACTCATTTCGGGATACCCACCGCGATAGGTATGCACAACCACTTCGCCAAAGGCGGGGGGTGTTGTGAGCAAAGCGAACAGAGCTTCATCGTCAATCGTCAAACCGATGAGAGCGCTATTCAACACGGTTGAGCTACCTTCGCCATTCACACCATGACATTGCGAACATGCCCAGCCATAATCTCGTTGTGCTTGTGTCAAATCCAGCGATGCAACAGGGATTTCTGCGCTGGCATTTTGTGATGGGGTTTGGGTTGAATCGCCGGATGTCGATAATGTCACCACATAATCGAGTAATGCATTCAGTTGGTCATCGGTCAATTCGATATACCCACCCCGATACGCATGATGGAATTGACCATCAAACGGCAACGGTTGGGTGAAGGTTGTGAATAATATCGCTTTATCAATCGGCATGCCGACCAACACGCTATTTGGCATCATCGGATTACCCGCGCCATCTAACCCATGACATTGCGAACAATACCACGCATAGAGTTGTTCTACAGAGCCAACAGGGGCAGGTGCAACCTCGACAGATTCGGGACTTGGCATTACTTCGCTAGGTACAGGTGTTTCTGTCGCTTCTGGGTTATTGGTATTATTGGATGACACTTGAATCGCGCTCAAATCGAATGGCACAAATTCGCGTTCTACATAGACAAACGGCGTTTCTTCTGCCAAATCATTGACGACCGTCGCGCCATTAAAACTGCGGATATAATCCACAATCTGGTGCAAATCGGCATCCGTTAACGATGGATTGCCCCCTTTGGCGGGCATCGCCACACCCGTTGTATTCAATGGGTCACGGGTGGTACGTCCGACTGTGATAAACGCCACCAATTCATCATCATTCAGGCGGTTGACAAACTCGCTATTGATGAGCGTTTTGCCCAAACCCGATATGCCCTGCAAATTGATGCCATGACACGCGCTACAGACGCTCCCATATAACCGCCCACCTGCCCGTACATCGCTGGCGAGGACGGTTTCTAACCCGCTCGCCATTAATTCGAGATGGTCACGCGGGGTCGGTTGGGCGATGAGTTGCTGTGTGGGTTGCGCCACCACGATCTGCGTTGGACGCGGTTCAATGCGCGTGTCTCGCGGGGCAAAAGCAATGAGCATGACCGCAAAAATGCCAAAAAATAATAAGATGGGGAAGATAACATTCTCTTGATTAACTTGGGATTTTTTCTCCATGCAACATCCTATGTCTAAATCGATACCAATACACACCTTTCAATTATTCATGGATATGGCATAATTCTGTAGTGATATACATAATCGAAAATCCATGACAGCTATCTATATACAGATATGAATATGCTGGTAAATATGCTAGGCTTATGTCATTGTCATAACCAATTTCTTCAACAACTGAGAGGGTTCATGAACGACATCACATCCCCCGAAAAACTCGATTTTAAGCGTATATTCCCTATTTTTATCATCGTTTTGGTGGATTTATTGGGTTTAACCATCATCATCCCCTTATTGCCGTTGTATGCCGTGCGTTTTGAAGCCGATCCGTTTTTAATCGGTGTATTAGCGGCGGCGTATCCGATCATGCAATTCATTGGCGGTCCGTTGTTGGGTGGGTTATCTGACCGCTTCGGGCGCAAACCGATTTTGATTATCAGCCAAATGGGGACATTTTTAGGCTTTATGTTATTGGGATTAGCCAATTCGCTCCTGTTGCTATTCCTCTCGCGCATTATAGACGGCATATCGGGTGCGAATATCGTCACTGCACAGGCGGCTATCGCCGATAGCACCACCCCAAAAACCCGTTCACAAGGGTTAGGGTTAATCGGCGCGGCATTTGGCTTGGGCTTCACCATCGGACCCGTCATCGCCATCATCACACTCCAAATCAGTGGCGGGAATTATCAAGCACCGGCATTTGTGGCGGCAGGATTTTCGCTATTTTCGATTTTACTCAGCACATTTTGGTTCAAAGAAACGCATCCCGCCGAAAAACGGGGCGGAAAACAGACCTCTGGCGGGATATTCATGTTGGGCAAGCTCAAACAAGTCGTCAAAAATCCGTTGGTGGCAGTTTTGTTGGTTATCATCTTCACCCAACGCCTAATTTTTGGTGGTCTCGAGAGCTTGTTGGCATTATTCACGCTCAACCGCTTGGGTATGAACGGCAGTTGGAACGCGATTGTGTTTTTGCTCATCGGTGTGATTTTGGTGGTGGTACAGGGCAAATATATCGGACAATGGACGCGCCAATTCGGTGAACATAAATTGATTTATGGCGGTCTGGTAGTGTTAGCAATTGGATTGATATTGTTAGCTATCACACCCAATCAGACCGTCCCCAATTATTCCCGCGAGACGCTTATCGCCGAATTACAGGGCGATGAAACCCCCACCACCACACAGCTTGATTTGTTACCACCAGACGGTAATAATGGTGTGGTTGGGGTGATATGGATTTTGCTGGTGATGTTCCCGATCGCGGTTGGCGCGGGGGTCATCACACCCAGCATCAACAGCCTCATCACCCAAAATGTGCCACAAACCGATGTCGGGGCGGCGCTAGGCGTGAGCGCGTCGTTGGTCAGTCTGGCGAATGGCATCACCCCACTGGTCGGCGGTCTCATCTTCCAATTTTTAGGCGGGACGGCGCTATTCATGTTAGGTGGGGTGGTGATGATGGTGATTGGTCTATATGCCTTCCAATCGCTTAGACCACAAAAAACCCTTGTGACTGGTCATGAATAATCATGAACTCAAATTGGTCACTTGCATAATCATCTGAAATATGTTAAAGTGAATACATCGTTCAATTAGTTGGAAAGGGAGGTGATCGACGGTATGTTGTGCGATTATTTAGGAGGGATTGACCTCTGAAACTCCCCATGGGATGACCCTAGCGGTCAATTCCACTAATGTGCAAACGCACCAAACCAGCGACGTGATGTCGCTGGTTTGATTTTAGGAACAGATTATGCTCCCACAAACCATCTCCATCGCCTTTTTGACCTTCAACACCTATACTTTTTTATTGGGGTTGGGCATCATCGTGTGCATCGGCATCTCTGCCCTGACTCATCGCCTCAATTATGCCGATGGTATGGGCGCGGTAGTAGATGTGTGCCTCGCGGGGTTAATCGTGGGCATCGTCACGGGGCGAATCGGACATGTCATGATTCACTGGGCATATTTTTCTGAACACACATTCGAAATCATCCACATCAACGCGGGCGGACTCAATTGGCATAGCGCCGTCATCGGCGGGGTTTTCGGCGCATGGGTGATGAAAATCAGCATCCGCAAAACGGTCGATTTTCATCTGTTGCTCGAATCATGGGCGGTGGCTGTTCCCCTACTCGGTCTGATGGGATGGTGGGCATGTAGCACTTTTTTATGCGGATATGGCGCAGAAATCAACAACCTGAGCGATTTTCCCGCCCTGTTGGTCTGGGAAGCACCTGCGATAAACGGCATGGTCGCGCCTCGCTTCGCCACCCAACCGTTGGGCATGTTATGGGCGGTTATCGTCATGGGGGTGATAATCGTGTGTATTTGGCGCGGATGGTTACGCAAAAAACGCTTCGGCGCGAGTTTGATGTTATGGGCGATGGGGATGTTGTTACTGGGTTATTTGCGTGGGGATGTGATGCCGATGGTATCTGGTTTACGAATTGACCAATGGCTGGATGCCATGATGCTCATTTTCGGCGGGGCGTATGCCTTTTGGCATCGGGGATAAATCAAAAAGGGCGCAATGATGCGCCCTTATCTACACAACCACACCTTATTTATATTCGATACCCAGCAGAATCGGGTCAATTTGTGCGCCGACTTGT
This sequence comes from Anaerolineae bacterium, assembly GCA_034436155.1. Taxonomy (GTDB): domain Bacteria; phylum Chloroflexota; class Anaerolineae; order Aggregatilineales; family Phototrophicaceae. The sequence goes on from DAOTVP010000079.1 coordinate 41,197, forward strand.
TGCAAACCTGCTTGTGAGGCATCTAAGACAAGTACAACATACACACCTTCGGTACTCTCTTGTTTGGCGAGTGTCAAGCGCAGATTTTGACCAACCAGATAAACATTAAGTGTCCACATATCGCCAGCAATCTCTTGTTCTTGGGTTTGAACAGGCGCAGACGAGAAACTGGGGTCAATGACAGCTAAGGCATCGGTGATGGCTTGGTTCACATCCTCACCGCGCACACCCACCGCATACAAGGCTGAACTGGTATTCGGTTCAAAATAAGCGGTATAGGTGTCGGTGCTTTGATTTTCCCAACCAGCAAGCACAGGAAGGCTGAACAAGCCACTGGCATCATCTTGATAGATGGTAAAGGTCAGTTTGAGGTCGGCGATACAACTGCTATCAGGGGATTGGGTGGGGTCGTTCACAAATTCGGTCATGATGCCAATCGCACACACATCCCCAAATTGACCATGTGCGCCGTTGGGGAACACCAAATGGGTGGCGTTGGGCAATGAGGCGGCAATCACATCACCACCCGATGGCGGGGTGATGGGGTCAAATTCGCCACTCAAAATGAGGACGGGAATATCCACCGTTGGGTTGGTATCGACAATCAGGCTATCGAGTGTGGGGATGCCCAATTTGCCACACAATTCGGGGAATTTCGCCGTATCGCGCACGAATACAGGCACAAATTCGGGGAACATTTCATCAACGGGGAAATCGGCTTCGGTGAAATCGGAATCTTCGGCGCACATCACGCTGTTATAAAACGCCGATGCGAAATCTTGGCGCAAAACCAACTCGCCACCCCATCTTTCGATCCATGAGAAATCATCGTTATACATTTGCTCGATGTAGCGGGGCATATTTTGAGCGAGGGCAGATGAATACATGGCGCTAAAGGTCAGGCTAATCACGGCTTCACCCGTGACCAGGGCTGGATAAACCGCTTTGTCAGTCGGGTCGGTCACATCAACCAAAACCGGATTTTCACTTAGTCGGGCGACCACATCGAAATATTTGGTCTGTAAATCGGGATAGGCGCTGTTACAGGTTTCATCTGTGGCGCACGCTTCAAATAACAGCGTGAATACGCGGGTCGCGCCTACGCCTGTGAGGGGCATAAAATTCACATTCAGAGGCACATTGGCATCCAAAATCACACTGCGTAACCCCTCTGGATTGAGATTGAGCAAATGTTGACCGAGCATTGTGCCATACGACACCCCATAATAATTAAATTCACTATATCCCAACGCATTCGCCACATAGGGAATATCGGCGGCGTTTTGGAGGCTATTAAAAGCCGCAAAATCCACGCCTTCACCTGCCAACCGTTCTGCACAGGCGAGGGTTGCCTCTTCACTGCGGGCATAATTCTCTTCTGCAGTTAGATTCTCATCCAACACATCGCGTGTGAGGGCAAAGCCTTCTTCACACAATAAATCGGGACTCGAAAATTTCGTGCCACGTTGTTCCAAAACAATCACATCGCGGTCGGATAAAAATGTCTGAAATCCGAGTACGAATTGCGGGAAGTAGGTAAAACCAGAGCCACCAGGACCGCCTTGCGCGAGGATGATAGGATCAGGGGCAGGGTTACTGCTAGTGCTGGGGATAATCGCCACAGCAACTTGAATCGTGCCTGCATCGGGGTTATCGTGAAATTTGGGGACAGTGATTAAACCGCAACGGATTTGTTGACCATCAACAATTGTAGCGGGCAGTCTCATGTCTTCCATTGGACAGGGGATCGATTCAAAATTCTCCGATTGTGCAAATATAGGTGAAAGGGTGAGGGTGACAATGGCTACCAATAAAAGTTTGACCAAACGCATATATGCTCCTTAAATTGTTAAAAGCGATAACTGTATTCTATTTGAATTTTTTCAAATGTGGCGTTAAGAGATGATTAAGGATTATAACGATAAAACCAGTTTGCATATCTGACAAAAAATGAGTACGATTCTATGCAACACGACACACCAAAGAATAAAGGGTTTCAATTGTGACAGGATTAATTGGTAAAACACTCAACAATGGCAATTACGAGGTGAGGGAACTCATCGGCAGGGGGGGGATGGCGACTGTTTATTTGGGGTATCAGAAAAATGTCGATCGGCAAGTGGCTATCAAAGTCTTATCGGCACAAGCCAGTATGGATGCCGAATTCAAAGAACGCTTTGAACTCGAAGCCAAGACCATCGCCCGCTTACAACATCCCCATATTTTGCCGTTATATGATTATGGCGCACAAGATGACATCTTGTATCTGGTCATGGCGTATTTATCGGGTGGGACGCTTGAAAATCGGATTGCACAAGGCGAAATCACACTAGGCGATGTTGAGCGTATCTTACGTGAAATTGGCGGGGCGATCGATTATGCCCATCGTCAGGGCATTATACACCGCGATATTAAACCCGCCAATATTTTGTTTGATAGCGAAGGTCATGCCCTGCTGACCGATTTCGGCATCGCCAAACTGACAGAACGCAGTATCGGTTTAACAGGCACAAATGTGGTTGGTACGCCTGCATATATGTCTCCCGAACAAGCGCAGGGCATGGAAATCACAGGCGCGACCGATATTTATGCGTTGGGTGTGGTGGCGTTTCAGGCAATCACAGGCAAATTACCGTTCAATGCGCCGTCTGTACTTCAACTCATGCTTCAAGTGGTGCAAGAACCTGTCCCCAATCTCGAAGATTTTGTCGAAGATATTCCGCCACAACTCAACAGCGTCCTCTCGCGGGCGATGGCAAAAGATCCCGAAGCGCGTTACGAAACCGCACAAGAATTCGCCGATGCCTTTAGCGATGCCATCCACGTCACAACCAAAGTCCCTATCTTAAATCGCCCTGTCAAACGGCTCGAAAATGTGACTACCACCGAAAAATTGACCAGCATCCCGACCAAATTCAAAACGGCGATCGACCCCAACACCCAAACGGTCATCGTCCAACAAGGGACAAATCCGTTGATTTTATTGGGTGGGTTTGCGATTATCGCCATCGCATTAGTGGCGTTGGTGGTCATCCTGATGAGCAATAATAACACAGCGAATACGCTCGATGTGACGATTCGTGATAATACAACCCCGCGTCCAACCGATGCGGTGCGCGTCGTTCCACAACGTCCCACGATACCTACATTCGGCAGGGTGAGTTATACCACGACCAATCGGCTGGGCGATACCGCTAATTTGCGCGTAGATAATTTGCAAGTCGGTGGTGAAGGCGTGCTGGTGGCTTGGCTGATTAATACCGCCATCGAGACACCCATTATCAAACTCGGTCAATTGCAATTGGATGCGCTCGGTAGCGCCACCTTGCGTTATGTAGATGAAAACGGGTTATTATTGCCCTCACAATATAACGCCATGCTCATCACTCGTGAGCGTAATGGCGAGGTAACGCAACCAAGTGATGCTGTGCGCTATAGTGCCAGATTACCCGATAGCACATTGCAACTCGTCACCGAATTGCTCATCACATCACCTGATGGTGTGCGCGAAGGGAGTTTATTGGCGGGCATCCAACTCGAAGCGCGAATTGCCGCCCAACATGCGGGCTTGGCGGCGGGCGCAAGCACCGTACCCACCATGCACATTCATGCCGAACACACTATTAATATCCTAAAGGGCGAAACAATTGATTATAACGGCGATGGTAAAGGCGAAAATCCGGGACGCGGTATCGGTGTTTATCGATTTGCCGATAAAATTCAAGCCCTATTGGATATGGTCATTATGGATGACCGCTCGACCAATGGGTTCATCGCCAACGCTGAATTTATCCGTGTGTGTTTGCAAAATACACGCGGACGCGCCGACCAGATGATCAACCTCGAATTGTCATTATTAGCATCCGATGATGTTCAAGCCGTCAAACCACAAGCGACATTATCCTCACGAGTGGCTGATGAATTACAAAACGGGCTAGACTTAAATGAAAATGGCGATATTGAAGGATTTGAGGGCGAATGCGGGTTGGCACAAGTGGAAATTTATGCCTTATTGTTGGGGACATTGGATATTATCGAGGGTGGATTAAATTGACTTGTATAAATCGTTTGATCGGTAAGAACGGGATATATCATGCCCCTACATACCTAAAATGGATGCTCGTGTTATTGTCATTGATCATATCAGCGTGTGCTAATACGCCCTTACCTGCTCCAGCACAGACCACCGCCCCAACACTGACGGGTCAAACCAACAGAATTGGCACAGCACAACCCGATGCCCCCACATGGCGATCGCCATCGCGCCCCATCACCCGCGAGAATGTCGCCGACATCGAATTATTGGGCAGGCTCGACTTTTCTGGCACGCCTAGCACCATCTTCACCTATGCCTTTTCGCCCGATGGCACGCGCATTGTCGGATTGAACAACACCAATCTGGTCGGGTGGGATTTAATTACGGGACAATTTCTCATCAATAACACGCATCGTAACGGCATGTATGTGTTTTATGGGGTCGATAAATCCGACTTATTTGTCGTCCAACGGGATGGTATAGTCGCTATTTATAATGCCGAAAGCGGTGTTTCTTTCGAGGATTTTATTGGGCATGAACGGTTTAATGGCATTGCCACGTATGACCCGTTAAACGGATGGTTAGCTCTCGGCGGTGATGATGGCACAATTCACGTCTGGGATACATTAGAACGCACCGCACTGGCGGTCATCAGCGCCCATCAGGGCGAAATTACCCAACTCGCCTTCTCGCCTGATGGCACACGCTTGGTTAGCAGTGGCGCAGATAACAACAATTATTTGTGGGATTGGCGCAACCGCCAACAACTGAATACATTCAGCAACAACGGCGTGGCGACGATTCGTATCGCCTATCATCCCTCTGGAAGACGGATAGCGATTGCCACTAACGAAGTCATTACGATGTGGGATGCGATTTCGGGCGAATTTATTCACGGATTGCCAACGGGTATCGCGGGATCAGAAAATTTGCTCCTTTTCTCGCACGATGGGCGATTTTTGGTCAACGGTGGTGCGATTCCCGATATGATGGTATGGTCTGGCGAGGATGACAATCGCTTTTTAGCCTTTTTGCCCCGTATGGGTGATGCGCGTATCGCCGCCACATTTTCGCCCGATAGCAATTTATTGCTCACATCTAAATTTGAGGGCGAGACAGTCTTATGGGATATGACGCAAATCACATCGGAAACGGTTGTCCGTGCCAATATCAACCCCGCGAGTGAGCGTGTGGTGTTCACAGAATGGTCGCCCGATGGATTCACGATCCTATTTTTCGATGCGGGCGGTTCGATTTACGTGTGGGGGTTGCCCTAATCTGTTAAATCCGCCCGTTCCATTCGGGTAAGGTGAAGCTAAATTCGCTCCCTTGCCCGACCTCACTCCTTACCGCCACATCCCCACCCAACCGATGCACGATGCGTTGTACAATCGAAAGCCCCAACCCATGTCCCTCGATTTTGACCTGATTTAACCGCGTGAATGGTGTGAAAACCCGTTCCTGCTCTTCGGGGGTTAATCCACGTCCGTTATCGCGTATCCAAAAACGCACCATGCCATTTTGCGGGTCATCTGCGCCGATGGTGATTTTGGCGGGTCTGCCACCATATTTGAGCGCGTTGCTGAGGTAATTCGCCCAAATTTCTTCGACCCACGGCGCATAGCCTTGCGCCAACGGGAAATCATTTGGATAGCTAATATCGGCTTGCGTCTCTTCGATGAGTTGCGCCAAACGTCGCTTGCTGTCATCGACAATAATTTTCATATCAAGTGGCATAATATCGGGTTGAGTTTCTTTGCTCACACCTGCCAGCAACAACAGGGCATTGATAATATCTTTGAGTTTATATCCACTTTCGATGATTAAACTCAGATATTCCAAAATTTTTGCCTTGTCCATTTTATCGTAATAGGTTTGCATCAAACTGGCAAAACCCATCATGCTGGCAATCGGATTTTTGAGGTCATGCGCCACGGTATAAGCAAACGCATCCAGTTCTTCGTTGCGAATTCGCAATTCTTCGGCTTGACGGCGCAACATATCTTCGGCTTCTTTGCGTTCTGTGATGTCTTGTGCCGCCCCATAAATATGGGTCACTTTGCCATTCTCATCCACAATCGGATAGCCATGATCGCGCAACCAGCGAATTTTGCCCGATTTGGTGATAATCCGAAATTCGGTGATATCGCGTTCACCACGCATCAGGCGTTCATAACGAGCGAATGCCAACGGTACATCATCGGGATAAATCAATCTTTCCCAACCATTGGTATCCATTTCTTGAAAGGTGTACCCAGTGATATCGTGAAACGCTTGCGTACTCCACTCTTTTTTGAGTGTGCCATCGGCTAAGACCGCATACGAATAAGCGTAATCGCTGATGGTATTGGAGATAATACGATGCCGTTCTTCGCTTTGGCGGAGCGCCTGTTGCATCTGATAAATCTGATTCAACACCAAAATTTGTCGGATGCGATAGGCGATAATAGAGGGGCGCACTGGTTTACACACATAATCGAAAAATCCCATCTCCGTAATACGGTTGATAGTCGCATCGTCTTCTTCATTCACGATGACGACAATCGGAATTTTATCGCCATTGGGGATGCGATTGATGTGTTGGATGAGCGTCTTGCCACCTAAATCATCATCGAATAACAAGACATGCGGAAAATTCGCTTCGCACGCGGTCATAGCGGACTGGATCGAATCGCACTGGGTAAAATCGTATTCGGATATATTCGTTTGAAGTTGAGTTGCTAAATTCGGGATGGTGCTAATCACCAGTATCTGATATTTGACAGTGGCATTCATAGGTTTAATCACAATTTCCAAAATTATATCTTTCTTATTTTACCCAAAATTTGGGTTATTTGAATATAGATTATGAAAACCATCGCATTATGCGTTAAAATGCAAGTTAAGAGAAAAGGATAACGGATTATGGACTTACTCTCAGGCTTAAACGACAAACAACAACAAGCCGTCACCGTTGGTGATGGCGCGGTTTTGGTTTTGGCAGGACCGGGCAGTGGCAAAACGCGCGTCCTGACGCATCGTATCGCCTACTTGATTTATCACAATCATGTCTCTCCAGAGACGATTATGGCGGTGACATTCACCAATAAAGCCGCAGGCGAGATGAAAGAGCGCATCATCAATCTATTGGGTGGACGTGTGGGTGGTTTGCAAATCGGCACATTTCATTCGATATGCGCCCGATTACTCCGTAAAGAGGGTGATAATACCCGTTATGGTCACGATTTCAACATTTTTGATAGCGATGACCAACTCACGGTTATGCGCCAAGCCATACGTGAATTGGCGGTCGATAGCAAAAAATTCTCGCCAGAACGCCTACGCTATGCCATATCCGCCGCTAAAAACAACCTCATCACGCCCGATGAATTCACCCCTCTGGATTATTTCGGCGAGACAGTCGGCAGGGTGTATCCGCGTTATCAGAGCATTCTGCACGAAAATAACGCGATGGATTTTGACGACTTGCTCATGCAGATGGTGATGCTATTGCGAGATAACACCCAAGTACGGCAAAAATATCAGAATCGGATTCAGTATTTGCTCATCGATGAATTTCAAGATACCAACGCCGCCCAATATGCACTGGTGCAATTGTTGGGAGCGCCCCAAAATAATATTTTTGTGGTTGGCGATGAAGACCAAGCCATTTACGCCTTTCGCGGGGCAGATTATCGCAATGTGGCGCAATTCCGCCGTGACCATCCCGATGCCACGCAAATCATCCTCGACCAAAATTATCGCTCGACCCAACGGGTGTTAAATGTGGCGCGGTCGCTCATCGAAAAAAATAAACACCGTACGCCTAAAGTGTTATTCACAGAGCGCAAAGGTGGCGCAAAGGTCATCGTCCAAGAGGCGTATAGCGAGAGTTTCGAGGCGCAATATGTGTTAGAACAAATCGAGGCATTGCGCCAAAAAGCCAAGTTGTCGTGGTCAGATTTCGCCATCATGTATCGCACCAACGCCCAATCGCGCTCATTTGAAGAGGCGTGCATCCGCGAGGGCATCCCCTATCGGCTAGTCGGCGGGGTTGGCTTCTATAAACGGCGCGAGGTGAAAGATCTAATCGCCTATTTGCGTGTGGTGAATAGCTCCACCGATAGAATCAGTTTAGAGCGCATTATCAACGTCCCCAAACGGGGCATCGGCGATAAATCGTACCGTAGTTTCATGGAATGGGTGCAAAGTGATTGCGATAATTCGCTCCCAATCGCATTCGATCGCCTATCAACGCACGATTATGGCTCGCTCGCGCCCAAAACGGCACGCTTATTTAGCGATTTCGTCACGTTAATTTATAAATGGCGCAAACTCGCCGCGCAGGGCAGTCTGACGGCATTATTCGATGACATTTTAGCCAGTTTGCATTTTAATTCATACCTGCGCGAAATCAGCGAAGACCGCAATCAAGAACAAGAACGCCAAGAAAATGTGCAAGAGCTACGCGGGTTATTGGTCTCGGCGCAAGCCCAAGCCCAAACCCTGAGCGAATTTTTAGCCGATATATCACTGGTGGCGGATACTGATGGCGAATCGCGGGAGCGCGATGCCGTCACTTTGCTCACGCTACACGCCGCCAAAGGGTTGGAATTTACAACCGTGTTTTTGACGGGTGTCGAAGAGGGCTTACTCCCCCATTCACGCTCGTATGATGAACCCGAAGGCTTGGCAGAAGAACGCCGTTTGATGTATGTGGGCATCACCCGCGCCAAAGATTATTTGTATATCACACACGCTTTTCGGCGGACGCTGTTTGGCTCGAATCAGACGACTATCCCGTCACAATTTTTATATGACCTCTCACCTGATGACATTGAGGGCATATCCCCCATGACGGAATTGCTCTTATCGGAACGCAAATTACGCCAACAGACCGTCTGGGATATTCCCACCACGCCCACCAAGCCGACACCCGCGCCAGAACCCCCGCCAACCATGCGCCAAATGGAAATTCGCGCACAAATCAAACCATTTTCCGAGAAAAAAGCCGAAGCGAAGGCAATGTCATCCACACAATTCAATTCTGGTGATCGCGTGTCACATCCCAAATTCGGGCGCGGGACGGTACTGATTAGCAAAACAGAGGGTGAAGTAGAAGAAGTGACGGTGGCATTTGATGATAGGCGCTTTGCGATTAAGACATTAGAGGCGGAATTTTTGCAGAAGGTATAAAAGCAGAGATGTGGGTGAGTGCCATCGGCGCGTATATCCGCCAGTTGGTATAAATTGATTTATCCCCTCTCACTTGCTTGAAAATGTGCAATAGGGGATAATGATAGAGTAAAATTCAGACAAACCTATATCGGAGCAATGGATGGCTACTCCAAGAAGACCTCAAGATGATTTAATTGGTAAAACACTCGGACAGTTTGAGATTGCCGAAGAAATTGGGCGTGGGGGCATGGCAACCGTGTATAAAGCCCGCCAACGTTCCATGAATCGCGTTGTGGCGATTAAAGTATTGCCCCGCCAAATGCTCCATGACCCCGGATTTTATGAACGCTTCGAGCGCGAAGTGGATGTGATTTCGCACCTCGAACATCCCCACATTTTGCCGATTTACGATTACGGTCAAGAAGAGGGGTTGCCATATATCGCTATGCGCTATCTGGGCGGGGGCAGTTTGGAACAACGGATTCGGCGCGGGCAGGTGCGCGTGGAGGACATCGAAAAGCCGTTGAGCCAAGTCGCACAGGCATTAGATTATGCCCATCAACAAGGTATCATCCACCGCGACTTGAAACCGGGTAATATCATGCTCGATGAAAATGGCAATGCTTATCTGACCGATTTCGGCATCGCCCGCGTATTGGGCAGTGACCTGACAGGCAGTATGATTATCGGCACGCCCGCATACATGTCTCCCGAACAAGCCAACGGCTTGCCTGTGGATGGGCGCTCGGATATTTATTCGCTCGGTATTGTGTTGTATGAGTGGATAACAGGGCGCGGTCCGTATCAAGCAGAGACACCGATGGCGGTGTTGCTCAAGCAAATCCAAGAACCGATGCCTTCGTTGCGCCAAATTCGGGGTGATATTCCGCAAGCGGTCGATGATGTCATCCAAAAAGCCACCGCCAAAAATCCCGATTATCGGTTTAGCTCGGCGGATGAATTGGCGCAAGCCTTCGCCAATGCTGTGCATGGCGTATCATTTCAAATATCGATGCCACCACAAGCGAATAATATTCCCCTCGGTGGGAATGTCACCGCGCCTATCCCCACGCAATTGCCGATGATGAATAACACGCCGTATGGTAGCAATAATACCCCTTATCAATCAATTAGTGCGCCTTATCAATCTGGGCAAACCCCTTACCCGCCGTATTCGCAACCATATGCACCGAATCAGACAGGGCAAATCCAAAAACGCAATAATATGCCCATCATCATCGGCGCAGTCGTGATTATCGTGTTGGCGATTGTTGGCGGTCTCGTGTTGATGAATGGCAACAATCCGCCACCAAACCCGAATGCGGGCATCCCCACCGCCTTCCCGCGCTCTACCGTGATTGAACAACCCCGTTATTCGATTTCGATGTTAGATGAACTCATTCCACAAGACACCATCCCGCTCAATTTTGTCGATTTATCCACAGGTGGGCAAATCATCCATGCGTGGCATGATGAAAATAACAGCGTTTTCATCGAATTGACCTTGATAGATAACGCCCTTGCTAATGGCGATGTGGATGAATTTGCCGATGCCTATGTCGAGGCGAATTATTCCAACAAAACAGGAATTCGCTTTTTGGATGAGGACGGTAGTGCCGAAGATGGTAGCGTGCGCGAAAGTTTCCGTTTGTTCGAGGTGGATGGTGATGCGCCCATTCAAGCCCCGCGCAATCTAACCATGACTTACCCTGGTCAATTGGATGTGTTTTTCGTCCCGCGTGGCTCACATGTGGCGATCGTCAAGATGTATACATCCGATGTGACCGGTAATTTATATGTCACCCGTCTACAAGCCATTCTCGATTCGTTGCGCGTCAAAGCGAGTGCCTAAACCGATGCGTTATTGGCTCGTTTGTATACTATGTTTATTCATTTGTGGGGCGTGTACGCTCGAAAGTGATGCCCCACAAATGGACGGAAATTCATCTATCCCCACATGGGAGGTGCGTGGCGCGACCTTAACCGCCTGTTCGCCCCGTAGCGATTGGCAACCCTACACCGTCGCCCGCAATGACAACCTGACGGTTATCGCCCAACGCTTCAATACCACTGTCGCAGAACTCGCCCAAGCCAATTGTCTGGCGAACCCCAACCGATTGACACGCGGTCAGGTGTTATACGTCCCGCCACCACCGACACCGACACCCTAAAATCAGTCGTGAGGGGTAAGGTTGCGTGATGTTGCGCCCTCTTATAATTATATTAACCCGCAAAAATAACCCTTTCAGGAGATGATTTTATGACCACACTCACCAACCAGACCTACCTCATCACAGGGGCGAGTGGCAATGTGGGGCGTGCTGTGGCACATGCCTTTGCCCACGCAGGCGCAAATTTGGCGCTGGTCGATATAAAAATTGAACCCCTTCAATCGCTCATTGCCGATTTAGGTGGCGATACCAACCGTTTTCGCGCTTTCACTGCCGATTTGAGCAACCCAGAAGCCATAGATACTCTTCTGAATGATGTGCATCAAGTGCATGGATTGGTGCATACGGTTGGTGGGTTTGCGATGGGCGACCCCGTTCACGCAGGTAACATCGATGTATTCGACCGCATGATGAATCTGAATGCCCGAATTGTCTACTTGTTGGCGGGGAAGGTGGCTAATTACATGATAGGGCAGGGCGTAAAAGGGAGCATCAGTATTATGTTGGCGCGGTCTGGAAGTAAAGGCGCGAAAAATCAAGCCGCGTATGTCGCCAGCAAAGCCGCCGCAACACGCATCATGGAGAGCATGGCAATCGAACTCAAAGAATACGGGATTCGCGTGAATGGTGTCTCGCCGAGCATTATCGATACGCCACAAAATCGGTCATCTATGCCCAATGCCGATCCGAATAATTGGGTTAGCCCCGCCCAAATTGGTGATTTAATGGTCTTTTTAGCCACCAACCAAGCCATGACAGGCGCGAATATCGAAATTAGTGCGTGGTCGTGACAATTGTCATGTAAGCAAGATTGTTATAAACCTGTCTATATTGATATCTCGAATTATCGTAAAGGATAGCCATCATGGATAAAGTACAAGTCGTCTTAGATAACAATTATCGCACCACCATCAGCGCCCGCCATCATCAATTTTATTCCGATTCACCCAATGAAGGGGGTAACGATACCGCATCTACACCCGAAGAGGTGTTGCTAGGTGCGTTGGGGTCGTGTATGGCGATGACCGCCAAAATGTATGCCAATCGTAAGGGATGGGCGTTAGAAAAGGTCGAGGTCACGCTCAGTCTGCAACGGTTTAACGGCAAAGATTATGCCGATTATTCGGGTGACGCGGCGTTTGTGCATGAAATCACCGAGGATATCCAGTTTTTTGGTGATTTAGATGCCGATCAATTGGCACGGCTCAAAGAAATTTCGCATAAATGTCCCGTGCGCCGTGTGTTATCGAACCCCGTTTTTTTCGTTGAGCCTGTGGTAGAGGGATAATGCTTGGTATAACGGTGGACGACATACACCCTTCGGGTGAGTTGTCCATTACACATAGCCTAGTTTTAGCGGTGTAATGGCTGACTAGAGGTTTTAACCTCGTATGTCAGCCACAAAAAAATGGTTATACTTTCACCATCGGAATCTCAAATCCAAATAGGCTACCCTTGCCTTCTGTGCTTTTGAAGATAAGCGTGCCATGATGACGGTCTATCACATTTTTCACCAGATATAATCCTAAGCCCGTCCCTTCGATATGACGTGTCTGTTTGGATTTTGCCCGATAAAATGGCTGGAATAAGCTGGCTTGTTTATCTTTGGGGATACCATAACCGCTATCTATCACCTCAAACCGTGCATAATCGCCTTGTGTAGAAACACGTACATCCACTACGCCACCTTCGGGGGTATATTTAATCGCATTGCTGATTAAATTGGCAATCGCCTCGCGCAGTTGTGCAATATCACCCAAAATATGCAACGCTGTTGGCACACATTTCAGCGTAAATATCAGCGATTTTTCTTTGGCTTGGGATTGATAATCGCGGAATAATCCCTCGACCATCGGCGTCAGTTCAACAGGGCTATATTCGGCGTGTTGCGCGTTTTGTTCGATGCGCTCCAACGACAAAATATCATCAATAATACGCCTCATGCGTTTGGTCGCGTTTCGCATATCATCTAAATGTTCACACAAGTCTTCTTTAGAAATAAAACTATTTTCGGCTTCTAATTTCATGGTCAGAACATCCACATTGGTGACAAACACCGCCAATGGAGCGCGTAAATCGTGTGCCGCCATGCGAATCATATCACTTTTGAGTTGTTCTAATTTATTGACTTTTTCAAAGAGGGTTTGTATTTCGTGGTATTGTCGGGCGCTTTCTTGAATTTGTTGCTCAATGGCTTGTTCGGCTAAACACCGTGAGGTGACATCTTGAACCAGGGCGTGGATAAAATCATCGTTATACGGGATAATTCGATATTCCACCCATTTTTGTTCGCCATTTTGGGTCAGAATGGGATGGGGCATCGCTTGTTGTGCCAACAGTTCGTCTTCAAAATTGGCATAGTGTGGGGTATAACCATTTGGCACAAACAGGTGATACAAATCATTAAAATGTTGCCCGATAATGTCATCGAGGGTGTAACCGATAATTTGAGATAAGGTGTCACTGGCATAAACCAGCGTGCCTTCACGATTAAAGGTGATGATAGCATAGCCTGCGATTTGTAAGACGTGTTGATGAAGTTGATATGTGTATATGTCGTCTTGCATGAGTGGGATTTCTTTTGTATCCATATATCTATCTCGTGATATTGAATCAGGCAAGTTAAGGACATTATCCTATGAAAACGGTAAAAATACAAGCGTTTATTAATAAAAAGATTGCATTATTACAATTTTGGGCTGTAATACGCACAAACAGACACATCCCAACCACATGAACGGATGAATTTTTTATATTATATGCCGAAATAAAAAAAATGCTTGTTAGAGGATTGTTTTTCTGAAGTTCAGAGCCTGTTGTAAATCGTCTGCCATGCCAAGTTGCTTGAAGGCGATAATCACCTGTTGTAATTTGCGCCTGGCGCTAGGCAGATTCCCGCGTTGGGCTAAACTGACCACTTGTGCGAACATGGTGCGGGTGGTCTCTGCCTCGGCATTATAACGCCGAAAATTATCGATAGATGCCCGAAAATAATCATCGGGATTGGTCGAATAGGATGTATCTGATGGTGTGTGTACTGTGACGATTGCGCCTATGGTGCGGTTCGCTAACCCAATCAGACGCGGGTCATCACTTTTTTGGGCGATTTCGTAGGCGCGTAATGCCTCGTCCCATGCCTCTTTATGATGCCGATTTTGCAGATGAATCATCGCCATGCCATGATGAATTTCGCACAAGGGTGCGAGCGCCGCGTTGGGGTCATCCCATTTCTTCGAGAGCGATATGCCATTTTCAAATTCGATTTGTGCCTCATCCATCCGCCCCATCGCCACCAACACCAAACCGATATTCACCACCGCGAAGGTCTGTAGGTAAGATTGCGTGTGGATGTCGTCTAACCGACTCGCCTCTTCATACGCAGAACGATACAACCGAATCGCTTGGTCAAAATTGCCTTTATAGCGCCATGCCTCGCCTTCGGTTAAATCTATCACGGCTAAACGATTGAAATCTTGATAGGGCGTTGCGAGGATGCGCGCCCGTTGTGCATGTTGGATACAGGCATCCAAATTTCCTCGCGTGAGTTGCAAATTGGCTAGAAGTTGCTCGGCACGCGCCTGATTAGCCTTATTTCTATCGGCACTGGCGCGTTGTACCAACACATAAAGTCGGGCAACCGCCTCGTTAAACAGCAATTTTCCCCCGCGCCATTCTGCCAGAATCGCTAAGCAGGCTTGATTAAATTCGGGGGTGGGTGGGGGTAAATCAGACATGTCTGCACGCTACATCAACGACAGTTGGGCTTCTGCGGCGCGGGCGGCATCATCTACCATGCCGAGTTTGGTGAACATATCCATTACTTGTTGCAATTTTTTGGCGGCGGTGGTGCGTTTGCCCCGTTTGGCGAGGCTGATGGCTTGGGCGAACATCGTCCGCGCAATTTCGGCTTCAGCTTTCAGTTCTTGCAAAAATTTGATGGATAATTTGAAATAATCATCGGGGTCAGATGAAAAGCGCGAATCGGGCGCGGTTTTCAGTTCCGTCAATACCTCGCCCAGTGTGCGATTGGCATACCCTTTAATATGTAATTGATTCACCTGTTCGGCGACTTGCAAGGCTTCCATCGCTCGCATCCACGCCGCTTCGAGATTGCCTTCATTCAAGTGGATAACCGCCAGACCATGATAAATCTCGCATAAAATTCCCGCGACATCTTGTTGTTGAATGTCCAGTTGGACGGCGAGTTTGAGGCTTTTGTTGAATACCGCGAATGCGTCTTCGTATTGTTTAAGCGCGAGTAAGACGAGTCCTTCGTTGGATGAAGCCAGCGTTTGCAGGCGTAAATCGCCGAATTGCTCCGCCACATCATACGCCGACCGATATAACTTGGCGGCGCGGTTAAATTCACCCTTAAAGCGATAATTTTCGCCCTGATTCAGATCAATCGTAGCGACACGTTTCGGATTGCCTGCGCGGGCATATAACGCACGCGCCTGCTCGTTATGGTAAATGCTCACATCCAGATTACCCCGATAATGTTGGATATACGCGATTAATTGCTGAACACGCCCCTGATTCACCAAATGACCACTGGCATCGGCTTCTTGGGCGAGTTTATCGAGTTCGGCGAGGGCGTTTTCGTATGCCAATTGCCCACTGCTGAATTGATTGACAACATTCAGGCACTTCTGATTAAATTCGGGGGTCGGTTCTGGAAGATTGGCTACCCTAACCATGATGTGGCTATCCTTTTATTAAACAAAACAACATCTTGTCTTAAAGATAACCGAATTAGCGTTAAATTTCTAGTCCATTCAAAAAAATTTAACGAAAAATAAACCATTTACGCGCATTTTTGCATAACGACTTATGTCTTGGGGATAGTGGAGAGGGCGCGAATGCACCGCATCAGGCTTTCTGAGGATTGTTGTGCGATTTCTGGTCGCCAATATTGTAATAAATCTTTTATGCGCTCTGTGTATCTTGCACCTTGTTTTAGACCTACTTTAGGGAGCATATCCTCTTTAATATCTTTCCGTTTGCTTTTATATACCAAACTCATCAAGGACGCTTTTGGGTCTGGTAATGTTTCTGGATTTGTTGGCACTAATGTCTGCTTTATCCCTAAATAAAAGGCTACCGCTTCGGCATCAGCCAAGATCCAACTTTCAATTTTGCGTATAGCTATTCTGAATATCATCTTTTCTGATGAATTGGGTAAAAGTAATTTCTTATACTCTGCTACACAGTCAGAAGCGTTATCCATATCAATAATAACAACCCAATAGTCCCATTTAGCCGCTTCGTTCCATTTCTGTAAAGTAGCAATAATATCATCTTTTTTACCCCCAACCTGATAGGGGCGATTTGTTCGGATCAGTGGACTGGGCAGATTGAAATGACGAAATAAAGCCAACATCACATATTCATCTGCTTTACCCTCAACAACAAGGTTAATATCAGGCATGGGCTTTATCCAATAGTTTATCTATTCCTTGAACGATAGTTCTTGGGATTACCACTTCTGACATACGGAGACCTGCTTCTAATTCATGTAAAATACTTTTGTCGTCTTTACCAACGAGAATGGTCGTTTTCTCACCAGATGATTGTAGTAATAATACCTCATCAGCTCCAATCCCTTCGTCAGATAATAGCTCATAACTATGTGTACTGATAAAAACTTGGCGCATGGTTTTTTTTCGTTCTCGGAAAATTGTGAGAATGAGTTGTGGGATATATTGGACGATACCAAAATGCAGTGATAATTCAGGCTCTTCTAAAATGAGCGGTGTCTCATCTTCTTGCAACGCCCACAATAATCCAATCAAACGTAATGTGCCATCAGAAAAATCACCTTCATTTTGCCATGCCCCATTTGGTCGCCAATGCACGTATTTGGCTCTTAGATGGGGAATACCCTGTTTATCCTGATGAAATTCCAGTTGAGATAAATTTGCAACAGCAATTTTGAGTGCCGATTCAATGCGTTTAAGCCGTGCAGTGCGTGTTCTTTCGGGTGTTTCTGCGACTTGGGCTAAAAAATCACTCCCAAATGGATCATTACGCTTGCCCAGATAGCGGTCACTTTCACGTATGAGTTGCGGTACGAGATGGGCATAGTGAATTGTCCTGAAAAAATCAGCAATTGGGCGAAATGAATGATTCGCAAAGGTTTGTTCTAAATAGGTTTGCGATAGGCGTTCTGCATCTTGTTTATCGTGTTCATCAGGACGACTCAGGAGCAGGGTATCACCACGCCAAACCTGTTCTTGTAAAATGGTCACAGGCGATTTTTTCGTGGTGTTGTTGAACACGAGTTGATAGTGCCATTCTTCATTTTGGATTTCCATCGAAACATAAATTTCGATTGCCGATGATTCGCGTGCGAACAAACTCCGAATTTTGGTGATGTTACCACGATATTGCACTGCCGCTTGTAAACCGCCCCCTGTGATAACCAAATCGCGTAAAAAGCGAATCGCATCCAAAAAGTTAGATTTTCCAGTGGCATTCGCGCCGACCAGAAAAACACGATTTGCCACTTCAACATCTACATCAACAAAATTACGCCAATTCTTTAAGCGAATTCGTGTAAATCGCATGTCATTAATCCTCATATAAGATGATATTGATTATAACAAAAAACGGGCAGAAATTACTCTGCCCGTTGTGAGGTTTGATTCAGTTTGCGCTTAATCACCCGCGGCGGAGAGCGATTGTGTGATGGGGAAATCTTGCACGATTAAATCTTGCGCGATAATGGATGATGACAACACGCCCGGTAGCCCCGCCCCAGGGTGCGTCCCTGCGCCGACAAAGTACAAATTCGGGATGTCCTCGCTACGGTTATGCGGTCTGAACCATGCCGATTGCAACAAAATCGGTTGCACGCTGAACGCCGCGCCCATATAACTATTGAGCGTATTTTGGAAGTGAAGCGGGTCTATATAATGTTCCGCTACGATATTGGCTTGTAAATCGGGCAGATATTCATCTTCTAAAAATTGCATAATCACATCCCGATAGCGTTTGGCGGTGGTCGTCCAATCTGTGCCAGATCCCAGATGCGGCACAGGCGATAACACGTAGAACGATTCGCCACCTTCGGGCGCGAGTGACGGGTCGGTCAGGGTGGGCATGTGGAGATACAGCGAAAAATCATCGGCGACGGTTTTCACCTTAAAAATATCATGCAGGAGTTCTTTATAGCGTTCACCCAAAATGATGTTATGATGCGCCAACCCCTGTTCTCGATATTGGCGTTTTGTCCCAAAATAAATCACAAATAATGACATGCTATATTTGAGATTTTTTATCCGTCTGTCGCTATTTTTCTTGCGATATTGCGGGGCGATCATATTCAGATACGTATAGGCAACATCAGCATTGCTGACGACAATATCGGCTTTCATCACCGTGCCATCTTTGAGTCGGACACCAGTCGCTTTGCGCGTGCTATCATCAATCATGATTTCATCCACTTCGGCGTTGAGCGTGATTTTTCCGCCCAATTCTGTGAATAACCGCCCCATGCCATCCACCAACGCGCCTGTACCCCCCATCACATAATGGATGCCCCATTCGCGTTCTAAATAATGAATCATGGCATAAATAGACGGCGCATCAAACGGGTTGCCCCCGATCAATAACGGATGAAATGAGAAGCAACGGCGCAAAAATTCGTCTTTGATATATTGCGAGACATATTGATACACACTCTTATACGATTGTAGGCGGATTAAATCGGGCGCAACTTTGAGCATGTCGGTGAAATTCAAGAAGGGTTTATCCGCCAATTCGATAAAGCCTTTTTCAAAAATGGCTTTGGTTTTGCTCATGAAAGTCTTATACCCCTCGACATCATCGGGGTTGCGTTTGGCGATTTGTTTATAGATAAATTCGGGGTCGCCATTATAATCGAAAAATTCGTGGTTGTGGTCGAAAATCCGATAGAACGGATCGCAGGGTGTGAGCGTGACATAATCTTCGCGTTTGCGTCCCGCCGCCGTCCAAATATCATCGAGCATGAATGGGGCGGTAATCACGGTGGGACCGCCATCGAATTTGAATCCGTTGATTTCGTAGGTATATGCCCGTCCACCGAGTTTATCGCGTTTTTCGAGGATATGCACCTCATACCCTTTAGCGGCGAGCCGTATTGCCGCGCCTAATCCCCCAAATCCGCTACCGATGACGATGATTTTCTGATTCATAGCACTTGCTCCTCAATAGGCAACATCTATCGTGTTATCAGTTGTGATAGATGGCACAAACGACTTATAGTTTGATTATCTGCCTAAATGAGATGTGGTACAAGTGAATGTTATGAACTTCTAAATCAAATATTATGCGTTGCTCATCTATACGTTACGAATTGGCATCGTTTAAGAATTTGCCCACCACGCGCTGAAAATCGTCCCACGCTTCGGCATGAATGTTATGACCACAGGCGAACATCTCTAGGCGGGCATTGGGGGCGCGAATGATGATTTCTTGAGCATATTCAGGCGGATTGAGATAATCTTTATCGCCGAGCATCATCAGTAGGGGCATGGTCATTTGGGGTGCTAAATGGCGCGATAAATCGCCACCCGAATCGATAATGGCGTGGATGGTCTTTATCCATCCCAATACAAACGCATCAGCATGGGCAATTTGATGACGTGCCTTGAGTTCATCACTCATCCATGTGGCGGGGAACATGCGCTGGGCATGAGGGCGCATCGCCGCGCCGTAATATCCAACCGCACCCCACACCCCCACCGATAAAAATCGGTCTGGCGCGTATCCCGCCATGAGGAGTGCGACCTCGCCCCCATCAGAAAAACCCATTAGGTGGGTTTTTTGAATGTGCAACGCATCCAAAAGCGCCAGCATATCCCGCGCATCTATCTGATAAAAATCGTGCGGGAATTTACGCGGCTTGGGCGTGGAAGCCCCGTATCCGCGCATGGTTGGCGCGATAATCCGATAATTGGGCATCAACCATTCGACCACATTCGGAAATTGTGTATCGCCCGTCCCCAGAAAGCCGTGTAAGAGCATCATGGCGGGTTTATCGCCACCCGTATCACCATAATCAATTCCTGCACCTGTCGGCAATTCGATGAACGGCATAGTGCTTAATCTCCTTTGGGGATGACGAAGATGGTGTTGCCAGAGCCGACATAAATCAAATCCCCGCCCGATGCGCCTGGCTTGACGACCACCGCCTCTAATAAATCTAAGAGCGATTCATCTCGCAGGCTATAACTGTTGTTAAAATTGCCAATCAGCGAGGTCTGATACACCCGATGTTGTTTTTGGGTGGCGATGTATAAACTTTGTGAGACGGCGTTGCTATCTAAAAACATGCTGTTGGCGCTGGTGATTTCTTGACCTTCGGGGAACGCGCCGAAGCCGAAATTTTGTAATGCGCCGTCTCTGTATTTGATGATGACCCCATCCGATTGCAACACATACACACTGCCCTGCGAATCAATTTCTAAATCCACCGCACCGGGCAACGTTGGGCGGCTCGCCCCGCCGAAATATTCGCTTGGTGGGCTGGCAAATACCCCGCCCGATGGTTCGTAACGCCAAATTTGGGCGCTGGTACTGCCAACATCGAGGATATACAACCGACCAGACCATGTTGCGATGGCGACTGGGTTATTCCAATTTTCTGCGCCGAGCAATCGTTGCGCCGAGCATTGCACGAAGCGCATTTCGCAATCGACCAAAACACCGTTTCTATCCACACCGATGAGGCGGTTGGTATCGATGCTGAATGAAATATCGAAAATTGCGCCCACCTGAATGTTGCTGGCTGTGCCACCAGTTCGCATTTCGGGGATAGGGATGGGTTGGCGGGTGGCGGTTAATCCATCGTTGCTCAACACAATTTGATACACACGCCCGTTGTTGCTATCCAGTGCATATATCTCTTGTCCCTGATGCGCCATGCGTGTGATGCGGGCTTGGGGCAGGGTGGTGATGATGATCGGCTCTCGGCGTACAATCTGATTGAACGTGTCGAGGATATTCTGACCTTCGAGTTCCATCCCATCCAACAATGGATCGTCGGTACGGAGTGTCCGACATTCTGCCACCTGATTCAAAACTTGTTCCCATGCCCGTAAAATCGTTTGGCGGTTGCTTTGGATGATTTCGGGGCTACGGGCGAGGTTGTATCGGCTACTGGCTTCGGCGAAGCATTGTTCATATTCGGTCACATCGGTTTCGGCTAACCACAACACGATGATGACCGAGACGATGATAATCGGCAAAATCACCACTGTCCCCGTGATGATAGGGCGCGAGAACCACCGACTTTCGCCTGTGGGGGATGTGCCAAATAAGCGGTCTACCACCATGCCTAGCAACCCAAAAAATGATGATAACCCCAATGCTAAGCGCCCAATCAGCCGTTTGATAACTTTCCCAACTACATTTTGGCGTTTTCGCCGTTCTCGTGAGGCAGGCGTGGGCGTTGATGTTGTGGCGGGTGTGGATGTTACATCTTCGGATGATGATGTCACCGCGCTCACCTCTTGGGTGGCTTTTTTAGTCGCCGATTTCGGTTTGTGTAAATCGGCAGATGATTGTACCTCTGGGATGAGAGGATTGCTCTCACTATCAGGCGGAACAAATTCGGCGACCATCACCTGCATGTGCAATTTTGCCAATTCTTTAAACCCGACCAACACCGTGCCAATATCCACCGACATCAGCACATTATTGATTTTTTCGACATCAAAATCGGCGAGGCTTGAATCGCCAAAGACGATGCGCGTGCCATTCGCCACACGGTATTGCGTCAATTTGACGTTAGGAATGGGTTGCACACCCAACGGCGCGGTGTATAACGATTCATCATCGGTTAAATCTTCGGGGAAGGTTTTGGTTTGCCCCTGGTGGCAAATGGCGGTGACGATGCTCCCCACGCGCCCGACAATCAAATCTGAGCCACGCAACACTGCACACATGATATTTGCCTCATAGGTGCGTGGCGATGAACGGTTATACTCGATGAGGTTGTGGTTGATGGTATTAAAGACATCGCGCAATCCCGCAGTGACACTGCCAGTTGTCGAAAAAAAGCGTTCTGCGGCAAATTTTGCCATATTTTCATAGAAGGCAGTGGGTGCAACGGTATCACCTGTCGGCAATACCAACGCGAAAAAGGTCTCTAATTCACGGCTACGCGCAGATTTTTGCGGGGCAATTTCGCATAATGCCCCAGGCGGTGGCGTGCTAATGGCACGACCACCCACGATGTAGAGGTGTCCAACTAAAGATTCATGTTCAAATGCCATGAACCTTATTATACCAGAACACTCACCATATCGCGCAACTGTGTCAATTGAAATGGCTTGGCTAAAAAGCGTGCGCGGGGATATTGGCGCACTTGCGCTTCGTAAGATCGATTAGCAGACATCAGTATTAATTGTGTTCCTATCAGATGTTCGGCAGATAGCGCATATTCTAATAATTGCAACCCGTTCATATTGGGCAACAAAACATCGAGCAATGCCAAACTGAATGCTTCGTTTTGGAGCATTTGAAACGCTTCCGCTCCATCGCCTGTGACCGCCACATCACAACCAGCATCTCGCAAAATACGAGTGTAAATATGTTGTAGTCCTAAATCATCTTCAGTAAGTAGAACACGCATGATTTTTGTCTCGCTATATATCATTTTGTAATTTATGATAACGCACATTATGAAAATATGCTAGTTTTCCTTTACAAATTTAATAATTACATAAAGTTTAGGATGATGTCTTGTAATCTATGGTACACCCTTTTTTACCGCCCAACATAAACAATCAAAGAATTTTTGTATTGTGGTGGCGTGTCAGCCAATGGGCATTTGTACAGCCTGATTTTGCAACCATTTTATCGCCCGATGAAACCCGTCGCGCCAACCGCTTCATCAGCGACCTTGTGCGAACTCGCTTCATCATTGGGCGTGGTTTAATGCGCCATATTTTAGGTCATTATACCAAACAACAACCCCAAACACTTACATTTCGTTACGGTTCACGCGGAAAACCCCTGCTGGATAATACCAATTTCTCATTCAACCTATCTCATTCTGAGGATGTGATGCTATTGGCGTTGGCGATGTCTGCAACCATTGGTGTGGATGTCGAGCATCTAACACCCATGACCGAGATGCGCCGTGTTGCGGGCGATTATTTTTCGGTGAATGAACAAATCGCATTATTCAGCCTGCCACCAGAGGCGCAACTGAGTGCGTTTTATCGCTGTTGGACGCGCAAAGAGGCATACATCAAAGCGCGAGGGGATGGATTCGCCTTGCCACTCGATAAATTTGATGTCACACTCAAGCCCGATGAACCGCCGTGTTTATTACGCACATTAGATGATGACCATCCTGATAAATGGCGTTTTTTTCACCTTGACCCAACGGATGCGTATATGGGTGCGGTCTGCCTACCCAATGGCGATTGGACATTAGAGATGTACCAACTTACCCCATCTTCATGAAGTTTCCACAATCATTTGTTACAATGGGGCATATTGTTTGAATATCTGGATAATTTTGCCATGATTTTTACAACACCTACCGCCTTATTATTGCTCCTCATCATTCTCCCTTTTGTGCTTTATTTGGGATTCCCGCGCAATAAATTTCGGCGCGTCCGCGATGTGGCGAGTTTGTTTTTGCGAATGGTGTTATTTATACTGCTCGTCATGGCGCTGGCAGGGGCGCAATGGGTTCAATCGGCGAATCGCTCGGCGGTGGTGTTTTTAATCGATATGTCCGATAGTTTGGGCGGGATAGCACGCACCAGCGCCGAAACGTATATCCGCGAATCGCTCCAGACGATGCGACCTGATGATCTCGCGGGGATTATCGTATTCGGCGCAGATGCTCAAGTCGTGCGGGCGATGAGTAATAGTCGTGAACTCGCGCCGATACGAAGCCAACCCAACGCTGGGAATACCAATTTAGAAGGCGCGATTCGGCTTGGATTGGCGTTGTTGCCACAGGATGCTGTGCGCCGTATGGTGATTTTTAGTGATGGTTATCAGACATTGGGTGATGCGCTGAATGCCGCCCAATTGGCGCAGTCTGCCGATGTGCAAATCAGTTACATTCCCACGTTTCGCCCCAATTTAGATGATGTGCAGATTACATCGGTGGATGTGCCACCGCGCTTGAACGAAAATCAGGAATTTTTCTTAGATATCGCCCTCGAATCCACCGCCGACAGCAACGAGACCACCACGGTTAATTTGACTGTGTTATCATCTGACCAAATTATTTATCAGGAACAGGTGTCATGGCAGGGAAGTACGCATAATTTGCCTATTCGTTTGCGAACAGGCACGGCGGGGTTTCGTGATTTTCGGGTGCGGATAGATAGCACCGACCAATTTTTTCAGAATAACACCCTCTCCGCCTTCACCCGTGTGGAGGGTATCCCGCGTGTGTTGGTGGTCTTAGGCGAAAATGGTGAGGATAATGCGCGGTATCTCATCCCCGCGTTAGAGCAAGACGGCATGACCGTCACGATGATCGTCCCCGAAGCCTTCCCAACCACATCGGCGGGTTTGGCGCAATATGACAGTGTGGTGCTGGTCAATGTGCCTGCGACCCGCCTGACGAATCAACGCATGGAAAATTTGCGTTCATATATCAGCGATTTAGGCGGTGGGTTGGTGGTGATTGGCGGGGATAACGCCTATGCGTTGGGCGATTATTATCGCACACCGTTAGAGGATGTTTTGCCGATTGAGGTGCAAATTAAAGATGAAGAACGCTTACCACGCCTGACGATTGCCTACATGATAGACCGTTCTGGCAGTATGGGCGCACTCACCGTAGATAACATCCCGTATATCGAATTGGCAAAAGAAGCCATTATTCGGTCATTGGAATTTTTGCAACCCACCGATCGCGCCGCGGTGGGGTCTTTCGATACCGAAGCCTATTGGATAGCCCCATTTCAAGATGTGCAAGACCGTGTACAATTGCAACGCTTGGTCGGGACATTGCGTTCTAGTGGCGGGACGAGTATTTTGGCGGGGATGCGACTGGTGGCAGAGACCATTATCACCGAACCCGCCGAGATTAAGCATATCATCCTGCTAACCGATGGTGGCGCAGACCAAGCAGGCTTGCTCGAAATCACCGCTAATTTATACAATCAACATAATGTCACCACATCCGTTATCTCCATCGGTCGAGATGAAGCCTCATTTTTGCCCCGTATGGCAGAACTCGGCATGGGGAATTATCACCATATTCCCGATGCGTCGAGCGTGCCTTCGATATTCACACTCGAAACGATACTCGCTACGCGGTCTTACATCCAAGAACAACCTTTCATCCCACAGGGCGGGACGCCACATCCGATGTTAGAGGGGATTTCTGCTGTGCCACAATTATATGGCTATGTTGCCACCACACCACGCCCAACCGCGCAAGTGGTTTTAAGTGGCTTTGACCCGTATAACGACCCCATTTTGGCGACATGGCAATATGGTTTAGGGCGGAGCGTGGCGTTTATGAGCGATGCCACTGCCCGTTGGGGGGCAGAATGGGTCTCGTGGGATGGATTCGCCCAATTTTGGGGGCAAACCGTCCGTTGGACAATCACCGAAGGACGGAGCGAAAATTTAGAGACACGCATCATCTACGAAGATGGCGTGGCGCGGATTGTGGTGGATGCCCGCGATAACGAAGGGCGTTTTTTGAACGGTTTAACCCTACAATCCAACATCGTGTATAGCGAGACCAGCAACGCTCAAGCCACAGGCGTGCGATTGCGCCAAACCGCCCCTGGATTATATGAGGGCGAATTTATCCCGCAAGCTGAAGGCGCGTATTTTATCCGTATGACCAACACCGCCGAAGGTTTTGCCGATGATTTAACCCTTTCACAAACAACAGGATGGGTGTTGAGTTATTCCGATGAGTATCGCATTCGCCCACAAGAAGATAGCTCATTGTTACAGGCGATTGCCACTTTGACCGATGGCGAGGATATTTCTGCTTTGCCAGAAGCGCGTCGCACACAATTCCCGTTTGAACCCGATACGAGCATGAACCCGCGTTTTGTGCCGATAGCCCCGCTATTACTCTTGTTGGTGGCGTTGTTGTTGCCGTTGGATATTGCCGTGCGCCGTCTGATTGTGACTCGTGGGGATATTCAACGTCTGATGGCATATCTTCGTCGCAACAAAGCCCCGCTTGAACAACAAGAACGCATGGCGAGTTTGCGCTCTGCCCGTGAACGCGCCCGCAAATCCACATCTACCATCGAGGTCAAGCCGATTATCACATCCATGCCGACCAGCACCGATTCGTTACCGATGCCTACACCATCACCCGAAAAATCGGATGTTTCGACACCGCCCACCGATGATACCAATATCGGCGCACGCCTCCTTCAGAAAAAACGCCAGACACCAAAGGACATCACATCATGAAAATATGGCAATTTGAAGTAGATGGACACGTTCATATCTTAAAATTAGATACGCAACAATCGCCCCCAACCGCGACATTGGATGATAAACCGTTGGCGCTCACATCGAAACTCACGCAAAAAGGGGATGCTATTCACCGCTTCGCCTTCACCATGATGTGGATGATGTTTTGCTGGTCGGCTTTTGTGATATTGGCATCGCGTGGTATCATCAAAATAGCGAATATCCCATTATTTTGATAGAGGTTTGATGATGAGTGATGACCGTTTAGCCACCCTGTTAGCCTTGCTCAATGACCCCAAACGGCGCGAAGGGGCGATTATGGAACTCGGTGATTTACGCGATGATCGCGCCATAGACCCGCTCTCGCGCATATTGACCACGCCCGATAATAGCCATGCGTTTGCCTATCGTCCGCGCAAATTGGCGGCGGAAGCGTTGGGCAAAATTGGCGACCCGCGTGCTTTGCCCGCCTTATTCATCGCCAGTGAAGATATTAACGTGATTGTGCGCCAAGCGGTTGCCGAAGCATTGGGGAAAATCGGCGATGCGTCTGCCTTGCCAACGCTGATGACCCTGCTCAAAGATGAAGCAGTCGAAATTCGTCAAACGGTTGCCATCGCATTGGGCGAATTGGGCAAAACGACCGATATTCCACAAGCCCCGTTTTTAGACCTACTGGCAGACCCGTCTGATGTGTTGCGCCATTTGGGGAAGCAAATTTTTCTCACACTCGGCGAAAGTGGCGTAGATACATTGATAAGCGGGTTATCACACAATAATAGCACCATACGCGGGGCATGTGCCGATATTTTAGCCGAACTCAAAGCCGAAAAAGCCTATCCTGCCCTGCAAAAAGTCGCCACGAGCGATAGCAGTAAATGGGTACGTAGTCGCGCCCAAGTTGCCATGAAGGGATTGCCCAAACCCGAATTTGAATATCCAACCGTCAAACGGAACACCATCCCGCCACCGAATGACACCTTGCAACAAATCCGCCAACAAAAAGCCGATTGGTCAAATTTGCGCTCGCGTAAAAATATGCCCACCTTGCCACCCATTCCGCCATCCCTATCACAACCACCCCAACCATCCGCGCCGATGATAGACCCCGATGCGATGACGGCTGACCAAATCCGCGAATTGCTCGACCAGCTCGATATGCGCCTCGCCAATGGCGAAATCAGCGAGACGACCTACCAACGACTACACATGCGTTGGGAAAAACGCCTGAATGAGAAAAAGTAGGGGCGGGGCGTGATATATCGCACTCAAAATCATTAACCATGAAAAATTTTTATTCAAATCGGATACGCGGATTGAGCATGGCGTACAACAAATCGGCGATTAAATTGGCGAAGGCGTAGAAAAACACCATAATTAGCACCAATGCCTGAATGAGTGGGACATTTTTGCTTTTCACGGCTTGTATCAATTCGCGCCCCAAGCCCGGATAATTAAACACCTGCTCAATCACCACCAAGCCCCCAATCAACCAGCCTGTGCTGATAGCGATAACCGTGATGGTCGGCAACAACGCATTGCGAAGGACATGCTTGAATATCACCACCCGCGGGGGCAAGCCTTTTAATATCGCGGTGCGGACATATTGCTTGTTGATTTCATCAATCACACCTGCGCGGGTCATGCGTGTGATGTACCCTAATAACACCAATGTCGCCGTGAGCGCGGGCAGGGTAAGGATGCGAATCCAATCTTCGAGTGCCATATTGGATGAGACAAACGCCGTAGATGCGAACCGATACGGTGTTCTATCACCCGCCAACAGCGTTGTGAGGATAATTGCCGTGACAAATTCGGGCAATCCCACCGCCGCTAACGTGCTAATCGAGATGAGGCTATCCAACACCCCGTCACGGCGCAGGGCGGCAATCACCCCCAATAAAATAGCGAGTGGGATGGCGATGATGATGGTGAACAGGGCTAACCGTAGTGAATTTTCGAGTCTTTGTATAACATGCGGGCGAATTTCAAAATTGCCCCTATCATACGAATTGCCCCAATCGCCCCGTAAAAAGTCGGTCAGCCACATCACATATTGGGTGGGGATGGGCTGGTCGAGTCCGTTGGCGACCCGAAATTCTTGAAGCGCCACATCAGACGCATCGCGCCCCAAAATCAGGCGGGCAATATCGCCCGGAAGCAATTGCGTGAGCGTAAAAATGATGATGGATGTGAGCAATAACGTGAGCGCCAACAAAATCAGCCGACGGATGAGATAACGGGTCATGTGCGTGCCTTTCTATGGTGCAATTAGCAATGCTTCATGTGACTTTTTATTGGATAACACATATTGTTGTGATTTTTGCGCTTCATGCACATCACTTTTATAGGATTTGAGCAACGCAATTAAATCCGCTTTGGATGGAATCCCATCATCACGGTATGATATCACCAATATGCTTTGTTGATGACGGGTTATCAATTTTTCAAATGCCAATAAAATAGTCTTAGGTTGATTCCATTCCGATTCTTGTGGGGTTAAGCGCCGATGTTTGCTCGTATAATCAATGCGTGTATGCCACTCATCATAATTCATCATGCCTTCCAAAAAGTGATAAAAATCGCGGTAATTGACCCCCGTACCGTGTTGATTGAGATAAGGTGGGTCTATATAAACCAAATCTGCACCAATGGGTGTCATGAGGGCATCTGTTTGGATGGCGCGATTCGGTTGCTGATTATCAAATATGGCGCGATTTGCTTCTGCCACAAATTTACGAAAATGCGCCTCGAATGGGGTATCCCAAGTGGTTTTATTACCAAAACTGCGTTCCACTTGTGCTGTTCGGATGTATAAATTCGCCCGATGAAATAAATTATATGGGCGCTTGATGATACAGGCTTGACATAACGCAAAGCGGGCGATTGCCTGCTGATAAGGATTGGTGAGGGTGTGGTCAATATGATAAATCATCCTATCCAACCACGCATTTTCATCATCCGTAAAATAGATATTCTGAAACGTCTTTTGGATGAAATCGGGATATTGAATATCAGGATTCGGCATCAAAAGCGCATCTAAATCGGCATCAGAGAGCCTTTCTGACCGATTTTCGATGAGTGCCATGCCAATCATCCAATTAAAGGTGAGCGCATCATTATAAATCACTTGCTTCCCTGCATTTTTGAACAGATGACTTACCGCACCTGTGCCACCGAACACATCCAACACGCTATCGAATGTGAGATGACCCACATTATCCCAAATCCAATTCACCAACGCCCGTTTACTACCCTGATACCGCGTAGACGGAAAAGGATAATTGTTGGGTCATAAGATAACGTAACCTATTTTATATGCTTTTTTTCCGTGTGATTTATTTGTACAATTGAGCTAACTTAGTATAACGCAAAAAACCGTATTGTGAGACAGCATTTTTTAGGATTTGTATCATGTCATCCAAGCGAATAGCCATTGTGAATCATGCCAAGACCGACTCGTTTGTGTATATGCCCCCGCCACAAGCCTATGGCGCGACGCGCATTTTGGTCAAGCCGAATTTGGGTTATCCCTATCCGCCACCCGTCACCGTCAGCATGACCGTGTTGGGCGCGGTGTTGCGTGGATTGCGTCGTGCCAGCCCGTTGGCGCGGATTGTCATCATGGAAGGTGTGGCAGATGCTCAATCTGCCGAGCGCATCTTCAAGCAATTGGGTGTGTTGGATATTCTGGATGATAACATGCGCGTGGCGGATGCTGAATCGCTCATCATGACCGAATATGAGAATTTATCGCCCAAGCCTGCCCGTTTTAAGACCATGACCGCCCCCGCTTATATCGGCGAATACGATTGTTGCATCAGTGTTGGCACATTCAAGCGCACGATCCTCAAAGACCAGCCCCTCATTTCGGCATCGCTCAAAAATTTATATGGTGTTTTTCCGCGAGGGGCATATAAAGGCAGAAGCCCGAATTTTCGCGGACAGTTGCATCGCCCTAGCGTGCCACAGGTGTTACAGGATGTGTATTTTAGTGTAGGTAGATATTTTCATGGCGCAGTGGTGGATTTGTCGCATAAACTGGTCAGCGCCGATGAAAGCCCCATCAAAGGCGAGTTTATCCCCATCGGTCAAGTCGTATGGGGCGATGATATGTTGGCAGTGGATGAAATGGCGTGCAAATTGGCGGGCGAACCCACGCCAGATTACATTCAGGCGATCCGCGCACTACAACGCGAAATGGAGGCACAACCATGACGTATGACCCCGCACAACAAAAACAAAGTATGACGCGCTGGGCGCAAAATTTACTGAGTAGCAATGCGCTCATCCTCGATTTCGAGACGACAGGCTTACATGGCGCGGATATTGTGCAAATCGGCGCGGTGGATATGGCAGGCGAGACGGCTTACGAAACGCTGGTCAAACCCGCCATGCCGATTTCGGCGGGCGCGATGGGGGTACATGGTATCACGCATGAGATGGTCGCCGATGCGCCGATATTCGAGAGTTTGTATATCGAATTGAGCGTGTTACTCGCTGGTTGGACGGTGGTCGCATATAACGCCCCGTTTGATAAAGGGATTTTGCTGGGGGTATGTCATCGGCGCAATTTGCCCGTCCCGCGCATCAAAGGCTGGGAATGTGCCATGCGTGCCTACGCTAAATATTATTTTGGTGGGCGCAATGGGGGTAAGTGGCAGAGCCTCTCGAAGGCATGTATGCAACAAAATATCCCTATCGAAAACGCGCACAGCGCCGTATCCGATTGCAAGATGACATGGCAACTCCTCAAAAAAATGGCGGGAGCATGAGCGATGAAAACATATCACATCGCATCGGGTATTATCCAAAAAAATGATAGTCTGTTGATGATTCAACAAGGTGCGGATGATGAACAACCGTATTGGTTCATCCCTGGTGGTGTCATTGAAGCAGGCGAGATTATCGAAACGGCGCTCAAACGTGAAATTCAAGAAGAAACGGGTATCACCATCTCACAAATTGGCAAATTAGCCTATATCGTTCAAGTGATTAGCGACCAACATCAGACAATGGCATTTGTTTTTGATGTACTAGATTATACTGGTGATTTAACTCCCAATGACCCCGATAACCTCATTCATGATAGCCGATGGATGCCTATTTCAGAGGTT
The DNA here is from genome assembly GCA_034436155.1 of Anaerolineae bacterium. Lineage (GTDB taxonomy): Bacteria > Chloroflexota > Anaerolineae > Aggregatilineales > Phototrophicaceae. The sequence goes on from DAOTVP010000079.1 coordinate 73,092, forward strand.
CTACATCAGGCAGATGCCATTCTATGGCTTTCGATGAAACAACCGCTTGTGGCGTATTTGCGTGGTGAAGCCCCACACGGCACGATTTGGCAGTATCGGCAACATGGCGAATTGGAATACGAACTGCTTTCATGCTTACCCTCGAAATAAATTTTTTAGGAACAATAATATGGATTTACTCAAATGGCGCGATGAATTTCCGATTTTGACCACCTGTACCTACCTGATTAGCAATTCGCTCGGCGCGATGCCCAAACGAGTGTATGATGTGTTGAATACTTACGCTGATACATGGGCGACGCTTGGTGTGCGGGCATGGGGTAGCCGATACAACAATCTGCCGACATGGTGGGAACTCAAAGGGGCGGTGGGAGATAAAATCGCCCCGTTAATGGGCGCACCGAGTGGCAGTGTGTTGGTGCATGAAAATGCCAGTATTGCCAATAGCATTTTGATGAGCGCGTTGGATTGGTCAGATACGCGCCGTGATAAAGTTATCAGCACCGACCAAGATTTTCCATCGGATGTGTATAGCATCAAAGCCATGCTCCCCGCGCATGTCCATCTGCACATTGTGCGGAGCGATGACGGCATGACGATCGATACCCAAAAATTGCTCGATTCGATAGATGAACGCACGCGCTTGGTCAGCATCAGCCATGTGTTGTTTCGGAGCGCGTATATCATGCCTGTCGAGGCGATTATCGAAAAAGCCCACGCCGTTGGCGCACAAGTGTTACTCAATGGTTATCATAGTGTGGGGATTATCCCCGTAGATGTCGCCGCGCTGAATGTGGATTTTTACATCGGCGGGACGCTCAAATGGTTGTGTGGCGGGTCTGGTGGGGTGTTTATGTATGTCCGACCCGATTTGTTGACCACGCTCCAACCGAAAATCACGGGTTGGTTTGCTCATCAACAACCGTTTGGATTTGATATAGATCATTTTGCCCTGCGCGAAGATGTTTATCGGCTCGCTAATGGCACACCCGCCATTGCCGCTTTATATGCCATTCAGCCAGGGGTGGATATCATCAACGAAATCGGTGTGGATGTGATACGGGCAAATTCACTCCGCCAAACCGATCTGCTCATCACGCTCGCCGATAGTGCGGGGTATGCGGTGAATAGCCCCCGCGGTGCATCGCAACGGGCGGGGACAGTGACACTCAATCCGCCGAATGCCTACGCGGTATCACGCGAATTATTAGCACGCAACATCGTCATTGATTATCGTGAAGGGGCGGGAATACGCATCGCACCGCATTTTTACAACACGGATGATGAAATTCGGCAGGTTATTGAGACTATCAGGGCAATTTTAGAGGATAAAACTTGGCAAAAGCATGTGCAGGGGCGCGATTTTGTGACGTGATAACCATGAATCAGTGGGCTTCAAAGACCGACTAGCCATCGGGTTTGAACCGATGGCAGGGCTTAAAAAAATCTAACCCATCCCATCGGCTGGTGGGGCTTTATCATCTTCATCGGTTGATGCTGTTTCATCTTCATCGAATTGAACATCATTGAGCAATTCTTCGATTTGACTGATGAATTCTTGACGCAACTTACCCATCGTATCGCTATCGCCATCAGTCGGAACATTGATTTGAGGCAGACTTTCTATTTTGGCGATCTCATCGGCAGGGTTGGCATCGGCATAAATCACGCGCATCAGCCCGCTTAAGTAGCGATCTAAGACCACCACATTGGCATACACCACTTGTTTGACCAATTGCGGTGGGAAATCGGTGCTTTCGACATCAATACTGGTTTTATACCGAATTTCACCATCGTTATAATCGAGTTCAAAATTGCCGATAATCATGCCATAATTGGCGCGGGTGATAAATTCTACGACCTGTGGGATTTTTTCTGACGGGGCATTAATGGGGCATACCGAATAAAATACGAATTGTTCTTGTGCTTCACGCGCTTGGGCGTAACATGTCCAACGCCCATTTTTGCCACTAAATGTCATCATCAAGACAGGGGCATCTTCCATTTCATAAAATTTCCAATCGTCTTCTACAAAAAAAGTCTTTACCGCTTCATAAATGCGTCCCCTAGCCATTTTAGTTATCCTTTTTTATGTTGAGGCTCATCATCAGAGCCAACGATAAGTAAGTTATTCGCCGTTATGTTTATCCGAATCGCGTTCTGCATGAACATCTGTCCCTTCGGTGACGACAGGCATCATGCCTGTTGTCGCGCCCAAATCATCACGCGGTTCACGGCGCTTGCGCGAAGGCAAATTATCGGGTTTGGGCGGTTCTTCCGTTGGACGGCGTATGATACCCGATGGAGAATTCCAATCACTCGTAACTTTCGGTTTATCAGACATGAACATACATCTCCAATTGTGTGCCATTATATCCATCGTACTCGGAAATGGCTTGTAATGCAATTTTTTAGATTGTTATTCTGGCACGATTCGGAGTGTATCTGCGCCATTGATGCGTCCTGCAATCCAGCCCAATACGCCGTCTGCGGTTTGGATTTGCCACCAGACATTATTTTCGCCGTCTACGGGTCCTGCCACAATCCGTACAAATTCGCCCGCCTGCAAAACGGTGATGGGAATGTTGCCCGTGTTCGGCGCGGGACGGACATTCAGTTCCAGCGCAATCACTTGTAATTGTTGATTGGGGGCGAATTCGCTATCTTCGATGACCCCTGGCGGGATGTATTGCGGGGGTGGTGCGGATGACGGCACGGGACCCGTCACCCAATTGGTGACGATGCCGCCCGTTGTGCCTGTGATATCTTGAATGACTCCGTTAATTTGTGCCAAATATTGCCGCCCACCTGCTTCGACCAAAACGGCATTGCCATTGGGAGACCACGCCACCCGACTCGGTGTGGTTGTGCCGATGGGACCCGTGAGGAAGTTGCCCGCGCTATCGACAATTTGTAATGGGGCATTAAAATCACTGGCGGGTCTGCCAAGCGCATACACCGCGCCGTTAGGGGCTTGTATGGCATTTTGTAACCACAATCCACGCGCCGAGCCATCCAACAAAATTTGTTCATCCGACCCATCTGAATTGACGGTGGCAATCACCACACGCCCTTGCGGGTTAAATCCGCTCACCAATAAGCGCCCATTGCTCAACCATTGGGCATAATCATACGCCAAGACGAAATTCGGCGGATTTTGTGGATTGTGGTTGGGCGTGATGATGAAAATCGCGCCTCGTCCCCCACCGTCTTGTGGTGCGTTGCGATTGATGACGCGCACGGCGATTAATCCACTTCCCGCCGACCATAACACCTCTTGCGAATCGTATAAAAAGGGGATGCTTCCTACCAAAAAGCACCCTTCATGACCTTGATATGGGCAATCGTGCAACAATTGGCGAGGCGCACCGCCATCCCATATCCAAATGCCCTCGCGGTTGTTGCGATTATCGGGCTTGATAATCATGCTCACAAACACGCCATTCGGCGACCATCCCGCCGAAGAGACGAACACATTATTTTCAGCACGAGTCGGGGCGGGGAACGCATCGAGTGGCACAACACCCTCTCCGTTGCTATCGCGTGCATACAGTACGCCCGCGCTATCGGTATAAATCCAACGATTCGGGTCGAATGGATGCCGTACAAATAGGCTGATGCCACTGGCGCTCGTCCCAAAATTGACGGGTGAGGGCAAAATGGCGTTGGGGTCTAAGACGAAGGCTTGCGGATTGATGCCGATGATTTGTACATTCGGTTGAAATGACGGGATGCTATCCCGCGAGACAGTCGGTGGCACATCCAACAACGGCGCAACGGTCGGCGGGCTAAACGGAATCGGCGTATTGGTGCTGGGTTGTGGGGTGGGTGTTCCCCCCTCGATAGGCGGTGTGACGATGCCCAAATCTTCGACTGGGGCGGTGCTGGTGATGATAATCGGTGTTGCATCAATTGTCGGGATGACAACTGGCATCGGGGTCGGTGTTGCTACCTCGAAAAAAGTAGGCGTAGGTGTTGGCGCGTTGCTGGTATTGAGCGCGTTGATGGTTGCGACCAATGCCGTAGCGGTGATGTCTACTTCGCTAATCGGCGTGTTGGTCGGTGTTGGCGATGGTGTTTGTGTGAACGATTCGGCGGTGCGCGTGGCGAATACTGATGTCAATGTGGCGGCGACTTGCTCATATAATGCCGTTGCCGATGCCACCTCATCTACAGTTGCCGTTGGCGTTAGGGTTTGGGTGGCGGTTGGCGCGAGTGCTGTCTCGGTCGCTTGCCGTTGGATGATGCTGATTGCTGTTTGTGTCATATCAGGCGTAGGCGTGTTGGTCGGCGCAGGTGTATTGGTTGGTGCTGGCGTGTTAGTGGGTAATGGTGTTGTTGTATTGGTCGGTGACGATGTTTCGGTTGGGATAATCGGCGCAGGGCTGTTGGTCGCGCTGGCGGTGATGGTCGGGATTGGTGTGAGCGTGGGTTGGGGTGTCGGCGACCACGTAGCTGTTGCGGTTGGTGTATGCGTTGCTGTTGGCGTATATGTGTCGGATGGTGTTGGCGTGGCGCTGGGTGTATTGGTGAAAATTGCCAACGGCAGAGGGGTTAGGCTCGGCGGGACGGTGTTAGAGGGTGTCGGTGTCTCTGTTGGCGGTGGAGTATAGGTTTCGGTTTGTGTGGGTGATGGTGTATCGGTGGGTGTGGGGGTCGCCGTGTATGTCTCGCTCGGATTGGGGGTATAGGTCGCAGTCGGTGATGGTGTATTGGTGGGGGTTGGTGTTATGGTGGGTGTGTTGCTGATTTCAGGCGATGGCGTGACGGTTGGCGAGGGTAACGCGGTGTTCGTCACAACAATAAGTGGGGTATTGGTCGGTTCTTGGGCGATTCGGGTGGCTTCGTCGGTCATATCCACCGTAGGCGTGATGCGTGGAATGGCATCGCCACTGCACCCTGCCATGAGTAACATCAAGATAATAAAAGCGAATACGCCCCTTTTCGACATGCCGTTTGTCCCTTATTGTGTTATCCTCACCCCCTCTATTATGACACAACACAGGACTTTATGCCCACTACGCCAATAGCACGTTCACCCTACGCTGAGATAAAATCTATTTCACCGACACATTAAAACCCTTCTTAAGATTTTTATATCAAATAGCGCGTTTTGGGACATCGTATTAGAATAAATTTTATAAATTTTAATATAGAGGATTCAAGATGACCCAAGCACCCACATCCGCTAAAGAAATCCAAATCAAATTATTGCGAATAGGACTTATTTATGGTGGTGGCGCGTTTCTTTTGAACGGTATTTTATTTTTTATCATGGTGGCGGTCACGATTTCAGAGTTGCCATTGGTTTCGTTTATGACTGTGGGTGCATTCGTCATGGTTTTAGTGAGTGATTATATTGGCATCAAATTATTTTTTAAGCCGATTTATACCCATTTACAATTAGCCAAACAAACCACACTATCACAAGAGGCATATCAAGATTTATACATACGCCTTTTGAATTATCCGATTATCACAGTCTTTCGTATTTTTACTTTTCATGTGTTACCGCCTTATATTGTGTTATTTGTCATGGCGACTTACATGATAAGCATCAACTTGCTTGGCTGGTCGTTGGTTGAGTATAGCATTATGGCAAGTTTGTTGGTGGTGGGTGTTGCGACACACGCCGTCCTTGAATATTTCGCTGTGAAACGGTTAATTTACCCAACGCTATTATATGCGTATCACCATGCTAGTGATTGTTGCCGCACGGATTGAATCGCTCAACAAAGAACTCGGCACGACTATTTTAATCAGTGAGGCGGTTTATCTATTGGCTGAAGATGTCGGTGCATATCAAGAAATGCCCCCTACATCCGTGAAAGGCAAATCTGCTTTAGTCAAAGTGTATGCGCTGGATTGATAAGATGATACAACAGGATAATTTTCATACTGCGCCGTTCCCATTATCGCGTCAATCGGTGATAGATGCGGGGTATTTGGCGAACAGACGGCATATCATACACGGGCTTATCGAAGTTGATATAACGCCTATCAAGTCATTTATTTATGACCACAAACAAAAAACAGGCGAAACAGTATCGTTCACTGCCTATTTGGTGATGTGTTTGGCGCGTGCTGTTCAACAAAATCCCCATATTCAAGCCTATCGCGGATGGCGTGGACATTTGGTGATTTATGATGCGGTGGATGTGGTGACACTCATCGAGACCGACAAAAATGCGGTTGCGATTCCGCATATCATCCGCGATGCCCACCAAAAATCACTGGATGATATTCACCAAGAAATTCGCGCTGTTCAAGCTAAACGCCAAAAAAGTTCGCAACAATTCAAACAACCGTTGGCGTTCAAAATACCGCGTTTTATTCGGTTGCCCCTCACGCGCCTCGCGCTCAAAAATCCACACGCCATGAAACGCAACGCGGGAACAGTGGTGATAACATCCGTTGGCATGTTTGGCGAAGGTCACGGTTGGGGTATCGGATTTTTGGGATTTCACACGATGGGTCTCACCGTTGGCGGGATGTTCCAGCGCCCTAACCTGATAAATGGCGAATGGAAAAACCGCGATATGGTGTGCATCACCCTCAGTTTTGACCATGATGTGGTAGATGGCGCACCTGCCTCACGCTTTGCGAAAGATTTTGTAGCGTTGCTCGAAACGGGTTTTGGTTTACCGAGTGGATGAATCCCCTAAATATGTTTTCGATTTGCTATGACGGGCTTGCATCCGCACTGACCAATCGGTGAGTTCAAATTGTGATTCGGCTAATCGAGATAATATCATGTTGGATGTCCTATTCACGAAGCCAATATGTGCCGATTGTGGTGCATAATATTGGGCATGTCCCGCGAGTTGTGCATGAAAATAATGTGGCATATCTGCATTTTTTCGTAAGGCTTTGGGCAGGCATATCACCCATTCATAGTCATCGTTAGATTGTTTCACAATTTGGGCATCAGTCGGTAATTTGGCTTCAAAAAGCCGATTTTCACCCTGATGAATGGCTATATGATGTGAATTGACAGCGATTGAGGCGTGATAATAGGGTGTGCGGAACAAGTTACGCTCTGCCCATGCAAAAAATCGGTTGGAATTAAACGCATGAATGAGCAAAAATCGCTTATCATCAATCTCTAACGAGATAGATAATTCTCGAAATGTCACGCCCATATAACGCGCTTGTGTGCCACTGATGATGATTGGAATCGTCTTGGTGTGTGTTGGATGAAAGCCTTCTGTCTCTAAAATGGGTTGCCATGTGGCATAATCGGCGTTACCCAATAATGTCACTTCTAAAACAGGATGTATCACAGTCATGTAGCGAATGGGTTTGGTCATATAGCCTCTCTTTTGAATGCTATTATAACCATAAGTCTAGGCATATCTATCATTTTGTGCAGAATATCGGTATCATCTAAACATGCTATATCCTATCTAAAGGACATACCCACATGAAAATTAACATCGGATTGGCACAAATTTATCCGAAATTAGCGGATGTATCTGCCAATTTGACCAAACATCTCGATTATATCCGCCAAGCCAAATCGCAAGGTGTGGATTTAATCATATTCCCCGAACTGTCACTCACAGGGTATCAACTCCAAGACCTTGTGCCAGAGGTGGCGATTCGCGCCCATCCAGATGACCCCATTTTCGCGCAATTACTCACTGCCAGTCGTGATATAGATGTGGTCGTTGGTTTTGTCCAACGCGATAGCCGTAACCGTTTTTATATCGCCAGCGCCTATCTGAGCAACGGCGAATGCCTGCATATTCATCATAAAATTTATCTGCCCACCTATGCCATGTTTGATGAAGCCCGTTATTTCGATATGGGTGAGCATGTCCGCGCCTTTGATACCCGTTTCGGGCGGGTGGGGATGCTCATCTGCGAAGATTTTTGGCATGTATCCCCGCCGTATCTGCTCTGGATGGATGGGGCAGATATGCTCATTCTGCAAAGTTCTAGCCCGTCTCGCGGGTTGGATAATGGCGATATTATGTCTGTCTCGCGGTGGGTGGAATTGGTGAATCAGTCGTATGGGAGTACCTTCACCAATTATGTTTTACATTGCAACCGTGTCGGTTATGAGGATGGCAAAAATTTCTGGGGTGGGTCATCTGTCGTCAGCCCTGATGGTGAATTTTTGACCAAAGGGGTGTATTTTGATGAGGCGCTTATCACCCAAACCATAGACCTCAACCAAATTCATCGGGTACGCAGTCGCTTGCCCCTGTTGCGTGATGAACGCCCTGAATTATTGCAACGCGAATTGGCGCGGATTTTGCGCCGTGACGGACAATAGGATATACACAATGGATACAAAAGAAACCCTCTCTAAAACCAAAGCAGGACGGCGCTTTGTCGGATTTATGCGGGCGCTCAATAGTGGCGACCCCGATATGTTACGGGCGCAGATGCTCTATATTGCCGATAAAGCCCTCGAAGCCCATTCATCCGATATTTGGTACGCCCAATTGCAATATATCCACGCCATTACAGGCGGACTTAAAGCGGTGCAAGTGGTGGCGAGTGATGAATATCAAGTGGTCGTCCTCATGCAAGCCCACAAAGATAACCGCTTACACCTCATTGATATGATTGTCGAAGCAGAGTATCCGCATAAAGTGATTCAGTTCATGCAACGAGTGGCGGGAGAATAAATCATGCCCGATATTTTACATCGCTTGAATATCAATACCACCATCGCAGAAAAAATTCTGACAGGATTCATCGCCGACCAAATCCAAAAAGTAGGCGCAAAAGGTGCGGTTTTGGGATTATCTGGTGGGATAGACTCAGCGTTATCCGCTTATTTATCCGCCAAAGCATTGGGCGCGGAGAATGTCCTCGCCGTGCGGATGCCGTATAAAACATCATCGCAAGCCAGCCTGACGGATGCCGATTTGGTCATCGAAGCGTTGGGAATTCGGCATATCACCGTGCCAATCACCGATATGGCGGATGCTCTCATCGGGCAATTCCCTGATATGAACAACCTCCGCAAAGGCAATATCATGGCACGGGCGCGGATGATTGTCTTGTATGACCAATCTGCCGCACATGGTTTGTTGCCGATGGGGACGAGCAACAAGACCGAATTTTTATTGGGATATTCGACCCTCTACGGCGATAGCGGGGTTGCTATGCACCCCATCGCCGATTTGTATAAGTATCAAGTCCGCCAATTGGCGCGGGCGATGAATATCCCGCAACCGATCATTGATAAAGCCCCGTCTGCCGATTTATGGGAGGGGCAAACCGATGAAGGCGAATTGGGATTCACGTATAACGATGTCGACCAAGTGCTATTTTTATTGGTGGATGCCCGTTATACCGTAGATGAAGTCGTAGACGAAGGCTTTGAACGGACATTTGTCGAAAAAGTGTGGAAGCGCGTGAAGGCGAATCATTATAAACGCACCATGCCGAATGTCGCCAAAGTGAGCCAACGCACCATCGGACACGACTTTTTATACCTGCGCGATTGGGTGGGGTGATAATTGGCGACATCTCACGGAAATGTACAGACGCGCTTGGGGCTTGGATACTTCGCTAGGGGTTTAAGATCCAATACCGTTAAGATAAGCTCCGCCGGTGGCTCAAAGCCACAGGCTAACCGAAATTGTAAAAGCACCCTACTAAAGGATGCTGAATAATATAAACATCAGGGTAAAATGTGTTTTGGAAAACCTAAAATATGCTTTACGTTGGATATAACAGCCTGCTTTAGCAGGTTTTAGGATAAAAATTAGCCAGATGCTTTGAGCATCTGGCGGTAAAAATCACTAATTTAACGGTATTAGGTTTAAGACCCTCATCGAAAACCATTGGCGATATAAAATTGGGCAGAACAACAACCCCGTTTATTCGGGCGGGTTTACCTCACCTTGTACTGCCCACCATTCGCCCACGCGCAAGGCGACCCACGTCAACAAGGCGAATCCGCCCAACCCGATGAACGCTGTGAGAAGATACCCCCATCCCTCGCGCAAATCACGATACACCGACCATATCCATACCACGAATATCACAATCGAGATGAATCGCACCATAAAAATGATCCCGCCGACCATGCTGGCATTATGGGTAGATACTGACCCGCCAACGCCTAACGCCGCCGTGAACATGGCATCTATCGCCGTATACAAGATGACGATGACCGATAAAATGGTTGTATGGACGAGAATGGGGGATATGCCCTGTGGGGTTGCGGGCAATCTCGCGCCGAAAAATGGCTCTGCGCTGATGACCGCCCCACATATCAAGCCCACGCGCAAAAATCCTATCATGGCGTGATCGCCCCAAAGCGCAACGAGTGATGCCCACCACTTGCCCAACACAATTTGACGGGCATCGACATTGGATAACACCAACACATCCCATGTGCGCCCGTTACGTTCACGGGTGATACTGTTGCTGGATAAGCCGAGCGTAATCAGGATGACAATCAGATATAACGCTACATTCATGGTGATGAGCGAGACCAACCCCACATCGACCAGATTGCTCACAAAATCGTTGTTGTTGGGGTTCAGATAGGTGATAGGCAACCCTAAAAATGCGACCCCTAATAAATACAATGTCACCAACACACCAGGCAAGAGCATCAACACCGCGAGGATAATCCACGCCGTTCCAGATCGACTTTTTTCGAGGATATACCACTGATGACGCAATTCGGCTTGGGTGATAACATCCCGAATAAACCATAAACCGCGCCGTTTTTGCGGGATGGCGGTCATCCGTTTTCACCCTTATCTAAATTGATGAGATAATTCCCCAACAAACTAGCGTATTTCACAATATCGGCTTCGCGCTTCATGCTACCCGCCAAAGTCACCCAACCGGTATACGGATATTGGTGCAATTCGGTCATGATAGCCAGCGTTTCCATGTCTATTGCCAATGCGAGTGAATCGGCAGTGGCTTCTAAGTCGGGTGATGTGGCTTGGTGTGGATGACGGCGATAAGCGACTTGCATGTAGCCTAATTTGGGCAAGGCTTCTTTGAGGCTTTCGATGATATGATGTTCTTCCATGCCCATATTAAACGTGTTCGCCCCGATTTTGAGCATCGGATGGTCTTTGTTATCGGTCAAGATGCGATTAGCATGAGCCAATTTTTGTACCAGATGCGTCTGATACCGATTCCCCGCCATGAGGTACATCTCAATCCCGAAGGCGTTGGCGAAATCGCATAAGGTGGTACGGAGCATGGTCACGAGTAACTCGGCTTCGAGTTCGATAGTCGATTTATAGGGATGTAAATCGGGCAGGCGGGGGGTATCGGGATGCTGGGGCATGAATATCACCCCACTCGCGCCCAAGTCCACCGCCAGCATCATCGCTTCGCGCAGGGTGATGATGGCTTGTTCGCGCATATCATAATCAGGATGGAGCAAATGCACCGCGCCCACATCCACCGCAGAGATGACCAACCGCGTCTCTTCGAGTGCTTCCATGAGTGGGGTCATGCGTTCTGCCAAGCCATCAAATGCCACTTCTATCCCCTCAATGTGCATTCGTTGGGCTTGACGAAAGCGCGTGAGCAGGTTATCTCCTGGCAGGAGGTGTTCTTGAATAGCGAGGCGCATGTTATTCATGACTTTTGTATCCTTCTACAAATTTCGCCCAGTGATTGCGACGGGCTGGCACGCTGACAAATTCAAAATTGGGCAACCATATCCCTGTTAATTTTCCACCATAGACACAGCCCGTATCAATCCCAAAAACGCGGTCTTTATAGCAAAAGGGTTCGTGTTTTTCGGATATATCTTTATGCCCCACGATAATCGGTCTGTCCTCATTGTAATAGGTATACCATGGACGGGCATATTTTTTGGTGAGGTGAGATGTCGCGCCCATCGTGCCGATTAACACCCGTCCTTGTTGCTGATCTAGCGGGATATTTGGCTCGAAGTAGGCATGAACAAGGAGCGCCTCATCCAGTAGCCGATAGCGCGGTAAATGCGACATATATTTGATGGCATCGTGATACAATTCATCCAATTGCCAACGGGTGTATAAAAACGAAATTGGCGGGATAATATCGCCCCGATAGGCGCGGGTATGCTTAAATTCGTGATTGCCCATGATTGCCGATACATGAGGCGAAATGTTGTGCCAAAAAAAATCGAGGACGCGCCTCGATTCAGGACCTCGATTCACCATATCCCCAATCGAGATGATGCTATCATCGCTACTGATGGCGGCTTTATCGAGTAAATCTTGCAATTCTTCATAGCAACCATGAATATCGCCGATGACGAATGTTTTGCCCAACAGATTTTTCCCCTTTTTAAGAATTCTGATTTTGCAATTCAATAATTATATTTTTGATGTATTGTGCCAGAGACTGGTTCGTTTTATCAGCTTGATTTTTGAGCCATTGATACTGATGAATCTCATTTTCTGCCCAAATAATTTCTAAACGCCGAATATCTTTCATGGCAATATGCCGATAGTCTGTTGGATTCGTCCAGAAACTGCCTGAACAAATTTGACCATCTTTTTGATTTATCCAATTCTCGCAATGTTCGCATACCCAAGATTTAGTTTAATCACAATTTTGGAACGCTTGCCTCGTATTTGTTGAATGAGGTCTAAAAATTCTTGCGGAAAATCATCACTCATGCGATTTCCTCAAACAGAGATAATTGGCGTGGGGATGGTGTTGGGATGACTGCGTTATCTAATTTTTTGATGAGATTTGGCGATAAATAGAGCGATTCATAGGTTATTTCACTATGACCCAATAGGGTTTGTTGCGATGAGCGTCCCGCCTCTAATTCAATATAAGTCAGATTGAGTGTTTCTGGCAATGGGCGATGAAATTGATTTTGACCTGTGCGTCCATCATAACTTAAGATAAATGGGATGTTTTTATTATTTAGCCATTCTAATTGCTGGATAAAGCGGGTTTCATCTATCGTCTGAAGATAACGTGATGTGCGTTTCTGTGCTAATCCTGCATAGGGTGGGTCTAAATAAACAATATCATCAGAGGTTGCGAGTTGTAAAACACGCACATAATCTTGTGAATAGAGCCTTGTTTTATCGTGTAATAAGTGATGGAGTGCCATAATTTCACGCTCCATTGTTTCGGGATGTTTACCTTTGCGCCGATTATCTGGGCTTTGGTTAAAGTGTCCATCGGTGTTATAACGCACAGATGCCTTAACACATCGCGCCAAAAGATATAACAGATAATATGGGGCATGATTATGATTGAAGCGCGTGCGTATAAGGTCGTAATAATGTCGTTCTCGACCCTGTTGATTATGCCATAATGTTGTGTAGATTTTTGCCAGTCGTGTTGGACGAGAGAGGATGCTATCCCACAAATGAATTAATGGTGCATTGATGTCATTCAGTATGAATTGATTGACAAGATGGTGATACGCCATATAAATAGACAACGCACCAGAACCCGCAAATGGCTCAATCAGACGATGTGTATTTGCAGGGATAAAAGGCGCTATCTTTTCGGCTAAATGACGTTTGCTTCCCTGATAGGGTATCGGATGTGGGATAGTCATCTTCAAAAAATCCTCACTGAATAGATGCCCCACCATCCAAGACGAGTGCGTGACCATTCACAAAACTGGCGCTGTCATCCGCTAGATAGATGATGGCATCGGCAATTTCTTCGACACTGCCCAACCGACGCATTGGCGAACTTTTCATGACAAATTCTTCCATCTTGGGCGCTTCTTCGACCAAATTTGTCACCATCGGCGTTTCGGTGAAACCCGGACAGACTGCGTTCACACGGATATTTTTACGGGCATATTCCAACGCCACCGATTTGGTCAAGCCGATAACGCCGTGTTTGCTGGCGGCATACGGCGCATTCATCCGAAAACCCAATACGCCCGCCAACGATGAGATGTTGACAATCGCGCCACCTACACCTTTGAGCATGGCGGGAATTTCGTATTTCATACACAGCCACACCCCCTTGAGGTTGACATTTATCACCAAGTCCCATTGGGCTTCGTCTACATCGGGGGCATTCGCCATCACACCGCCAACACCTGCGTTATTGACGGCAATATCCAATTTGCCATAAGCCGAGAGCGCCAAATTCACCATTGCCTCGACATCACGCGCTTGCGTCACATCACATTTGGCAAAAACGCCTTCGCCACCGCGTGCCAAAATCAGGCTGACGGTTTCTTCGGCACTCGCCTCGTGAATATCGGTGGCGACAATTTTCGCCCCTAGTGTCGCCATTTTGAGCGCCGTGGCGCGTCCAATCCCAGACCCTGCCCCTGTAATGATTGCTACTTTATTCAATAATGTCATGCGAAAAAATCCTTTTGGAATTATAGGCGCAATGGATGTTGCGCCTGTGTATCAATAAACTAATCTTTATGTCACTTTGCCTTGTGTCACGCCCATGAATAGCGATTCGAGGTCTTTGATCTCTTCGGTGAAACTGAAAATTGAAATAGAGGCGTTGTTCAATTTTTGGTTAATAGCGGCGATGCCATCATCATCCCCGTTGAAATTGATTTTCACCCGTGAACGCCCGCCTTTGGGTTCGATAATCTCTGAATTCATCACGCCATCAATATTCGCCACTAGCGACATGACTTGGGTGGCTATGTCGTTATCTTTGACGGTGACGATAATTTCACGATGTGGCGCGAGTTGCGTTTTCATCTGATTCATATCGCCTTGCATAATCATCTTGCCACCCTCAATGATGCCGATATGCGAGCAGATGCTCTCGACATCGGCGAGGATGTGCGTGGAGAAGAAAATCGTCTTGCCCATTTTGGCGAGTTCGACCATCAATTCGCGGATTTCGACACGAGCGGCGGGGTCTAACCCACTGGCGGGTTCATCCAAAATGAGAATCGCGGGGTCATGAGCGAGCGTCCGCGCCAACGACAGGCGTTGTTTCATCCCACGACTGAGTTTATCCACCATATCATCACGGCGGTGAGATAAATCAACCAATTCGAGCAAGTCGTTGATCAGTTGTCGCCGTTGGACTTCTGGAATTTCGTAACAGGCGGCGAAAAAGTCGAGATATTCCCACACGCGCAAATCGTCATATACGCCAAATTCATCGGGCATATAGCCGATGGCACGCCGTACCGCACGGCGGTCTTTGAGCGCAGAAAATCCATTCACCCATGCTTCGCCCGATGTAGGGCGGGTGAGGGTGGTCAAAATTCGCATGGTGGTGGTTTTACCCGCGCCGTTGGGTCCGATGAAGCCATAAATAGACCCTGCTGGCACATGGAGCGATAAACCATCTACGGCAGTGAATTTGCCAAATTTTTTTACGAGGTCTTTTGTTTCAATGATATTTTCCATACACGATTTCCTTTTTCGATATGCACCAAATTGTAACCTAAAATGCCAATTTTTGCCCTAAGACATCCGCCCACGTTGTTCGATACCCAGTTGTTGAATATAGCGCGAGCCTTCGCGGACACCTGTTGTCGTGCGGATTTGTACGGCATTATGTACGCCGATGAAGCGCCTAAAATTGGTCACTTCGTAACGAGTTTGCCCGCCCAAACTGATTGCCACCCATTCACTGCGTTGCCAATCCCACAATTCGAGCGTGTTGGTGGTGCTGGTGCTGGTGCGCTCTACCAGTAAAGTTAATCCTGTCACCTCTGCGAGGCGTGCGCCCTCGATGGGCGTGAACCGAAATGCCACGATGTTGTTATCGAGCAAACTGGTATTCAGATTGGCGGGGCTGATATTGCCGATTTGCGATTCGGGCAATGCTGTCCATGTGAATTGGTCTTTGCTGATCACAATTTCGTCTGTGGTGGGTGTCATTTCTGTGGATAATTCGATGATATACAAGGTGGTATCTACGGCGCTATAGGTTTGAGGCTCCATATTTTCAGTGGTCGGGCTAATATCGCTCCATGCCAATAAAAAGACCCGATTGCCCCGCGCTCGACTGCCGTATTGGTCTATCATAAACGAGGCGATGAACGCCCGCCGTTGGTTATAAATTTGGCGTTGTGTTTCATCGGCGATAAAAGATTGGTCACGGAAATTATCGAAGGCTTCATCACCCAATATATCGCGTGCATTGAGTAACACCCGTGTGATGCTGGTGCGGGCGAGGATGTCGGTGGCGAAATATGATTGTGATTCATCGGAACGGGCGAATTCTATCGGCGCGGGCATGGCGGTTTCGCGTACGACCACAGGCGATTCGGTCTCGAAGGTGGCGATTGCACCTGCTTCAATATTGCCGAGTGATTTTATGGTGCCACGCGCCAAAATCACGGCATCTTGTAGGTTGATATCGGTATTATTGCGGACAGACCCGCGTAACAAGGGCGACCCGTTGCGATAAAACCAAGTGGCATTGCCCGTAATATCGGGTTTTTCGATCGTGCCACTGGTCTCAAATGCCGAGATAAAACTGGCATCCACTGGCACATCCACCGCCGCGAATTGACTGCTTTGGCGGATTTGAATATTGGTTTGTGGCACAGCGAGGTTGAATACATCGGGCGGGGTCAATAGGGGGCGCAAAGTGCGGTTATCATCCATCGTCAGGCTATAATTCCCGCGTCTAGGCGCGAGCAAGCCGATGAGTTGGTCAATATGTGCTTCATCCACATCATCCCATGCTTGGACGATGGTCAATCGATTCAGGCGGGCATCCGTCCCACGCAATTCAATCCCCACTGACCACGCGAGTATCGTGAATACGATGATGAATATGGGGATGGTTATCCATGCGAAGCCACGCCGATTGATCGCCCGCAACAACAGATAATTCACAGGTCCGATGATCAGAATATACGCCCCCAAAAAGATGATCAGTGATAACACCGCGGGCAATAAATCGACCCCTGGTAAAATTTGGACGGCAGATTGTGCGCTCGCCCAATCGCTAAAGCCATACGACCAACCGACAGGCGGCTGTGCGCTGGCGAATAACCCTAAAAAGAGGTTGGGCAATGCCTCCCATGTCGAAAAGGGGGGGGCTTCTAAATTGGCGACCACATAATCTACCGTGCCGTTGCCGATTGTCTTGCGGATAATGGCGGGCGATTCTTCTGTCCCCGCCAAGATGATGCTCCCTTCGCGGATCACCGCTTCGGTGCGGTCATACTCGGTGTCGAGCGAGCTCTGATAATCACCCGCGAAAGCTAAAAAATCACCAGCGTCTGATGTGGTGATGCTATTGGTTGGCGAAACGGGCAATAAATCCGTCAATCCACTGGCTGTCGCTTGCCAACTGCCACCGCCCATGACCAACAAATGCCCGCCACCAATTACCCAAGTGCGAATCGCCTCGCGTTGGGCGATGCTCAATTGGTCAGTGTTGACATCATTAAAAATGAGCATATTCACGCCCGATAACCCCTCGGCGTGGTCTGGAATGTTGGGGATGCGCCACCGAATTTGATAACTGTTATAGCCTGTGGGATGAATATCGCTGATGTCGAAACGGCTATTTATCGCGCCACTGACCATCAAGACGAGCGTATCCCGCGCCAACAGTGGACTTAAACGGCTATCTGCGCTGATGAGCGTGCGCCCATTTTCATCGACCAATTCAACACGGACGTTACTAGCGAGGTCTCTGGCGGTGATGTATAAAAATAGGGCTTGTCTGCCTGTATTCAGTTCAATCGGGGTGCTATACGTGTGTTCGATACCCGTGCCAGAAGTGGCAGGACGCACCAATAGACTGCCTCGTATGGTATCGCCCCGATTATCCAATTCAATGCGGATCGGCAACCAATGATCTGGGCGATAAAACGTATCGTAACCCGCGTTGATATTTATGCTCAATAAATCACTGAAATTGTTTTGTGCGCTTGTCGGTGTCCCGATGGTGAATACACCCCATACAAGTGTGCTGATAATGATAAAACCAATCCGCCTTAACATCTGTTCATCCTAAAAAATCCATCATGCCAATATGTGTTTATTTTAACACGCCAACACAACACTATGCTTGTGTGGATATATCACATTATGGAAAATGTGTTAAATCTTTATGGGGATATTATGGGGTGTATAGCTTTTTATAAACGGCTACCGTGGCGTTGGCGATGCCTTCATGGGTGAAATATTTCCGAAAACGGTCTAACCCCTTTTGGATGAGCGTATGCCGATAGGCATTATCGGCACGGACACGTCCGATCGCATCGCACAAGGCGGTTATATCGCCTTCTGGGACGATAACCCCCGCATCGCCTATCACGCTAGGGATTGCGCCACTATCCGACCCCAATACAGGCACACCGCTCGCCATCGCTTCGACCAACACGCGCCCGAATTGTTCTTTCCAATTATCGCGTGTTACAGAGGGCAACACCAACAAGTCTAGTTCGTGATAGTAGGGTGGGATTTGCGTGGAGGGCAGTTGACCATCAAATGAGATTTTATCTGCAATACCGAGCGAGGTGGCTTGGGCTTGTAAGATGTCTAACATCGGACCGCCACCTAAAATTTTTAAGCGCCAATCGCCATCTAACCTGCCAAGCGCGTCTAAAAGCACCATCACCCCTTTTTCTTCGACCAAGCGACCGATATAGCCGATGGTGAATGTTCGCTTGGGGATAACGGGTAACGGAAAAAACACATTTGGGTCTGTGCCAAATTGTGGGATGGTTTGCATATCGCCCGTGTATCCTTTTTCGCGCCAAACATCGCCTGCGCTATCCGTCCCCATCAGGGCATAATCGGCATTCTTGAGTACCCATTTTTCGCCCCATGAAAATGGCGGGGGATAATCGCGCTTGATGTTTTGCCAGCTAAAAAACAAGGTTTTTGCCTTCACCCGTTTGGCATGATACAAACATTGCCACGCGGCGAGGTTATAGGGTTCTTCATCGATATGGAGGATATGCGGTTTGAAGGCACGGATTTTTTTGCCTAGCCCGACATAATAATGCAGATGAAAATTGCCGTTAAATCGCAACGGCAACACCGTCAAATCGTAACCATCGGTATAGGCGCGTTCTAGCGGGGTATCGCCCCGTTCATCGCGCCAAGAGGGTGGCACAACCACGCATAAATCAATTCCCTTTTGGGCGATCAGTTCGAGTTTGCGTTGATAAATCCCCACCACACAGGCTTTTGATACCATCAAAACCCGTAATTTTGTCATGCACGTCCCCTTATGCGTTTGAAAATATTTATCCGACTCAACAAGCGCGGTGTGATAATCCCTTGTGGGAAGAACAACGCCGCGGCGGTCAGCAATGCACCATAAATAATCAGGCGACCATTTTGTAAAAAGTCACTCAGCCATTGCGCTCCCGAATTGGAGCGGAGCAATTCGGGTAATAGCGTCAGCAAAATCGCGCCGAAAACCGGTCCCCAGATGGTGCGTGAGCCACCGACCACGACAAAGGTCAGATATAATACGCCCGCATCAAACGAGCCTTGCCGTGGATTCCATGTGTTCAAAAAGTGGGCATACACCGCGCCGACAACCCCCGCCAACATCCCACCGAGCGCGAATGCCAACACCTTGTAATAGGTGGTATAGACCCCACTGGCAGATGTGGATAATTCATCTTCTCGAATCGCCCGAAATGCCCGTCCGATTTTGCCCCGTTCTATGCGGTAGATGATGAACAGAGAAACGAGCAACATCGGAAACGCCAACCAGGCGTAATCAATTTTATTGGCAAAACTTTGTGGAATCCCAAAAATACCACTCGACCCGCCGATGTCGTTTGCGCCTTCTGCGAGCGTGCGTATCACCTCGACAAAAGCGATAGTGGCGAGCGCCAGATAAATCCCACGCAAGCGAATCGCCAAAAAGCCGATAATCCCCGCCAATATCAGACAAATCACCGCCGAGATGCCCATTTGGATGAACACAAATAGAAGCGGATAATCGTTATTATAGCGATACGTCTGGAGCATGGCGGAGACCACATTCGGCGAGATGCTATCGGGGATGGGCAAGAGCAATGGTTGATAAAATTGATGGAAGAATTTTGTAGATAGCACCGCCGAGATATACCCGCCGATGGCATAAAATCCCGGACTCGCCAGCGATAATTGCCCTGTGAGCAGGGGTAGATAAAGCGATAATCCCAAAATGGCGGCGAATAGGGCTTGGATGAGCAAAAATCCATATACCGATAGAAAATCATTCATCGCCACTACACCTTTTGTTGAACTTTTTGCCCAAGAAGCCCTTGTGGGCGCACCAATAAGACGATGAACAAAATCCCGAAGGCGACGGTATCGCTATACTGTGAAGGCGCAAATGCTTCTGCCACACCAATCACCAACCCGCCAATAATCGCGCCCGGAATATTCCCCAACCCGCCCAAGACGATGACCGCCAAACCTTTTAGCCCAAATTTCACCCCAAAATACGGCTCGGTGATGCCCGAACTGACATTCCACGCCACCAATGTCCCCGCCATGCCCGCGATGAATCCACTGATGAAGAAGGCGATCATAATCAGGCGGTTGGTGTTGATGCCCATCAGACTGGCGGTGGTGGGATCTTCGGAAATGGCGCGTAAGCCACGCCCGGTCTTGGTTTTGGTGATGAACAGGGTTAACAACGTGGCGATGACGATCGAGACCCCCATCACGATTAAGACCTTCGTGCGGACGGTGACTTTTTCGCTGAATAGTTCAAAACTGACCGATACGGGTATATCCCCCAAGACTCTGGCGGGGAAGTTATACGGATTTGTGCCGAATAAATATTGAATCAGGTTGATGATGACAATGGTTATGCCTAAACTGGTTACAAGCGCCAAGAGTGAATCGGCTTTACGATTGCGTAATGGGCGAAATGCGATGAGATCTATGAGGATGCTGATGAGACCCGCCAAAATCGCCGACACCAACATGGCAACAATAAAACTCATCTCAAACGGGAAGTCCACATCTTTGAGTACCCCCGCGTTGATGCTTCTGCCCATAAGAACGTAGGTGAAATATGCCCCAAGCGTAAAGACGGAGGCATGGGCAAAATTGATGATGCCTAAAATCGAGAATACCAACGTATAACCAATAGCAAAAATGGCGTATGCGCCACCTGTGGCGAGTCCGCTGACCAGTGTGAAAATCATGATTTTTCCTCATGCCTTATCGTCAATCATCCGTTTTTGTTGAGATGATACCGTAAGGGCGCAACATGTTGCGCCCTTACCACCCGTTTTACATGCTATGTACGAGAATTCTCAGATTAAGATTCAGGTGTCGAAACGGGTTCTTCGGTGGCTTCGGCTTCAGTTTCAGTGGTCACACTAACCAACAATGTGAATGAGCCTGTTTCGGCATCCTCATTCATCACCACCTGCGCCACATAGAAATTGCCTTGAATAATTTCACCATCGGGGTCAAAGCGGATAATCCCGATAGGGGTGTCATATTCTAGCGTGAGCAAGGTGTCATTTAATGCCGAGCGCAAGCCTGCGATGTCATCGTCAAAGCTATCTAAACCAACCGTGTTATCCAATTCAATCAGGGCTTCGACAAATACTTGAATGCCTGTGAAGGCTTGGGCGGGGAATTGACCGGGCAATCTGCCTTCGCGTTCTTCATACAAGGCGCGGAATTCAAGGTTGATATCGGTTTCGACTTGGTTGTTATAGGCTTGTGCCACGATGATACCATCGCAATATTCTTGGCAGATGGGGAAAATATTGGGTGTATTAAACCCGTTCCCGCCGACAATCAAGCCTTCGTAACCCAATTCGCGCAATGTCCTCACTAACGTGCCACCATCTACCGCCAAACCAGAGATGACAATCACATCGGGGGTGTTGCTGATAGCATCGCTGGCGAGGATGTCGAAACTGGTATCGGTGGTTTCATATTCCAACACCGCCGCGACTTCTAAGCCGATTTCGGCGGCGGCAGATTGGAACAACACCGTCTCGGACGAGCTGAACGCATCGTTACGGGCGAAAATCACCACGGCACGGCTTACCCCTTCAAGTTCAACGGCAGTACGCAAGGCAATCGGCGCGAGGACGGTAACAGGGGCAGAAACACGCGCATTGAATGGGCTAATTTGGGGGATGCCTGCGGCGGTATTCGATGGGGCAATCACAGGCACGCCTACGCGGTCTGCTTCTGGAACGGCGGCGAAGGCTTGTTGCGAGAGCGTTGGTCCCATGATGCCGACCACATTTTCTTGATTCATCAACACATTGAAGGCGTTGATGGCGCTATTTTCATCTGTGCCTGCATCTTGGAAGATGAGGTCAATCGGCACGCCATTTACCCCGCCTTTTTCGTTGAAATA
>DAOTVP010000080.1:0-54715 GCA_034436155.1 Anaerolineae bacterium
CCCGACATACGCCAATTGATTGAAATTGCCGTCTTTGATACCGCCTTGATCAGCCACCAAACACACATTGGTGATGACCGCCCCTGTGCTGGTCGCTGGCACTTCGGTCGCTTCGACAACGACAGCTTCTTCGGTCGCTTCGACAACGACAGCTACTTCTGTCACTTCGACAACCGCAGAAACATCTACAGTTGCTTCGGCGATGGGGGTCATTTCAACGGCGGGTGTTTCCATCTCTGTCAGAACGGCGGGCAGTAACACTTTATCAATGACATGGATGACACCATTGCTGGCGGCGACATCTGCCATAACAACGGTTGCATCATTGATCATAACGGTTGCGTCATCGACAGTGACAGTCAGGTCTAAGCCAGCGAGGGTGGTCAGGGTTTGACCATCGGTCAAATCTGCCGCATTCAAGCTACCCGCCACAACGTGATAGGTCAACACGCCTGTGAGCAGTTCCGTATTGGCGAGCAATTCTTCTGCGCTCAGCCCCAATTGTTCCAGCAGGGCGGTGAATGCCGCATCGGTGGGTGCAAAAACAGTGAACGGTCCCTCGGCGCTCAGGGCTTCGACCAAACCCGCGGCTTCAACAGCTTGCACCAAAACGGTGAAATCGCTACCAGCCATCGCAGTTTCGACTACATTGGCAACTTCTGGGGTTGCTTCAATAGCTTCAGGTGTTTCTTCGACAGCTTCGGGTGTCGCTTCAACCGCTTCGGGTGTTGTTTCGACAACGGGTTCGGGTGTCGCGGTTGCGGCACGCGGAGTACGGGTCGCCGGTGTTTCGGTTTGGTTGCCAGTGGCACATGCCGCCAGCACAACCATCAACACGAGCGATAAAATCAATATAAGACGATTTCTAGTTTTCATTCAGCCTCCATGCGTATATATAAATGATGTGGGCAATACAAAATAATTTTCCACCACACATTATTTTGATGTTGGTTGGAGCTAGATGTGGTGGGTCTCCACCATCACATAATGTTAACACTTGTGAGGAAATTCGCAACCTAAAATTATGAGAAAGTGATGTGCAATATTACCGAAAATTCCATTTGGGTTTGGGTAAAATTAAAAAGACGCATGAAAATGCGCCTTTTGAGATCAATTGATGGCGTGTATCGGCATTACACCGACACATCGCGCCGTTCAAAGAGCATCACAGCGCCACCCGCGAGGACGATGCTGACCGCGGCTAACGCCAGTGCAGACCCCAACGTCACGCCTTGTTCGAGGGCGGTGGCGGTGTTGAGATAAGCGAAGAACGAAAATCCTTTCATCGTCTCGGCGAAATCGGTATTGGAGATGCCACCAATCACATTCAAGACATAACTGCCGAAGATGAACGCGCCAGCCAATACCGCCGCCGTCACACGACGGCGCACCAATGTGCCAATGAACGCCGTGATGACCATCATGAAAATCGTCCCTGGCAAAATAGCGAGAGAACCTGTCAGATACTGATGCCATTCCAGATTGATTCTATCTGGCACGAGCATCGCGCCCAAGATGAACCCACCGAAGGCGAATAGAGCGATAATCAGCGCAATCAGGCTATAAGCGATGATCTTTTCGATGATGATTTGCCAACGCGGTAAGGGCAAACTGAGCAGTATATCCATACTACCGTTATCCTCGTCTACCGCGCTCACATTTAGCCCTGCGATGACCGAATATACCGCCAAAATGAGCAGGATATACCCAAAGAACGAATAGCCGATAAACCCGACTGGCGTGCCGATGGCGGCAATATCGCTCAGACCGAACATCTCCATGATACCTTCGGGCAAACTTTCGGCGATTTTGACGTATTGTTCAAAACCTTCGGGGGTGTTGGGCATCATTAAAAATGGATAGAACGCCAACAATGCAATCCCTAAGCCCCAATAGAGGGCGTGCTTCCAACTACGGCGTAATGTTTCGTATAGAACTGTCCCTATCATGATACCACCTCCAATTTACGTTCATGTTGTATTGTCTGACTATGATGTGATGCGTTGCCATTCTCGCCATAAAAAGTGAGGAAAATTTCCTCTAAGCTCGGTGTCTTGATACTCATATTGACGACATATTGCCCCGTTGCCACTTCAAGTAAGGGTTGAAAATCGCCACTCACACGGCAAGTCAGGCTGTTATCATTAATATTGACATCGCTCACGCCCGCCACATGGCGGAGTTTATCGGCAATTCGCACTGGCTCATTATAGGTGAATGTCACCCAACGGAAATCGACATGCGTCAGATTTTTCACCGTCTCGACCGTTTCGAGTTTGCCATGACGCAAAATCGCCACGCGGTCACAAATCTCTTGGACTTCGCCCAACACATGCGATGATAAAAACACGGTTTTGCCTTGCGCTTTGAAGTCGAGCATCAATTGATTGAAGACCTGTTGCATGAGCGGGTCTAACCCACTGGTCGGCTCATCCAAAATCAGCAAATCAGGATGGTGCATCAGCGCCAAAATCAGCCCGATTTTGCGCTTATTGCCCGTAGAATAATCCCGAATCCGTTTATTCAAATCAAATTCGAGTTGCTCTGCCAATTGCCTGACATAAGCCATATCGCCACCACCGCGCACGCGCATAAAATAGCGCACGATGTTGATAGAGGTCTCGTTTTTCCACAGATTGAGTTCGGCAGGCAAATAACCAATGCGCCGATGAATCTCGACACTGTGATTATGCACATCTTGCCCAAAGATTTGGGCGTGTCCGCTGGTGGGGCGGATAAAATCGAGGAGCATCCGAATCGTGGTGGTCTTACCTGCGCCGTTGGGTCCCAAAAAGCCCATGATTTCACCCTGATTCACGCTCAAATTGAGGTTCGAGAGCGCCGTGAAGGGTTTTTTTGTGCCGACACCATAGGTCTTGGTGAGGGCTTCAGTGTAAATGATGGTGTTGTTCATAATATCCCTAATCCTTATCTTGTGATTCTTCTTCTTGCGCCACAAGTTGCGCTTTATAAGCGGTGATGAGTTGCATGATGATGGCTTTGCCAGCCTCTTTATTGCCCCCATCTTCGGGGACAAACGTCTTTTGCAAAATCTCCCCAAAAAAGTTGACCACATCCTCAAAGGGAGGGGCTTCTTGTGGGGGAACGATGTCCTCGACTGTGAGCAAGCCATACGCCATATAATCGAGTGTATATGCCGCTACGTTGAGGTCTAAATCTGCGCGAATCACGCCCGCTTGTTGCATCATGCGGAGCAATTCGGGGCGCGAGCGTCGTTTGAGGTGCATCATATTGAGTGCCGTCCGTTGAAAATACGTGCCGAATATGTCTTTGTTGTTGCGGATGAGTCCTGTCAGCAATGGATAACGAGGCATTATCCTCATGGCGAGCTGATACAACGTGATGAATGACCAGCTATCCATATCCTGTTCTAAGAGCGTCATGATGTCATCTGCGTATTCGATGGTTTGGCGCGTTATCAGCGCATCGACAAGGGTCTCTTTGCTATCGTAATGCAAGTAAATTGCACCCTTAGAAATGCCAGTTTCTTCTGCTATATCGTTCATGGTCATTTTGTCGTAGCCGTACCGCATGAGTAAACGGGCTGTCGCCTCTAAAATACGTTTTTCACGCGGTTTGTTCCCTGATTTTTGCGCCTTCTTTTGCATAGTGTCCTTTCTGACTATTTGACCAATTGTTTGTTACTGGTCAAATCGTACATCTTTTTCAGGATAAAAAATCCCCCAGTTTTTGGGGGACTGAAAATTTTTATATTGTGGGTGGATATAGGGCTACGCCTAATCCTCCGTACAGATTGTTAATTTTGTAGTGGCGGATTAGCGCCGTCACCCGTACAGATTGTTGATTTTGTAGTGGCGGATTAGCGCCGTCACCCGTACAGATTGTTGATTTTGTAGTGGCGGATTAGCGCCGTCAGGCGCGTATATCCGCCATAATAAGTCATCGGCGCAGGGGTTCTAAGAAATATTCCCCGTTTCCCGCCTCGATAACCCAACCTGTTATATCTCGATATTCGACTTGCCACCAAATTCGATTATCGGTACACACGGGTCCCTCTAAGACGGTGAAACTCACGCCACCCGGTATCTCGCCTAACGCTGTTGAATTGGCGACAGGTTGGTCATAGACTGTGCTACTGCCACCCGGTAACACGCGCCCACGCGCATTGACCTCAAGGCGGGGCAACAAATTGGCGGGGCATTGGCTACGGTCAAAGCCGAAGGTGGGGCTTGGCGTGATGGTGGGGATAAAGGTCTCGGTTGGGGTGGGTGTCAATGTTGGGCGCAGGGTAGGGGTATGGGTTGGCGAATTGGTCGGGCTGGGGGTAGGTATCGCTGTTGCGATGAAGCGCCCGCCTTGCGGTTTTTCGCGCAAGGATCCCTCAATGCCGATGACGGTTAGGGTATATGCGCCACTGGCATCGCCATAAAATGCCGATACCACCACCTGATACACACCATCTTGAGACAATGTCGTATCAATCTGTGAATTGGTGTGGTCAAAATCATCATTTTCTGCCAACAATTCGCCGTTTGGGGCAAATAATTGGATGACGGTATCAAACGCATCACTTTGGGCAATGATGGTCAGATTTGCATCGGCATCGCCGTCAAAATACCAGCTACTTTGTTGTGCTTGTGCCAATACCGCCTCAATTTGTGCTTGTGGCACAGATGGCGTAGCGGTGGCCGATGGAGTCGGTGTGGCTAAACTCACGGACTCAAATGTGAGCGATGGATCGGGTTGCCACGATAACCCTGCCGATGCGACATCTTCTATCAGCACGCGCCCGTCACGCGGGTTATTGACTGGGGCGATATACAAATCGGAATAGGCAATGCCATCACGATTTTCGCTGAAGCGGGTGTATGCCACCCATTGACCATTGGGCGACCATGTTGGATTTTCGCCCTCAAAATCGGTGATGTCACCCGTGAGGATGTTGATAATGGCAATACCACGCCCCGCATCGGCGACCATCACACGGGTGCTATCGGGCGACCAAAGAATCGGTGCATCCACCGCACCCAACAACAATCGCCCTTCTGTGAGATTACGTCGATTATCGCCCTGTATATCCATCACCCATATATCGTCTGTCCAACCCTTGTAACTGATGAATGACCCATTCGGCGAAATGGACGCGCCGATTTCGGATATATCATCAGTATTGCTGAGATTGATGAGGGTTTCTGGGTTAAAATCGGCAGATATGCGAAGAATATCGGTGCTAGTGCCTGCTTCGGTATGGGTAGAATAAATGATGAATGCCCCATCAGTAGACCATGATGGGGTGTCATGAGATTTGAGGATGTCAGGCGTGTCGTAGATGCGATTTTCGCCCGTTGCTATCGAATAGATGTTGATCTGATAATCATCACCATGCGGGGTTAAAAATGCCACCTGCGAATTATCGGATGCCCATGTGATCGCCCGTGTCGATTCAATATCTGTGATGATAACATCTTCGCCGTTGGGCGTTGTGAATGCCAGCTTACCATCGGATATAAACGCAATTCGATTGCCATCGGGCGAAAAACGGGGCGCAATATCACGCGGGTTATCATTTTCGGGTGAGAGGCGGATGCTGGTCGCGTTTGTCACGTTCAATAACCGTAATTCACCCCCACCTACAATACCCGTTGGCGCAACATAGGCGATAAACCCACTTGGCGCGTCTTGTGAATCATCTTGGGCGAAAATCAACGTAAAGGGCAATAATAGCAATGCTAAAAACAGACTGATTCTATAGTTGGGTTGCATAGATAGTCCTCGTGATAGAAAGAAGATATTCAGATATTGCAAATTATAACGCATTAACGCGGTAACGACTGCAAATAGGCGACCAATGCGTCTATCTCTGCCAGCGTCACCGTGCCGATGATCTGATGGTCGCCTTCGAGCAAAAATACATCGCGCAACGTCTCGGCGCGTCCATCATAAAAATAGGGTGCGCTCATCCACAACCAATTGAGCGTTGGTGTTTGGATAGACATACCGCTCCCAACATCGTGACTTTGCCCATCTAAACCCAATGCACCACTATGACAACTGGCACAATTTAATTGATTAAAAATCGCCTCGCCTTGTGCGATGAGGCTCTCATCTTGGATAATGGGGGTAGGTGGGGCTTTGAGGGTGGTCATATAATAGACCAGCGCGTCAAGATCTATAGATAACCCGCCATTCGGATTGCCAAGTGCGCTGTTGGGTAGCCCGTCAATCAGACCATAACCCGCGTGCAAACTGCGAATTTTTAGTTCGACATCGGCTAATTCGTCCCATGCGCCCGTTGCGGTATAAGGTGCGGTCTCGGATAGTTGATATAAAACAGGGGTGTTACGAATTGTGCCATTCAAATCTCGCCAAATACGTCCATCGGATTGACCATCGAAATGACAATTGGCGCAACTCATCGTGTTCGCGCCGATACGCGGGTCTGAGGCATTATGAAACAATTCCGCGCCGATGGCTTCGTCTATCAATACGGTCAATTCACTGACGGGGACGGTCGTAATGACGCTGAAATTGCGCGTATCGATTAAACTGATTGAGCCGTCTATCGCATTATGACTGACGGCGATGCTATTATCTAAATTCAGCACTACACCACGCGGATTGTTGCCTACGGTGATATTCGCACGCGCTAATCCCGTAGCGAGTTCTATCACTGAAATGTTATTTGTACCCGCGTTGACAACGTATAGCAATCCGCGCACAGGGTCTAAATCGAGCGCAAACGGGCTATTGACGGGGCGGTCTGCCACATCTAGCGCGATGCGAGATTCGCGTAAGACGCTCATCGTGCGTAAATCCACCACATTGACAACGGGCAAAATGGTCGTATCAAACGTCAATGCTCGCGCCTGTGCGTTGCTACGGCTTTGTGGCAGATATGCCCGCGCCGATGCGGGGTCTATCATCACACTTTGCGCGAGGCTCACATCGTCCCCCGTGCTAATCACGCGCACGACTTGCGCTTGTGGCGTATAGATGAGCGAAAAATCGCCACTCCATAAATGGGTGACATATAACAAATTGCCCCATAATGCCAACCCTGTTGGGTTAGGCGCGGTG
The DNA here is from genome assembly GCA_034436155.1 of Anaerolineae bacterium. GTDB lineage: Bacteria > Chloroflexota > Anaerolineae > Aggregatilineales > Phototrophicaceae. The sequence continues at coordinate 7,060 of DAOTVP010000080.1, forward strand.
GGGATGCGGTCTAAAATTGCCCCTGTGATGAAATTCACGCGCACCACCTCGTGCGTGCCTTGCAACGATACATATGCCGTTTCATCATCAATCGTCACCACGCCGTAGGGCAAAATGCCGAGTGGGATGGTGTTGATCACATTGCGATTGGGTACGTTAATTACGCTTAATGTGCCGTCTCCACGATTAGCGACCACCAAAATCTGATTATTGGGGGTGTATGCAAGGCTACGCGGGTCATCGCCAACGCCGATTTCAATCAGACTTTCGCGGGTTTGCAAATCGTATAACGACACGGTGTTATTGAGCATATTGGTCACGGCAATGATGCGACCCGTGCTGGTGAGGGCGATGCTGGCGCTATACGTGGTGCGTGTATTGGCATCGGGCAGGGCATATAACGGGCGGTCTTGTGCCGATACCGTGCCTAAAATCAGGCATATCAGGATGAACATTATCCAACGAGAAGCACGAATGACCATGTGTTAATTATCCTCTTGCGTTTCTTTATCCACCGAATAGAGCCGATTATGCAATACGGTTGCCGTGCGGGCGATGATATTGGCAGTGCCTTCGCCATCTGTGCCTGTGATGATGAAGCGAATTGTCACCACATCCGAAGCCCAACCACCATCCCCCCGTCCATCGGCTTCGAGGTTGGGGAAGGTGGTGCTGAGGGTTGTTGGATTGTATTGGAACGATGCCGAGCGCCCTGTGAGTGTTAACGGGGTGGCTTGCAAAATATTCGAGGCGGTGCTGACGACCACATACGCCCGCAAACCTGACCATGTACTAGGCGCGGTGACACCAAAATTGAGTGGTGCGCCCGCCGATACAGTGATTTCGCCTTCTGGACGCGACCAATCTAAAACGGGCGCATCAGGCGCAATGACATACACCGAGAATATCCGATTTTGTGCGCCCAACGCCGTGCCGATGGGCAATGGCGCGGTTAAATCGCCCGCCGATGTGGTGGATGCGGGGATGATGCTCATCTCCACTGTCCAGATACCCGTCTCATCCAACGCCAAATCGTGTTGTGGATGATAAAAATAACCGAGCGGGTTGCTCAATTCACGATAATGAGTTTGCGTGCCACTAGGCGATGTGATGACCACATTCACTTGCGATTGCAATGTGGGCGCGATTTGCCCCATGAGCGTGAGTATCTCGCCTTGTGTCATCACTTGATAGGGGCGCACGCCCGATAAATTCATGAACACATCATACTGTTGGTTGCCAAATGTGAGCAATGCGCCGTCTGTTGCGCCACCGCCCGCACCGCGATACGGTGGATACACGCCTGCCGTGCTATTTTCGCCACCAACGCTGGCAAACGCCGCATACGGCACGATGGTATTGACCCCCGCTTCGGCATTTTGTACCACCAGACCGCCATACAAAAACATATAATCACCAGCGCGGTCTCCGCTTGCACCGGCACCCAATTGACGGTTATACGGGTCTTCGCTATCCCAATGTAAATCCAGCAGGGGCGAATTGCCACCCAATACCAATTGGCGTACAGCCACATCTGGACGCACGGCGCTGATATACGCATAGGCTTTATTCACCAACAAATTGCTATACAACGATGCGCCAAATTCGTTTTGCGTCCCGCCAACAATCGAGAGCAACGGCAACCAATCTTCAACTGCCATCCGATTGAGTGGGACATCATACGCATTACGATAATCGGGTACTGTGCCGAGTAGCCAGCCCTCAAAATTCCCCAATGTGTCTTGGATATAAATGGCGGGGCGTAACCCGCTATTACGATTGTCTTCGATACGGGCAACATCCCCAGCAAAATACGGGAATTGCGGGCGGGCATTATTCCCCGCGCCAATCCGATTCGCCAATTGGTCACTATTAAACCACGCTGGTGCGAGGCTGGTGGCATAACCATCTAATCCGCGTCCCCCGTGCGCGATGAGGGTCGATGATTCGCTGGCGATCACGCCTGCGCTTCGCAGGCTCGCCGCCCATAATCTGTCGTCATTCGCCACATAACGCGCTTCGTAGTCGATGATATACTCGCCTGCTTGGTCAAAGGTGAGTGCATCCCCATCCAAGACGAAATAACCGTAACGATTTGCTTTGCCCGAATAATCGTATGTAATCGCATCGCCTGTTTGAGGATAAATCGTCACGCGGATGGTTACATCGGCGGGGAAGCCGGGCGCGATATGCCCTGCAGGGAAGAACTGATCGCCGATGAAAAAGGGCATCCCCGATGGTACGGCAGGCGTTAAATCCAGTTGTTCGGCGATTAAAACGCGATACGTCCCACCGCCGTTATAGCGGTTGCTATTTAAGTCCTCGACATTGCCTGTGAGCGAAATTTGATATTCGCCATATTGGTTAAAATTGAAGTTGGCGTAATCGGGGTTATTCGTCCCCAGACGATACACATCTATCGGCGATTGACCGCCGAATAAAGCGCGTTCATCCACTTCGGGCGTAGAGACGCGATTTTGCACAATCGGCACATCGGGCAAATCGGATACAGTGCCATCGGGCGCGATGATGGTCGCCTTGAGCCTGCCACCAGGGAATAATAATGGCAATAACGGCGGGGCGCTGGTGGTATAACTATTGGGCAATTGGTTGAGTAAATACGGTTCTAATGGATAGGTGTTGGGTGGCAAAATATACGTTGCGCTATCGAATTTCACCCGATTCGAGAGGGCAACCCGCGCTTCTACGGGTAAAATCCCGCGTGAACCGTCTGATGGGTGGTCATAAAACAACGCCATTGGCAACTGGATATCGGTTACAGCGCCGATATTCATCACCACAGGGAGGCGGTTGATCGGCTTTTGCGAAATACCCGCCCCTGTGCCAAAGATGCCATTGCTCTCCCATGTGGTAGGGGTGCTATTGCCCTGTTGGATGTAGCCCGTCAATGTGGGGACATAAATCCCGTTGGGTAAATCGGCAGGGATACGGGTTGTGAAGCGCAATCCAACGAATAATTGATTGCCCTCTTGGGTGATGGCAGTTGGCGGAATTTCGATGCGCTCGAAGCGATAATCGCCACGCAAATTATTAATTGCCAAACCTGAAGGGGTTAAAACATTCGATAACCCATTATTGGTATGTGTGGCGCTGATGTATAAGGCGGGCAATTGGCTATCATGTTGCACCGCAACGGGTTGCAGGGCAATATCGGCAAATAGGCGAATATTATTTAGCGCCGTGTCGTTGGTTAGGTTGAACACCATATCCATTTCGAGGATAAAATCATCACCCACATTCGGGCGGATAGTGTTGATGCGCCCATTGGCATACCAATACGATGCGCCCTGGGCGATTGCGCCTGCGGTATAAAATCGTGTTATGGTGCTATCGGTCAATTGGCTGGTGGGGAAGTCATGACTCGGCATGGTGACGGTGTTGCTGGCGTTGCCGTAGATAATCACCCCCGCGCCACCGATTAACGCCGTTGGGCGGTTGCGTGCGGTGTCGGGGATGGTCGCCGCGGGGCTAATCCAAAAAGGTGTGCGCCCTGGTCCGTAAATAGTCGCCGAAAAAGACCCCGTGATGGTGGCGTTGGCATACACGGTTTGTTCGGTGAACAGATTGCGGATGCTCAATTGTGCCAACGGAAACACCGCGTTGGATGCGCCACTAATCGTCACCATACCCCGTTCATCAGGCGTGGAGATGGTGATGAGGGCGGCATTGGGCGGGTCGCCTTGCACAGGGGTGGATGTTTGGGCATATATCATTCCCAAACTAAAAACAGACCATATTAAAATGAGAAAAAGCGGTAATATGCGTCGCAAGGCAGGCTCTCCCGCAAAAATAAACCAAAACATAACCATCTGTGAGTATAGATTGCTCCGCTAGGATTGTCAATTTTTTGGCGCAGTTTTGTGTTATAATCGGCGCATCATCGAATCATTTTTGAGGATTTATTGGGTGATTACACAACCCCCAAATTTGTATCATCAACAATTGGCGCCACTCATCGAAGCGCGAATTGGTATCGCTGTCATGACCAAATTGCAACACGTCTTTGCCGATGTATTGCATCAGCACGCCAAAGATGACCCCGCCACTTATTTACAGCGCCTGTCAGCCACCAGCTATAGCGACCCCGATTGGCAAACCGTCATCCAAACCTTGACCATCGGCGAGACGTATTTCATGCGCGAAAATGCGCATTTCGACCTATTGCGGAGGCAAATTCTGCCCGCACTCATCCAAAAACGGCGTGAATTGGGCAATCTATACCTGAATATTTGGAGCGCGGGATGCGCCACAGGCGAAGAAGCCTATTCGCTCGCTATTGTATTGCACGAATTATTGCCCGATATTGACCGATGGCATATTCACCTGCTCGGCACAGATTTGAACGCCCAATTTTTAGCCTCTGCCCGTTTAGGGGTGTATCGGGAATGGGCATTTCGGCAAGTGGATGAGCGTTTTAAGCACCAATATTTCGCCCCTGTGGCGGGCGGCTGGCGCATTTTGCCCCAAATGGCGGGGTTGGTCTCGTTTCGGTTAGCCAATCTGCTCGACCAGATGCCCGCGCCTCAATTCGACCTGATTTTGTGTCGGAATGTGTTGCTCTATTTTGCCGATTTCGCCGCCCGTAAAGCCGAAAACGTATTTTATGATGCCCTCGCGCCCGATGGCATGTTGCTACTCGGTCATGCCGAGACAATTCGTGAGCGCGATAAATGGGCGTATGATATTCAAGATGATACGTTTATTTATGCCAAGCGCAAAACCAGCCTCAAACCGCTTGCGCCATCCGATGCAGAAAAAGCCCCAACGCGCTTGCTCTTGCAATCGATATATGAGCAAGCCGTGAATGCCATCCAATCGGAACAATTTGCCCAAGCCGAGACACTCATCGGTGAATTGTTGAGCGCAGAACCACACAACGCGGGCGGTCATTTGTTACTGGCGGTGGTGTATGCGAATCAGAAAAAAGTGAGCGAGGCGCATTTTCAGCTTGATCTCGCGTTGGATTATGACCCATTATTGGCGGATGCCCATTATCTACGGGCGATGCTTTATTGGGAAGCGGGCGAACTAGATGACGCGGGTGAATCGTTGCGGGCGACCCTCTACGCCCAACGCAATCATCCGCTTGCATCGTGGATGATGGGCGATTATCAAGCCAAATTGGGCAAACCAGACCGCGCCGTTCATCATTGGGGCAATGCCCAACGGGCGATTAAACCGTTATTGCCCGAATGTCCGGTTTGTGTGGTCAGTCCCATACTGGCGGGTCAACTGAGCGATATTCTGAGTGAAAAATTATCAGGCACATCTATATAGATAATATTGCCCATGTTTTAGCGCACATCTCAAAAAAACGCTATAATCAGGTCATGTTATGATTATAACCTATCAGTTAGGACAAGCTCGTGTCTGATGCGAAATTTATCCTCGAACATTTTTATTATGGTCAACTTGTGACCAATAACAAGCCCACAGGCGACCAACGCATTTTAGCCATGTCGCCAGGGGTATCGCCCAAATTGGCGGAACAAGCCGTAGAACGGGTTGTATTGCCACCGTTTATGACGGCGAAAAGTGGCACCTGGTCAATTTTGCGGGGCAGAAGCCGCCTGATGCCATTTTTGATGATACAATCGCAACAAGGTAGTGCGGGACAACTGATTTCCCATTATATATTTATCACGCCCGAATTGCTCAAGGCGATATTTGGCAATATCCGCGCCCTACAAACGCTCATTCAAGAGAATATGCCCATTTTTGATAAGCCCGATAACCGCCTCAAGCCGATTGAATTTGTCCTGCCGCCTGTGCGTAAGACGGATGAAGAAATAGATGATATTTTAGAACTCATGACCCTCACAGGGAATAAATTACCGACCATCGAAAATCTGCTCGGCGCGATCGTCAAAAATACGCCTGTGATTATACAAGGCGCACCGCCCGATTTGAACCAACGGGTGCAATTTATACAAGGTTTATTAACCCTGTTGCCATCATCGGCGCGGTACGGCGTGACTTTTTCGACCCATAGCATCCCTAGTAAAGATAACGATGCACAAATTCGGTTTTATAGCGATGACATCCCGCCCGCCGATACCACGATTTTCAATTGGACGCGCAAACAACTCTTAGGTGTGACTAATGATGATCCGTATAGCCGTTTTATCATCAGCCAATTACGGCTCGATGCCGAATTGGTCATCCAACGCAATAATGCCATGACCGCTGTGGCGGGATGGCGCTTTAATTTGGGCGATAAACTGAGCGATGCGCTGGCGTATGCCTCGCAACGGATTCGGGTGGATGAAGCCATTCGCAATTCGCAACCCGTAGATAAAGATGAGGTGGCGCGGATTTTGGCAGAAGACCCCACCCTGACCGATGAATTACGAGCGATGTATGCTGGACACCTGATTAAATTTTCGCTCGCCATGCAAGATATGAGCCATGCCGACCCCATCGCCGTCTTGTTGCGTGAAGATAGCAACCTAGAGCGCATCGTCTGGCGACAAATGGAGCAATCGCTCAACGAGGGCAACGGGTGGTTGTTGCACGAGACGCTCATCCGTTGGATAACCAACCCCTTGGGTCCGCAAGGACACGATTGGGTCGATTTAACCCATCGGGCGGGGTTATCGCGCCTCAAATCGCTCGTGGATGAGACCGATATCGAAGGCATATCTGATTTTCTGAAAGATTTACAAACGGCGGATGAATCGCTTCATGTGGAACGTATTATTCAGCCCGTGTTGCGCTTCACCTTGCCCCTATCGGGCGATGCCCAAATCGCCGAAAACGTCTTCTTATTGGCGCTCAAATATTTAGAACCCGATGCTTTTAAGCGCCTGATGGGTCAAGATAAATTCCGTGAACGGCTCAATCCCGCCATTATTCGGGCGTGGGGGGTGTTGAATACCGATGCCAAAACGCCCAACGCGGGCGAGATTTTGGTGAAAGCGGCGCGGAGTTTTGGCGAAACGTGGGAAGGTTTGGTGCTGTTGCGCTTATGCGAGATTGCTCAAGAAAATGGTCAACTGTATCTTTTTTCGCCGATGTTGCTCCAACGCCTGTATCACATCCTGACCACACCAGACGGCACGTTACAAGCCGACCGTTTGCGAAAAATTGTCACCGCGCTCGAAGACCGTGCGGTACTCATCACGCTAGAACAACCATCCCCGCGCATTTTGTTACAAATCCGCCTGTTATTGGGCGATTATCAAGAACTCGCTTCGCAGATGATCAAACAACTCTCATCACTGTATGCGGGCGATAATCAACAAAAGTATTTGGATATGGTGGGCGAATTATTCTCGAAAACGCCCGTCCCATTGCGCGATGTATCGAGCATGTTGCGGGCGATCAATCAATATGGGGTGAAATCAGTGCCGTATATCGTTGCCAGCATCAGTACCTTGCAACGGCATACAGGCGCGACGGAACTCGATGATATTGCCCTACGGATTGGTCAACAACTGTTCGATGAACGGTATCTCATCGATGTCGTCCCGCCCGCCGCCATCATGGGCTTGCTCGACCATTATGTCTCGCGTCGTAGCCTAGAGGGGCTAGAAGATATAACAACGGTTGTGCCGTATGCGATGGTCGCATTAGGCGCAGAAGGGGCGCGGACGATTGTCGAAATTTATAAAAAAATTGAATGGAACAGCCAAGCCAAAGCGAAGGGTGTGGAAATTCTATCGGGGTATATTCGCCTATTAGACGAAGAACGCGGGCGTAAGGTGATGGCGTATTTGCTCAAAGAACTCTCGCCAACGCTCAAAGCCCCACTCGAAGTCGCGTTCACGCTCAAACGCATGATGGGCGACCTCACCCTGATTGAATATGGTCAACATTTGCAATACGCGGTGGACTTTTTAACGTATACCCACCAACCATATTTAGACCCCAAACGCATCCCCGCGCAGGTGGCATTAGCCAACGGTTTGGCGGCGATACCCGGAAAACTCGACCGCCCTGAACACGCCACCATGATTAACAACATCCGCGAAATCGGCGAGATTATTGTCGCATACGCCAAACAACACCGCCCCGAATACGAAGATGAGGCACGAATTGGGCGCTTGGTCAACGCTAGACAAGATCCCGCCAGCGCCTACGAAGTGATGCGCGTGGTGGCGGGGCAACTCACCCCCAATCATGAACGGGTGACGACCAAACTCACCGTCCCCGATATTCGCTATCCGTTAGATGGCAAAACGATTCCCGTGTTATTCCGCGACATCAAAGCTACCCATTTTGTCTTGCATCATCTGCGTCGTGCCATACCTGATAACACGCCTGTGCGTTTGCCCGTAGGGGATATTGCCCGCGAGGTCGCGCATATCGTCACCTCCTTGCTCGAAGTCCCATCGAATATTCAACTTCAAGAAATTGGGCGCAACCTGCAACATATCATCAACATCATCACGATGATACAACTGTCGAGCGACCCTAAGGCGTTTGAAAATCCGGGTTTTGCTCGCAAAATCGAATCGGGCAATCATCGCCCGCGCAATACGCTCGAATTTTATCGCTTCATGTACGGCTATTATGGGGGACATGCGTAAATGGATGTCGGTGTACAGATTAGCCAATATAAAATCGTAGAACATATCGGACGGGGCGGTATGGCAGATGTGTGGTCTGCCAGAGATACCAAACTCAACCGTATGGTGGCGATTAAAACCATCGCGCACGGGCTAACGGGCGATTCAAACCCCGTAGAGATGTTCAAACAAGAGGCGCAAACCATCGCCCAAATGGAACATCCTCATATTTTGCCAATTTACGATTTTGGCGAATATGAAGGTCAATTGTATATCGTCATGCGCTATGTGGCGGGTGGCTCGTTAGAAGATTTGTTGCGCCGCGGCCCGTTGCCGATTAACGAAGCCTTACGCATGGGACAAGCCATCGCCCAAGCGTTAGATTATGCCCATCGGCAAAAAGTGGTACATCTCGACCTCAAACCACCGAATGTGTTGCTCGATAGTTCACAATCGCCCTATCTTGCCGATTTTGGCTTGGCAACCGTGTTAGACCGCGAGGGCAAAGCCACCAACCCAGGATCGGGGACATTATTGTATATGGCACCCGAACAACTCACATCGGAGGTCATCGATTGGCGTGCCGATTTATATAGCTTTGCCGTGGTCATGTTCCACATGCTCACAGGCGTGTTGCCGTTTGATGCCACGCCGATCGCGCTCAAACAAGTGCAATTCCACGAAGAATTGCCCCCCTTAGACGAAATTAATCCGCTCGTCCCGCCTTATTTCACCGATATCTTGCGCCGTGCCACCGCCGTAGACCCCGATGATCGCTATAGCTCGCTCACCGAAGTCATAGACGAAATGTGGGCGATTCTCAATACATCCGAAGTCGGTGGTATGACGGCAACGGGCGAAAATGAGTATATCCCGCCAGAAGTGGATTTATCGCAATTCGATACCGAAGACATGGGTATTTTAGAGGCGGTCGATATTTATAGTCGGGCGCGTCATAACTGGGCGGGGGGGAATGGTCGCTTTTTGCTCGGTGTGACCAATTACATGCTCATGAATGGCTATTACATGAATTCGGAGGCGTATCATCTGGATTTAGATGAGGCTGGCACGCAGATGTTGTTGCGTGGCGCACTCGAATATGACCAAGAGGTCGATTTTTGGTGGAGTAAACTGGATGATGAAAATCGGCGGTGGGTGTGCCTTCATGCCTTACGGAGTGGTAACGCCCCTGCGCGGGTGCGGGCGTTGTATCGCCTAGAGACGCTGACCGATTCTGACCGCCCACAAATCCCCAAATTGGTGGCGCAAGCCCTGCAAGTCGAGACCAACGAGGCGGCACGCTTAGCAGGGTTGCAAGTTTTGGCGACACGCGCCAAATTGATGACGCAAAAGAAAAAATTTGATGTCCGCACGCAATATCGCGGGCGGATGCTCACCGCCAATACGCGCCATGAAATTCAAGAAATCGAGATGCTCGACTGGCAAGAGACGGTCTTTTCTGAGGATATAGATACCCTCATCGCCGAAATCGCAGTCGATTATGGGATGCCCAAAGTGGCGGAATTTGCGGCGCGTGTGGTGGGGCGGATTCGCTCTATCACTGCGGTGGGGCATATCGCTCAAGCCCAACGCGAGGGTAGGCGTGGCGCATTACGCGCATTGGCATTGGTGCGCGATGAAGCGCCGTCTTTGCCGTATGGGGTGAGCATTTCTGGGCGCATGTATGCGTGGATAACCAACACCCTGCGCCGTATGATAGATAAACCCCTGTCGCTCATCTTCCGATATGTCATGGCGATGCTCGGCGGATGGTTGGCGATGGGCATCACCATCTGGACGAATTTCCGTAACGAGGTGTTATTCACACCACAACGCTGGTCGAATTCGTTGGCGGTTGGCTTGATATTCGGCTTATTCATCGGCTTTTTGGTGCTATTCACCGATGAATTCATCAGCCGATTGCGCGGATTTTGGCGCTGGTGGGTGCGTTTGATTGTCAGTTTTAGCTTGGGATGGTTTTTGGGGACGCTGGTCTGGACACAATACACATGGCTGTTTTTACAACAGACCGAGATTAGCGCCACCGTGATGCGTTTTGGTGGATTCGGCTTGATGTTCGGATTTTTCTTGACGACCATGCTCAATTTACGCAGTTTCGTCTCGATTCCGTTGACGATTATCTTCACTTATATCCCGCTTTATGTCACATATAAAATTTATGATTTGTTCGAGACCGTGCCGATTTTTAGCGACTTAAGCGCGTGGTCATATCCACTTTTTGCCAGCGAGCCGATTTTTAATTTGGGCGCGTTGGGCAACCCACAATGGTTCACCACCCAGAGGGTGTATCCATTTTTAATCGATTGGTCGCTCATCTCGTATGATTTTCAATATCCAGAGCGCGTATTTAGTGTTGGTTTGACCTTCGCTATCATCCTTGCAGTCGGCGCACACTTCCCGTCTTTATTGCGCGATATTCGGGCGTTGATTCGCATAGTGTTGCATCTTCGCATCCGCGCCACATCACAACCTATCGCGCAACCCGTATCTGTTGGGGCGACATCACCCGCCACGCCCAAGCCCAAACCTGTTTTATCGGTCGCGCCGAATTTACGCACCGAAGTCGATGTCAATTTGGGCAAAGGCACACACGATGACGACTTGGGCGAGACTGAGTTGGATGTGCAGAATCAGACCTTACAGTCGTTTGTCGGGTCTGGCGATACGCAACCGCTCACAGAACGCATCGAAGGGTTAAAATCCACCGAGCTAGATGTGAATATGGGTTTGCTCAAACAAACCCAAGAGGATGATAAACCCACGAAGCCCACCCCGAATAAAAGCGGGCGCGTGAATATCAAATCGGGCATCAAAATTGATATGACTCCGCCAACAGCCAATACCGAATTGGATACGAAACATGACGAAAATGATGAAGATTAACACCATTTTTATAGCTTAGTGCTATAATGCACAATATTGTCTGTGCCAAAGAAATCCCTCATTTTTTGGGGATGATAGACCGCATAGATACCCTATAATTCAACCATGTGCGCTAAAGGCACGATAACCGCATAGGAGATGATACGTTATGAAACATCAAGAAAAAAACTGGCTCATTTATGAATCCGGTCCGTTGGATGAAGATGACATGGATGAAGAATTTGAAGACTATGACGATGACGACTATGATGATTATGACGATGACGACTACGATTATGATGACGATGACGACTACGATGATTACGATGATTATGATGATGACGATGACTACGACTACGACGATGAGGAAGATTAAGTCAGGCGTGGTGAGAATAGATCTCGACTAATCGATCGTGTAGGGGCGATATCCATAATTGGGGGATAGTTACGGGCGGAGTCGTGTATATCCGCCCTCAAAATTACCACTGGATTGATGAGATAAGCCATTTATACCTGCAAATAGAGCCGCCCGCCAAATTCGTTCACGAGGGTGTTATCGAGTTCATCGGCGTATCCTGATACAAAGTCGATAATATCATCGGTCTCATCGGCATCGAGTCCGTGTAAGGGGCGTTCATTAAAGACATACACCACATCCTGAAAAATGCCGAGTGAGGCGCTGGTCATTTGTAGGTTATACTCCAACAAACGACGATACAGGGGCAATAAATTGCTTTGTGGTAAGTACATAATCGGCGATAGCACCTGAAGATAGGCTTTATCTTCGCGCTGGACGATATAAATTTCGATGATGGCAGACCCACGCCGAAATTCCCATCCATACCCCTCTTCGAGCGCCATTTTTGCCTCGTCTAAATCCACGCCGATTTTTTGCAAAATCATTTCAACATCGCGGACATGGCGTTCTAATGGTTTGACATCATTTTTGTTGCGGTTGCGTCCAAACATGGTTTTATCCTTTTCATGTCTATTTTTAGGGCGGATATACACGCCCGACGGCGTTAATCCGCCCGCCTCTACAGCACAAACATATTTGTACGGGCAGATGAGCGAAGCTTATATCTGCCCGCATGATTATTTCTTGACAGGTTTTTTGCGTGTTTTGCCACAGCGCAAACACGCATCCTGATAAAATCCCGCCCGCGATTGACAGTAATCACATGCCTGGGTGGTATTTTCGCCATAGCGCCACGCCATATCGGGTGTTGGATAGCGCCGTTGCTCTTCGGCATATGGCAATACCGCCCCGCATGTCTCGCAGTAAAACCCACCCTTGAGCATGGGCGCGTTGCTCCGATTGCCACATCGCCCACAATACATGGTGTTGGGCGTGTTCAATTCGCTTTGGGTGCGTTCCCATAATAAGAAAATGTGGTGGATATGAATCCCAAAACAATAGGCGGTGGTACGACTGGTGTTCTTGGTTAACATCCCAACCAGCATATTTGCATCGTTAAACATCGGCAAGCCACCCGCATCGGGTAATTTTTCGATGGTGGTGGGTATCCAAAACGGCTTTAGCTCATTTTTCGTGGCGCGTCGCTTGCCTGTGACAGATTTGCCATAATGCGAATGGGCGACCAACGCGCTATTTTCGGGTAGATGAGCCGTGTTGACGGGTTGTAACAGGTGTTGGATGGTCAGACCCGTCTCTAAAAATACGATGTCGTATTCAGGATAGGCGCGAATGACCTGTGCATCAAGTTCTTGGTTGTCATCCAGTTGCACACGTACCAATTGTTCACCACTGACGACATAGCGCGTGGTGACGATCACGCCCTCTTTGGTGATGAAAAAGCCCGTCCCGCGCCCGTTCCGCACCCCGCGAATCCCAACGGTGCGATACAAGGCATTGGCGCGGGTGATGGGTTTGCGTGGTGTGGATGCAAAAGCGGGTGGCGTTATTGGCGTGGGTATTGGTTCTGGTTCAGGTTGTGGCGGTGGTGTGATAGGCGCGTAGGTTGCACGAATGGGCATGGTGTCGGGTTGGGGCGGGATATTCAACGGCGGGGTAGGGGGCAAGTTCACCGACATCAGACGGTCTAGGCGAATTTGCACATCCATGTTGTTGGGGTCGGCGGTGAGCGCCTCTTGATAATAGTTGAGTTTCGATTGGTGGTTATCAGTGGTTTCTGCCAACCATAACAATGCGGTGGCGCGTATCTGCCCGCGTATGGTGTCATCGCGCAGGGCAATCCGCAAAAAACGCGCCCCTTCGCTGATGTTGCCTTGTTGGATGGCTTCGATACCCTTATAAATATTTTCTACGCTCATATGTATCCTAAATCATGTTCAGAATGAATGATGCTATTTTTGTATCATGAATAACGGATTATTGCCAACATCACCCCAAAAATCACCATCAAATTTGCCTCATTAGTTGACGCAATTCCCACCCATCGCTATAATCTGAAATAGCTAAATTGCGCTAGACACAAAAATCAATAAAGTGTGTTAGAATAACAGTGGAAAATGAACAAGTTGTTGGATGGATAATGTTTTGTAGAGATGCAGGGGGCTTTTATGCCACTTCATGGTAATTTGAGAGATTTTAGTGCCACACAAGTATTTAACCTGATAAATCTATCGGGGCGGACTGGGACACTCACGATTTTTGAGGGGATTCCCACAGGCGAAAAAGATGCCATGCAGAAAGAAAAAGAAGCCCCTGGCGCAGAAAAGGCGAAAGTGGTTTTTAAATCGGGCAAATTGGTTCATGCTCTGCTCAGTGGGCAAGCCAATGATTTAATCGCCGTGTTGAACAAAGCGGGCAAATTGACCGACCAACAAGCCGCCATCATGCGAGAACGCGCCAAAGGTACGGCAGATAAAGCCCTCGCCATGCGCTTAATTGGGGCGAATTATGTCAGCCAGATGGATATTGTCAATAGCATTAAGCAGTTCGTCTTGGATGTGGTGTATAACCTCATGGCGTGGCATAGCGGTCCGTTTCAGTTTGATGATAACGTATTGCCCCAAGAAGACCGCATTTATGTGCCAATTGACCTCGAAAATGTTATCATAGAGGGGTCACGTCGGTTGAAGAAAGATGAAGAATTGCTGGCGGCAATTCCCAATCTTGACGTGTCGCTCAAATTCCCAGAAAATCCCAAAGAGAAATTCAAAGGGATTCACCTGAGCGTGGAAGAATGGCGTGTGGTATCGTTTGTGAATCCTAAAAATACCATCCGCGCCATTGCCAAAGCCAACAATATGTCCGATATGGAAATTCGGCGCATTGTGTATATGCTAGAACAAGCTGGTTTGGTCGAAATTGTCGCACTTGCGCCAGGGAGCGCCGCTCCAAAACCGGGCGCGACACCGACACGGCGGTCTAAACCGCAACAAACGATTAAGAAAGATGTCGTGTCTAAATTGATTGATAAAATTAAATCGATTTAGGCGTTTTATGTCAACAGCAACCGTTATTCTTTTATTCGGCATTATTTACGGAAAGCGGGTAAATTATGCAAACTGTTAAAATGGTCATCACTGGTCCATTCAGTTCTGGCAAGACCGAGTTCATTCGTTCCATCTCCGAAATTGAAGTCGTCTCGACCGAGCGCGACATCAAAGAGGATACCGCAGAACGGAGTGAGAAAGAACAAACCACTGTGGCGATGGACTTCGGGCGTATTACCGTTGATGATGATTTGGTGTTGTACCTCTTTGGGACACCCGGTCAACGGCGCTTCGATTTTATGTGGGAAATTTTGGCAGAAGGCATGTTGGGCTTTATCGTCATGGTCGATAGCACCAAGCCCGAAACATTCCGTGAAGCCAAAAGCATCTTAGAAACATTCCGTGCATATGCCCCAACCCCTTATGTGGTGGCGGCAAATAAACAAGACCGTCCCGATGCCTGGACACCCGACGATTTGCGCTTGGCGCTCCGTATCGAGCCGAATGTCAAATTGCTCCCATGCGTGGCGCGTGACCGCGATAGCGTGCGTGATGTCTTGTTGGAATTGCTCTATACCATCTTAGAAGAGATGGATTAACCACAAGGGGAGGTCTTTCCCCTTGTGTATCATCTCTCTTGAACATGGCGCTCGGATTATCTTCGTAATTGATAATTAAGGTGGTTTATTTTGCCTACGCTAGTGACAGAGCAGGGTATCATTCACTATGAGACCTATGGACGCGGACGACCCATCATCCTCATGCACGGATGGCTGGGGTCTTGGGCGTTGTGGCGAGATACAATCGAAATTTTGGGCAAAGAATTTCGCACCTATGCCCTCGACTTTTTTGGTTTTGGCGAATCGGTAGACCGCGCCGCCAATTTCACGGTTGATAATTATGTCAATTCGGTGAATCAATTTATGGATAAACTCGGCATCGTCAAAGCGCCACTCATCGGTCACTCTATGGGTGGGACGGTATCGCTGGCGGCAACCGTGCGCTATCCGGATAAAGTCGTCAAGACGGTGGTCATTGGCTCTCCCATACAAGGCAAATCGCTCAATTTATTGCTCAAATTATCGGGGTATCGTGGCTTAGCCAGCATCATGTGGACAACGCCCGCCCTCCTCAAATTATTCATGCGTGGATATGGCTATTTCATCGCCAAAGATGGGCGCAAAATGGGCAAGATGTTGGTCGAAGACGTATCGAAAATTTCGCCCGATTCGTTCTTCAAAAGCATCGGCACATTGCGCCAAACCGATCTCACCGATCAATTGGGGCAGGTCACGAAGCCCGTTTTGGGGATATATGGGCGCACCGACCAAATTGTCCGCCCCAGTCAATATAAGGTGTTACAACAATTTTGCCCCACCAGCAAAATCGCGTGGTTTGAAAAATCGGGTCATTTTCCGATGATGGATGAGCCAGATCGTTTTCACGAGACCATCCGCGACTTTTTATACAACGGTTAATGTGAGATTGCAAACTCAATTCAATATTCGCCAATATGCCCCATTTGGGGGTATAATTTTTGATATTCAAAAAATACCGCGTATTTATTTTGGAGATTTTGTATGTACCGTTATATCATCGAAGATACCCGCCATGTCCCACCATTCAATGAACCCGCAGGGTTGCTCACCATTGGCTTAGAACCGCTCAAATTACATCTTGAACAATTGGTTACAACTGTCTTTGGGCATCAGATTGATTTAGGTGGCATTTTGCATAGCCGTGATGATTTATCATCTGTACAAGGTGAAGCCATCGTCTATCGGGATAGTTTGTGGTTTGATAAAGAATTTTTAGAGTATTTTGTCGCCGAAGCTCGCAAAACGGGTAAAGCCTGTCGTGCCGCCTTCCCCGCCAGCGATAAAGCCTTTCATGCGTATACCTTGCCCCTGACCAAAAATTTCATCCCAACAATGGGGAGCGATAATAAAGTTTGGTTTTTATGCGATTTGTGGTACTTCCCCAACGGTTATACCCCCGATATTCAGCCAGTCGTCATCCCCAGCGATGCCCGCGAAATCGGCTTTTATAGCGTCCCCGATTTTATGACGATGGAACAGGGTGATTTGACCCACTACGCGCCCAAACGGTCGATTATTTCTATCGAGAGCTGGGTACATATTTATTTTGCCAGTATTATCTGTGGCAACTTCGGACGGGCAGGGCGGTTGGATAGCTTGATGGAACGCAGTTTTTTCGCCCAACTCAAATTATTATGGACGGCGGTTTTGGAGCAGAAGCAAATTTTACAATCATCGGGCGCGGTTAAAATCGGCAAAAATTGCGCCATAGACCCATCTGCTATCATCACAGGACCCGCCGAAATTGGCGATAATTGCTCGATTGGCGCGGGTGTGATTATTGATAATTGCACCATCGGCAATAATGTGACGATTGATGCGGGGTGTGTGTTGATGATGAGTACGGTGGCGGATAATTGCTTTTTGCCGTTCCGCGCCGCCTTATATCTTACGGCGGTCATGGAAAATACGATTATCGCCCAAAATACCTGTTTACAGATGTGTGTGATCGGGCGCAATAGCTTTGTCGGGGCGGGTAGCACCTTCACCGATTTCAACCTCATCGCCCAAAAACCCATTCGGACGGCAAATATTGATGGTGAACTCGCCAGTGTTGGGCAAATTGTCCTCGGTAGCGCCGTTGGGCATAATTGTCGTATTGGGTCTGGCATGATTGTCTTCCCTGGACGGATGATAGAATCGGATGTGGTGCTGGTCGCATCGCCACACCGCCGAGTCATCACGCGCAATATCACCTACGAAGAGAGCGACCATCACTTCATCCAACACGGCGAGGTGCATAAACGCTTCTATCCGCGTAAGGATGAACTCACCGAAAACGAAGCCACATGGGATAGCTGGTAATCATCATGGACGATACATTTGCCTTTATCATTCACCCCATCCAAATTAAAAAGGATGTGGCGCGTAAATTCCCGCTGTTGGGCAAAATGCTCACCGAGGGGCAAATTAATTATCTCTCGCGTTATTTTCCGCCGATTTATATCTCGCATGTCGAAGGGGTGCGTTCGCAACATACCCAAAATGAACTCACCGGTTGGCTATTAGCCTGTCCGTATACCCCGCCGACCATGCTGTCGCTCCCTGTCGAGATGGTATACAAGAAAATTGTGGCAGTCGGCAAAAAAGCCGAAAAATTAGGCGCGAAGATGCTCGGATTGGGCGCATTCACATCGGTTGTGGGGGATGGGGGCATCACCATCGCGCAACGGTTAGATATCCCCGTCACAACGGGCGATAGTTACACCATCGTCATCGCTGTAGAAGCCCTCGAAGCCGCCGCTCATCAGATGGGGCTGACGATGTCGGATGCGGTGGTGGCGGTGGTCGGCGCGACGGGGGCTATCGGCAAAACGTGTTCCGAATTACTCGCACGCCGTTGCGCCCATCTCAAACTCATCGGTCGGCGCATGGACGCGCTCGAAACCCTGCGCGAAAAGTGCCAGGGATTTGGCGCAGACGTGAGCATCAGCACACGGGTCGAGCATATCTACGATGCCGATTTGGTCTTGGCGGTGACGAGTGCCGTGCATGAGGTGATAGAACCGCGCCATCTCAAACCGGGCGCGGTGGTGTGTGATGTGGCGCGTCCGCGTGATGTGTCGAAGTTGGTCGCTGAACAGCGCGATGATGTGTTGGTCATCGAGGGCGGGATGGTCGAAATTCCGGGTGATGTCGATTTTCACTTCGACTTTGGTTTTCCAGAAGGCAAGGCGTATGCGTGTATGGCAGAAACGATGGCGTTGGCGCTCGAAGGGCGTTATGAAGATTACACCATCGGCAAAGATATTAGCATCGAGCAAGCCTTAGAGGTGGGGGAGATCGCCGCCAGACACGGCTTTAAGCTGGCGGGATTTCGCAGTTTTGAAAAACCCGTAACCGATGAGCAAATCAACACGGTACGGGAACGCGCACATCATCGGCGCAAAACGTGGTCGCCGATACAAATGGATACATAGAGGAATTTGATTCGATGAAATTACGATTGGTTGTGTTGTTATGCCTGTTTTTAGGGGTAGGGGGCTGGTCACAAGTGGGGGCGACTCCCGTTTTACAAGAGGTGGATATTGATGAAATCGCTCGCGCCGTTGTCAAAATAAATGTGTATCGGGATGACCGTCAGATTGCGAGTGGGTCTGGCACGATCGTCTCATCTACGGGTCGCATTTTTACCAATGCCCATGTTGTTGCGGGTGGTGTTTTGGGCGGGCGGTTTGAAATCCTCATGCTGGAAGATGTCAATGAGTTGCCTGTCCCGCGCTATAATGCCCGACTGGTGGTGTTATTTGCCAGTGTTGATTTTGCCATTTTACAAATTGATTCTACCTTAGATGGCGACCCGATAGATGCCGATTCGCTCGATTTGCCCTTTGTGCCAATCGCGCCCGATGTGGTGCGTCGCGGGGAGCAAATCACCATTTTTGGTTATCCGGGCATTGGCAATGGTTATTTGGTGGTGACATTTGGCGCAATTACCACCGTTCAAAATGGAAAATTAAATGGGGTATCTGTCCCCGCGTTGTATCAGACCAATGCCGAAATCGCGCCTGGGAACAGTGGGGGCTTGGCGGTCAATTCGCGTGGGGAGATGATAGCCATACCGTCATTGGTCAATGTGGATGGGCGGACTGCGGGGCGCTTGGGCGGATTATTGCCGATTGGTGTGGCAGTCGTCTTTGAAAATAATCACGGCTCAGAATTGGAATTTGCGAACCAAACAACCCCCGAACCTATCACAGGTGGTACAGATGTCGATTGTGGTGATGGCACAAATATCGAAGATGGTTTAGATATTTTGGTGTATAAAATGCGCTCTGGATATACGTATAATGTGACCATCATCGGGATCAACGGATTCGAGCCAGTCTTGGGTATCATCACTGAATATGGCAACACCAGTTGTGTGATGAACGCCGTCACAGATACGGGCAGTTTTTCGTATAGTCTGCCGTCTACAGGACAAAATACAACGGTTGAGTATGTGGTACAACATGCGTTTTCGCAGAATACGGGTTATCAAATGGCGGATATGCGCCTGATTATCGGCGGAAAAGATGGCACATTTGGCGAGTTTTTAGTCATTTTAGAAGGGCTGGCTTATACCGAATTCGATGGCAATGGCGCTCCGATCATCGTCACGCTCAACCCGCGTGTGATGAACTCCGATATTCCGATGACGGTGTATATGATGGGCATTGTGGCACAATTAGATCCGTATATGTACATCATTTTGGATGGTATGATTTCTGGGGCATGTGATGATGCGGGTATTGCCTTCTTGTGTCCGAATTCACAAACATTAGTTGGCAGTTACTTGCCTCGTACCAATGGGACGCGCCTGCAAGGGGATGCTTCTGATGCGATGATGACGCTCAACTTCTCGTTGCTGTCGCACTCGTTAAGGCAAACAACGTTCCCCGCCACCTTTTACATGTCGAGTCGCGATTTTGCCTCTTATGGGCATTATTTATTTGCGTTACACGCCTCTTCACGTTAAGATAGCTATAAGGGCATTTTATATGCCCTTATTGTTCTGTTTTGCATACTGTTACTTTCTGATAGGTGCAGATTTGCACCTTTTGGTGTATCATTTGAGTAATTAAATACTGGCACAGTCCCAGAGTTTGAAGGGCGAAGAAATCATGAGTAAAGGTCGAATTTTAGTTGTTGAAGATGATTTTGACATCTCCAATATGTTGCGGATTTATTTCACTGGGCAGGGGTATGAGGTGCAAGTTGCCCCGCGTGGGAGCGATGCACTCGCCATGACGCGCAAGCAATTGCCCGAACTCATCATGCTCGATATTATGTTGCCCGATATGAATGGCTATGATGTGTGTAAAGAATTGCGAACCACCGCCCGCACCCGTCATGTCCCGATTATCTTCCTCACGCAAAAGGATGAACGGAGCGACAAAATTATCGGCTTAGAGATGGGCGCGGACGATTATGTCACCAAGCCGTTTGATATTGAAGAACTCAAATTGCGTGTTCAGAATACGATTAACACAGCGAAACTCATCGCCAGCAAAGATGCCAAATCGGGTTTGCCCACAGGGGCGCTCATCGAAGATCATCTGCGGGCGCTGATGCGCTCTAGCCAACCCTGGACGTACATTGACATCAAAATCAATCATTTCGAGCCATTCCGTGATATGTACGGATTTGTGGCGGGGGATGAGGTGGTGCGCTTTGTTGCGCCATTGTTGGGCGAAATTGTCGATGATTTAGGCACATCCGATGATTTTATCGGGCATCCGGGCGGTGATAATTTTATCATCATCACGCACGCCAGCGATGCCAAAAAGATGATTCAAAGCCTGAAAGATTTATTTGATGAACGGGTCAAACAACATTATTCGTTCATTGATCGTGAACGTGGGTATATCCTCGTCCCCGATGACAAAGGTGGCGAAAAACAAGTCGAACTCATGTCGCTTTCGATCGGTTCTGTTTCGACCAAGACGCATCAATTTTCTGATATTCGTGAAATCACAGAACTCGCCGCAGAAGACCGTCGTCGTGCCAAAAGTGGCTTAGAATCGGATAATTCTGCGCCGTTGTTGACATCATGGTAAACCGTAAGATGGTGTCGTTCATCCTGTCCGCATAACGATGTGCGTGTGAGGGTCTTTTATGAGCCTACCAATTTTATTATTGCTTGGGGGATTTGTGGTCGTGGCGTGGATTTATCTCTATTCACGCCAACGCGAAAACCAACTCGCGCAAGAATTTTTACAACCTGTGAATGCGTCATTGTATTCGGGTCAGAATATGGATGCGGTGTTGGTTGCCACCAAACAGGGCAAATTGCTCTATGCCAACGAAATTGCCTCGCAATGGCTTAATTTGGCGGTTGGACGCTTATCTTTAGAACAAGTGGCACGGATGGCAGAACCATCTGAAAACTTGTTACGCCTGTTTTCTGGGGCGGGGCAATCGTCATTTCAAATCAAAAATCGGTGGGTTGAAGCCTCTTCGTATGATTTGGTGTTTGAGGGGCAAGATTGCTTTGTCGTGACTATCCGCGAATTGAGCGCCAATGTCAACGACCCTGATGTGTTGAACATCGGTAACGCCATGTCGCTCATCAACGACATCAACGAGACGGCGAACGCCAGCATGGGTGTCGATAACGCCATCCAGACCATCCTCACATTGGTGCGCGGCGTGCTTCCCTATGAAGCCGCCGAAATTTGTTTGTGGGAAGAAGCCGATAACGCCCTCTATCAACGCGGTTGGGTGGGCGATTCGCGTTATTTGCTCTTGCTCCAAGAGACAGGTGGCAAATATGCCTATGGTGAAGGCATTAGCGGATGGATAGCTCAATATCGGCAACCCGTTCTCATCAATTCGCAACAGACTTCGCATGGTCTCCAACCCAAATTGGTCGATTTGCCCTTTAAGTCTATTTTGGCTGTGCCGATTAACCTCGCAGACCGCTTTTTTGGCACATTCGAGGTCATGTCGCTGAACGAGAACGCCTTCACCCAAAGCGACCAAGCCCTTCTGCAAGCCATCTCGAAGACGATTGCCACCAATATTCATAACGCGCAAATTTACGCCGACCAAGTACGCCGTATCGAGAGCATCGCCACATTACAACAGACCATCAGTAGCACGCCGAGTATCTCGAATACGGAACAAAATAAACAAGTTTTTGGGACATTATGTGAACGGGTGGCGAAACTCGTCCCCGCCGATATGTGTGCCATCTTTTTATACGATGTAGACCGCAAAGGCATGGTGACACAATTGCCCGCTTATGGCATACCCGATGCGCTCATCCGCAATGTGTTCATCCCCATGCCCGAAAATAGCCCGCAACACGATATTTTCTTCTATCAATCTAACTGGGTCTCGAATGATGCAATCGATGAACCTCTTTTGCAACACATCGGCTTAGATTCGGTGGTGCGTTTGGCAGGCATTTACAACATGGCATGGTTCCCGTTGCAATTGGCACAGGAACGCATCGGCATGTTGATGGTGAGCAACAAACGCGGTGGCGGTGGATTTAATAACCAAGATATTCAAAATATGACTGTGTTGGCGGCGCAATCGTCTATCGTGGTCGAGAGTGTGCGCCTATACCAACGAGAACGCCGTATGGATACTGAACTCGTTGGGTTGCAAGAAATTACCAACGCCATTGGTGCATTGAGCCACGAAAGCGAATTTTATGGCGAAATCACCGAGCGCATCGCCAAATTGATGTCAATTCAGATGTGCGGTATTTTGTTATATGACCGCGATAAATCGCGCCTAGTGAGCAAATTGCCGTTTTATGGCGTGATCGGTGATGACTTGGGTGATTATTTCATCCAGATTCCCGATGAAGGGGTCATTAAAGATTTATGGACAGAAGAACCTTTTTGGTATAGTAACCGCGTCCAGACCGACTCGCTGGTGTTCGTGGCGGGTTTAGATGCCTTAGCAGAACGGTTAGGCGTGAAAAAGACGCTCATCGCCGTTTTGCAAGCCAGTGGGCGGCGCATTGGGGTCATTCAAATCTCGAATAAATTAGACGGCTCAGATTTTACCGATAGCGATGCCCGTTTATTGATGGTGTTCGCCACCCAAGCCGCGGCAATCATCGAAAATTCGCGCCTGTTTTTGCAAGCCCAACGCAGTGCCGATCAAGCGCAAGGCTTACGCCGTGTGGCGGAACTGGCGGGGAATGTCCTCACCTCTCAAGAAAGTTTTACGCCCGTCCTCGCCGAAATTGCCCGCGTGACGGGTTCTGAGATGGTGTTTGTGAATGTGTTGGATACCCAAAAAGAGAGCCTCATTACGTATCCACGTTGGGTGTATGGCAAAGAATTGGCAGAACCCATCTTTCAAAATATCTATAGCCCTGGATTTGAATATAGTGTGGTGAGTTCACAAGAGGCGTATATCAGCAACAATGTGTTGGCAGATAAGCGCGTTTTGCCTAGTTATAAACAAGTCGCCGAAAAATTAGACATTCAAAAAGCCATCCTCGTCCCCCTGATTTATGCCGACCGTGTTCTCGGTGAACTCGGTGTGGCGAATCGGATTAATGGCGATTACGATGATGATGATTACGAAACTGTGCGTGTGATTGCCGCCCAAGTTGCATCGGCATTAGATCGGTTGCTGTTGTATGAACAAACTGGTCAAAACTTAACCCGCCGTCTCGAAGAACTGGATGCGATTTCGCGGGTGAGTAACGAACTCACCACCACACTCGACATTGATCAGGTGTTACATGTCATTCGGGACGAGGTGATCAAAGCCACCCGCGCCGATGATTGCACCATTTTATTGCTCAAACCGCGCAGTGAATGGCAATCACTGGATAAACCGCAACCCGCACGGCGCATCGGTTTAGAAGATGATATGTTGTATATCGCCCCAATCGAGGCGGAAGCGATTGCCAGCACCAATTCGTATGTGCTTGTCACGGATTACGAATTTTCGACCATGCGGGCATTACCCAATCATGTGCGATCTGCGTTGGCGACTCCGATTTTGTATCTCGACCAAGTGGTGGGTACGCTTCATGTGTTCCACCGCGAAGCCAATCGTTTCGATGAACAGTCGGGCGCATTCCTCACCTCGATGGCGGTGAAAGCCTCGTTGGGCTATGGTAACTCGGAACGCTATCGTGAACAATTAGAGCGCAGTGACCGTTTGCGTCGCCGTGTCGATCAACTCAACCGTATCTTTGAATTAGGTCACTTCTTCCAATCGAACACCGACCCCATCAGCATCTTAGAGGCGATCGCCTATAGTGTACAACAGAGTGTTGGTTTTGATGTGGTTGTCATGACGATGGTAGACCCCGAAACCAATATCTTATCTCGGGTGGCGCAGGCGGGTATGCCTGTCGATATTTTTGAAGATAGCAAACGCCATACCACCACCACAGCTATCCTGAACCAAATGCTGAAAGCGGAATATCGCATCAGTGAATCGTATTTCTTCCCGCTCGAAGAGGTCAACAAGTGGCATCATGCCGATATGAAAGTATTCACCACCCAATATGAAGGCAATCGTACCCTCGATTTGGGCAGTGGACGGGCTTGGCGTGATGGTGATGTGTTTTTGGTGACGATGTTGGGTCCGTCGGGCAATATCATCGGCGTGATGGCGCTCGATCGTCCGCACGATAATCGCCGTCCCGATAGAAGTACGGTCGAGGTATTAGAGATTTTTGCCAATCAAGCCGCCTCGACTATCGAAAATACCCGTTTGTATATTTCCAGTGTGCAGAGCGCCGAACAAGAGGCTCGCCTGAACGACATGATGGAGTCGGTCTCGAAATCATTGGATATCGAAGACATTGTGCGCTCGGTGGCGACCGGGACATCGCGCCTTGTGCCGTTTAACCGCATGAATGTCGCCTTGCTCAATGTGGATGATACCGCCTTTGAAATTTTCAATGTAACCGCCAACCAAGATGCTACCTTTACGATTGTACGCGAATCGCTCTCCACGTTGGGCAATACCGCCATGAGTCGCACCTATCGGGAACGGGCGGATTATTTGTATCTGACCAGTCAAGATCCTGAATGGTTAGTTTATGACGATTTGCGTGAATGGAAGGGGTATGGCGAAAAAGGCGCGTTGCTACTGCCCCTGTTGACGGGTGGCGAGGCGCTCGGTGTGATTCACATCGGCAGTAACCAAGAAAATTCGCATCAACTAGCCGAATATCGTGGCTTGCTCAAACGCATGGCGCAATTGGTCGCCAGTACCATCCAAAATGCCCGTTTGTTCGATCAAGCGGTTAATCTGCAAGTCTTGAACGAATCGGTAGTCGAATCGATTCAACAGGGCATCGTGGTGTTGGATAATAACGCCCGTATTATCACCATCAACGGCTTCATGATCGACCGTTATAAATGGGGAACAGATGCCAAGGGGCAAGATTTCTTCGCCTATCGCCCGCAAACGGCACAAGATTTACATGCCGAACTACAACTCGTCCTCAATGGAGGTATCCCGCAAAGCAAGAAAAATCAGATTTCTAATCGGGATGATGGCTCGTTGCTCGTCACCAACTTCTATATTTATCCGCTACGCTTTGGGTTCACTGTGCGCGGGGCGGTGATTTTGGTCGAAGATGTGACCGAACAAGCCAAACTCGAACAAGCGATGGAATCGCGTGCCAATCAATTGAGCGCCCTCACCGAAGTGTCATCACGCATTACATCTTCGTTGGAACGCGATGAGGTGGTGCAATTGGCGCTCGAAGAAATGGCGTGGCTGATCCCGTATGATGTCATGAGCCTGTGGCGACGCAACGGGTCTTATTTGGTCATGGAAGGCTCGACAGATGCCCCCATCGAAGAAGTCCGTAAACGCAATTTCCGTTTCTTGTTTGGTGATTACGAAATTGTCCAGACGCTTGTCGAGACGCAACGGGTGGTCATCAGTGAAAATCCGACTTTACCCGAAGGCATATACGATTATCCTCCTTCCAGTTGGATGGGAGTGCCGTTGGTCAATCAGGGGCATGTGGTCGGGGTGTTGATGTTAGCCAGTCGGCTCAAAAACATCTATGAGAGCAAATCTGACCAAAATATCGCCTCTGCTTTCGCCAGCCAAGTGGCAATCGCGCTGGCAAATGCCGAATTATTTCAACAAACATTCGACCGCACTGCCGAATTGGGGACATTGCTCGAAGCCGCCCAAGCCACATCGCAGACCACCGAACTCGAAGCCGTTTTTAGGACGGTGGTGGAATTGATGTTCAACCAGATGGAGATGGATCACTGTTCCATCATGACATGGGATGAGGTCGATAACCGCCTCGAAGTCCAATTCGAGATGCGCCGTGGCGATCCCACCAATCGGAATCGTGGCGTGCAATACGCGCTCGATCAATACCCCGCCAAAATGCGTGCCTTGCGCGACCGCGAAGTGGTCGTCATCACGCGCAATGATGAGAATAGCCCCTATGTCCGCGAAATGCAGGATATGGAAGCGCATGGCGATACGGTGTGGATGCTTGTGCCGTTGGTCGTGCGCGAACAATCGCGTGGGTTGATTCAATTGGGTCAATTTACTGAAGAACGCATGGTTACACAACAAAAAGTGCGCTTGGCGCGGGCGTTGGGCGCTCAGGTAGCCCTGGGTATCGAGAATGCCCGCTTATCAGAAGAAACACGCGCCCACTTTGAAGAATCGCTCATCATCAATGAACTCAGTCGCACGATTTCGAGTACGCTAAATATTCAAGATATGTTCAGCATCGTGCGCGACCAATTGCCGAGTGTGGCGGGCGCGACCGAATTGTATATCGCTATCAAAAATCCGGATACGGGCGATATTGAATTCCCGATGGCGGTACGCAATGGTGAACCGTATCAAATTCCATCCCGTCCCTTTGGCAACGATGAGGTGTCGTTTATCATCAAAAATCGTCGTCCGTTGAACTTAGGCGCAGATTACTATTCGCCCGAAGAATTACGCCGTAGCATAGGCATCGAAAATAACGAAGGCGATGTCCGCAGTTATTTGGGCGTGCCGATTGAGGCAGGTGAAGAGGTGTATGGTGTGCTGGCGGTGCGTGATACACAACGGACTCGCGCTTTTACCCTTAATGAACAACGCATCCTGCAGACGGTTGGCTCGCAATTGGGTGTCGCTATCCAAAATGCGCGGTTGTTCCAACGGATTCAAAGTTTTGCCGATGATCTGAATAAAGTCGTGGCGCAACGCACATCGGAACTCGAAAGTGAACGCGACCGCATTGACACGCTGTATCAAATCACATCTGAATTGGCGCGGACGTTGGATATGGAACGCTTGATGCCTCGTGCGTTGGGGATGGTCGCCAAAGCCGTCAACGCGCATGATGGTGTGATTATGCAACTCGATTTGATGACCGATCAATTGTATAGTCGGGCGGCGCTGAATCCCCATTCGCTGGTCGGAAATCCCGATGGCGGACATGCCACCCATCCCGCAGAACGGGTCGCACGCTGGCTCATCGAAGAGGATGAGCATGTCGCCATTGTCGAAGATTTGCACCAGACCGATTTTTGGGATGCCGATGCGCTTGGTGCAGAAGAATGGCGGAGCGCCCTGGCGGTCGCCCTCGAAGCCAACGAAGAATTGCTGGGGGTGATGGTGTTCCTCAGTCGAGATGTCAAAGCCTTCGATGAAGCGCATGTCCGGTTGATGGTCGCCGCCGCCAACCAAGTCGCTTCGTCTATCAATAATGCTGAATTGTACAAGATGATTCGGGAACAAGCAGAACGTTTAGGGGCATTGCTCCGCGCCGAACAAGAAGAAGCCGATAAAAACAAAGCTATCCTCGAAGGTATCGCCGATGGCGTGGTCGTGACCGATATTGAAGGCAAAATTATCGAATTTAATGTCGCCGCAGAACGCATTTTGCGGATACCCCGTTCAGAAGCCAAAGGGCAATTTCTTAGTGCGTTAACAGGTGTGCATGGTGCAACCGCCCAGACTTGGGCGCAGGCGCTCGAAAGTCGCTTGCTCGATCCCAAATTCGATAGTTCGGGGCAATATCTGGATGAACGGATTGAATTGGGCGATAGAATCGTCAGCGTTCACCTCTCGCCGGTGTATACTGGCGAAAAATTCTTGGGTACGGTATCGGTATTCCGCGATATTACCCGTGAAGTCGAGGCGGAACGCAGTAAAAGCATGTTCATCTCGAATGTGTCGCACGAATTCCGTACCCCGCTCACGCCCATCAAGGGCTATTTAGAGATGATCCTCCTGATGGCGGCAGATAATTTAAGTGATATGCAGAAAGTCTGGTTGAATACCATCAAAGATAATGTCACCCGCCTGACTTTATTGGTAGAAGATGTCTTGAACATCTCGAAAATTGACGCGGGGCGTGAACGTCTGGCGCTCATAGATCTCGACTTGAATAATACCATGAAGACGGTTATTGCCGAGTTACAGGCGCGTCCATCGCATCAGAATAAAAATTTCACGATTAACTTCGAGCCAGACATCACCTTGCCCGTCATTCAAGCAGATGTCGATAAAATCACCCGTGCGTTATCAAATGTGGTAGATAATGCCTTCAATTACACCCCGCGAGGTGGTACGATAAATATCAATATCACCCCCACCACAGAAGGGGAGCATGTTCTGGTCATTGTGCAAGATACAGGTGTTGGGATACCCGAAGATTTCCGCGAAAAAGTGTGGCGACGCTTTGAGCGCCACGAAGAAACCGCCGTCAATATGGATGTGGCGGGGACGGGTCTGGGGTTGCCTATCGTCAAAGAATTGGTCGAAATGCACGGTGGCAAAGTATGGTTTGAATCGGAAGTGGGTGTTGGCACGACATTCTATATCTCGTTGCCTATCAAACAACCCGACTATATCATAGCAAATTCGGCAATTGCCAGAGAGAATTGAGTGAGCATCATGGCGAAGATATTGATAGCAGAAGATGAACGCGACATTCGGGAATTGATTTCTTTCACATTGACTTTTGCAGGGCATGAGATTATTCAAGCCAGCAATGGCGCGGAGGCGGTTGATCTTGCGCCGAAAATCATGCCCGATCTCATCATGATGGATGTGCGGATGCCCCGCATGACGGGCTACGAGGCGTGTCGTGCGATTAAACAAATGGATGAAGTCAAACATATTCCAGTGGTGTTTTTATCTGCCAAAGGACAAGATGACGAGGTGACAGATGCGATGGATGCGGGCGCAATGGATTATATCACCAAGCCGTTTTCGCCCACCGAACTCACAGAAAAAGTCGCATCACTCCTCAAAAAAATCGGTGTATAACGGACGGTCTTTAGGAAGTAAAAGGTAGTCAACATGAGTGCCATCACGGTTGGCAGTGACTTAGTGCATTATGAGGTCTTAGGACGGGGCGGACGACCCGTTATTTTGCTTCATGGTTGGTTAGGCTCTTGGCGCTATTGGATCCCCACCATGCGCCAATTGCAACTCAAATATCGGGTATATGCCCTCGATTTGTTCGGGTTTGGTGATTCAAGCAAAAATCCAGAACGCTATACCATTAACCAACAAATTGAATTGCTCGATGATTTTATGAAGCAATTGGGCATCCCAAAAGCCGCTATTTTGGCGCATGGTTTAGGGGCGCATGTGGCGATTGAATTCGCCAAACTCTATCCTGATAAAGTGGCGCGGATGTTGCTGGTGAGCGCACCCGTGTTCGATTCTGGCGATTTAGCCACGCGCATCCGTCCAGGGCAAAAAGTCGTCCTGACCCCGCCAACGACCACCCCGCCAACCGCCGCTGTTACCGCAATCCCCAAACCAACAGCGACACCCAACCCGACCCAACTGCAAACGGCGACCAAACCACCTGCAAAAACCATACCAGCACACCTGCTCAATAACCCTGCTCTCAATAGTCCGTTAACATCCAGCGATGCCACCATTGTTAGTCGTCCCAAAGATAAAGATGTTGTCCCGCTTTTGCCAACCGATGATGGCGAGACCGAAATCCTCATCACCGCCGAAAAATCGGCATCAGATCCCACGGTAGTCAGCGCCAACCGCGATACGATTGTTAACCCCAGTTTGGTGATTGACCGCGATAAATTGCGCGAGGCGGCAATCGCTATCGCCAAAACCAGCGCCGAGAACGAAAAACCGAACCTCAAAGCCAAAGATGATGCGCCCAATCCATTACGGGATGCGCTGAATGTCAGCATGATGGATTTATTGGGCAAATGCTTCAAAAAATCCGATGCCGAATACGAAAAATTGCAAGCCGATGTGACTAAATCGGATAATGCCGTACTCAAACAATGCACCATCGGTTTTGATGCGGGCATGATGCTCGATACCATCCGCCTTTTAACGATGCCTGTGGTGTTGGTGCATGGCGAAGACGATCCGCTCATCGCCACCCCCAGCGAAGCGGTTTGGGATTATCTGACCATTGAAAAAGAAGAACAAGTATTGCCTGTGCCGATGTCGAATGTGCGTCACTTTCCCATGCTCGAAAGTGAAACGTTCCAGCGATTGGTCGGCATGTTTTTAGAGACACCCGATATTAGCAAAATTGAACTCAAGGAACGTTGGCGCAGACGCTCACGCTAGAAAATCATCATGACCCCTCGCCAAGCCCTGATTTTTGCCAACGGTGAACCCGCCGATGGCACAATGGTGCGACTCGCGCTCGCGCAAGCCACCACTCCTACGGTTATCGCCGCCGATGGGGGTGTTCGTGTCGCCCGTTTTTTTGAGATGCCTGTGCAGATCGTCATTGGCGATATGGATTCGCTCCCGCCTGACGAGCAAGATCGCTTGCGCCACCAACAAGTCACGTTCATCACGCATCCGCCAGAAAAAGATTTTACCGACCTCGAATTGGCGCTGATGTACGCCGTTGAGCAAGGCTTTACGTGGATTCGCATTATCGGCGCGATCGGCAATCGGTTTGACCAAACGCTCGCCAATGTCTATCTGTTGGCGTTGCCGATACTCGCTTCGTGCGATGTGGCTATCGTCTCTGGCGAGCAATTTTTGTGCGTGTTGCGCGTGGGAGATAATCATCTGCACGGCGAAATCGGCGATACGTTATCGCTCATCCCGCTTGGTGGGGCGGTTGAGCAAATTCATACACACGGCTTACAATACCCTCTTCGAGATGAGCCATTGCATTTCGGACCCGCACGCGGGGTTAGTAACGTGTTTTTATCTGCACGAGTCACGGTGTCTGTTGGGGCGGGGCAATTGCTCGCCATCCACACACGCGGACGGGCATAACTAATCTGTATATATACAGTTACTGACACCTGTTATGCCAAAACACTCATTTTTCTCACAGAAAAATCTATAGAAATCTACAAAAAATTGTGTAAAATAGTGCATGTGATATAGATTTTATATCCCATTACCACAAATGCTTGCGAGATAGGACACACTAACATGTGTCCTTTATGGATGATAATTTTATGGATGAACAAACTGTAACAGAACAAAACCTCTCGGTTGGGCGCAACCTCAAAATCGGGTTTTTCCATTTGGGGTCTGGCATGGCAGATGTGATGACGACAGGCGTATGGAATCGGGTGATGATTACCGATTTGGGGTTTGCCGCCACGCCGATTGGTGTGTTGGTGAGTTTGCGCTATTTCCTCGCGCCGTTGGGGATTTGGGCGGGTCGTATGTCCGATCGCCGTGCGGTTTTGGGTTATCGGCGCTTATTTTGGGTGTGGCTCGGACGCTTCATGATGGTCTTGAGCGTATTTTTGCTGGGTTATCAGACTGCCTCCTTCATCAACGGAAGCCCCGCAACCCTATTGGCATGGCTCATTATTTCGCTTGCGATGTTGTTGTTCAGTTTGGGCAGCGCGCTATCCAGTAGCACCTTTTTGGCGCTGATTTATGACCGTTCCAACGCCAAACAACGCGGACGGGCGGTAGGCATTGTCTGGACATTCCTCCTGTTGGGTTTCACGGTAGGTGGTATCACCTTTGGGTTGATGCTCCCTAGCGATGTCAAAACATCGCTCGATTATTTCCTCATGACGGGCATGAACACCACCGACTTCTTCAGCACTGGTCCGGGATTTAGCGCCGATGCCTTGCTCAATTTATTCCTCATGGCGGGGTTGATATTGGGCAGTTTGTGGTTTTTCTCGCTGTTGGGCGAAGAAAAACGCGCCCGTGCGGGTCTGATTGCTGATGGCACACCCACCGAAGCCGAGACCAATTTACGCCAAGATTTAGCATTGGTCTGGCGTAGCCGTCCGATGCGCTACTTCGGATTTTATCTGGCGCTTTCAATGATGTTTGCCTTCTCGCAAGACCTCATCCTCGAACCCTTCGCGGGAGATGTGTTCAATATGAGCGCCCGCATCACCACCAAATTCGCCGCTTATTGGGGCAGTATGGCAATTTTAGGGACAATTGTGTTTTTGTTCTTGGCGCGTCGCTATCAATGGCTGACGAATTACCGCATGAATATGATTGGCGTGTGGATTTTGCTCCTCACATTTGTGTTATTCGCCATCTCGTCCATCTTCTCCATTCGTGGCATCATCACGCCCGCCCTCATCACATTGGGTGTCGGCTTGGGCATCTGGAATGTCGGCACGCTCGGCATGATGATGGATATGAGTCCGTTGGGCAAAGCAGGCACATTTTTGGGCTTCTGGACGCTACTCGTCACCTTCGCACGCGGTTTTGGTGTGAGTGGTGGTGGTATCGTGCGCGATGTGGCGCTGAATGTCACCAACAATGTCAATTGGGCGTACGGCATCGCCTTCGGATTGGGCGCGATTGGGTTGGGCGTATCGTTGTATATGCTGAAGCAAATCAATGTATCTGTGCATGAGGTGCAAACAACGGTTAATCCCGAAGCGGTATTCGCGGGCGCGATGGATTAGGTGCGAAAGGTCGTGTAGGGGCGTGATATATCATGTCCCTACAGGCTAACCATCATTTTATTCCTGTACGGACGCGCTTTTGCGCGTCCCAAAAACGATAATTTACAACATAAACACACATATCGGCAGGGCATCCACGCTCTGATACGTTTTGTACAAATGGCTAACCGCTTGGGCGCTAGGTAAACCCTAGTCGCTCTTTTTTTTTCTGCTAAGATATGGCGCATGACAACATCACGCGCATTATCCAACAAACAAATTTTTCTGTCGGCATTGGTCGTGCTAATCGGATTTTTAGCCAGTGGCGTTCTCGGATTCGTCCGTACTGCCGTTTTTTCTGCCACGTTTGGCACCAGTGCTGAATTGGATGCGTTTTACGCCGCCCAACGGATTCCCGAATTATTGTTCACGCTGGTGGCAGGGGGCGCGTTGGGGTCGGCATTCATCCCCGTGTTTTCGCGCTATCTCAAACCCGAATCGCAAGCCCACGCATGGAAACTCGCCAGCGCCACGATGACCCTCTCGTTTGTAATTGCGGGCGTTTTAGGGGCGTTTTTAGCGATTTCTGCCCCGTTGTACATCCCGATTGCCGTTGTGCCATCGGCATCTGCATCACAACAAACCCTGGTTATCTCGCTCACGCAATTGATGATGACCACCACCGCCATTTTCGCCGTCAGTGGTTTGATCATGGGTATCCTCAACGCGCATCAACAATTTTTGTATCCATCGCTGGCGTTGAGCCTGAACAACATCGGGCTGATTATCGGCGCGTTGCTAATTGCTCCGAATCTCGCGCCGTATGCGGGTCAGACCGCATCGGCTAATATTTACGGATTGGCGTGGGGTGCGATTTTGGGCGCGAGTTTCCATTTGGTCGTGCAATTGCCTGGGTTGTGGCGTATCAAAGCCCAATTACGCCCGTTATTGGCGTGGCGCTTAGAAGGCGTGCGCGAAATTTTGGGGTTGATGTTGCCCCGCGTGTTGGGGTTGGCGGTGGTACAAATCAACTTTTTGGTGAATGTCGCCCTCGCATCGGGTATGGCAGAAGGTAGCCAGACGGCGCTCAGTACGGCGTGGTTTTTACTCTTTTTCGTGTTGGGGATTATCGCCCAAAGTTTGGGGACGGTCATCTTTCCCACCCTGTCGGCATTGGTCGCCGAAAATGATATGATGACCTACAAAGCCCGACTCGCGTTAGCCATGCGGAGTGTGTTATTTTTGGCGTTGCCCGCAACGGCGGGTCTGATTTTGATGGGCGTGCCGTTGGTCTCGTTATTTGAACGGGGCGAATGGACATCGGTCAGCACTCGCGCTACGGCATGGGCATTAGCCTTTTTTGCGATTGGCATGGCGGGGCATAGCTTGTTAGAAGTGCTATCCCGTGCATTTTACGCCCTCGCCGACACATGGACACCCGTCAAAATCGGCATCGCCTCGATGGTATCCAACATTGTCTTGAGTTTGATATTCATCGAATTTATCGGCGATAAAAATTCGCTGGAAAATGGCGCGTTTGCGGGTTTGGCGCTTGCCAATAGCCTGACGACATTGGTCGAAGCGGGCGTGTTGTGGTGGTTACTGCATCGGCGCGTAGGCGGATTTGATACCCGTCATATTTTGGATGGAGTGGCGCGTGCGGGATTAGCCACCATCGGTATGAGCGCGGTGGTGTGGGGCATGACGCAAATTTTGACCGATATGCCGATGCTACCCCTGTTGTTGATGGGTACAGGTGGTGGTGCAATCGCCTATTTCATCTTCGCATTGATGCTACGGATAGATGAACTGGATATTATCTTGGTGCGGTTTAAGCTGAAGCGACGTTAACGCATTGGGCGCACATCGCCGTCGTCGGTGATTTCGCTCACGCGCAGGGTGGCTTTTTCGAGTATCGTCTGGCAATACGCCGAGAGTTTGCGCCCACGTTCAAATAGGCGCACCGAGTCTTCGAGGATCAATCTGCCCGCTTCTAATTCGCTTACCACCCGTTCCAATTCGGCAAACGCATCTTCAAAAGAGAGTCCGTTTATATCGTCCATGTGTTTCTTTATCCTCCACTCGTGCCACAATTTCGCCATCTTTCAGGCGGATGGTGATGCCATCACCTGCTTTGGCATCCAATTCTGATGTCACCCGACTTTTATCAGCACTTTTCAACACAATCGCATAGCCCCGCGCCAAAATCGCATCGGGATTGAGCGATGTGAGGTTGGCATGTTTGGCGATGAGCCGTTCTTTGTATAATGTCAACCGATTCGTCACGGCTTTTTCGGCACGAATATCGAGCGTATCGAGCCGTTGTTGCAAATTGCGAATCGTCACCGTTGGCGATGCCATCATCAACCGCCGTCCTAACGCATCGAGCGATTTGCGTTTATCATCCAACAAATCATCCATCGCCGAATGGAGCAGCGCATCATAATCATCCACCGCCTCGAACAGCGTTTGAATATCGGGCGTGATGCGTTCTGCGCCTGCCGATGGAGTAGGGGCGCGTTCATCGCTCACAAAATCCACAATCGTGAAATCGGTCTCATGACCGACACCCGTCACCACAGGGATTCGGCTATCCGCCACCGCCCGCGCCACCCGTTCATCATTAAACGCCCACAAATCTTCGATACTTCCCCCGCCACGACATAATAAAATCACATCGGCGTTGGTATGCTCATTCAACCGCCCAATGGCGCGGACAATTTGCGCGGGCGCTTCTTCGCCTTGTACCAATGTGTTGCTGAGGATGACCTGCACCAACGGATACCGCTTGCTCAACACATTTAGCACGTCCTGAAAAGCCGCGCCTGTGGCGGATGTCACCACGCCGATGGTGTGCGGATATGGCGGATAGGTGCGTTTGCGGTCGGCATCAAATAACCCCTCAACCGCGAGTTTGGCTTTGAGGCGCTCGAATTGTTGATACAAATCACCCGTCCCCACAGGGCGGATGAAATCCACCATCAGTTGATAATCACCTTGCGGGGCATATACCGCGATTTTACCGAATAATTCAAACGCGCCACCGTCTTTGGGCTGAGTCGTCTGACGTTGGGCGGTGCTACGCCACATCACACACCGCATTTGGGCATCTTTGTCTTTGATGGTGAAATACCAATGCCCCGATGACACTTGGCGCACATTCGAGGCTTCGCCCACCATCCACACATCTTGTAATACAGGGTCTTGGGTGAGCAATGTGCTGATGTAGCGCGTGATTTCGGATACCGTTCTCGGTCGGTTCAATTCAGACATGGGCATAAATCCATCTGTTTTTATCACATTTCTTTATTGTATCGTATAATAACAACCTGTCTACAAATTGCTAACCACGCTATAATAGAATCACTTCTCTACATCGAATTGGGAGCGATTGTTATGCCATATTTTTTGAACGCAGAAGAACGCGAAAAATTACAAAGTGAACTGGTCAAAATGAAATTTAATCGCGCCAAAGGCAAATTGCGCCGTATGGATAAAAAAGCTAAACTCGGCACGTATCGCAATGTGCAAAATTCGGGCGAATGGATGACCACTTACGATTTGCCTTCGCTGGGTGTGCATGTCACGCTCATCGAAAGTCGTCAGCTCGGCACGGACGATCCGAATGTGCGTGTCAAGCCCAATTACGAGATGGTGCGCGTGATTGTCGAACCCAACGCAGGCAACCGCACCTAATGCGCGAAGTATCTGTTTTGGACGACATACGCACATTGTGCCAGTCGTCCATGACAGCAGGTTTGTAATGGCGGATTAGAGGCAACGTCTCGTATATCCGCCACAAAAAAATGATATATTGGAATAATTTTTTAAGCAAAGGGAAAAAGGATATGACAACCTTAAATATCACACACGATAATAAACAAGCACAATTGATTCAACGCTTGTTGGCGATTGCCACATTCACCGCGTTAACCGTTTTGGGCGCGAAAATCACGCTCGAAAGTGGTGAAGTGCCGTTCACACTCCAGACGATGGTGGTGATGTTGGCGGGGATGGTGTTGGGCAGTCGTGATGCGGCGCTCTCGCAAATTGGCTACATCGGTTTGTTGCTCATCGGCTTGCCTGTGGATGCGCGTGGATTGGGTTTTGGTGTGTTTGCGGGTCCGACATGGGGCTTCATTGTCGGGTTTGTGCCAACCGCGTTTGTGATTGGCGCGATTTGTGAACGCTTTGGCAATAAAATATGGGTGCATCTGATTGCCGCCAGCATCGGCGCGAGTATTTATTTCACCACAGGGACAATCGTCCTCATGTCGGTGACAGGGATGGCATTCATCCCCGCGTTTTATGCGGGCGTGGTCAAATTTTTGGCGATAGATTTTGCGAAGGCATTACTCGCATCGGCACTTGCCAATTCGCCCATGCCACAAGCCTTCTGGGGATTGCTCCGCAGAGGGCAATAATAGTCGTCTATTTTGATGGTGGATGAGGGGGTCATCCACCATTTTTATTTACACATACTAAAAATTCATAAAAATTTTATAACTTTTCATAGGCATATCCTTAAATATACCTTAAACTGAAATAAGTTGTTATATGATTTTAAGTCTCTTGAAGGAATTCAACATGCCCCGATTTAGATCTCTATTCGCTATTTTCTTGGTCATCTTATCTATCTTATCGGGTGTCGTAAATGCGGCAACTGGGTCACTCTCAACCAATGTCACAACGAATGGCGGATGTGAGGGGTATTTTTTGATGTGACTGCATTGGTAGAAGATATTTATATCACTGGTTTTGAAATCGTCTTGGTTGGTAATGCCGATGTTCATGTGTATTACAAAGCGGGCACTTATTTAGGTTCAGAGACCAATGCCAGTGCATGGACATTACTGGGTGTGGAAAATACGACTGGTGGGTCTGGGTTTATTCAAGATTTATTCCTGTTAAATGTAGGTGGCGTGACGATTCCTACTGGGCAGACGTATGGATTTTTGATTTGGTTGCCCGATAGAGTAGGGACGGATACACGCGCTATACGCTACGGAGTTAATACATCATTATCTGTCAATAATGCTGATATTCGGATAGATGCTGGCGCGAGCTCGTGTGGTACAAGTGTTTTTGACCCATTTGATCAATTTGTCGCCGATAGAGTTTTCCGTGGGACAGTTTTCTATACTGACCCACCCTATCTACAACAATTTGAAGATGGACGTATCAACCGTCTCGATAATGCCGCACCATTTGGCGCATATCCATTACGCGATTCGGCGGGCAATTTGGGCTTAATTTTCTATGATGCCTATGCCTCATCTCCAACGGTGTTATTAACGGTGACTGGCGCACAAATCGCAGATGTGCCAACCACCCCAGAGGTGAACACATTGATAGCCGAAAGCGCCGATGGACAGGTTAAACTTTATCGCTTGACCAATGGGCAACTCCAAGCGCAAGGACCGACATCGAATGGCAAACAATATGTGTTGATTTTCCCCACGATTAGTTCTTTTACACCATACGAATCGTTTGAAGAATAAAAATTCACCAGCAAGGGAGGGCGGAAATAGTTCCGCCCTGTGGATTTATAACCCCTCTAAATCATCTTCTGTCGCGGTTAAGCCCAAAATGTGATAACCCGCATCCACATGAATGACTTCACCCGTCACCATACGGCTCATGTCCGATGCCAACCACAACGCCACATCACCCACATCATCCTGCGAGACCGATTTCCGCAGTGGCGATACTTTTTCGGCATATTTCAACATGGTGCGTAGACCTGGCACACCCGCCGCGGCCAGGGTTTTAATCGGACCCGCGCTAATGGCATTGACGCGAATCGCTTTATGACCCAAATCATTCGCCAAATAACGGGTGATGGTTTCGAGTGCCGATTTTGCCACCGCCATGACGTGATATTTGGGCATGACTTTTTCGCTGGCGTAATACGTCAAACTCATGATGCTCCCGCCATCGGTCATCAACGGCTCGGCGCGTTTTGCCAACGCAATTAGGCTATAGGCGCTAATATCCAACGCCATTTTGAAGCCATCGCGTGAAATATCCACAAACCGCCCGCCTAAATCATCGCTATTGGCGAAGGCAATCGAATGCACCAAAATATCCACTTTGCCGAAGCGTTGTTTGGCTTTCTCGAAAATTGCGTCTATATCGTCATCGTTGGTGACATCACATTCTTCGACAAAATCACAACCGATTTCTTCTGCCAGTGGAAACACGCGCTTTTTTAGCACCTCGCCCGCAAAACTGAGTCCGATGGTCGCGCCCTGTCTGTGTAATTTTTTGGTGATGCCCCAAGCAATCGAATTTTTATTGGCGACTCCGAAAATCAGCGCCACTTTGCCATCTAACATGCCCATAAAAATGCCTCCGTGAATTTTGGACGGCATGTATGCCGCCCCTACGGCTCGTATATGCCCGTAGGGACACGATCTATCGTGTCCAGCACAAGAATAAATTTCTCTCTATTATATGCCACACAAGACCAATTCGTCACTGTCATGCGTTATAATCGGTCATCAATTAGTGCTGATTTTAAGGAGAAACCGCGATGCCAGATACGCCCATCAACGTCCTCGTGGCGATGAATTTTTCAGAAGACATCCTCAATCGGTTACGCGCCGTCTCGGATAGGCTCAATATTGTGTGTTATGCCGGGCAAGTTCCGCCACAAGCCTACGCCGATATTGAGGTGTTATACACCATTTTCAATTTTCCTACGCCCGATGAAGCGCCACATCTCAAGTGGATCCAAGTGCATTATGCGGGCTTAGATACGGTGGTGAACCGTCCGATTGCCCAACAAGAGCATATCCAAATCACCAGCGCAAGCGGGATTCATGCCACGCCCATCGCCGAATATTGCATCGGCATGATGTTGGCATTCTCGCTCCAATTGCCAAAGATGTTGCGCTTGCAAGCCCAATCGAAATGGGCAGACCGTCCGCACGAGGTATTTCGTCCTGTTGGATTGCGTGGGCAAACGCTCGGCATTGTCGGATATGGCAGTATCGGGCGCGAATTGGCGCGGATTGCCGATGCGATGGGCATGACCGTTTTGGCGACCAAAAATAACTTGCTCAAACTTCAAGAGGAACTCGATTATATCGAGGATGGCACTGGCGACCCCAACGCCGATATTCCCGAACGGTTATATCCCTCAGAGGCGCTCGGCGCGATGGTCTCTGAATGTGATTATGTGGTGGTGACAGTCCCGCTCACCGAAAAAACGTACCACATGGTCGATGCCAATATTTTGGCGCGGATGAAACCGACATCCGTGATTATCAATATCGGACGTGGCGCAACGATAGATGAACAAGCCCTGATTCATGCGCTTCATCATGGTATCATCGCAGGCGCGGCGTTGGATGTGTTTGAAGAAGAGCCGCTCCCTGCCGATAGCCCGTTGTGGCAAATGGAAAATGTCATCATCAGCCCGCACGTATCGGGCAATAATACCCGTTATGCAGAACGCGCTTCGCGGGTGTTTGAAGAAAATTTGCGCCGTTATATCAATCATCAACCGTTGCTCAACCAATTTGACCGCAAACGTGGCTATTAGAGGGTTTACAGATTGGGGTTTTGTGTGGCTGATACACGAGGCTAATGCCTCTAGTCAGCATTGAACCCGTCAAAACTGGGCTTTGTGTAATGGACGACTAGCAAAGCGTATGTCGTCCATATCCATTGACTAATCTACGTTATCATGTCTGATGAGTATCATCCAAAAATCTCATCACCAATTTAGAACTTTTTAGGCTGTAATGGCGTATAATAAATATCGACCATTGAAAAAAATTAAAAAGGAGATTTTAAGATGGTACAAACCCCCAAATATCGTTTTGAACAATTCGCCGCCACGCGCTTGTATACGGATGTCGTGCGTTATTCCCCAGATGGTAAACAGATTTTACACGTCACCAATACCACTGGGCAGTTTAATCTGTGGACGATCCCCTCTGGTGGTGGCATCCCACGACAACTCACGGCTTTCACCGATAACACGGTTCGCAATGCTCTGTGGTTGCCCGATGGGTCTGGCATCCTTTTTCAGGCAGACCAAAATGGCGATGAACAACACCAACTCTATCGGCTTGGGGCGCGGGGTGGGTGGCATACGTCCATCACGCAAAAACTTGATTCGCAACATAATCTAGGTGATATTTCCTCCGATGGTCAATGGCTTGCCTATAGCGCCAATGATGATAACCCCGCCAGCATGGATGTGATTATCTATCACCTGCAAACAGGCGAAAAACGCCGTATCTTCGCGGGGAAATTAGCCTTCCCCGGTGAATGGTCGCCCGATGGCAGATATTTGACCATCCTCGAATCGACAGGCAACACCAACCTGAACACATGGTTGTATGATCATCAAACAGGCGAGACGGTACTCTGTACCCCGCACGAAGGCGAGGCGATTTTCGCCGCCGTGGGCTGGTCGCCGAATAATGATGGATTTTATATGGTATCGGATAGTGGACGTGAATTTAACGGCTTGATGTATTATGACATCGCT
This sequence comes from Anaerolineae bacterium, assembly GCA_034436155.1. Lineage (GTDB taxonomy): Bacteria > Chloroflexota > Anaerolineae > Aggregatilineales > Phototrophicaceae. The sequence goes on from DAOTVP010000080.1 coordinate 48,791, forward strand.
AACAAGTCGTATGATTGGGTCGAGACACCCGATTACGATATTGAACAATTCGCCTTTTCTCAAGATGGTCGTGTGATGGTGTGGGCGGTCAATGAAAATGGTGCATCCAAACTGTATGGCAAAAATTTAGCCACCAATACCCCTATCATAATGCCGAATTTGCCGTTGGGCGTGGTGAATGGCATGTCGCTCAATCCTGATGCGACCAAATTGGCGCTGGTATATGTGCGCCCAAGCCAAGCCAGCAATTTATATGAGGTCGATTTAGCCACAGGCGAGATGATGGAACTCGGTCAGAGTATGCTCGGTGGCATAGATCCACACGATTTTATCGAACCCGAAGCTGTTTTTTACGAGACATTCGATGGGCGCAAAATCCCCGCGTGGCTCTATAAGCCCAAAACGGTTGAGGGGATGCGTTACCCTGTCATGTTGTCTATTCACGGCGGACCCGAAGCGCAAGAACGCCCCATCTATAACTACAACGGGTTGTATCAATATTTGCTCAATATGGGTTTTGGTATTTTAGCGCCGAATATTCGTGGCTCGACTGGGTATGGCAAGAGTTATCAAAAATTGATTCACCGCGATTGGGGTGGGGCAGAATTGCGCGATATTGAACACGCCGCCCTCTATCTGCGTGGTCTGGATTGGGTAGATAGCAACCGCATCGCCGTGTTTGGCGGTAGCTTCGGTGGATTCGCCACCCTGAGCGCCGTCACACGGTTGCCCGAATATTGGGCGGTTGGTGTGGATATTGTGGGTCCCTCGAATTTGGTCACATTCGCCAAAGCCGTCCCGCCATTCTGGAAGCCGATTATGAAGGCGTGGGTCGGCGATCCTGATGAAGATTACGACATGCTCATGGAACGCTCGCCTATTACGTATGTGTCGCAATTGCGTGCGCCGATGTTGATTATTCAGGGCGCAAAAGATCCGCGTGTCGTGCAGACAGAAAGTGACCAGATGGTCGAGAAAATCCGCGCACAAGGCGGTTATGTCGAGTATTATGTGGATGAGGAAGAAGGTCATGGCGCAACACGGCGCGAGAATAGCATCAAGTGGATGAGCATGATTGCCCGCTTCTTAGAAGCGCAATTACTCGATTTGCCAAGTTCATCCTGAAACTTTTTGCATAAAATCGCGTATAATCTTTAGACGAACATTTCTAAAGAGCGAGTAGGAGCAAGTCGTATGCAAGACAACATGAACGAAGAACAACCGATGAGTGATGACGAAAAGCGCACCGCGTTTGAGACCTTCTTGGCGCATCAAAAACGCGCCCTCGAAGAGACGGGTAAGGCGCTCGAAGCCCTGTTGCCCGAAGGTTTTCGGGTGCATGGGAGCAACGCCAGCAAAGAATTTACCAAAGGGTTTAAAGTGTTGGTGAACGCCGCCATGCAAGAACTCCGCAAAGCGCGTAAATCAACGGGTGATGAAGGCAATGTATCCGAGACAGAGGATGAACCCGTCTCGACCACTGGTAAGACCAAAGTGCGCGTGAAATTGGATTAATTTTAGTTTGTGGCTGACATACAGGCTAATGCCTCTAGTCAGCCATTACACCCCTAAAACTAGGCTTTGTGTAATGGACGACTAGCCCGCAGGGCGCATGTCGCCCATAGCTATTTGGTATAGAATTATCACCCCGCGCCATAGCGCAGTTTTAGCACCGTGTCAAACCAACGACGGGGCAATAACCGTTTCATAAATATCGCTTGATGGGCATCTACACCCACGATATAAGCGGCTTTGGGGCGCTTGGATGTGAACGCATGGGCGACTTTTTTCGCTACTTTTTGTGGGGATATGCCCGCGCTTGCCCATTTTAAGCCCGCATCAATCGATTGTTTATAATTTTCTGCGTACAAATAACGCCCTTCTGGGGGCAATTCATCCAGTAATTCGGTGGCTTGGTCTTGGAATTTTGACCATATTGGCGTGGCGATAGACCCCGGTTCTATCGCAGAAACATGCACCCCCAACGGCGCGAGTTCTAGTCGGAGCGCATCGCTGAAGGCTTCCATCGCATATTTTGACATGCAATACGGTCCAGAAAATGCCGATGTCACCCGCCCTAGCATCGAGGTGATGTTCACAATCCGTCCTTTGGCTTGGCGGATGAGGGGCAATAGCGTTTGCGTGACTTGGACATGCCCGAATAAATTCACCTCAAGCTGACGGCGTATTTCTTCCATCGGCACAAATTCAATCGGTCCCGATACGGCAATCCCCGCGTTATTGAGCAAGCCATATAACCCCAAACCGTCTAATTCGGCTTTCAACCGTTCTGCCACGTCCACGATCATCTCGCGTTTGGTGATGTCGAGGGGTAAAACCGTCACATTCACCGCTTTTAACGCGCTGGTGTCTTCGCTGGGTAACACACCCGCAATGACGCGAAATCCCAATTGAGATAACAGTGTGGTGCTGGCTAATCCAATCCCCGTAGATGCCCCTGTGATGAAAATCGTATCCGCTTTCATGATAATTTTTTATGCCTCTTTTAATACACCTGTGATGAATGTGATTGCACACACCCCATATAATATAACCGCCAGCCAAATTTCGCCATTCACATAGAATAATGTGCCACTGATGAACATCGCCCCGAAAAAGATAGACCGACTGGTATTGCGCGATTCTTTTTCGATACGGCGTAATTGTTGGCGTTGCGCCACGCTCATCTCGGTGATGACGCGAATCTCGCCCGCCTGCAATTTTTTCATCGTCTCGTCTGTCCGCAAAATGGCGGGGAAGATACGGCGCACCGTTTCTTCTGCCAAACTGCGTAACACTCTCGCCCCGTTGCCACTGAACAGGCTTTGTAGAGTGTTTGTATTGGCGAGTGTGCGCGGGTCGATGATGCCCGTGCTGACATTGCGACTCGCTTTGGGGATGTCTATCCCAAAACCCCGCGCCAACAGCGTCTCGGTGTAGGGGATGAGTTCCAGCCACGGATTATAATGTTCATCCAGTAGCGTACACATGCCTGTGAGGATGCTAATCGTGCGCCCTAGATAGATGAAATCTTGCGGGATGTAAAACGGCATATCGAAAATCAGGTCGTTGAATTCATCGCCAATCTCGGATAGTTTGTTCAGATCGAGCGTGCGGAGTTCCGACATGCTTAAGCCCCAAACCTCATCAAATGCCGCTTGCGTTGCTTCGATGATGCGGTCTGTATCTGCCCCTGGCAACAAAAAGCCCAATTTTTCGTAACTTTTGACCATCGCCCGCACATCACGATTCAATACGGCGTGTAAGGTTGTCACCATGCCATCGGCAATTTCGTGACTGAGCGAACCCGTCATGCCGAAATCAATGAAGATGAGTTCAAACGGGGTGTCTTGGGTGGGGTCATCATGGGGCAATGCCCGCACGAATAAATTGCCCAGATGTGGATCGGCATGGAAGAAATAATGATTAAAGATCTGGTGCAGATATGTATCCATCAGGCGCTTCGCCACCGCTTTGCGGTTGATGCCTGCGGCTTCGAGCGCCGCGTAATCATCAATTTTGATGCTGGTGACATCTTCGATGGTCAACACATGGTCGGTCGAGTGTTCCACATATATATGTGGAACATATACCCCGCCCATGCCTTTGAACATCGCCAAAAAGCGTTGTGCGTTATATGCCTCATGTTTGTAGGATAATTCTTCGAGCAACACCTTGCCGAATTCATCCACCAACCCCACCGCATCGGCGCGGTTATAGATGAACCGAAACCGCATGGCAATTTTCGCCACCACACGCATCGCCGCCAAATCGGTGTAACAAATTTCGCGGATATTCGGACGTTGCACCTTCACCACCACTTTTTCGCCCGATTTGAGCCGTGCGCGGTGGACTTGTCCCAAACTGGCGGCGGCGATAGGCGTTTCGTCTAAAAATGCGTAACGGGTGTTGATGTTGCCCAATTCCCGCTCTAAGACGGCTAAAATCTGTTTGAATGGGATGGTTGGGACTTCATCTTGGAGCGATTTTAACTCTTCGATAATCGCTTCGGGCAAAATATCCACCCGTGTCGAGATGAATTGACCCAGTTTGATAAATACACCCCCGCGAACAATGGCGAAATGCCGAAACTCGCGGGCATATTTAATCCAACGGCGCATGTTGGTTTTTTCGACCCATTTGGGGAAATAGCGATTGACATACACCTGCCAAAACATGACGCGCACGAACATCCACCCTGCGAAGGCGATAATCCGAAAGTAGCGCCATTGCAAACGCAAAGACCGCCCATGATGTGATGGGTCTTGGGCAACCGTGCTATCTTCTGGTTTGGGCATGTGTGCCAAATTGGGGCGATAGGTCGGCGTTGGTGTCGGGATTTCCTCATCCAAAAAAGATGGATCGGCGGATGGGTCTATTTGCAATTGGCGCTGTGGGATGCGCGGATGCTCAGATACGCCGTTTTGTTGGGTATCCATCATCACAAAATCGGGGTCGGTGAGGGGCGTACCGCCATTGGCACGCCCATTCATGGCATCAGTTTTTGCTGAATCGGATAAGGAGGGTTGATTCTTCAAATTTGGCATCCGCAATCTCTAAATCCCAAAGGGCATACGGTAGGACAATGTTGCGCCGATACGGTCCGACGCGCAAGGTGAGTTCATCGCGTGAGCGATACAAATCCATATCACTTTTATCGGCAAAGGGCAGGGGGACGCGCAAGCTATAATTGCCGTCTTGTTCATCTTTTTCGATGGCGTGCGTTTTGCCCTCAAACATCTGCTCGGTTGGATTTTTATCCCCATAGAGCAAATCGCCGAGTTTGCGTAATTTATCGAGTCCAGTCACTTCACCACCAAAGAGGGGTACTTTGAGGATGGGCAACCCGCCAAAGGCTTCGCTGATGAAGTCGATATTCTCTTTTTGGTTGGCTTTCCACATGGCGAAATAGGGGTCTGTCACATCATCGGGAATGATGCGGTTGCACATAATCGCATCGGTGGCGTAACCATATAAATTCAGATAGGTATAGGTGCGTTGTGTCTCTTTGATGACCATCTTTTCGGGGTTGACGACCAAGCGAATGCTGGTCACTTGCGGATTCGTCATCAGGTCGCGCACCTTGTCGAGCGTATCGAATAACACCTTGACCTGATTCCACGCCTCATCATCGGGGACGACAGGCGCAGACCGCCCCATAATCCGCCCGATCGGACGCATCACGCGCCCAATCCCGCGGGTGAGCGATAGCACCCGCATCACCCACCAACGGGTGACATCGGGCAGGCTAAGCAAGCGCAACGTTTCGGCGGTGGGGGCGGCATCCACGATGAGGACATCGTAGAAATTTTCTTCAAAATAACGGTTAATCCACAGCAGATGAGCGCCTTCTTCGAGCCCTGGCAAGATGGTCACTTCTTCGGCGACAATATCATCTATGCCTTGCTTGCTGAAAACCGCGACCATATATTCCTGAAATTTGCCCCAATATTTTTCCATTGAATACCGCGCATCTACCTCTTGCGCCCATAAATTGGGATAAATCTCGATGGGTTCGGGACCGATTTTCTTTTCGAGCGAATCGGCGAGGCTATGTGCCGTGTCGGTGCTGATGACGATGGTCTTTAAGCCCATTTCGGCGCACCGTAATGCGGTGGCGGCGCTGATGCTGGTCTTGCCGACACCACCTTTTCCTGTATGTACGATTACACGCATATTGATTACTCCACGTTTGTATACCCCAATTATACACGATTAGGGTTTGGTTTGTCTTATATCTTGTTATACGTTTAATGAGAGGAAAACGGTGCAAAATGGGTTCTTAAATGATGAATTTAGGTGCTTTCTGGGATAGTGGTCACATAGTAAGTGATGAGACCTCTAAGTTGTAATCAATGATAAACCATAAGGTCATCCAATAATGATAATCGTCCGATTTAGAAAATGATAACGTTTTGCGAACAA
>DAOTVP010000081.1:0-9183 GCA_034436155.1 Anaerolineae bacterium
ATATTGTGTTGAGTGCCATTCCATGTCGCCAGCACCATCAATTGTGATTGGCACAGTCGGTAATCCATTCGGGAATGCGGTAATCCCATATTGGCACAATTCGGCAATATAATAATCTATGCTTCCAGATGGAAATGTGCTGGAATCTGGGCAACCACCTGTAGTGGGCAGTGGAATAAATACCGATAAATCAATGTTATCCGCCCAATCTACATATCCAAGACCCATTTGCCGACAATCTACTCGCGGGGCAGTCGGCAATGTTGTATAACTGGACACATGAATACATGTATCCACCTGGTTTGTGGTCGGATTGAATTCATACTTCATGCGAATCGCTTGGTTATCTGGTCGTGGAGACCAGTAAATCGGATAAATCCCCGAAGAATAGGTTATTAAACTACTTGGTGGAAAATAATTTAGGCTATACCGATTGGAGGGACTTGAATATGGATCATAAGTCCAATACAACACATTTCCCGAATTAACATCAAATATATACGGTTGCAAATTTAGGATATTTAAACCGACATATTCACTCGCTGGTGGATTTACCAAAATATTTATCCGATAAATCGTCTTAATGCTGTTATATGAAAATGAATCATTGTTCACATAGTATAAAATATTGGCATCCGACCATCTTAAACTATAAATATCGCCAAAGGGCGAATTGATAAGGGGTGTGTGCGTATTACTTTGCAAATCCCAAATATAAATTATGTATGGCTCATACTCTGTTGTGTAAGCAATATTCCTTCCATCAGGTGATATCTGGGCGAATACACTTGGGATAGTCAAGTGATAAAAATAATCTCTGGCATTTGAATCCCAATAACAAGGAACATTATGATATTGTGTTCCTGACAGGTTAATTCTGCATAAAAATGCGAGCCGATAATGATGTGAGTTTTCAGGGTTATTTACCTTACCCCATGATGGATTAAGGGGTGTAGAAATGAAATCGGGAAGTTCATGTCTAAATTCGATAATACCTTGATTCGTACGGTTAATTGAGATGTGTTCGAGTGCGTTTGCATCGCTATAATCTGTATATGTAACAACATCACCGATTTGTAACATAGAACACCATCCTTAATCACCCGGGTTACAAGGAATAAGTGTCCCCCAAGATAAATCGGTTGCTTGTGAAAGTACCATATTATTATTTTCAATAGGCGTGATTATAGATAGCTCAAACTCCCCTTCCAACGGCGGGATTGTGACCAGATTCACGTTTTCACCGTTACCCGATTCGATGATAGTTTCGGGTGGGGTCACATCTGGCAGGCACGAGGCATCGTAATTCATGACGATTTCGGGAGTCGGTTCGGGCGTGATTTCCGTCGGTGGCGAGAAGCGCATCATCAAATCACGTTCCATCACCACCATGCTGGTGATGTTTTGCGATGGCAATACATATCTGTTTTGCACCTGCTGGAGGCTATTCACAAATAACGGCACGAGTTCGCATGTCACAATTTGTCGCACTGTTTCATCGATTGGCAAACGGGTGAGGTCTAATTGCAGAGTGATGAGGTCGCCTGTCGGGTTCGGTTTGATGGTGATATACGCCACATCATGCCGATTGCCGTAATTCGGATGCGTGAGGATGTCGAATTTCGCGCCACTGCCCCATTCAAAATCAATCAGCGCGAAGGCGATTCCGCCCAAATGTGGGATGTGACTGTTGATGGCGTTCTGTAAATCTTGTTCGGAAAACGGTATCCAATCGGCATCGGATAAATCGCATAAAAATGGCATGGTCGGCAAATGTGGCGCGTGGAGTACGTTTAATCCAACCGCATCGCCAGAGGGGATGTTGTCGTGCGTTGCGCCTGTCGGCATCCCCCACCAATTGTTTATCGCATCCAAAGGGGTGAGATTCACATTTTGCACGGCGATGTTGGTGTTATTCACGATACAACTGTTACGAATCGTGCTAATCGTGACGCTGGTCACAGCCCGCGCATCGGATGTAAGTGGGGGGGTAATAGTGATATGGAAATGAGGATGGTGGTGATGAATACAATCGCAGAAAAAATGACTTTCATGGGCTAACCCCTCGTGCAATGATATGTGAATAATCATAGCATAGCACGTTTGAAAATCATGGGCAAGGGACATAATCCCCTGCCCTAACAGATACAAAATTATCTGAACAGTTCGCGCACGATGATGTTGCGTTGAATTTCGCTCGTGCCTTCATAAATTTGGAAGATTTTCACATCGCGGAGCAATTTTTCGACGGGGTATTCTTTCATGAAGCCATACCCACCGAATACTTGCACGGCATCGACCGCGGCTTTGGTGGCGGTATCGGCGGCGAAGGCTTTGGCATAAGCGGCGAGGCGTGGATTCACGACACCGTGGTCAATCGCCCACGCGGCTTGCCATACCAGCAAGCGGGCGGCTTCGTAATTGATCGCCATATCCGCAATTTTGTGACCAATGGCTTGATGTTGGAAAATCGGCTGACCAAAGGCTTCGCGTTCACGCGCATATTTAATCGATTCTTCTAAGGCACGACGTTGCAAACCCAACGCGCCCGCGGCGACCCCCGGACGGCTATAATCGAATACTTTCATCGCCAAATAGAACCCACTGCCTTCTTTGCCAATCATATTTTCGGCGGGGACTTCGACATTTTCAAACACGATTTCGGCGGTATCCGATGCACGTTGTCCGAGTTTGTCAAATTTTTTGCCCACGCTCACGCCAGGAGTATTGCGGTCAATGATGAAGGCGGTCATGCCTTTATGACCTGCATTCGGATCTGTTTTGGCGAACACGGTGAAGAAATTGGCATAGCTGGCGTTGGTGATGAAGGTCTTAGACCCGTTGATAATCCATGCCGCACCTTTTTTCTCGGCACGGGTTTGGATGCCAACCACGTTTGAACCTGCGGCGGCTTCGGTCACACCATACGATACAAATTCACCTTTGTCTATCAAACGTTCACCAAGCCAGTATTCTTTTTGTTCTTCGCTACCGCCTAAAATGATGGGCAGAGACCCCAATCCGTTGGTGCCAACGCTGGTGCTGATGCCCGAACACCCATATGCCATTTCTTCGCTGACGAGGCATTCTTCAAACACACTCGCGCCAACGCCACCGTAGGCTTCGGGGATATTCATATTGGCGAGACCAATTTTACGGGCTTTTTCAAAAATATCTTTTGGAAAAATGGCATCACGGTCATAATGTTCGGCGACTGGGATAATCTCTTTTGCTGTAAAATCCCGCGCCATTTTTTGAAGTTGTTTTTGTTCTTCGGTGAGTTCAAAACTAACACCACCCATAGCTTCTAACGTAGCAACCATAATATTTTTATCTCCAACATAAAAAAATTTAACGATGATTAGATTATAGCAAAAAGTGGATGGAATTTGCAATTTTTTTTATGGATTAGTTAAGGATTGGGGGTAAATGACGGATAAACGGCTAAGGACGACATACACCCTACGGGTTAGTCGTCCATTGCAAAGAGTTATTTTAGGGGGCTTGTAAGGGGATGATGTATCATCTCCGCCACAAAAATAGCTAAACACCATCAGCGAGTTGATCTAAAACAGCGAGTGTCGCATCTACAGCTTGTGCGGTTTGTGTTTCACGGCTAATCGTAGCTGGGTTATCGCCCGGTTGGTCGCCATACCAACCGAAATTGGCATGATTCCCCCCTACGATTTCAACAAATGTCGTATCGGTAGGCAAATAAGGACGCGCCCCCAACACCGTATCGGGTGTGGCTAATCCATCTAAACTGCCATAAATCGAGGCGACCACAATATCGCGGTCGGCGAGGCTTTTGCTGGCTTCGGGATACGATGCCCATAAAATAAGACCGCTAATTTTATCGGGATTATCATGTGCATACCGCGCAGACATCGCCCCACCGAGCGAATGACCACCGATTGCCCATGTTTGAATATCGGGGAATTGGGCAATTACCTCATCGGCGGCGCTGATATTAAAAATGGCGAAATTCAACGGCATGGGGACAATCACCACCAGATACCCCTCTTGGGCGATGGCACGCATGGCAGGGGCATACGATTCGGGCAACACTTTCGCACCTGGATAAAAAATAAATCCAACAGTCGGATTTTTATCGACAGGGGCAAACACTAAATAATCACCATTGGTAACGATAACCGATTCATCCGACTGCATGGCATTAATCGCTTCGGGCAACGATGCACCAACAGGCGTGGCTAACCAAATAAATCCACCTACCCCAACAACCAATAATAACAATGGGATAAACCATAACAATCGCCTGATATGTTTAAACATAACGATACTACTCCCTTTTTCACAATACAGAGCAGTATCGTATCAGTCATACATGAGCAGACAATAACATTCACCTCATTTTTTGATGAGATTGAGCATGGCATCGGCGGCGGCTAATCCAGACAGTGCCGCGCCCTCAACCCGCGCATCACCAAAACAATCTCCCGCCAAGACGAGCGGTTGTTCGATATTGGCGACCATGCAATAATCGCTACGGGGATTAACAGGGCGTGAGTAGCGCCACCGTTTAAGTTGCGCCTCGCGGATATGCACCCGTTCATCCATGAAAATACGCAAATCGGTGATAAGCGCATTGAGGATGCGTTCATCTGGGGAATCCCATAGCTGAGTGCTGTAATCTTCGCTGGCTTGAACGGTGACGATGATACTATTGGGCGAGATGCCTTTTTGATGATTATCGGCAATCCATGTCACATTCCCCGTGCGCCGTTGGATGGCACCAGGCGCGGGGAGCGTCACCCGTCCGCCTTCGATCCAGAAAATACCCGTCAAACACGGCGCATATTCAATCGTAGCAACTTGCGATTTTTGATCGGGGGGCAAAAATGTCGCGCCTTCTTCGAGGATGGTGATGGTTTGGGGCATAGGCGGGGTCATGATGAGGGCATGACTGGTGAAGATATTGGCATTCTCATCCTGAAAAATCCAGCCTTGTTCATCATACGTCGCGGTGACGATATAATGATTGAGGCGAACATCGTCTAAATCTGCGGCAAGATGTTTAGCGAGGTTATTCATCCCGCCATGAACAGCATAACGTGGATGCCCATCGGTTGGCTTGGTATTCAGGCTACCATCGCTAAAACCATGCGACCAAATATATGCCAATTTTTTGGCAACCCAATCATCCACTAACGCCTGAAATTGCGGTGTGCGGACGGTAAAAAATTGTGCGCCGTGATCGGCGACACCCGCCCCAACACGTCGCGTTGCCAAACGCCCGCCCACGCTGACCGATTTATCCATCACTGTTACACGCAAGCCCGCCGCTTGTAATTGACGCGCCGCCATCAGACCACTCAACCCCGCGCCAATAATCATGACATCGGCTGTCACTTTTGTTGTATCTCGTATCACCATCATTTACTCACCTAATCGTTTATTCCAAGAACTGGTTAAAGAGCTTGGGCAAGTCTTCTGGCTCAAATGGCTTGACCAAAAAGGCAGACGCGCCCGCCGCCATCACTTCATCGCTCACATCCAAACCCGAAGTCATGATAATCGGATAATTGGCAAAAATAGGATGCCCGCGTAGCTGGCGCAAAACATCGATGCCGTGCATATCATTCAGGTGATAATCCATCAAAAAAATATCGGGCTGGGCTTGTTCTGCCAACCCAATCACATCGCCACCCCGATGTGCAACTGCTACATCAAACCCGTCTAATTCGAGCAAGGTCTGGAGCAATTTCACGGTGGTGCGGTCATCATCTACAATCATTACTTTAGCCAATGGATAGCCTCTCATCAAATATTTTCATGTCACATACTATGATTAGTTTAGCGATGAATTCCCAAACTGTCCATAAACGGATTGACAAAATCATGATTTTAGCGTTCAATAATTATGGCAATGGCAAAAATTTACATCCTTTTCCCCTTGTCTGCGTTGATTGTAGTGAAAAGGTTATCCATGCACACCTATACACCCCCATTTCAATCTTGCTAAAGACACCCCTCAGCATTGTATAGATTGATTGTTTAGCACTGATGGTATCCCCTACCATATAATTCAACCTGCTTCGCATCTATAAAATAGCAATCGCATTGGGTTGTCTGAGCGAATCCCTGTTTATTCTGCTTATCAATGCACAGGAGGCAACCTGATCATGCTGTATTTATCTGTTTCACATGTGGTCAAAAATTTTGGCTATCATGCCGTCTTAGACGGCGTATCGTTTGTGTTGAATATGAATGAACGAATCGGTCTGGTCGGCGCGAATGGGGTCGGAAAATCCACACTCCTCAACATTATCACGGGTAATATCGAGGCGGATAGTGGCACGGTTTTCATCCCCAACGGGGCGCGGGTCGGTTATTTGCATCAGACATTCTCAGCGAGCGCCGATATGACAATTGCCGATACCATCGCCGAAGCGCATCGCGCCTTATACACCATCGAAGCAGAATTGCGCGATTTAGAAGCACAAATGGAACACGTCTCAGGCGATGATTTTCGGGCATTGATGATCATTTATGGCGATAAAACCGAGCAATACGAGCGCATGGGCGGTTACGACATCCAACATCGGGTAGAAGATGTGCTGGCGGGTTTGCGGATAGACCACCTACCGCGCACGCGCTTGGTCAATACCCTATCAGGTGGCGAAAAATCGCGCCTCGCATTGGCGTTATTGCTCCTCGAAGCGCCCGACTTCTTGTTGTTGGATGAGCCGACCAATCATCTGGATTTCGCCAGCCTTGCGTGGTTAGAAAGGTACATCAGCACCTATAAAGGTGGTGTGCTGATTGTCTCGCATGACCGCGAATTTTTGAATAAGACCGTGACGAGCATCATCGAATTGGATGAACACACGCGCCAAGCCAAGACGTATAAGGGCAATTATGCCACCTATCATCGGGCAAAAGTCGCAGAACGCGCCAAATGGGAAGCCGATTTCGCCGAACAACAAGAAGAAATGAAGGCATTGCGCTTGGCAATCAAAGAGACGGCACGCCGAAATGATAATTATCGGGCGCATACCGATAGCGATAAATTCGTGGTGAATATCAAAAAAGCGACTCATGCCAACACCGTCTCGAAACGTATCCGCACCGCAGAGGAACGACTCAAACGCATCGAACAAAATCCAATTCCGCGTCCACCCAAACCGCTCGCCTTCCGTGCCGATTTATCGCCGTTGGCACTCGGCGGAAAATATCCGCTCACGGCGGATGGTTTATATAAAACCTATGACGGGCGCGTGATTTTGGATGATGTCTCTTTCGCGTTGCACGAGCAGAGCAGAGTGGTCATTATCGGCGAAAATGGCGCGGGCAAATCGACCCTGCTGAAAATTTTACTCGGATTAGAGACGGCAGACGGGGGCGAATTTGCGGTTCATCCACAAGCGAGAATCGGCTATCTCGACCAAGAGAATACGCGCTTTCATCCCAATAGCACGCTGTTAGAGGCGTATTTAGAGGGGCTAGAGGGCGATATACAAGCCCTGAAAGCCATGTTATTGCAATCGGGCTTGTTCTATTATGACGACTTAGAGAAACCCGTTGGCGCGTTGAGCAGTGGACAGGCACGAAAATTACAATTGGCGCGGTTGATGGCGAGTCGTGCCAATTTGTTGATATTGGATGAGCCGACCAATTTTCTCAGCTTCGATGTCCTCGAAGAATTTGAATCGGCATTACGACAATTCCCCATGCCGATTATCGCCGCCTCGCACGATAGGCGTTTTATCGGGCAATTCGGTGGTGAAATTTGGCATTTAGAAAACGGTAAGTTGCGCGTTGCCGAAAGTATGCTATGATGTAGGCTATGGATACACTCACGCAAATGCACTCACCCCCGCTTTGCAGAAGCGGCGGTTGATGCAATAAAACCCTAATTGAATATTGGTCACAATTACGCACTGAAAAGCCCCTTTTTCAGCGCGTTTTTTGCGTTGGGGTATCTACAATTATCGTCTATCCATCGAAAGGACAACCCAATATGTTCCGCAGGTCTGTGATGCGACACACCCGTCGCATGACATTATTTATGTTCGTGTTGTTGGTCATCGAATTTATCGATGAATTTGTATTCGGCATGGAACACGCCGCCATGCCATTCATTCGGACTGATTTGGGGTTAAATTACGATCAAATCGGCTTGTTATTCACGCTTCCTAGCACGATTGCCATATTTATCGAGATGATATTCGGCGTTCTGGGCGATGGTCGTGGCAGAAAATGGATCGTCATTGGCGGGGGGATTGGCTTCACCATCGCGTGTACGCTATCCGCCATCAGTCAAAATTTTGCCATGTTGTTGCTCTCGTTCATCATTTTTGCGCCGTCATCGGGCGGATTTGTCACCCTCAGCCAAGCCATTTTGATGGATATAGACCCGAACCGTCATCAACAAAATATGGCGCGTTGGACATTTGCGGGGTCACTAGGCGTGGTCGGTGGTAGCCTGATATTCGGGCTTTGGGGCAATTGGCGGGCGCTGTATGTTGTCTGTGCGCTTTTAGCGGCGGGCGCATTGGGCGTTATCCTGTTTTATTACCTGCGTGGCAAAGCCCCACAACAAGCCGTTCAGGGGAGCAATGCCGATGACGATTGGTCATTCCGCGAGGGGTTAAAATCGGCGCTCGGTCAATTACGACGCAAAGAGGTGCTTCGCTGGTTCACATTGCTGGAATTTTCTGATTTGATGCTCGACATTTTGCTGGCATATCTGGCGCTATATTTTGTGGATATTGTCGGCAAAACCGAAGCAGACGCGGCGATTGCCGTCGCCATTTGGACGGGCGTGGGCTTAATCGGCGACTTTTTGCTCATCCCCCTATTAGAGCGGGTGAATCCCCTCACCTACTTACGCTTTAGCGCGGGATTAACCTTTATTTTATACCCGTCATTTTTGCTCGTGCCATCGCTTGAACTCAAACTGGTGATTTTGGGTGCGCTCGGATTTTTTAACGCGGGTTGGTATAGCATTTTGCAGGGGCAAATTTATACCACGCTACCCGATAACAGCGCCGCTGCAGAATTAACATTAGGCAATATCGCGGGCTTTGTCGGTGGATTTATCCCGCTCATCATCGGCATGATAGCAGAGCGGGCAGGTTTAGATGTGGCGATGTGGGTGATGATGTTGGGTCCGATTGCGTTGCTCATCGGCATCCCGCGCCAGAATATGGATGAGCA
>DAOTVP010000082.1:0-25972 GCA_034436155.1 Anaerolineae bacterium
CGGGACGATTAGCGCGTAGCGCGTATATCGTCCCTATATCTGCCCGTACAAATCCGAAAATTCTCGTCACCTGTACGGGACGATTAGCGCGTAGCGCGTATATCGTCCCTATCCCTATATCAATAAATTCGCAATCACGGCATTGGTCGTATCGGCTGTGTTACCGTTATGTTCAGTCGCATACACCACACGGCGCAACTTATCGGCAGAATCGGCATAACCTAGATAATCCAACATCATGCCCGCGCTGAGGAACGCCGCACGCGGGTCTGCGATACCCTTACCCGCAATATCGGGGGCGCTCCCGTGAACAGGCTCGAATACCCCCGCCCCACCCGCGCCGACATTGGCAGACGGAGCAATCCCCAAACCGCCCGTCAGACCTGCGGCGAGGTCGCTGAGGATGTCGCCGAATAAATTGGTGGTGACAATCACGTCAAATCGTTGTGGATGTTGCGCCATGAACATCGCCGCGGCATCGATTAACAATTCTTCAACCTCTAAATCGGGGTAATCTCTCACCACATCAAACGCCACACGCCGAAATAATCCGCACGTCTCTTTCAACACATTGGCTTTATGGACGATGGTCAATTTACGCCGTCTGAGCATGGCTTGTTCGCACGCCACTTTGGTGATGCGTTCCGATGCACCTGCGGTGATGACACGCTCCAAAATCGCAATCTGACCATCCGCCTCGACCCGTTCCCGCCCGCTATACATGCCTTCGGTATTTTCGCGCACGACTAACATATCAATATCTCCACGCATGGCGGGGCGCAAATTGGCGTATAAATTTAAGCGTCGGCGCAAGTTCAAAATCGGGCTGATATACCCCTCGACTTTTTCCATTGGCGATTGCGTTGCACCAAATAAAATCGCATCGGACGATTCGCACAATTCGATTGTCTCTTTCGGGAGCGCATCGCCTATTTTTTGGAATGTGCCAAATCCCGCTTCGGCATAGCGTAATTCGAGTGGTAAATTCAGGGCGCGTAGAACTCGTTCCGCCGCGGGGATAACCTCCGCGCCGATACCATCGCCGTTAATTAACGTAATTGTGTGCATAGTTTATCCTTGTGGTAAAAATCGTCTCGATAACATGGCAGATAATCCGCCCGCATCGAGGATGGCTTGTACAGACGGCGATAGACGCGGAATCGGATATATATCATTCTGATGATAAATATAACCCCCGTCTATGCGAATCGTATCACCCGTTTTCACTTTAGCAGATAACCCCGCACACACAATCGGATGCACCCCCTGATTAATACAATTACGGAAATATAACCCGCTAAACGACTCGGCGATGATGATAGTCACGCCCGACCATTTCAGGCAGGTCACGGCTTGCTCTCGACTACTGCCATTGCCCCAATTGCGCCCCGCGATGATAATATCCCCTGGTTGCACCGTTTGGGCGAAGGTGGGGTCTAAATCTTCTAAAGCGCGAGACGCAATCTCTTCGGGTGTTCGCAGGGTATAGGTATATTTCCCCGCGAAAATCAGGTCTGTGTTGATATTATCACCATATACAAAACAACGATGTTCGCTCATGCCATCACCTCATCTGGATGCACAATTTCGCCACAAACCGCGCTGGCGGCGACCACATACGGATTCGCCAAATAAATCGGCGCGTTGGTCGTCCCCATACGCCCCTTAAAATTGCGACTACCTGTGCTGATGGTCGCCTCGTCATCGGCTGGCACGCCCAAATGATTGCCCATACACGGACCGCATCCGGGCGTGGCGATACTCGCGCCTGCGCTGATTAAATCTGCCAATACGCCCGTTTGCGTTGCACGGAGCATGACATCGGCGCTGGCGGGGATGATAATCAGGCGTGTGCGAATTTTTTTACCACGCAGGACATGCGCCGCCATCGCCAAATCTTCATAACGTCCGCCTGTGCATGTGCCGATGAAGGCTTGTTGAATCGGCGTGCCAATTGCCTCGTGCAAATCCACCACATTATCCGGTTGGTGTGGCATGGCAATTTGTGGCGCGAGTCGGCTCACATCCAACGTATATTCGGCTTGATACACCGCATCGTCATCAGGGTAAATCGGCGTATACGCCCGTTGGGTACGGGCGCGTAAAAAGTTGAAAATGTGTACATCAGGCGGAAAATAGGCGTTCATCGCGCCAAATTCCGCCATCATATTGGGGATAACGGGGCGTTCATCTATCGAAAGGGTGCTGATGGTATCGCCAAAAAACTCGACTGAGCGATATTGACCGCCCTGTACCGATAAATCGCGCAAAATCCGCAGGGCAATGTCTTTGGCGGTTGTGCCGATAGGCAACCCACCGTTGAGCGTGATTTTCATGGCGTGTGGCACAGCCAACCACAACTCACCCGTTGCCCAAAGCGCCGCCATTTCGGTGCGCCCGACACCCATGCCAAACGCGCCCAGCCAACCAAAATGCGTGGTGTGACTATCCGAGCCGAAAATCACCTCACCGGGCAACACCAGACCATCTTCGCTGATAACCTGATGACATATCCCCCGCCCCACTTCGTAAAAATGGGATATGCCCTGTTCGCGCACCCACGCCCGAATTTCGGCATGATTTTGGGCGTGGAGCGTGGTCGGCGCGGGGACGGCATGATCGAGTGTGATGGCGATGCGGTCTGGATTTAACACTTGCTTCGCGCCGAATCCGAGAAAAATTTTGCGGATGGCGGCGGTGTTGTCGTGGCTAAAAACCAGATCTGGTCGGATATCTAATACATCCCCCGCCCGTGCAGATGCTACGCCTGCGGCGCGTGCGAGGACTTTTTCTGCGAAGGTGTATCCGCTCATGATGCCACCGCCGTCTCGATGAGGAGCGAATCGATTTCGTGGGGCAACATCGGATTTTCATCGGCACGCGCTTTGATATGTTGTGTGATGTGGCGAATGGTGTCATCATCCAACACCAGACCCAGCGCCACCGCCCGATTGCGAACCGCGTTCCAACCTGTGAGCCGATGCCCAATGGCGATATGGCGCGACAAGCCAAAATCATCGGGATTGAGGATTTCGTAGGTGGCGGGGTCTGCTAACACAGCTTTGGCGTGAATCCCCGCTTTGTGGATGAAGGCGCTCGACCCTGTGATGTAATTATTGAACGGGATTTCGATATCGCACATTTCGGCAATCATGGCATCAATTTGGGGCAATAGCGATAGGTTATATTTGGCGACATAGCGTTTATCGAGCGTATACAACCGCGCAATCAGACCGCCTAGCGGGGTGATGCCGTTGCGTTCACCGATGCCCAACACGGTGGTATCGATATGCGTTGCGCCAGCTTCGAGGGCGGCACACGCATTAGCGATGGCGCAACCACTATCGTTATGCCCATGAAATTCGATGTCGAGATTGGTCAGGCGCACCAATTGGCGCACCAATTCGTAGACTCGTGTCGGCAATGCAACGCCCACCGTATCGGCAACACCGAGCCGATTGGCAAATCCCCAACTGCTCACGGCGAGATACACCCGCCATAAATCGGCTTCACGACTACGAAAACTATCTTCTGTGCTAAACCGTAAAATCACATCGGGTTTTTGGGCGCGGATGAATCCCAAAACGTCATGCGCCAAATCTAAAATTTGGTCTATGCTCCTGCCGTGACTGTGTTGCATCAATTGGGGTGATGTGCCAATGACCACATCCACGCCATGCACGCCTGTATCGAGTGCTTTTACCGCATCTTCACGATTACACCGAATATGTGTGAGGATACGCGCATTCAAATTTTGACGCACAACGGCGCGGATGTCGGCTTCGCTTTGTGGCGAGGCGCACGGCGAGGTCATCTCTATCATCTCTACGCCGAATTCATCCAACGCATGGGCGATGCGTAATTTTTGGTCGGTGGTAAATGTTGCCGTGCTGAATTGTTCCCCTTCGCGCAGGGTGCTATCGATAATGCTGAATTGTTCAAATGACATGGTTATAGCCTCTCAATCGCGCTGGTTAAGACCCGTATAGATAAGATAAATTCGTCTAAATCAAGATGTTCGTGTGGGGTATGGTCGAGCGATGAATCGCCCGCGCCATATGCAATCATCGGGCAGTTCCATTCACGCCCAACGATATTCATATCCGATGTGCCTGTTTTCACGACAAAGGCGGGTTTTCCGCCATGCGTCCGAATTGCCCCGCGCATCACCCGCGTGAGGGGGTTATCTTTTTCAGATAAAAAGGCGTGTTCCATACCTGTGAAAGTGATAGTGGCATCAGAAATGATCGCCTCACGGCATAGCGTCATCACATCTTCGGGAGATAAGCCGATAGGCAAGCGAAATCCGATGGTCATGCTCGCCCAACCGTGACCACTATCGTCATGCCCCGTGTTTACGGCTTGTAGGGTGATATCTAACACGTCAAAAACGCCCGTTTTATCGGCATTAACGCGCATCACCGCCTCGTTAACCCGCCCAAAATCGGCAAAAGCGTGTTCGGCGGGGGTGGTCATCTGACCTGCGCTATGCCCCAACGCGCCACGCCATTCCCAATTGAGGATGAGCCGCCCTTTATACCCAAGCGTCATCCTATCCCAACGCGAGGGTTCGCCGATGATGCACATATCAGGCATGTATTGCGTCATGATATGGCGTGCGCCCGCGCTGGTCGGGCATTCTTCTTCGACCGCGCCGACCACGACTATGCGCCAATCTTCAGGGATAACTGCCAAGCGTCCTGCGACCACAAACGCGCATAACGCGCCTTTTGCATCCACTGCGCCACGCCCATACAAATGTCGTCCATCCAAACGCACGGGTGGCGTTCCCATAAACGTGTCGATATGCCCTAGCATCATCAGGGTGCGATTGCCATGTCCGATAATCCCAACAGCGTTCCCAACTTCATCCACAAAAGCGCGGTCATACCCATGCGCCGTCATCCAATCCACCAAAAAATTGACGGCATCGGCTTCGTGGTGCGAAAAACTCGGTATCGCCACCAAATCGTGAAGGAGTTTTTCGGCATCTTGGTCGGTGATAATGGTCTGTGTGATAGGCATCATGCGCTCACCTCGTTCAGGGCATCCACCAACGCCGATAGCACATAGTCTAAATCGGCGCGGGTGATGATGAGCGGGGGCAAAAAGCGCAATACGGTTTTGCCCGCCACCAGCGCCAAAATCCCACGCGCTTGGAGCGCCTGCACAACAGGCGATACGCGCCCGCGCAATTCTAGCCCAATCATCAAACCGAGTCCGCGAATGTCACGGACACCTGTCAACTGGCGTTCACGCAATTCGTTCAGCAACCATATCCCCAAATTATTGGCGCGGGCGGGCGCTTCGATGTCACGTAGGGTTCGCAAGGTGGCAATGGCAGACGCACACGCCAACGGATTTCCGCCAAAGGTCGTGCCGTGCGTGCTACCTTCAATCGGACCCAGCGCCATGCGCCACGCCACCGCGCCCATCGGCACACCGCCCGCCAAACCTTTCGCCAAGACGACCATATCGGGCGTTATATCGGCGTGTTGATACCCAAACCAGCGCCCTGTGCGTCCGAGACCGGTCTGGATTTCATCCACAATCAACAACGCCCCGCGTTCTGTGCATAAACGGCGTGCCTCGCGTAGAAATTCGGGGTCTATCGGATATACCCCGCCTTCACCTTGCACGGGTTCTAATAAGACCGCGGCGATTTGGTCGGTGATGGCGCTGTCTAATGCCGAAATATCGTTATAGGCGATGTGCATCACGGTGGGCAATGTCCAACCATTGAACGGCTCACGATAGGCGGTGTTCCATGTCGTGCCGAGTGCGCCGAGCGTGCGCCCATGAAATGCGCGTTTGCACGCGACAATTTGTGTGCGCCCCGTGAGCAGGCGGGCAATTTTTAACGCGCCTTCTATCGCTTCTGCGCCACTGTTGCATAAAAAATAGCGTCCAAATTCCGTGCCGAGCAGACCGTTGAGCAGGTCATATAATTGGGCGCGTTGGTCGTTATAAAAAATTTCGGCGCAGGTGATGAGCCGACTTGCTTGTTGGGCGATCGCATTCACAATCGTTGGATGAGCATGACCGAGCAACGCCACCCCCATGCCACTGGTCAAATCCAGATAGGCGTTATCGGCATCATCATACACCCGACAGCCTTCCCCACGTACAATCGTGAGTGGGCGTTTGCTATATGCGCCCGATGTATGGGCGGCTTCGATGGATTGCGTATCCAGTTGTGTGGTTATCATGATACAAACTCCGTCCCGTGACCGTTTAATGCCGATGAAACAGGCGCGTGGATGCGACCATCGCCAATCACCACGCGGCGCACACCGCCTTGCACCGCCTCTTGTGCGCCAAGAACTTTGCGTTTCATCCGACCTTGCGCCCAATCCAACGCCAAATCCATCTCTGTCCGATGTACACGCGGTACAAATGTCGTCTCATCGGGAAATGATCGATACAATCCGCGCACATTGCTGAGAATGACCAATTGTTCGGCGCATAACCCGCGTGCGATGAACGCGCTCGCCCTATCGCCATCCACATTGAGCAAGCCATCGGCGCTATCTGCCAACGGTGGGATGATAGGGATAACCCCGTTTTGCAGGGCTTCGTAGAGGGGAGCGGTGATCATGTCGGTGATGTGACCGCTATAATCATCGCGTATCATGCGGATCCTGCCATCCACCAATGCGCGTAACGCCGTTTTGCGTTCTCCGACCACCGGAGTCATGCCGATAGCGGATAAGCCCCGCGCAGAAAAGCCATCTAGCAATTCTTGGGTGATGTTGCGCGATGCCTCGACAAACACATCACGGACTTCGGGCGTGGTATAGCGCGATGTATGCCCTGTAGGTGATGTGATGGTCTGCACGGCGATGCCTCGCATTTCGCATAATTGATTCACGGCGTGGCTGATGCCATGCACAACGACCAGCGCATAATCTTGCGCCAATTGCGCGAGGTCATCCAAACACAGCGCCATATCCAATCCTTGCCCGCCGCCTAATTTGACGACTAAAATCGGTTTCATAATTTTACCTCTATCTTATTGGGCGGATATACGACCCTAAAGGGTCTAATCCGCCCCTACAAATGACCCATGAAAATTTGTGTACGGTTATTAGGCGGATATACGCGACCCTAAAGGGTCTAATCCGCCCCTACAAATGACCCATGAAAATTTGTGTACGGGACGATTAGCGCGTAGCGCGTATATCGTCCCTTATCGTATTGGCATGTTTTTTACGGATACATGCCAAAAAATGACAAACCAGCACATTCATCAAACCCGCACATCAGGTTCATACATTGCACAGCACTACCCGCCGCGCCTTTGCCCAAATTATCTATCGCCGAGATGACCACCACATTTTCGCCATCGGAGTCGAGTTCAAACCCAACATCGCAAAAATTCGTCCCCGCCACGATGCGCGGTTCGGGTAGCCGATACAAGCCCGTTTTACTGCTGACCAACCGCACGAATGGCTCTTGTTGATATGCCCCGCGATACATCCGCCACAGGTCTTTTTCGGCGAGGCGCTGATTCAGGCGCACATGCGCGGTGACATGCACCCCGCGAATCATCTCAATCGCGGTCACGGCGAAGCGCAGGTCGATATCGCCCAACACTTGGCGGATTTCTGCCATGTGGCGGTGTCCTGTCGGTTTATATGCCCGCACCGCGCCACTGCGAACAGGGTGATGACTGCCACTGTTGGCGCTATTCCCGCCTTCGGATGATCCGACTTTGATTTCTGCCCGCGCACTCATCAACACACCCGCCCGCACAAGTGGTAACAAGGCTAAATTCATGGCGGTGGCGTTGCATCCGACCCCACTGGCATAATGCGCCCCGCGCAATGCCTCGCGGTTGATTTCGGGCAAGCCATACACAAATTTAGGCAACCATTCAGGCGCGGGATGCGGTGTTTCGTACCATGTTTGATAATCTTGCGGATTCGATAAGCGAAAATCGGCAGATAAATCGATGAGATACGTCGCAAGCGAGGCGAATCGCTCAATCTGATTCGCCGTTGTGCCGTGTGGCAAGCATAAAAATAACACATCACACGCTTGTAGGCTGTCTGGATGGATAAATTGTAACGATGATACCCCACGAAAATGCGGATGCACCGTATGGACAAACGCGCCAACGTGTTCCCGACTGGTGATTTGCGTCACGGTGACATTAGGATGCCCGTGTAATAGGCGCAACAATTCCCCGCCTGTGTATCCGCTACCGCCGACAATACCGACATTTAACGTCATGCCAATGCTCCTTCAGTGATGGTGGATAAGGCATAACGCACGACCTCATCGGCGATATTCACACCCGTTGGGGCGCTACTATTTTTGAATTCCATCGTGTGATTGATTTCATTGATGACCAACCCGCCTTCGGGTGTCTCGAATACATCCATCGCCAAGATGCCACCGCCCACCGCACGCGCTGCCGATACACATAATTCGTTCAATTCGGGCGTGACCGGGCAATTGGTGGCTTGCCCACCGCGTGCCGTGTTGGTAATCCAATGCGAAGAGGTGCGATAAATGGCGCAGATGGTGGTATCGCCGACCACGAAGGCGCGAATATCACGCGATGGTTTATGCACAAATTCTTGGACGTAGTAGGTGTGGTAGGTGTAATCGCCCAGCACTTGGCGATGTTCAAGCAAGGCTTCGGCGCTATCGCGGTCATTCACCCGCGAGACCAACCTGCCCCACGACCCTGTAGCGGGTTTGAGGACGGCGGGATAGCCCAATTCTTCTATCGCTTCGAGGGCGTGCGCTTCATCAAACGCGATTCGAGCGCGGGGTTGTGGCACGCCTGCACGAGCGAGCGCCAGCGTGGTCTGGATTTTATCGGCACACACTGACGCGGTATGATACCGATTCAGCGTATGCACACCCCATTGATTGAGGATAGATAAGGCATACAACCCGCGTGATGTGCTGATGCACCGTTCTAACACGAGGTCATAATCTCCCCATGCCACGCCCGATGGTGCAAGTTGAGACGCATCACCGAGCAAATCAAAATGAAAATCGCGGTCGAGGATAATATCGGGCGTGATACCGTGCGCTTCAAACGCAGTGATGAGCAATTTTTCTTCTGGACGAATGTGGGTGAGCAAAATGGCAACGCGCATCGATTATTCACCCCAATCTTCTTCGACATCGGGCGCAACATCGAGTGTGAGCGGTGATAAGCTGATAATTTCGAGTTCAGAACCGCAATCGGCGCACGAAATGAGTTCATTTTGCATGGCATCGGCGGGGATGCCGACAGTGGCTTCGCATACAGGACAGGTGGTGGTATTAGCAGTAATCATGGTTGTTTCTCCTCATAAGATAGATACGTCTGATCAATAAAAAACCGCCTGCACAGTGGGATGTCCCTTCTGGCAGGCGGTCATGATTTGCACGACTTAAGCAAGGCAAATTCAAGCACTCCAGAAGGGTCGCTTCGGCTTCTTGATTTGCTTCTTGGTGATGGTGATGGTGTAACTGGTCATGCGTTTTGCTCCGTTGGTAAAAATAAAAAACCGCCCTTGCGGGCGGCGGTTATGAACTCAATCAGATGATCTGATAGTAAACGCGAAAAGCCCGACTGTTTGGTCAGGTAATGTTCTTCTTCGCCTTCTTATCAGATGTATAGAACATGGTTAAAAAATCCATTCCATGAAATTCAACATGGGCGATAGTGTAGCATATCACAAACAGCAGATGCAAGGTGTAAATGTGCCTAAAGTTGAATGGATAAATTGCACAAGACTATTTTATATCCATAAAAAAGTGCTAATCGAAATCACAATCGTGCTGACACTCAAAAAGAGGATGACCACACCCGCCGCGCCCATCAGAGTACGGGCAGGCACACGCGAAGTCAGCATGGTCGCAAATGGCGCAGAGAGCATCCCGCCGATAATCAAGCCTAATATCATCACGCCCACTTCGTGAAAGGGGATGATGCTCAATAAGGATATCGATGTCACCAGTGAGATGAAAAACCGCGCCGCATTGACCGAGCCAATGGTCGTGCGTGGGTCGTTGCCACGCACCATCAAGGTCGAGGTGACGATCGCGCCCCATCCACCACCGCCAATCGCATCACAAAAACCGCCAAGCGTCCCCAAACGGTGAATATAGGTGGTCACTTTGCGCGGTTGGGGCGGGTTAATCGTCTTATAAATGATGATTGTCCCTACGATAAACAAATAGACGGCGATAAACGGTTTGAGGATGTCGCCAGGGATGTTAATCAGGATGAATGTGCCGAGAATCGCGCCGAATACGCCCGAAATGAGCAATTTGCGGAACAACACGTTATCCACATTGCCCGATTTGGCATGTAAAATGCCCGTAAATCCGCCCGTGAATAATTCGGCGGTGTTGATACTGGCGCTCACAAAAACAGGTGGGATGCCAAAACTCATCATCATCATGCTACTGGTCACGCCGTAGCCCATGCCTAATGCCCCACCTAAAATTTGCGCGAAAAATCCTGCGATAGCACACAGTATCAACGTTGTCACATCCATAATGTTGGTTTACCCTTTTTCTGCTGTGACATGAATGCCACATTCAATTTTATCGCTATTCACCCAACGCCCAGAACGTTCCCCTTGCCCGTCTTTGACGGGTTGGGTGCAGACAGGCGTGTTACAACCAATGCTCGGATACCCTTTTTCGTGCAGGGCATTATACGGCAATTCATGCGCGTGGATATAAATCCACAACATTTCGCTCGTCCAATTGGCAAACGGTGAGAGTTTAACCATCTGGTATTTCTCATCCCATTTGACGATGGGCGTATTCCCACGTCCAGTTTGGTCACGCCGTAGCCCCGTCACCCATGCCAAATATTGCCCCTTGAGGGCTTTATCTAACGGCACCACCTTGCGGATATGGCAACATTTATCTGAATCATGTTCCCATAATGCCTCACCATATTGCGAGGCTTGTTCTTGAAGCGTCGATTCTGGGCGGATGCGCGTGATGGGCAACCCAAAAAAGGCTTCTGCCTCATCGATGAGTTGATAGGTCTCTGGGAATAAAATCCCTGTATCCAACGTGAGGACAGGCACTTTGGCGTTTAGCTCGGTGAGCATGTGCAAGGTGGCGATGCCTGTCGGTTGAAAACTGGTGACAATCGCTAATTTTTCGCCAAATTCATTCACCGCCCAACGCAAAATGGTTTTGGGGTCGGCTTGCTCAAATTCGGCGTTCAATTTATCCCAATCCACGATATTCATCCCTTTTAAGTACAAACACTATACATCTTACCATAGTTTACCACATTGTAAATACACAAAACCGACTATCCCTATTAAGATAGTCGGATATATCAATTTATATCAAATTTGTGCCGATGATGATCGGCTAATCGTCACTCAGGGCTTGAATATCTTTATGCGTCGTGCGAAAGCGCAAAATCAAACTGACCAGATAAATACTCAGGATGGTGATGATGGCGATATAGCCTAAGATCATATACGCATCGGTATTGGGTGTGGTTGGCATAATCATTTCTCCTGTGGGTTAATTGTTGTCGTTCAAAAAATCGGCACGGCGTTGTTGGGCGGTGATGGATAAATTTTGCAAACGAATCCGCCACCATATCAACACAGGGGCGATGAACGCGCACCATGACCACATATTGATGCTGAAGGCGACACGCATATTATCGACCATCTCGAATGTGCCTTTGGCGTTGACAGGGCTACTGCCGATGACGTTGGGGTGGATGGTATCGCCACGCATACGGGTTATCATGAAGGTGAAAATCACGGTCGAAAATGCCAAAATGCCATACACGGCGCTGAATGTGCGTTGGCGTTCTGGGACTTCAATGCCATTGCGGAGCATCAGATAGGCGGCATACGTGAGCGCCATAATCGCCGCGGAGGTCAGGCGTGGATCCCATGTCCACCAAGTATTCCATGTCGGACGCGCCCAAATTGCCCCTGTGACGAGGGTGATAATCGAGAGCATAAACCCGACTTCCACACCTGCCAAACCGAGCGTATCCCATTTGCGATTGCGCGTGCGGAGGTAGATGATGCCCGCCACCACTGTCGCAAAAAAGGCGACTGTCGCACCCGCGAATGCCGA
Organism: Anaerolineae bacterium; assembly: GCA_034436155.1. Taxonomy (GTDB): domain Bacteria; phylum Chloroflexota; class Anaerolineae; order Aggregatilineales; family Phototrophicaceae. The sequence continues at coordinate 12,082 of DAOTVP010000082.1, forward strand.
TACGTGCATATAAAATACCCGTTGGACATTGCCCATCGTGGTATCTGTGCCTGCATAAACCAGCGCAAAATACATCGAAATAGCAAAGCTGATGACGGCGGCGATGCTCCAGAATTTGAGGAGCAAGTTCCGATAATGCGGATTGGTGAGCAAGGCGCTGTGTGATGCACCTTGCTCCTGTTGGGGTTGGGTGATGTGTCCGATAACGCTCATGATGATAGTGCCTCCTTTAGGTTGTGTTGATAAAAATTTAATTTAAGAAGCCTTCTGGTTTTTCATCAGTTGGGTGAGTTGCGCCTTGAGTTTATCGCGCAATTGATGATATTCACCCTCTGGTAATTTGCCGTCTTGATGTTGCATATCCAATTCGGCAATTTGTTTCATCAGCGCGTTGATTTGCGCCTTATTATCCCCCTGTGGATGTGACTTTGGCGCGGATTGCTTATCTTTGATAAAAATATATGCCGCCACGCCGATGGATAACACCCCTGCCCCAATCAGCGCAATCGCAACCGTCTGATTCGGCGCGGTTTGGGCGGTCACATTTTCCTCAACGGGGATAATCGGCGTGCCTTTGATGCTAAATTCAATCGGCGTTTGGGGCATGAGCGAAAGCGTCGCGCCATAATTGGCGAATACCCCTTCGGCAATCATTTTGCTCCCACGCGATTGAAAACCATCCCCATCTACCGAGATGCCATTTTGTTGGATGAGGACTTCGAGTTCACCTTCTACCAAATAAGGAAAGGTTTGCGAGATGGTCACATCGCCATCATATGGCAACGAATAAGCATAATGAAGCGTGTGCGGTTCTTCTGAGAAAGTTTGTGGGAATACAGGCAAAATACTGATAGCAGTACGTCCATCTTCTGAGAGTTGAAATTCACGGCGCACATCTTCAAACCGAACACCTTCAGGCAAGTTGATGATGAGTGATTCGGGCAATGCGCCCTCAATTGGGTTGACATATAATTTGTCGGTGATATTGACGAATTCGACAATCTGCACGATGCTCAAGGTGGCATCTATCACGTTGGCATACGTCAAAATGTTGGTCACGCGAATGGCTTGCGGGTCGTACGTCGTCTCGTAGATGGTCACAGGCAAATCCAGCGCGTTATCACCCGAAAGTGGGGTGCGGGTTTCGCTCAGAAAGAATCCGCCACCATATCCGACCGTCACGAAAAATTCTTGACCATGCGCGAGGGCAATATCATCAAATTGGAATGTGCCATCGGCAGTTAAGGTCGTCTCTGCAAGGGTGATTCGTGCGCCTGTGCTATCATACGAATAGAGTTTGACGGGCAAATCGGGCGGGACAACCGCCCCCGCCGTGCCATTGGTCACAGACCCTGTGATGATGCCTGTATTCAAGCTGGCGACAACAACAGGTGTTTCATCGGGCGATGCGGTTGATTCTGCGTCTGGTGTGGTTGCGACTACATCCGCAAGAGCTACGGTGCTATCCGCTTCGGGCGTGGATATGGGTTCTAAACTGGCGGTATCAACGGTCGCTTCGGGCATATCCACATCCACGCCTGATAGGGTGAATAAATACATCGTCACCGCCCAAATTTGTGCTTCATTCAGAGGTGCAGTGGGCGAGACTTGGCTTGGCACACCATAGGCAGGCATGAGCGAGGCTTGGTTGCCGAAATAAATCGCCTGGAACCACTCTTGTGGTGTTTTTCCACGCACGGCTTCGGGATCGGTGAAATTCATCGGGCGGACGGGCAATTGCGAAGCGGTTTCACCATCGCCCGCGCCCCCCACACCATGACAAGCGGTGCATTTTTCGGCAAAAATTTGTGCGCCAAGCACCACATCAATCGTATCGGGCATTTGGAAAACAATCGGCTCGGTCGGCGCGATGGTGGGACGCGGGCGTAGCGTGGCAACGATTTCTGGCTCTCCGCCCAACCCCGAACACGCCGAGAGGATAATCGTTAAGACTATCAGGGGCAAAATGCCCCTATTGGTGATATTAGCGAACCGTTTCATGGTCTTTTTCGTCCTGCGTGGTGGCGATATAACTCGCAATTGCCGATTCGATAGCCGCATCCAATACCGCATCGGCATCTTTAGACAGTTTGGAAGTCGGTGGTGCATCATCCATTTTGCCAAGTGATTGTTCGATTTTCGCCAGAAGTGCCGCGCCTTTTTCTGCAAGTTGGGCGCGTTCTTGTTGATAATCGGCTTCGGGCATTTTGCCCAAATTATAATCTTCATCCAGGTCGCGCAAGCGCCCCAAAAGGCGTTCATAAGCATTGAGCAAACTCTGGCGGTCTTGTTGTTTCATCAATTGGCTATGTGAATGGGCTTGATTGCGAAGTGGATATGCCAGCCACATCACACCGATAACAAAAATGATGGCAGATGCCACAATTCCTTCGATACTCATCCTGCACCACCTGTATTCGATAACGCTAAGGCGCGATTGACCGAGCGCAACAATTTTTCTTGATTCACACCCGCCAAGATAAATTCCACCACATTCCCGTTTTTATCGATGATGAAGGTCTCTGGCACACCGCGAATGTTATACATATCCGAGATGCGCGTGCCTAAATCGGGCGCATTGAGGTAAGTGATGCCAAAATCAGATAAAAATTTGAGCGAACTAGGTCCGTTATCGGCATAGGCGATGCCGATATACACCACATCGGCATTTTGAGATTGATAATATTCCCAAGTGGATTGCAACGCGGGGGCTTCATCTTTACATGGCTCGCACCAACCCGCCCAAAAATTGAGGACGACCACCTTACCGCGAAAATCATCGAGGCTATACGTTTCACCGTCAAAGGTGGTGAAGCTAAAGACGGGCGCGGGTCCGCTGGTGGGTTGTGTTTCGCGCTGGCGGGCTAAGGCAATGCCGAATACCACCGCCACCGACAAAATGCCGATGAGGAACACGATGTTACTTAAACTCATGCCCTTTCGTTGGGGGCGCGGTAATTCGATAATGTTTACAAGGTCATTTTGGCTCATTGAGTCGGTTAACCTTTCAAATCTTCTTCGAGCAAATCAATATATGGATTCGTATCGGTTTTGGTTGTTGGGCTTGGTGTTTGCGGTGCATTCGCCACAACATAGGCTTTATGTTTGCGCCATGTGATGAATAAGCGCCCCGCGACAAACACGCCAATCGCCACCAAGACCCATGGAGTGAACACCGAAATAGCACGTAAAAGCGGGTCTTGCGGCACACCGACCACCCTATCACCAAAACGGGCGACAAAATTGGCGCGGATTTCTTCTTCTGTCATGCCTTGTGATAAAAATAGGCGAATTTCGTTGCGCCAATCGGCACATGCCGCCGTGCCACAAGCATCCAACGGGATATTTTCGCACACGGGGCAAAACAGGCGGTTTGAAATGGCGTTCACTTGGTCATCGGTGACGGGGATGGGTTCATCGGGCGTGGTTGGCGCATCTTGCGCCAACCCAGATCCAACTATGCCGAAAAGCATCAGGATAATTAACAATCCGCGTACCATTATGCCACCGCTCCTTTCAAACCAACCATCTCGACTTGTTGTACCCGTTTACGGATGCGTTCTGGCAATGCCTCTTTGGGGAAGAACGAGAATATTGTGCCAAAAATCAGGATGATGCCACCCCACCAGACCAAATTCACGAGTGGATTGATATACACCTTAAAGGTGGCGGAACTGGCGCTAATCGGGTCCCAACTGACTAATAGCACATAAAAATCATTCTCAACGGTGCTGTGAGCGCCCGCGATAGTCATGGTATTCATGCCTTCACCGGCATTGGGGAAAAAATCTTGACGCGGACGTAAGTGGGCAATTTCTCGACCATCACGGATGAGCGTCAATTGGGCGATGTCCATGATGCGACCATCTTCGCTGATTTGCCCCTGCAACAACCCATCATAACGAACTTGATAATCTTGAATGGCTAACGATTCGCCCACAGCAAGGGTTTGTTGCGTCTCATCTTGGAACACGGTGCTACCGATGATGCCGATGCCAATCACGGTGATGCCCAAATGGATGAGATAACCACCATATCGGCGCGGATTGCGACGCATGAGGGTGAAGAATGCCACAGGCAACGATTCACCATGCGCCCGAACACGCGCCACCACACCGCGATACGTCTCGTAAATGGCAACCCATCCCGAAAACATCACTAAGCCATAGCCTAGCCATGCGAGGATATTCAGCACGCCATTTTCATCAGTCGCCTGACCAATGAACAATCCCAACGAGATAACCGTGAGCGCCAATGGGATAATGACCGAGCGCCCCAACCGTTTGAGCGATGTCGCGCCCCATGCCGAAAGCGGAGCAACCCCCATCAAAATGTACATGACAATGAATAGCGGTGTCACGACAGGCAAGAAATAATCTTTTCCCAGTGTGATGTTGGTATCTAAGAAAATTTCGGAGACAATCGGCGCACCAAAACTACCCCAAAAGATGGCGATAAACAACGCCACAAAAATCAGGTTGTTCAACACAAACAACGATTCCCGACTGAGCAAATTGGTGAATTGATGCTCATCGCGCAATTCGCCACGAGAACGTCGCCATAAAATTAGCCATACCGAGACAATCGTCACCGCCAACCAGAAGAAAAACATCGGGAAGCCGATTTCGCTACGGGCGAAGCTATGCACACTTTCTATCAGCCCACTACGAGTGGCGAATGTGCCAAAAATCACCGCCGAAAATGTGCCAACAGCGAGGAACATATTCCATGTCTTGAGCATCCCGCGCTTTTCTTGAATCATCACGCTATGGATGAATGCCGTACCGACCAACCAAGGCAGGAAGGCGGCATTTTCTACAGGATCCCAGCCCCAATAACCCCCCCACCCTAACACATCATACGCCCAGCGTCCGCCCAAAATCAGACCTAAGCTCAGGCAGAGCCACGCGAATAATGTCCAACGGTGCGAGGCTTTAATCCAATTGGTGGATAAATCACCACTCGCCAATGCCGACATCGCAAATGCGAACAAGACGATAAACCCAACAAAGCCTAGATACAACATGGGCGGATGAATCGCCATGCCGAAATGCCGTAACAACGGGTTCAAACCTTGCGCATTGTATGTGACCAAATCGAGGCGCAGATTTTGGTCGAGGAGCATGGGGATGACTTGCGCGGTAGCGGGCAAATCACGCCGTAACACAAATGAAGCGTTGCTAATCGCCGTGAACGGAATCGATGTATTGGCAGGCAAATCGCCTGCTCGCACCATATCGGGCAACGATTCGGTGGTCATGAGCATAGCAGATGGGATGAGCGCGTCTGGCACGAGGTCACTCGCCCGTAAAAACACAGCTTGTGAGGGTATTGCGGTGTCGGCAGGGATAATTTGGGCAGATACACTGACGAAACTGCGTTCTTGTGCATTGAACGCCGACATAAATTCGCCCACACTGACATCATCAGCAGGATACGCGCCATCTGGACGCAACACCGATGCCATAAAAGGTTGGTCGGCTTTGGGGACATACCACCAACGCGCAAACGGATTTTCGAGGAACAGGGTGATGCCCACGAAGAATATCACCACCGCCATCATATAGGCGGTGGCGTATCCCATCAGGCGACGGTGAACTTTCCAGTTGAGCAAAATCGCGCCCGCACAGAAGCCACTCATCAACATAGACCAGAATAACAACGACCCCTCTTGTGACCCCCAAAGTGAAGTCAGTCGAAAGAACATGGGCATATCGGGGCTGGTAACTGCCCATACATATTGCACTTGATAATTTTGGAAGATGATATCGAGCATCAACATGCCTGTTGAGAGCGATACCAAGCCAAAATTGAGCAGGGCGGCGTTTCGCCCACTGAGGACAATCGCCTCATTTTTGCGCCGTTCCCCATAGACAAGGGCAATAATCGAATATACGGCGGCAAGAAACGAGAAAAATAATGCAAACAACCCTATTTCGGTTATCATTTAAGATTCTCCACCCATAATAGCCTGATTCGGGACGTTATCTTCATAACGGCTCGGACACTTGAGTAAAATTTCGGTGGCATAAAAAATGCCATCTGCGCCTAATTTGCCTGTGAGGATGGCTTGGGCTTCATTTTGGAGCAAATCGGGCTTGACTTGATTTTCGATATGGACTTGCAAGCGTTGGGCGGTCGAATTATCGGCGGCGGCGAGATAGAGGGCATACGCCAAATTTTCGTTCTCGGTGTCGATATGGGCGATGGTGAAATCGATAATCAGATTTTGCGGATCGTATCGGATGGTTTTGCCGATGACTGCGCCCGAAATACGCACCGTTTCGCCGATGTATTTGCTATCGGATAATAATTGGTTGACCGTGATAAAATATTGTGCGCCACTGAAGGTATTCATGATGATGAGGTAGGCAATCGCGCCGAAAATCAAGGCACCCCCCACCCAAAATTTGAGTTTATCGAGATTCAGCTTTTTCGAGGTAGGCGCATCGATTGTTTTTTCCCATGTGGTTGAAGTCGTCATATCAATCCCTTGCCTTTTATACACATATTCACATAAATATACCTTAACGATACCTGAGCATATCAATCCCTCCTACGGACATTTGTTATTTTTTTACATGATACCTGTCATTAGGTCATCCGAAAAGGCAAATCGCAGTCCAGAAGATTAAAGAACACAAAACGGAGTCGCATGACAACGACTCCGCTTGTGAGAGTAACACCCAAGCCGTTAGGGGAAAGTGCGCCCCTATGGGTGCAAGTGTGATGCAAAAACCCGTTTACATGCCCAACATATCTTGCAATTCTTCGAGCAGGTCTTCGGCTTCGCTGAGGATTTCATCGGTGTAATCGGGGTTATGGAAGCCCCAACTGCCGTCTGCCTCGACAAAACTGACCAGGGTATGGATGCGTAATGCCATTTGTTGTTCTTCGGGTTTTTCTGTTGCTTGTGGATCCCATTGGGGATTGGCGGCGTTGATTTCATCTAAAATTGCGCGGATGTCTTCAACACGACCTTGCGTATCTTCCATCGTGCTTTCGACATAGAAGGTCAAATCTTCGGCGGTCATATCATCATGTGTCATATCATGACATTGTGTACACGAATCGATTTGTCCTTCTTGAGCATCGGTTGGCAACAAGACCTTGAAGGTGTGCGATGGGATGTCGCCATATTCGGCACTCGCCGCGGTAGCAGGCATGTGACAGGTGGCACAGACGGGTCCGTAGGCTTCATTGGAGAAGTGTGGACTTGGGTTCGGTCCCATGCCCAAGAATTGGCGACCCTCAAACATCTCGCGCATGGCATGATGGACTGTCGCGCCGACACGAATAACATTTGTGCCACCACCCGTACCGGTATGGCAACTGACGCATAAATCATACGACTCGCCAACCAATTGGTCTTCGACATCGACTTCACCGTGTGGCGAATGACACCCAACACAGGTCACACCAAATTGTGCATTCTCAAGCGTGACAACATCTTGCGCGAATGTCCTATCTTGATTGGCGTAATCGGTGCTATGGCACGTCATACAATATTCTCTGGCATAACTGCCCTGTTGGATGGTGAGGTGCGCCATAGCATGTGCTGACTCGCTCCATGTGATGTATTGTTGACGATGTTTCTTTTCTAAGCCATTGACCCAGAAATTGGCATCATCTTCTGCGCCCGTGGGGGCAACAGCGACAAACATGGTATCATCTAACGGACCACCGACCACATAACCGACAGGATACCCGTGTTCACCATCTGGACTCTTACCACGATTATGGCATTGACCACATATCGCAGAATCAACCGAGCTGACGATGGTTTGGCGCAGGGCGTATACTTCCTCACCGTAAGGGTCTACACCATCGGGCAAATTCATCGCAGTTTCAATGTGAACACTGCCCGGTCCATGACACGATTCGCATCCGACACCAATTTCGCTGAAGGTTTGTTGTTCAACATCAAACCCTGTGGTATGGCATCCCGCACAATCTGTCAACCAATCACCCGCATTGGCATTGACCCATGTCCCAGAGTCGATATTCCATTGACCGGGCAACACGACAAAACCACCTTCGGAAGTCTGTGCAATATAGCGTTGGCGATATTTCACACCCATCGTAAAGCGCACATCTTCGATGGTGTACGCCCGCTCTTGACCATCTATCGTGGTCACACGGACTTCTTCGCCAAGCGCAAAATCACCCAAAACAACCGTTGGATCGGCAACAGCATCTTGAATCATCTTGGGATGGATGGTATTGCTCCAATCCCGATGTTGGTCGCTATGACATTGAAAACAAGAATCTGAACCCGCATAGGTCGCGCCTTCTGGAGGCAGATTGACCGCTACAGCGCTTTCTGGGGCATCTGTGACCACCAGTGTGGGGGTCATCGCAAGCGAAGCCCCCACAAATATGGCACATACACCGAGTACAATTAAAACAATGGCTAACCGCTTCATATTTTTTTTAAGCCCCTTTTCTTGACCTTAAATAATAAGCAAGGCAAGGGAGTCGTGTTGACGGCTACAACCGACTTCTATGCTTATATGTATATTAACTAATTCTGACAAACTCGGCGTGTGACGAATAAAGGGATTTGTGATGATGAATGTCATTTTATCTGATGAACAATATCGCTAGGGGATATGGGGATGTATCTCTTACAATAAAGGTAGCGGGAAAGCCAATTTGATGCCCTACACCATTTTAAGGAAGTAGGTATTTTATGAAAAAACAGTATTTGATGCCCCTTTTATCATTTTTTGGATGTGTCTTTATCATGCTCGGGATCGTCTTACTGGCAGATGTATCCCCTACCCCCACCTTCGCTCAAGAGGATGAACGAGAGTATGAAGGGTTACGGGCTTGTTCGGAATGTCATAGCAATATCGCACGGACACACGCCACCACCAGCCACGCACGCACCCTACAAGATGTCGGGCGCAATAAAGACCTCATCCTCGCCGATTTTAGTGATACCGCCAACATCCCTCAGATTCTATTTCCAGATAATCCAGAACCGCGCCCGCTCACACCTGATGATATTGCCTATACGCTCGGCGCGGGCAATTATGTACAACGCTATTTATATGAGGTCGGGCGCAACGATTTGCAATTACTCCCTGTCGAATGGAACACTGTCACCAATTCATGGCGGATATTCACGTTGGATGAAACGGGCGATTGGTTGAGCGATGCCTACGATTTTGGCGCGAATTGCGCTTATTGCCACACCTCTGGTTTCGATACAGACCGCCTCCGTTGGCAAGATGACGGGGTGCAATGCGAAAGCTGTCATGGATTGGGCAGTTTGCATGTCGAAGAAGCCGATGGCGCAGGCAGAAACCCATCTGACCGCGAGTTGATTCGTATTAAGAAAGCGATACACTTAGGCACAGATGCCCAAATCTGTGGGCAATGTCATAGTCAGGGACAATCGCCAGATAATCACCCCTTCCCCATCAATTACACGGCGGGGGATACGCTCATCAGCGAAGAAACCTTCTCGCTGGTGGCGACTGATAATAGTGCCTACTGGTGGGGTACAAATCATGCCAAACGCACCAACATGCAATATAACGAATGGGCAATATCGGGTCATGCCGAAGCGAATGTGACCTGTGCGACCTGTCATTATCCCCACACCGAGAGCCAACAACCGCATTTACTCACACAAGCGCCGTATCGCTTATGTGCCAGTTGCCACAACAATGCCCCGCCTGACGATGAAAGCCTCACCAAAGCGCCACCCAATATCGAGATGTATGAGGGTATCACGGTGGTAGACGAAGTGGTCGGAATCCCAAGCGCCCATTTTAGCGCAACCAATAACGCGCCCGATTGCCTGACCTGTCATATGCCCGATGTGCCTGTGGAAGGTTTCACCCGTCCAAGCCATACTTTTGCGGTGATTATGCCCGAAGCGGCGTTGAGTGTGCCAGAAATCACCGATGGATGCACCGAATGTCATCAAGAACAAGCCTCATCCGAAGCGATGCAAGCCTTGATGAACGACATCCAAACGCATACACAAACCCGTCTGGATGCTATCCAAGCCCAAATCAGCGACACAACGCCCGCATGGGTGATAACCGCGCTCGATTTTGTGACCCATGACGGCAGTTTGGGCGTGCATAATTACGCCTATACCGATGCGTTGCTGGATGCAATTGAGACGGCGCTCGGCATAAGCCAACCCCAATCACCATAAGGAAGAATAGCGATGACCTTACAGAAACGTCACTGGATAATTTCACTGTTTGGGATGGGTATCACACTCATCATCGCGGGGATGTTGCCGTTATGGTTGCCGAGTGGTGTTATCTCTGCCCAAGAATCCACGCCAGAACCCAATGCGGGCTTGTATGATTTATCTGCACAAGCCATCACGCCAACGGGCGATAATAGCTATTGCGCCGTGTGTCATAGCCAAGAATTTCGCGTTATCAATTTGGATGATGGGTATGTGTTGAATTTATACGTCCCCGCCTCATCTATCGCCAATTCGGTGCATGGCACATCCAACGAAAAGGGATTGCTCGGTTGTGTGGATTGTCATGGCGCGGATGCCTTTCCACACAATCATTTGCCCTCCGATAGGCGCGAATATACGCTCAAAGCCAATCAGACGTGTGTAGGATGTCATCATGATCAAGCGCAAGATTTACAAAATGGATTGCACGAACAAGCCATTTTAGCAGGCAATACCCAAGCCGCCGTGTGTACCGATTGTCATGGGGCGCATGATGTCCAAACGGTTGCCCGTCAACCGCAATTGGTGGCGGGAATTTGTAGCAATTGTCATCAGACGACCTACCAAGAATGGCGCACCAGCCCACATATCGAAGTTGGTGTATTGGGATGCGCCACCTGCCATTCGCCTCATGCCCAAACCTTGCGAATTGCCAGCCGTGAAGCCAACGACCTGTGTATCAATTGTCATAAAGCCATGCCGACCGATATTTGGGCGCATGTGCAACACGAAGCACCAACCAGCGATGTCGGTTGTGTCGATTGCCACATGTACACCCCACACGGCGATGATACAACACAATTCATCAGCGATATATCCACAGGGCATAGCATGGCAATCGAAACGGTTGCCTGTACATCGTGCCATGAAAGGTTAGAACAAACTGTCAGCACCGATGAGACAATTATCGAAGCGCCACAAGGCACAATCGAAGCGCCTAGTGAAGCCTCATCATCCGCCCCAAGCGACACCGTATCGTTATTACAGGGCTTGATCTTAGGCTTGGGCTTCGGCATCACAGGCGCGGCGGTATTCATCACCAGAGGCAATAAAAAACACGATGAACCCATTGGAGAGGGAGAGAATGCAAGCCATGAGTGACCATCCACAAGAAAATGAAACCGAAATCCTGCCTCCAGAGGCAGAAGAAAGTGAAAATTCCGCCCTGCTCACACGGCGGGAACTCATCACCCTATTGGTCGGCGCGGGCGCGACAATGGTCATGGCGACCACCCTCGCCGACCCCATCGCCAACCTTGCAACCGATATTTTGAACAACCGTCCCCAACCACAAGAGAGCGAATATCATTGGGTGATGGTGATCGACCTGAGCAAGTGCGTGGGATGTGATTATTGTGTATATGCCTGCCAAGCAGTCAACGACACCAAACCCGATATGCGCTGGAATATCCGCATTGAAGATGAAACACCGCACGGCAACATTTTTCATGTCACACGCCCGTGCTTGCATTGTCATCATGCGCCATGCGTAGAGGTTTGCCCCGTTGGGGCGACTTATAGCCGTCCCGATGGCTTGGTGGTGATGGATTATGACAAGTGTATCGGTTGTCGGTATTGCCAAACCGCCTGTCCGTATGGCGCACGCACGTTTAATTGGCTCGATAGAAATGATGAAAATCCTCTTGTCCCCGAATGGGGTCGCCCAGAAGTGCCACGCCGTCCACGCGGTGTCGTGGAAAAATGCACGTTCTGTATTCATCGGATAGATTATGGCTTGGCGAATAACCTCACCCCTGGCGTAGACCCCGAAGCAACCCCCGCCTGTGTGAATATTTGCCCCGTGACGGCGCGTTTCTTCGGCAACCTGAAAGACCCGAATAGCACCGTCTCGAAAATTATCAACAGCAGACCGACCTTACGCTTGCGCGAAGATTTAGGCACAGAACCAAGTGTCTATTATATTCCACCCGAAGGATTGTTATAACATGGCGACACATGCAGAACCTGTTTATATCTCGATAGTGACACCGCCTAAAAAAGGGCGATTCACCCCTCTATTCGCATTTTGGATGATCGGATTAACGCTGGCACTGGCGATTGGTCTGGTGAGCGGGCTACACGTCTTGTTCAACGGTTTGGGTGTGACCAATTTGACTAACGCCTTGCCGTGGGGCTTGTGGATTACGGTCGATTTATCCTCAATCGCGCTCGGCGCGGGAGCGTTCACGCTCTCGGCGGCGGTGTATATCTTCGGCATGAAACAGTACGAAGCCATCGCACGGGCGGCGGTGCTGGTCGGGTTGCTCGGATATTCATCGGCGATGCTGGCGCTCTTTATGGACATCGGCAGACCAGATCGTTTTTATCATCCGATTATTTATTGGAATGTCCACTCGGTTTTATGGGAAATTACCATGTGCGTGGTGTTGTATAGCACCGTCTTGGTGATGGAACTCGTGCCTGTGGTCATCGAAAGCACATTTTTACGCAAGTATAAATTGGCGCGTGGCATCAGCCACCGCCTCCATAACCTGATGCCGTTAGTGGCGGTGTTCGGCATGGGATTATCGCTGTTGCATCAATCCTCGCTCGGCGCAACGTATGGCATCTTAACCGCCCGTCCGATTTGGTATTCGCCAAGTGCGCCCGTGTTGTTCATCTTATCGGCGGTGGCGGCGGGCGCGGCGCTCACGTTATTCGTCACCATCTTCACGGGCAAATTGCTCAATAAACAGATGGTGCCAGATAATGTGCTGAATGGTGTGGCGCGGTTGGTTGGGTTTGCGTGTTTAGCCTATCTGTACCTCAAACTCTGGAGTTGGGCGGCGACCAATTATTACAGTCGCGTACCCGATAAGGCGCTTGGTGCAGAAATTTTGGATGCTAACACGCCATATAATTTCACCTTTTGGTTTGGCGAGGTGCTATTTGGGGCGCTCGTGCCTGCGGTGATGATGCTGTGGGGACGGATGCGCCGTAACCGCAATTTGTTGATGTTGGGCGCGTTGATGATTATCGCGGGGCTGGTGATAAATCGTTGGAATGTCACCCTGTCGGGCTTCGTGATTCCGCTTGATTGGTCTCCGGGTGTGCGCGATGTGTTCCCGATTAACACCTATTCCCCTGCCCTTGTCGAGTGGGGTGTGGCGATTGGCATTGTCGCCTATAGCTGGATGGCGTTCACGTTGGGCGTGCGCTATTTGAATATCTACCCCGAAGCCCGCGATTTACGCAGACGGCGTATTATCGCGCCTGTGGTCGCAAATCCCGTACCGCTTATCGAAGACAATCCCGAAGCGCCGATGGTGATCATGACGGATGAGCATATCAATCCAGAAATGCCGATTGTATCACTGACAGACGATGATGAGACCCCACCCGATGAAGGTGGTGAAGAACAGGGGATATGAAAGATTATCTTAGCTGAAGGACGATATGCGCCTTGCGGGCTAATCGTTCCATACAGATGTACAGATGGGATACGTTCCAATTTCGAGGATGTGTACGAGCGGATTAGAGGCGATAGCCTCGTATATCCGCCCTCAAAAATATCGCACTATTTATGAGACAAGCCAATACATGTTTAGACGTGTACTGTATTGTTCACTGACATCGTGAACAGGGGGTGTTCAGAGACATCGTGACCTCAACGTTTCCTGAGTCGTCTGTGAGCCAATCGGCGTTGCTCAGAACGAGCTTCCTCAATGATAA
>DAOTVP010000083.1:0-120595 GCA_034436155.1 Anaerolineae bacterium
TGGTCTCATCCGACACTGTGGACAGTTCGACTATATTCCTGAAGCCAGACGGTATTTCAATGCCAATTATGAGCAGGCGCTTCAATTACTCCTTTGACGACTTTGCAAAAGCCCTTCATTTTGATGTAAAGTGGTTGTCATGCCGATAATCTGGCATATAATAATAATGACCGCATAACAGAATAACAGATTGTTACATGTAGCCCATTAAGCGAGATTGTGATGATGCCGAAAGCAAAATTATTGGTTGTTGAAGATGAACATAATCTCTTATTAGGGATTCGGGATATTTTGGAATTGGATGAATATCGTGTGATGATGGCATCGAATGGTCAACAAGCCCTCGAAGTCCTCAGAGATCATACCAACGACCTGCCCGATCTGATTTTATCGGATATTATGATGCCATACATGGATGGCATCGAATTTCTGAAAGAAGTCCGCAAAAATGAGGCGTGGGTCAAGATCCCCTTCATCTTTCTGACTGCCAAAGGCGCGAAGAATGATGTTCAGATGGGCAAAATGCTGGGCGTGGATGATTACCTCATCAAGCCGTTTGATGCCGATGATTTGCTCGTTGCGGTCGAATCGCGCTTGAATCGGCATAAAGCCTTGAATCAAGCCGCCGAAGACCAAATTCACGATATGAAGCGCAACATCCTCACCATTCTCAATCACGAATTTCGGACACCGTTAACGTTGGTGGTGGCGTATGCCGATATGCTCAAAGATAACAACGTTGAGCGCATGAGCGATTCTGAATTATTGATGTTCCTGCGTGAAATCAATATGGGTGCAGACCGCCTGCGTCACCTCATCGAAAATTTTATTTTGTTGGTCGAACTCGAAACGCAAGATGCCGCCAAAAATTATGAGTGGCGTAGCCACCCAATCACCAACTTTCAGACGATCTTAGAAAGTGCTTGTAATAAATATCGGAATAACCCGCGTTATCCCAATCAACTCGAAGTGATCATCCCCGAAAAACTTCCGACTGTATTTGGCGATAGAGAATATATCATGACGATGCTCACAGAATTGCTCGATAACGCCTATAAATTTTCGCCCAATGGTGAACCCATTACAGTCGAAGCCAAAGAGGTCGATGGTGCGTTGCGTGTGAGCATCACCGATAGAGGGCGTGGTATTCCTCAGCAAGAGGTCGAACACATTTGGAAGTCGTTTTATCAGGTGAATCGGGAACAGTTTGAAGATCAAGGTGCGGGCAGTGGGTTGGCGATTGTCTATGGATTGGCGCAACTTCATAAAGCCCAACTGGATTTAACCAGCGAATTGGGCAAAGGATCGTGTTTTAGCATCACATTTCCGCGCTACTCTGCGCCACCAAAAGCGTAATGGTGTTATAATGGGTAAGGTATATGTGTTTAACCGAAAGGATGAAACCCGATTATGGCATCATTTTTAGAAAAAGTGAGAACGCTCATCAGCGCCAACTTACATTCGATTGTAGATAGCGCCCTCGAAGCCAACTCCGTCAAGGTGATGGACGAATATGTGCGCCAAGCCGAAAAGAACCTCGAAGCATTAGAAGATTCGGCGGCGACCATTGGTGGCAATGTGAAAACGATGAAACGTAAATACGAAGAACTCGCATCTGCCGCCGAAAAATTAGACCGCGATATTGATGCGTTGATTCTTAAGGGCAAAGACGATCTCGCCGCCGCCGCCCAATCTGAACTCAATACCAAGCAACAATTGGCGCAAGAATATTATGAACAATGGCAAGAACAAGAGAAACAATATCAAATGTTGTTGACCATGCGCCGTCAGCTTGAAAGCAAAATGAACGCCATTAAGCAAGAACGTGAGCAATTACGTGCGCTCATCGAATTGGCAGAAGCCAAAAAGGTTGCCACCAAGACGATTAAAGGTTTGGATGGCTTGGCAAATCTGGGTGATGAACAAATCAATGGCTTGGCGCAAAAAATCCGTGCTAATCTCGACCGTGAAGATGCCCGCCTCGAAATGGCAACCCAAAACTTGTCTGATCAAATCGAAGAAGCGGTTGGCAGTAGCCAAATTGATGCACAGCTCGAAGAACGGCGCAGACGCTTACTCGGTAAATCTGAGGGTGGTGAATAAATTCGGTTATTTCATAGAGGGCAGACATGCCCTCTGTTTATTTATAACACTTCCCATGTGTTTTCATCCAAATACATGATATATACGGGGGTATTGGATTCTAATAAACTCGCACTCGGTTTATGAACGGTTGTATATTGGTGCTCACCCTCTATTTCGATAGAGCTATCGGGCGCACGAAAAACCACACGTATTTTTACATCGTATGTTCGTACTGGTGAATTTCGATAGGTGTTGGTTATGCTGATAGCCTCTAGCACGATACCGTTAACCATTTTGCCATGACGCTGTAATTTGCGAAATTTTTTGACATCTTTGAATAAGATACGCATAAAAAACAACGATAACAACATGCCCCCCAAAAATAAGATAACAAGGGCAAAATCACCCCAAAATCCATTGCTATGGCTGGGGATGGGCATATTGGAGTCTATGTGCGTATAAAATACCTCGAAGGTAGATTTTAGGGCGAAACCAAGCCCAACCGCAAGCAATAACCATACCCCTACACCCAATGTTTTGGCACGAGTGAACGATTGCCATGGATAACGACACCGTTTATCTAAAAATAGACGATTGCGATATTCGATAATCAGATATTGTTTCGTTTCACTCATCCAGACTATCTCCTCATGATATAATGGGCAAAAGGATATGCGATTTTCTTATTATATCACGATAAATTGTCCACGCTGGTATTTCTCCTGTTGGGATGTGTGCAAATGTATCGGCATCTGCGCCTGCAATCGCCACCCGTATGTGATGCCCCTTTTTGATGAGGACGGATGTCGGTTGTAAGCCAATCATGATTTTGACCACCTCGTTTATCGGCAGGGGGCAGAATTGGCGCGTTTATAGCTATGATTTGGCATCCCCGTCACGTATGGCGCGGGGGTATCGCTGATTTTACGATGTATCCCGCGTAATTGCCCTTCGGTGATATAGCGCACATAACCTGTTGGGTCTACATCTTCTAAATACACAAAAAACGCCCCATCCGTATGAGAAGATGTCATATACAATGTCACAATCGGGTAGCCTGTGATTTGCGTATCGCGGTCTAACGGTGCGGATGTATAGATAAGCCGTTTTTTATCTTCATCAGCTTGATTTGCATACACCACAGGTCGGGCAAATTGCGTCATCCAACGGTTGGTTTTGCCTGATGTGGTATCGTGACGCACAGTATAATGGTCTGTGGCGTGGTCGGATGTTGGTTTTTGCGCCGATAATGTGTGATTATCGCCAAAATACCACGCTTGATGTTGGCTATTGGCGGGCGGAAAACTATCGGATTGCGTCCATGTTTCTGCGCCAAGTGTGTAATAAAAGATAGTTTTACCCTGAATGGGTTTATCTTCGACCAAATGCGACTTAAAGAATTGCCCTAACGCATCCCATTGTTGCTTGAGTAACGGATTCGGTTTGCCTTTTGGTGGATTATACGGGCTACCATCGGCGCTCATTTCGTGCTTCCACGCGCCAATCACGGCGATTTGCGGATTGTTGTAGGTGTTAAATATGCGGAGTGTCGCCTCTGCCGATGCGCCATCCATCCAACTGCCCCACGAAAATAGGGCGCTATTCCCCGCTTGGATAGCCTCATTACGCCGATACACACTAAAATCTTCAAGCGTTGCGCCTGTATTTCCAAATAGGTCATCTTTATAGGTGATATTGAGCATGGCTTTGTAAACATCGGTATTGGCTTGATGCTCACGGATGGCTTGTTTTAACATAGCACGCGATTGTTTATCCTCATCCACAGCACGCACACCCTTCACCATCAAACGGGCGAGGCGTGGGAATAAATCCGATGTCTTGTTGTTATCGAGCCGATTATTGCTCTCGCTCCACACACGGATGAAGGCTTGGTTGAGGATGCCCCTTGGCAAGGCGACATCGGTATACACATCAAATTCGATTTCTTGTGGCGCGACCGCTTTCACGGCATTCACGCCTGTCGAAGCCAGATACAACGTGGTAGATCCCTCATACGAAATGCCAAATCCGCCGATGCACCCATTCGAAGGGACGCGCAGAAGCGCATCCGTACAGACACAAAATCTCGTACAAGCATAAAAATTAACGATTTGTAGGGGCGGCATACATGCCGCCCGAAATAATTTCTAAAATTCGGTTTCGATGCGTCCGATGGTTTCATCCAACCAACGGATATACGCTTCTTCAATCAGTTGACCGTTACGGCGTGTGATGTCCCACATCAGCGCATCGCGCTGGAGCGATGGATTGTCGCGTGCTTGCCCTGCTATCACCTCTTTGATAGTGTTTGCCAACAAATCCAATTGTTTTTTATGCAATGCCCGTTGTAGACGCAATTGCGTGAGGATGGTCTCTTTATCCAATTGGGCAGAGAAAAATAATTTGAGCAACAGGGTATCTTTGACGGGTTCAACTGCCGTCATCGGTGTTTCGAGCCATGCGCGTAAATCATCGCGCCCTTGTTGGGTGATATGGTAAATACGGCGGTCTGGTTTATCGTGTTGTTCTTGAATTTCGGATGTCACCAGCCCCTCTTTTTCGAGTTGGTCTAATGTCCGATAGATTTGGCTGGTTTGGGCATACCAGAAATGTGTGGTCGCATTTTCCATATATTGTTTGAGCTGATAGCCTGTGAGGGGCAGATAATTTAATCCACCGAGCAAAATATATTTGAGCATGGAATTGATCCTGACTAAACAATTTTTATTCTACTTATTATATGTTATTTGTTGATTGCCTCAAGGTGCGATTATGTTTATGCAACTTGCTCTATTTCTTTTTCGTAATAGAAATGGGCATAGAAAACACGGTGTAGGACAATCCTACTATTCGACATAACATGATTGTTATGGAGATATTATTTTTCTAACCTCAAAATGCGGTACAATACAATTAGCAATCATAAGAAGAGGTTTATCGCTTATGTCAGAAAAAGATGCAATCAAACAACGGGCATTTGGAGCGGTGTTACAACGGGCGGTGTTCAGTTGGCAAGTCGGATTGACGGTTATCGTCACGTTGTTGCTCACGGTGTTGCAACCCGCGCCGCTCGAATTTTGGCAATGGTGGTTCTGGCTAGTCGGTGGTGCGGTCACGGCGGGGGTGTTTATCGCCTCAAATTTAGCAGACCCACAAGCCGCTCAAGAGGCGATCGCCAAAGAATTTGAGCGTCAATTCAATTTGTCGCAAATCAAAAGCACCATTTCGCGTCAACATTTACAAAGTGCGTTGGAGTATCGTCATAACATGCGCGAATTGGCGAAACATGCCAAAGGTGCGCTCCGTGTGGATTTGCTCCAGACGATAGATGCGATTGATAACCAAATTAGTGGCATGTACGATCTCGCGCAGAAAATTGATGCCTTCCAGAGCAACGAATTGGCAGAACGTGACCGCAAACGGGTTGGTGATCAGCTCGATAACACACGCATCCGTATGGAACGCGAACAAGACCCAGAAGTCCGCCGTGATTTGGAACGCTTGGCATTTCAACTCGAACAACAATTGGCGAATCTCGAAGCGGTTGCCAATGGCATGAAACGCGCCGAAATCCAACTCGAAACCACGCTCGCCACACTCGCTACGGTGTATGCACAAATGGCGAATTTAGGCACAAAAGAGGTGGATAGCGGAAAATCACAACGCTTACGCGACGAAATCCAAAGCGAAGTCCTGAATTTGCAGGATACGATCGATGCCATGACCGAAGTCCAACAGCAAACATTACGACGATGATAAGGGAGATATCATGCCACGCATTTTCATCTCGTATCGGCGTATAGATAGCCATATCATCACGGGGCGGTTACATGATTGGTTGGTCTTTGCCTTTGGCGAGAAGCACGTTTTTAAGGATGTCGATGATATACCGCCAGGGATGGATTTTCGGGTGGTGTTATGGAACGCGCTCGATAAATCCGATGCGGTGCTGGTGGTTATCGGCAAGGAATGGCTCGATGTGCGCGATTCGCAAGGCAGACGGCGCATCGATTTGCCCGATGATTTTGTGCGGATGGAAGTCGAAGCCGCCCTCAGTCGTGATGATGTGTTGGTGATTCCCGTGTTGGTGGATGGGGCAGTCATGCCGACTGTGGATGAATTACCCCTCAAATTGCGCCCATTGGCGTATCGCAACGCGGTGATTATCCGCCATGATCCCGATTTTCAACGCGATGTTGCCCGTCTGATAGACCAACTCAGTCGTATTCGGGGCAAAAAATCACCAACGGTTGCGGGTCATAAACCTGCCACGCCGATTATGCGCCCCCAATTCACTACGCCCGAAATGCGCCAAAGTGTCGAAAAACTCATCGCACATCTCAACCGACCGACTTATGCGCCAGCCCCAAATGAGATGATTTATGCCCCTGTGCCTGCCATGATGACGGATGAATCGGCGCATTATATTCGGCGTGTCGATACACAACAATTGGCATTTTTGGGCATGGCATTTTTGCTCACATTGGCGGTCATCCTCACATTGGTCATGTTATTGGGGCAAGCTCCAGAACCGACCCCAGTCATTGCTGATACCGTCACCGAAACCCCAACGGATGGGTTAAATCGTGAAGTCGTGCATAGCGATGCCCAAATCCGCATGATTCCACCCGTTGTTTACGAGGCAGACCCCACCAAAACACTCGCACCCACCGCCACCGATGCGCCTGTGGATGACAACCCGACCAACGAGTGGATAAATGAGGCGACTTATACTGCCCGTGCGCCTTTCATCGAGAATGCCATACGGCGGGGGACAACACCGTTTGGCTGGCAAGCAGGGGATGAGGTGGTGGTGGTGCAAGATACGGCGCTCTATTCATCGGCAGGCGATTGGTCGAGCGTGGTTGGTTTGTTGGATGCAGGTACAATCCTCACCTTGCGCTTGGGCAGGCATAACGGGCGCTCGCTCCTTTGGTATTATGATACCGATGAGGTCTGGTTTGCCGTTGCCGATGAAAATCAATTTGGATGGTTGCCATTGCGTTTTATCACATCCCCAAATTGAGTTTATGCGGTACAATCTAGGGCGATGATAGTCATAGATGCACGATAAACAAAGGCAACGATGATGCTCAATATTTATGTGTCCTATCGTAAAGAGGATAATCCGTTATTAGTCAGGCGCATTTATGATACATTGGTGCGCGAATTTGGCGCGAACAGCGTTGTCAAAGATGTTTTTTATGCCCGCGACATCCTCAAATCCACGCCCACCAATCCAATCGGCGAGGTGCAATGGGCGATTAATCGCTGTGATGTGATGCTGGTCATCATCGGGCGATATTGGTTTACCGATAAAGCGGGTAACCCCCTTTTAGCCGATATCAAAGACCTCATCTTGCAAGAATTGGGATTTGCCTTCATGCGTAAGGGGTTGCCCATCATCCCTGTGTTGATTGATGATGCCAAAGCGCCGACCGAAGCCCAACTCGGTCCCGCCTTACGCGCATTGGCGTTCAAAAATCCCGCCATTGTGCGCGATGGTGCAGAATTCGACCGCGATATGATGCGCCTGATCGACCAACTGAATAAATTGGTGTCGGGGCAGATTAGCGGTGTCCGCACATTGACCGAAAATGAGCCAGAAGCCGATTCACAGTTGTTGGATGCTAATGTCATCCAACGCCGAAAGACCATCACCCTGCTCGGATTGGCGGTTGGTGGTGCAATCGGATTGATGATTCTCGCCTTTTTAGTGTTGCAAAGCATCCCGAAATAAAAAATATGCGTGAAAGTGTAAAACAATTACTCAACATCCAAGCGGGTGAGGGGCGCATGGTGTTGTTTTTCCTCGCCCATTCATTTTGTAATGGCATCACGATTGGGTTTATGGGTGCGGCGACCAGCGCCCTGTTCTTGACGCGCTATACCCCCGCCGATTTGCCCATGATGTATATCCTCGCCACCACCATGACCTTTCTGACGGGATTAATTTATCATCCCCTCAGCCACCGATTGCCCCTCAAACGCCTATTGACGCTCAATTTATCATACTCGTTCATGCTGATTCTCATTTTCACACTCGCCTATCTGTGGATACATGACCCATTCCCCGCCTTGTTCCTCGCCGCCAGTTTCGATTTGATATGGGTGATGAACAGCCTCGAATTTTGGGGATTGGCGGGCAAAATATTGGATGTGCGTCAAGCCAAACGCTTGTATGGCTTATTGGGCGCGGGTGAAGTGGTGGCGATTATCTTGAGTGGATTCACCATCCCGTTTATCGTGCCGATCGTCCGTACAGAGGGGTTATTATTTATCGCGCTCGGTGGAACAGGGTTATCACTGGTGATGATGCGCTATATCACCCATCGGTACGCCGTATTTTTACACCGTCCCGATGTGGTGATGGTGGCGGATAGCGCCGTAGAACCGCAATCAGACCCGCGTGTCTCGCATAGGCGTTATATTTTGCTGATTTTTGCGTTGGTTAGTTTAGCCGTGTCAACATTATATGTCATAGATACGGCATTTTATGAACAAGCCTCGTTGCTCTATCCGACAGAAGAATCGCTCGCCAGCTTTTTGGGGGTGTTTTTCTCGGTGGCGGGGATATTGCAATTGCTGAGTCGGACAGTCATCACGGGGCAGTTGCTCAAACGCTACGGTGTGATGATGGGGTTGCTGGTTTTTCCCGCGTTGCTCTTCACCTTTGGGGTGGTGGTGCTAGTGGGGGTGAGCATCGGCGAGGCGCTCATCGTGGCGTGGGCGGTCATCGTGATGAAATGGGTCGATAGAGGCTTGCGCTATACGCTCAATCAATCTACGGTGCTAATTTTATACCAACCCTTGCCGACTCATCAGCGCGTGCCTGTCCAAACCCGTGTCGAGAGTAATGTCGAGGCGTTAGCGGGGTTGGGGATAGGCATTGTGTTGCTCATCCTCACCAACCAATTCGATTTTGGCACATTGCAATTGGTGATTTTAGTCTTGGTGATTTGTGTGGTGTGGATAGGCATTGTGTTGAGTATCCGCCGTCCATATGTCATGACATTGGTGCAAACCCTCACCTTTGAACGGGTGAACGATCCCACCCATACCACTACGCAGGCGTTACCTGTGATGATGGATGCTGATGCAGAATTAGACGATATCGATATAGAGACGGTGCATCAAAATATCATCGCCGAAGCAGAGAACGCATTATCGTTGCTCGAAAAAGGGGCTATTGCCGATATTCAACCGATTAAACGGCGCATTTTACATTTGGTGGCGTTGTTGGTGCATCCCGCCGAGTTAATCCTCGAAATTGAGCAGCATATTTTTCTGCCCATCAAAGAACGGCGGGCTTATGCACTAGAGGCATTAGAGATGTTGCTCATGTCGCCGATAAAAGGGGTGGTGTTGCCCTTATTTGAGGAATTATCTCATCTTGACCAAGCCGAAAAATTACGGGAGGCATTGGCACGCCTCCCGTCTGAAGAGTAGACGCGCAGAAGCGCGTCCGTACAGGCATAAGGGTGATTATTGATGTATAGGGACGGCATGTATGCAATCCAAAATCGTCCAATTTATCCCTGTTGTGAATATTCTTTGCCAGGGCGCAATTCTTTCTCGTAACTTTCATACGATTCGGCGACACGCATCCCCGCGTTTATATACAATTTATTCGCACCTGTCAGGCTACTGCCGTCTACATACAAACTGACTTTGCGTTTGCCCCGTTTCCACTGTTCGTGGAATGATTTGAGCAATACCGCTTTGCCATATCCGCGACCACGATAGGCTTTGGTCACACCCAATTGTGCCACATAGCCTTCATCGGGGTTGACATCATTTTCGCGCCAATTAAACGCATAGGCGGCGATGGTGTCACCATCCATGAGCATATACCACATATCGGGTGTGAATAATTTTTTATCGAGCATGTAATCGCTCCAACGCTTATACATCACCTCGAAATCTTCTTCGATAAAACCACGATGGTCACGGAAGGCTTCGCGGTGGGCGCTATAGGCTTTGCGCGTGTCGTTGAGTTCGCTCATCGTCACCCAACGCAGACCATCAGGGGCGGGCGGGTCTATGGGCATCGCTTCATCCAATTCGATGAGCATTTTCTGCCATGCCTGACCTGTGGGCATCAGCCCTTGCGCGATTAGTAAATCATGCGCGTGTGGATTTTTGTTATTGCGACCTGCGCTCAAGACGATACGCGCATCGGCTGGAACACGGTCAAATACACGATTGGCTAAATTCGCCCCCCATGCCAATAGATACGTGCCGATACCGCGCCCGATATAATCAGGATGCACATGTCCCCATAATCTGGGTCGGACGGGGATGGTGGATGTGTCATATAATTCTTGATAGGCTATCATCTGTCCGTCTTGGGTGAAGAAGGCGAGCGTGGATGTTGCCATATTGAATTCGGGGTCTTCCCATTCAAAACGGATACCTTCTTCGGTATCTGTTCCCGAAATGCCAAAATGATGATTGCTGGCATTGAATAAATCTGCGCCAGCTTTGGCATCATCTAACGTGGCAGGGCGGATGATGAATTCTTGCTCAAATTGCGGGGTTTGCGTTTGTTGCTCATAAATAATGGTGGTCATTGGGTTATACTCCAAAATAAAAACAATAGATGTGATTTGATGATATAGGTAGCATATACGGCTGCGCCTAATGCCACCCGACACGATATATTTCATCCCTGATTGGTATATTCTACGCCATCGCGCAACACTTTTTCGTAGGCGTGCCATCTCCGAAAGACGCGCATCCCCGCATTTTCGTATAACCGAATTGCGCCTGTGAGATTGTTCGAATCGGCATTCAAGCCGACTCTGCGTAAGCCCCGCGCATATAAATCGTAAAAACTGTGTTGCAACAAGGCTTTGCCGATTCCGCGTTTGCGATAGTCGCGCAACACGCCGAAGTCATCCACCCAACCTTTATGCGGATCATCCCATGCCGACATCGCGCACAACGAAAAGCCGATGAGATTATCACCATCCAGCGCCAAGTACCACGTCTCTTGGGTGATTTTGGGGTCGTTGGCGACATAATGTTGATACTTGGCGAAGGCTTTATCGAAATCGGTCTCGATGAAGCCCCGATGGTCGCGGAACGCCTCGCGGAATACCCGATAGACTTCGCGCAGGTCGTTAAATTCGGGATACGTGATAATGCGGATGTTATCGGGGAAGGTCGGTTTTTGTGGCGGGGTGTCGAATTCGATAATCATGTTTACATTGCCACGATGGGTGGTGAATCCCAGCGTTTCGAGCAGTTCTTTAGAACTATGATTTTCGCTATACACACTTGTCGTCAGCGTCAGGCGGGCATCTTCGGGGATGAGCGGGATATTTTCTTGGCTACGTGCTTGCGCCCATTCGAGGATAGCCGTCCCAACACCGAGCCTACGCCATTCAGGATGCACATACGACCAGATATACGGTCTGACGGGCATTTCTTTGTTCTCATAGAGGATACTAAAGCTGATGAGCGTGCCATTTGGCGCGAATACCAGACGAGTATCACGGGCGATGTCAAAATCGGGCGCTTGCCACTCTGCGAGCAATTCATCGCGGGTGGTGCTGGTATAACCATAAAATTCGCTATCCGATGTTTTCACCAATTGATAAAAAATGTCGATGTCGTCTAATTCGGCATGGCGAATGGTGAAGGCGTAATCGAGTTCAATGTGTGGGTGTTTCGGTAACATAATTCCCTCTTTTTGTATCTTTATGAACCTTTAAGAGTATATATCAATTTTTACGGATTGTAAAGGCTCACGATAGCCCATTGTGTGTTTTTAACAGTCTCATAACAGGTTTATACGTGCAAAATTGCCATTCACCTTAACAATCAGATTGTTTTGGGGTATGATTACGTCCGATTTTTGACCGTGTTCCTAGATTACCCATCGGAGATATGACTAGCATGTCTAAAAAGACGACACAAAGACTTTACTATTATTTTGCCGTGTTTATGGCAGTTTTGATGGTGGCTTCGTTGATTTTGCCATCTATCTCGCAAAATTTGACACAACAACAACAATTGAACCAAGCACTCACCCCCGTGCCAACGACTACCCCAATCCCGCCCACATTCCCGCCACCGCTCACCGATTTTAGCGGGATTACCTTCGCGGAAGATTATTTACATCCATCGGGCTTATTCTACGTGAATTTGCCCAGTGGTTGGACGGTCTCGAATACGGTGAATAATACGCGCCAAGCGCAAGTGAGTTTGAATAACCCAGAGCGGGTTAGCGTCATTGAGATGTATATCGAGCGTCCCAGTACCCCTGTCACCACACCTGAAGAGGTGAGTGGATTATATACTTCTGGCACACTGGCATCGGGCTGGCGCGATTATGATAGCTGGCGCGAGGCAGGTGAACGTCGTTATGTCGATGATCGCGTGATTATTGACTTCGTGTTATCGGATAGTGGGGTAGATTATTTCGCTCAACACAGCGCGTGGACAGATGGCACATGGGTGTATGTGGTGCGCGTGGTCGTCCCCTCGAATGCCAGCGATTTGATGTTCTGGCTCACCGAAAATATGCCCAATCATTTCCATGTGTTAGAAGCCTACAAAGGCACACCGTTGGGTTGGACGGCGCGTTACAATCAACTGACCAATACCTTCATCCGCTATTCCAACGCTTGGCGTATTTTAGATGGGAGCGTTGCTCAATTAGATCGTCCGATTACGCTTGGTGTAGATGATGCCACATCGATTGTCATCAATACGACCGATGGCAACATTGCCGATGAAGCCGCCGCTCGTGAATTTGTCAGTGGCTTGCGTCGTAATATCGAAATTGTCAGCGTGGCAGAAACGACTCGTCCGGGCATGTCTGGTTTTAGTGTTGCCTATAAATTCTTCACGCCCGATGGTGAAGAACGCAATGGTTTAGCCTTATTGATGAATGGTGAAGATGGCAAATTGCACACCGCAATTGGGCGTATCGCCAGTGGTGGGGTCGATTTGAATACCGATGTCGCTCGCGCGCAATTCTTTGATTTTGTCACCGCCATGGATAGCTTCTCACTGCTCACAGGTTTGAATTTGCCCGCCTTGCCACAACCCACAGCCACACCAACGCGCATCCCTGCCACACCCGTCCCAACAACCGAAGTCACACCTGAAATGACGGCTGAAGCGGATGAGGCAGTAGACGTCACACCAGAAATGACCGATATGCCCGAAGAAGAAATGACGGCAGAGGCAACCCCTAGCAATTAAATCGAATGGTTTATAAATATAGAAGGACGCGCTTCTGCGCGTCCGTACAGACAATAGGGGAGCATGTGGTGGGGCATGAGAAAAATTATGCCCCACTATTATTTTTCTTTCTCAAAAAAGATTTGCACTTTCAGGTTGGCGAATTTGATAAAATCACCATTGGCAAGCGGGTATGTCTCGTTAGATTTCAGCTTTTTGCCATTCACAAACGTACCGTTGGTGCTTTGCATATCTTTGATGATAAGACCATGACGGTCATCGGGGATAATCATAGCATGAAAACGCGATACCCCAAAAACTCCCTTATCATAATCCTCCATGTCTATATCAATATGCCGTTTGGCAATATTTGAGCGTCGCCCAACTGTGAGATGTGGCGCAATGTTATCGAATACCAATTCCGACATATCAGGCATCACCACGCGCACACGCTTTGGCGCAAGTGACCCCCCTAAAATCATTGTCCCGCCGTCTGTTGTGTTGGGTGGGGGCAAAATATTCAGTTGCCGTGTTTCGCCTGCATCACCGTCATGTTCTTCTGGCGTATCGAAACGCTTTGTATCTTCCGACATGGTTATTTATCCTAAACTCGACATACAAAATTTGATATAACTGTATTATATCACCAATGTGAAAAACGTAAACGTCAGGTTATAAAAATAATTTTACAATGTACGCCTCACCCGCTCTAAAAATAGGGTTAAATCATGAATGCTGACAGGTTTTAACATCACCATATCGCACAGATGGTCTAATTCATCGGTTGCCATATACGCATTT
Source organism: Anaerolineae bacterium (assembly GCA_034436155.1). Classification (GTDB taxonomy): domain Bacteria; phylum Chloroflexota; class Anaerolineae; order Aggregatilineales; family Phototrophicaceae. The sequence continues at coordinate 14,083 of DAOTVP010000083.1, forward strand.
GCGGTAACAACCAGCACATACATCTCTTTACGAAATTCAGAATCTTTAATCTGATTGAGTACCTCAATGCCATCTATACCGGGCATTTGTAAATCGATCACCAAAATATTGAACGGTTTGCTTTTGAGCAACTCTAGCCCATCGCGCCCGTTATAAGCAATATCCACCGTGTAACCTGCTTTTTCGAGCGCAATCCGAAAAATGTCGCAATTATACCAATTATCATCTATGACCAGTGCCTGAAAGATCTTTGACATAATAAACTCCATCTATCTATATCGGTAAAATAACAGTAAATGAACTACCTTTTCCAAGTTCTGATGTGACTTCAATTTGACCATCTAAAAAATCAACCAATTGTTTGGTGATAGATAATCCCAGCCCAGTGCCTTCAATGGTGTCGGTGGTATCATCTTCGACTCGTGTATAGGCATCGAATAATTTATTGATAGATTCAGGTGACATGCCAATTCCTGTATCTCGGACACAGAAAAACCAATGGCTTGCGCTTTTCATGCCGATCTCAATCGTGATGAATCCTTTTGGTGTATATTTGATGGCATTCCCAACCAAATTGACGATAATTTGTTGAATTTTGGGCGCATCTACAACAAGGCGTTGGGGGGTATTTTCAAAATAATGCGTTTGGATAGTGATGGGTTTTTTGGCGGTCAGGCTTCTCATGCTCTGCAATAGTTCATCGAAAAACGGGCGTATCGAGATTTCTGTATCCTCACGGGTGAGTTTGCCTTCTTCAATTTTGGCTATATCGAGGGTATCGTTGATGAGTCCCAACAACCGATACGCATTTTGACGCATAAACCCGACCGTTTCGGTTTGTTCATCGGTCAGTTTTCCCAACATGTTCATTGTCAAAATATCGCTATAACCGATGATGGCGTTGAGCGGTGTGCGAAATTCATGCGACATCTGGGCGATGAAGACTGTCTTGGCATGACTGGCGTTTTCTGTCTCTTTTTGGGCGATAGCCAATGCTTCGGTGCGTTCATTCACCCGTTTTTCGAGTGTGCGATTGGTCTCTGCCAACGCATCAGAAGCCACACGCCGTTCTTTATCTGATGCCGATAACGTGAGCGCGGTGAACATCACCGTCCCGATGAAGGCTTGTAATAAGATGAGCGAGGCGTTCACATCGGGGCGCACGAATGCCCCGTTGCCATTCACTGTACCCCATATCGCAAATCCAGAGATGAGAAAAATGCCGAGTGTCGCGCCGTGTAGTCCAAATCGTAACACGATGAACACCAAAATGGGGATGTGCAAATATTCAACAGGGAAGCCTCCGATGAATGAAATTGTGCCGACCCCCATCAGCGCGATAAATGAAAATGTCGCTTCAAGCACATCACGCCCTTCGTTAGAGACCTGTGGTAATTTGTGCCATGTGATGAGCAAGGGCGTGATAATCACCACCCCTACCGCATCGCCTAGCCACCATGTCAACCATATTTCACCGTGAAATGCGGCATCGGCAAAACCGCCGAATACCAGTGACGATGACCCGATGGTGGCGTTCACCAGACAACTGGCTAGTGCCGTCAGCAACACGAACATCCATACAGAACGGACGGTATCGAATGGTTTGTCGATATGTCCAAATTGCCTTAAAAAATAATAGCCCAGACTGGCTTCTAATGCCGCGCCGATGCCAATTGCCAATGCTACAATCAAGCCTGTGGCATTGAAATGTGCCAAGCCAACCATCGCAAAATCGGGCAGATACAGGTTGTTATTCCCCAAAAACGACCCGAACAACACACCAGGGGCGACTTTGTATCCGAAGAAATAAATCCCGACCAACGCAATGCCCGATGACGCAAAAACGGCGGTTGCATTGCCCGGTGGGATCACCCCGAATTGCTGGCTGATGATGCTGGTGATAGCATATATAACAGCAAGTGCTATATTGATAATCAGTGTGTTTAGTAAGGTTGGCTTCATACCATTTGCACATTCAAAAACTATGAGAACGTTTCCATTTTATCATCTTCAAAAGCGATTCGATCGGTTTTTATATAAAAATTGGAAAAAAATTCATAAATAATACGTTTTTGGCATAAATCATATTTTTTGGCACAATATAGGGGCATATAAGTTTTTTTGAGAGGATGAAATTACATGTTTACATTAGGTGGTGAATTAATTGCCCGCGCCCTCAAAGCGCAAGGGGTGAATACGCTGTATACGTTATGTGGTGGGCATATTCTGCCGATTTATGAGGGATGTTTGAATAACAACATCGCCGTCTTAGATTTTCGGCATGAACAAGCCGCGGCACATGCCGCCGATGCTTATGCCCGTCTGACGCATAACATCGGCGTGGCGGCGGTCACGGCGGGCCCAGGTGTGACGGATGCGGTGACAGGCGTGGCGAATGCCTATCAAGCCCGCAGTCCGATGATTTTACTCGGCGGGGCGGCTCCGATTAAGACCAAAGGCATGGGTGCATTGCAAGAGATGCCCCAAATTGATATGTTCAAGACCTTCACCAAAGCCAGTTTCACGATTGAGCGCACTGAAGACATCCCTGACCTCATGCGCTACGCCATCACCACCGCCCTGAGTGGTCGCCCTGGTCCTGTGTTCATCGAAGTGCCGTTTGATATTTTATTCAACGCCATAGACGATCCCGGTGGATTTGAGCGCGTGACCATCCAACCGTTAGAACCCGAAGTCGGCGCTCTCACAAAAATTTTTGACTTGCTCCGTCATGCCAAAAAACCCGTCCTCATCGCAGGCACACAAGTGTATTGGGATAAAGCCCACAATGCTCTACGCGACCTGACCGACCAGACGGGCATACCCGTTTTCACCAATGGGGGCGGGCGTGGCACATTGCCGATGAATCATCCCCATTGTTTCAAATCGGCGCGGGGCAAGGCGCTCAGACAAGCCGATGTGGTGTTGCTCATCGGCACGCCGTTGGATTTTCGGCTCAAATATGGCAAAGAAGATTGGAATCCCGATGCGAAACTCATCCAAATTGAAAATGACCCCGATGAATTGAATCATAATCGCGTGGCGGATGTGGCAATCTGCGCCGATTCGCGCTTGCTCTTAGAGGCGCTGTCTGAGGGGTTACACGGCATCCATTTTTCCGATTGGTTGCGCGATGTGCGCGACATGGAAGATAAACAAAACGCCAAACTCGAAGATTGGAAAAAGTTGAACGACCAACCGATTAATCATTTTCGCATGGGTGGCGCGATTAACGATTTTATCGATGAAAACACGCTGGTGATTGGTGACGGAGGCGATATTGTCAGCGCGTGCGCCAAGGTGATAGACATCACCCAACCCGGACAATGGCTTGATCCCGGTCCGTTGGGATGTTTGGGCGTAGGTGCGCCGTTTGCCATTGCCGCCAAGCATCTTTATCCAGAAAAACGGGTGTTGATTATCAACGGCGATGGATCTTTTGGGCTGAACGGCTTTGAATTTGATACCGCGATTCGGTTTAATTTGCCGATTGTCAGCATTGTCGGCAACGATGGCGGATGGGGACAAATTCGCACACCCCAAATCGGCATGGTGACAGAAGAACGGGCAATCGCCACCAAACTCGGCTTCACCCGTTACGATAAAATTGTCGAGGCGATGGGCGGATACGGCGAGTTGGTCGAACATCCCGATGACATTGGCGGGGCATTAGAACGCGCTTTTGCGAGTGGCAAACCCGCGTGTATCAATGTGATACTCGACCCGCACGGCATGAGCAAAACGGGCGCAAGCACGCCGTATATCGTGTGATGTTATTCGTCATCCGCGCCTTCGAGCATTTTTCTGAGGGCGGGGATGCGCGTCCGTGTGGGGCGCATGTGCGAAGGCATTTCATCATCGGCAGGGCGATAAAGCGGGATGGTCACGGTGAAGGTCGAGCCTTGTTTCGGTTCACTGCTGACGCTAATCGTGCCGTGATGCGCCTCGGCTACCCATTTGGCGATAGATAAGCCCAATCCAAATCCTTCGTTATCGCTATGATGTACCCGCGAGGATTCAGATTGATAGAAACGGTCAAAAATGCGCTCCATATCGGCTTTTGGGATGCCGATGCCGGTATCTTTCACCGTCAAAATGGCGTTTTCGTTATTGCTCCCCAGGGTGACGATAATTTGCCCCCCATCGGGTGTGAATTTGATGGCATTATTGAGCAAATTGGAGACCAATTGCTTGAGCCGTTCATGATCGCCTTTGATGCGGACAGGTTGAAAATGCCCCAGATGAATATCCAATTTGCGGTCTTTGGCGGCGGTTTTGGCAGAATTCAGACATTCGATTACCACTGTATCGAGGTCGAGCGGGGCGAGATCGATTTTAATGCCACCATAATCGGCGCGTGCCAACATGAGCAAATCGTTGACCAAGCGCGTCATGCGTTGGCATTCACTTTCGATGTCATCCAGCGATGCCGCATCCACACCGTAGCGTTTCATCAGGGCGATATTGCCTTGTATTGCGGTTAAGGGTGTCCGCAATTCATGACTAATATCCGCCACAAAGCGTTGCTGGACGCTGAATAAATGTTGGATGCGCCCCATCATTTGGTTAAATACCGAGATGAGTTTGCCCAACTCATCGGCGGGACCTTTCCAGCGTAGGCGTGTGCTGAGGTCATTTGTGCCAGCAATTTTCGAGGCGGCTTGGGTGATATGTTCAATCGGGACGAGGGCGCGATGCGAAAACCACATGCTCAACATGCCCGCGCCCAAAATAGCGACCACACAACTGGCTAAGACCACGATGAGCAATTGCTTCGAGGCGCGGTTGACCGTTTCGAGTTCGGTTGCCACTTGAATATTGCCGACCAAGCGCCCGCTACTGCTTTGAATCACGGGAACGGTCAGCACGCGCAACGCCACATTATTGATGCTGTTATTGCTGAAAATGGGTTCATGATGACCCAACATGCCCGCATCAAGCGGGGCTGTGCCTAAACCTGCGGCATTTAGGGATGACTCTTTGAAAACAGCGACACCATCCACAATTTCCCACGCCTGTACATACACCCCAGAGGCGCGGAATAAATCGAGCGGGGCGAGTTCAATCTCCATGCGCGAAGGCGCACCAAAACCGGGTACAGGCAGTAACCGACTATTGGTGGTGATGAGGTTGGCTGTATCAATCAGCGTGCTATCAATGGTGCCTATCATCGTCCAGCGCATCACCCCGTAAGTGAGTGCGCCAAATGAAATGATGATGAGGGTGAGCAACGCCGCATAATACAGTGTTAATCGTTGCCGAATAGTCATGTGTCACTGCCTAATATGGTTATCTGAGAAATTGTCTTTATTCTTCGCGCAAGACGTAACCGACACCGCGCACCGTGTGAATAAGACGGGTTTCTTGTTCGCTTTCCTCGGTTTTTTGGCGTAAATAGCGTACATAGACTTCAATGATGTTGCTTTCGCCACCAAAATCGTACCCCCATACGCGGTCAAAGATGACATCGCGGGTGAGGACTTGGCGCGGATTCCGCATGAATAATTCTAATAGTTCATATTCTTTGGCGGTCAGATCGATGGCACGTTCACCGCGATGCGCCCGATGTGTGCCTGTGTCGAGCGTTAAATCGGCAAAGCGCAAAATTTCGGGGCGTGAGGTGGGCGTGACACGGCGGAATAATGCCCGCACCCGCGCCATCAATTCATCGACAGAAAACGGTTTGACCAGATAATCATCTGCGCCCGCATCTAACCCTGTCACACGGTCGTTGACATCATCTTTGGCGGTCAACATTAAAATCGGCACATCGCTGGCGGCGCGTAACCGCTTGCAAACTTCTAAGCCGTCTAATCCGGGCAACATCCAATCGAGTACGACCAAATCGGGCGGATTATCACGGGCGATATTCAAGCCCGTTTGACCATTGCGTGCGACATTGACGCGATACCCTTCATAAATCAGAGCGCGTTCAACGAATTGTGCTATTCTTGCTTCGTCTTCTATGACGAGTATACGTTCACCAGACATACATACCTCTATTTTTGATATTGAATCCTACAAAATGGTTATGAGTATGTTACATGCTTTCGATTAGAGTTCATTAAATATTTTGCCATTTGTGCCAACCCAACAAAAATCGGTGATGCCGAGTGGCGCTCCTATCAACATTTTATCGCCCTTACTCAGGTCGTGAATGATGAGCAATCCATTCGGACGGGTGAGTGATGCCATGAACAATCCATCAGGTGACAAGACAGGGTTGATGAGCCAACCCAACTCTACTGTAACCGAAAATGTGCTATCTGCATATTCTAATAATAACCCTTTTTCTGTGCCATAGGGTAGCACTTGGGTTGTTAATATGCGCCAATTATCCCCCGATAGGGGTAAAAAGTCGGCGATACGTGTTTGGGCTTCATCCCATATCAGGGCGGGCAAAATCGGGTCTTGAGCTAAATCCACCACTTGTAACTGGCTGGTTATATCGGTCAAGCCATTGATAATACGGGTATAGCCAATCACGCGACCATCGGGCAACCATCCCGCTAATGTGTAATTGCCGATGTTCAGCGTGGCTTCGGCAACGGGGTCATACACGATATATTGCGTTGTCCGTTCTGGACGAGTGATTGCCAATAACAGCGCGTTGATATTCGGCGCAAATTTGGGCATTCGATATTGACCACCGTCTGGGTTGGCGAGGATGCGTTCTGGCGCAGATTCGCCCATGCTATCCACGCGCCATAAGCCACCATCTTCGCCCTGTGTGGTATAAAACACGTCTGTTTCATCGGGCGAAAAGATAAAATCTCGCGGATTATCACCCAATCGTGATGCGATAGCTACCGCTTCTGCGCCTTCTGTTTGGATAGGCATCCGCCACAATTGATTATTGGTCAGATAAATCAGGGTTGTGCCTGTCGGGTTAATCGTGTAGGCGGTCACATCCGTCTCGCCTGTGGTGATAGCGATGGGGCGCGTTCCGTCATCGGGCAAGCGCCATACTTGCATCACACCGAATAAATCAGGTGCGCGGAAAAACGCGCTGTTGGTCATTTCGATACCTTGTGCCGATGCTGGACGGGGTGCGCCCCACCCATACGCCACCACGTCCCCCACAGGCAAGGGCAATATCACTCCCAAATTAGGGATGAGCAGGGTCATCTGATTTTCGCGCAGTGCGATGAGCGAATTGCCATCTATCGCCCACATCGCGCCACGAATATCGGTCGGGGCATTGGCGAATTCATCCACCGAAGCGATATTCCCCGCGATGCTCATGCGCGTCCAGACGGCATTTTCTTGTGGATTTTCATCATCTGATGCGAATGCAATCAGGCTACCATCCTCACGAATGACGGGCAAAAAATAACGTTGTCCGTCATTGCGGAGGGCGTATTGTTCGTTCAAATTGGCGAAATCTAACACCAACAACCCGCCTTCTTGAGGCGCGAAAATCAGGCGGTTATCATCTTGCCATGCCGTTCCGAATGACGATGGCAATGCGCCCGCCAACACCATTTCGTTTCCGTTTCGCCGATAAATCCACCAGATGTTATTCTCGACTTCTACCGCCAAAAATGTGCCATTAGGCGACCACGATATATGTTTGGCGGGGCTGGTGAGGATATTGGCGAATACGACATTATTCGTGCCTAAATTAAATGCCACGCGCACGCCAGATGTGGTGGTATATGCCAATTGTGTGCCGTCATTGCTCCACGCCATGGTTTGACCACCCTGACGCAACGGCGGGAAATCGGCGGTGATGACCGATTCGAGCAACACACGAATCTGATTCGGACTCGCCATATTCGCCAATGTGATGCCACTCTCGGTACGATAGGCAATCCAATTATCATCAGGTGCGACGGCGAAATCCACCACAAAATCGGTTTCGGGTGTGACGGTGGTCGTGCCTTCCGCGCCTAAGCCATAGCGTTGCACAATACCTTCGTTCAATAGGATGTATAAATCGGTCGGCAGGTTAAATCCGTCACTTTGTGCCGATACAGATGAGAAAGTGGCTAATAAAAGTATGAATAATAGTCGAAAGATAGTTTTGTGCATGATACAATCCTATATCATCGTGTGTGTGTACCGTTAGTATAACGCATGGCGTAAAATCTGGCAGGTCATTTCTGAAGTAAGGATACAATCGGTATGGTTTCTGTGCTTCCTCCATCGTTACAACACGGCGGTGAACCGTTTTTTCATCGTGGCAACGATATTGGCGTATTGTGCTTGCATGGTCTCACCGCATCACCCGATGAAATGCGTTGGCTAGGGCATGATTTACACGTCCGTTATGGCTACACCGTATATGGTGCGCGTCATGTTGGTCATGCGGTAGATTATACCTACATGTACCGCGTCCGTTGGGAAGATTGGTATCTGACGGGGCTAGACGGCTACCATGTCTTGCGTGACCAATGCAAAAAAATCTTTGTGGCGGGGCTTTCGATGGGCGGGCTTATCACCTTGTTGATGGGCGCAAATCTCGATTTAGATGGTATCATCGTCATCGCCGCGCCGTTAAATATCCCCAGTAAAATTTTGCCTTATGCCAAATATATTCAGTGGGTGATGCCCAGTTACGACACGCCCGATACCACCGATTTCCCAAAACGGCTACTCGCAGAACAACGCCGACGTGGGTTTCCTGCGGTGGGGCGGTTGCGTTATCGGCGTTGGGCAACCCGCGGTGTGGCAGAATTATACGAATTGATGCACGTTGTCAAAGGACGTTTGCCCCTCATCCAAGCGCCCGCGTTGCTGATGTATTCTCAGGGTGATGCAACTGTCCCCATACACAATCTCGATTATTTACAATCACATATCGGTAGCGAAGATGTGGTGGTCGGGCGGTTTGAAAAAAGTGGGCATATTTTAACCCAAGATGTCGATTATGATGCCGTCTGCGAGATGACAGGCGCATTTATTCAGGCGAGGATATAAATTAATATGGCATTCGGATTTACCCGTACTGTAATCGCATTTTTAATTATGCTGTTTGGCATCATCGTGTTGATGATGATGAGCGCCATCGGCAATACGTTTCAACAAACGGTTGCTCTCCAAGCCACGATAGAACCGTTTTTGGCGTGCCGATTCAATAACACCACCCCCAGCGACATCCCCATTTATAGCGCCCCATTTTCGGCGGAGATGCTCGAAATTGATACCCTGGGCGATAGCGTCCAAGCCACGATTTTGACCCTGCGCGATTCGCATGTGCAAATTCGGATTCGGGGCAATTATAGTGGGTGGGTAGAGCGCGATTTAGGCGTGTTGACGGGCGATTGTGATCTGCCTGAAGATGAAACCCCGCTCACCAGCTTTGCCACGATATGCTTTTATATCCCCACAGAACGCACCACGTTATACGCCGCATCCGATTTGGCGGAAGCTGTTCAGAGTTTGTTGCCCGAAGAAGCGTATGTCATCACCGCGCAGACCGAATCGGCATATCATATTCGTGTCAATAATTTCACCGCAGGCTATGCCAATAAGAGCAAAGGTATCACCCGTGGGGCGTGTGGTCTTGTGCCGATGGATACCTCTGACGAATAAACCATCATTTTTTGATGTATTTATCGCGCAACAGTAACGATAGCGTATAAATGCCCAAATCGAAATCGTGGCTAAAATCAATCGGCATCAGCCAGAAGCGCGTGCCACTCATATCGCACCGTTTATGAATGACGGGCAACACCAGTTTCCCTTGGTCGGCGAAATAGTCCCTTTCTGCGTTGACAACGGGGTCTTTGAGGGCGTGTGGCGACATGACCGCCAACATCAATCCGCATCGGCGCATAGCATTTTTGACGGCGACATGCCATTCATCGTCCTCATCCACATCCATCATATCCAACCATGCGTAGATGTTTTGCCCGTGTAACGCCTCGCGCAGATTAAACGCGAAGACCTCATCGGCGCGAGTATAACTGATGAACACGCCTTGCGCGGCACAACGGCGGATATGCGGGGTGCTGGTGAGTTGCGCCACGCCTTTGCGGAGATACGTGTCATCTGGGCGCGATTGTAAGGCTTTGCGTAGGGCGATGCGTTTTTGTTCGGGCGAATTAAAGCGCGAGATCATCTCATCCACATTGATGTTTGTTTTGACGCTGGGTTTTTCGATGCGATTTGTCATGATACTTACCTTACATGCCGATTATCAACCAATTCCTAACCACAATCATACCACATCCTGCGCGTATCAAGTGTGAAGGTTTTGATAGAAGTGGTGCGGTTTTGTTGGATGAGCGCGACCATCGCTTCGGCATCATCCAACACCAACGGGCGCAAAACCGTTTTTTCGTCTACTTGAATCGGGAAATTCATCTATTGCTTACCGTTCCTCTATCACGCGCATCATGGTAGCCAAATCATCAGGGTCAAATTGAAAATGACTCATGTGCGCGATAAGCACATCCCCTGATGTTCCTTCGGGTGTCATATCTAAGCGTTTTGCGAGTTCAAGCAATTGCGCTTGTTGATTATGATTGAGTTTATCAAAGACGTGTAACAATTCTTCTTTAAGTGTATTCATGTTTTTACCCCTTCAAAAAGTCTTTCACCACGCGGAAATATAAATCGCGTTGGGTGGTCGCTGGCGAATGTCCCGCGCCATGAAACACATAATGAATGGCATTCGGATACAATTCGCGCACCTTTGCCCGCACCGTCTCATCAAATGTCGCATCATCATCCGATTCGAGGACGTAAATATGCCCATCCCACCCCGCTAAATCGGACGGGCTGAATTGATACTGGGTGTGAAAATCTACCAAGCATCGTTGTGTGCTGATTAAATCGGCTTTGGTCAGGCGTTGTGAATACAATTCATCCACAAAGGCGCGGGTGAACTCGACTTTTTCATCATGTGGGGCGATTGTCTCGACCATCCATTTTTTTGTGCCGTCTAGGGCTTCAGCTTCGGGCAATTCAGACATCATCTGGAGCGCCGTCAGATAGCGTTCTGCGAGTTTGGCATCGGGCAAGGTGGTGGTGGAGATGATGAGTCGATCTACGCGGGTTGGATGTTTGCGGACGAATACTTGTGCCAGCATCCCACCGAAAGACCCGCCCAAAACATGTACTTTCGATACGCCTTCGGCATCCAACACGGCACAAAGTCCATCGACCAACTCGTTCATCGTCTCGACAGACGGATAACTGGGCGCGATGACGTAAAATTCATCCGCCAACATGGGGATGTTTTCGTAAGCCGCATCGGCAACGCGCAAGCCACCCACCAACAACAGCAACGGCGGGTTCGATTTATCGCCAGAGACCAGATATTCCCACGTCACCCCGTTATGTGTGGTCGTGCGTGGAGGATGATTTTGGCGGAATTGTTGTAAGGCATCGCGTTGATGACCAGGGACATGGGCATAAATTTGGTCAAATGTACGGGTATCCATGGTGTTATTTTTCCTCGAATATATCTGATAACTGAACAGTGCTATTCAATGTTTTCGATGTGAACGATTGTTGCTTATCATACAACCCCTGACGGCGCAAAAATCCGTCTTGGCGGATGTATACTTCGATGAATTGTTCATCGGGGTCTACAATCCAGTATTCATTCACGCCATGTTGTTCGTATAAATCGAATTTTGTGCCTCTATCTTTGGCGGATGTCTTAGGAGATAAAATTTCGACCACGAAATCAGGCGCACCATGTAAATAACCATCGTCCATCAACACGCATTGGTCGCTATCGGGATTGACCCAAAAAATATCAGGTTGGACGATGTTTCCAGATGGCAGATGGATGTCGGTTGGCGCAGAACGCAAGTGACGTGGATTGAAATGGCGCACAAACAAGGCATATAAAACACTAGAAATTTCTTGATGATTATCTTTTGGTGCGGGCATATTCCCATCCTGCCCATCATAAACATACAATTCACCATCAATCAATTCCATGTGGATATTGGTCTCTGGCAACTGCATATATTCTTCGACGGTTATTTTACGCTTGGTGCGTAACACTTCGCGGATGGCTTCTGGTAATTGGCTCATGAATTCACTCCTCTGGGGCATGAGATAGTTCATGCCCTACATGCCTAATTCAGGCAATTTTTGGTAAAAGTCGTGTTAATTTGTTTGCGATACCCACATCCGAACCGCGAAAGTGCTATCTGCTTTTTGGATGCCTGCGATGAGCGCCAAGCCATTTTCGGTGTTGAGGGCGCTCAAATTGCTGATGAGCGCCCCGTCTAACGGGCTTGTCCAACGGATGGTGATAGTATCGGTATCGTTAATATTCATCCCGCCGAGCGATGTGCGGTCTTGGGTGGGTAACACCATTTCGGGGATGCCATCGCCATCAAAATCGCCCGCAATTGCCATATCCAAATTGCGCGAATGGATAACATGCGAGGTATAACCCGTCAGTTCATCCACTTTGACCAACTGGTCATCTCCATTATACCGCCAAAATGTCAAAATACCGCCGATGTGTGGCGTGCGAACTTCGGCTAATACAGGCACACCATCCGCCGAAAATGAGCCGAATGCCAATTGATGTCGCCAACGCCCACCACGCCCAATCGCTGGGCTACTGGCTAAAAATGAGCCATCCGCCCGATACACACGCAATTGCGCCCCGCCGATGCTATCGCTCACCGTCGTGATGAGGTCTTGTGCGCCATCCCCATCCACATCCGCCCAAATTGGTGACATACCCTCGAATACCGATTCGCCCGTGAGGGTGATGAGGGTCTGAATTGTGCCTGTTTGCATATCCATCACCATCAGTTCCGCCGCTTCGAGCGCATCGCCCATGATGGCATGAACATAGCGTTGGTCTGTTCTATCGCCATAAATCGCCACCATTTGACCATCATCACGCAAAACAGGACGCGCATCAGGCAACGCATAACGCCGATGTTTGACAATGAGTTCACCCAATTCATCATTCAATACAACATCCCCTTCTGGTGTGATGTAGACGGTGTGTGTTTCGGTATAGACAGGATGGGTATAGGGAGATATATCGGCGGGGATAGGCGCGATGGTCGTATCGGATAACACGGCTAAGGGCATATTCGGGGGATAATTTTCACCCAATTGGGTAATTTCACCATTCAGATTGACCTGATATGTTTTACCATCTTGGGTGATGACAACCCACGCCGTATCGGTTGCCACAATCCAAATTGGGGCGCTGGGAAGTGGAATATCTATGATTTGTGTGTTGGGGAATGTCCCCATCCCAGAAATGATGCGGTTGCCTGTGGCTTGGGGATAGGTGTAATGTGCGCTAGACATGGTGGTCTCTCCGTGAAGGGTGATACTGATAAAGAATAGGCTTAGGGTGAAGATGATAAAACGCATAAATCTCTCTTTTCTAGTGATGTTTCTATCTATACAATGATGACCATGCGAATACTCATCTTACTGATTACAATCATCTTTTTAGGCGCGTTGGCATGGGATGTTTACCCTGGATTACGCGGTGGTGGCGGTTGGCAATGGACATACGAACTCCCTCAAACATGGGATGGGGTTTGGATATTAGCCGTTGTGTTGGCTGTTTATATCCTCAGCGTAGGCGTGTTTCGGCGCATCAAAGCGGGGGCAATCCCGACCATCGTCTGGACAATCATCGTGACAACGATTTTAGGCATCGCAACAGTCGGCGTGCGCGGTGATGCGGGATTTTTGCTATTTACGCGCACTGTATCCCCTGTGCAAACGGGCGCAAGCACCATCGCCGTCGATTTTATGGCGCGGGCGGGTTCGCCCTATATCTTGCAAAATTGGACAACCGTCATGCGCGAGGCGTTGCCCGCCAACATCATCCACTTCACCACCAGCCCGCCCGGTCAGGCATTGATTCATGTTGCGGTGGCGGGTTTAACCCAATCATTCACCGATTTAAGCATGATGTTGCGCCCCTATCAATGTAGCAATCACACCATCATGCGCTATACGGCGGGTGAAATCAACGCCGTTGGGATTATCGGCATGTTGATGCCCCTCTGGATGGCGTTGGGTGCGATCCCGTTTTTTGATGTGGCAAAATTGTTATTCGAGGATAAAAAAATTGCCATCCGCTTGCTCCAGTGGTATCCTCTGATACCGACCATGCTCTTGTTTTTGCCCACATGGAATAGCCTCTATCCGCCGTTATGTGTATTGGCATTTTGGGGATTGTTACACGCCCTCAAAGCCGATGGCTGGCGCTCGGCGCTATGGGGCATATTGGCGGGGTTGGTGATGTCATTCACGACATTTCTCAATTTTGCTGTGTTGCCGATGATATTATTTTTTGGCTGGTTCACACTGGGTTATGCGCTCATTATCACGGGCAAATTTTGGCGGGCGGTGAGCATCGGCGCGTGGTTTGGGGTTGGATTATCGGTTATTTGGCTGATCTTCTGGCGCGTATCGGGGTTAACCCCGTTGGATATTTTCGCGGTGACGTTGGATGCCCATAAAGACCTCGTACAACGCGATTATTTTCAGTGGTTGATATTGCACCCGTATGACACGCTCATTTTTATCGGGTTGCCGATTGTTGGGTTATCTTTTTGGGCGATTTTTAGGCTCATGCGTCAAAATCGTGCCACATGGACTGCCCACCATGTCCTGATAGCCAGTTTAGTCATCACGTTTATCATGGTCAACCTGAGCGGGATTGTTCAGGGCGAAAATGCCCGCATCCTCAGTTTTTATGCCCCATTTTTTATATTGGCGGGTGGCCGGATGTTTATCAACCAAACGCGCACATGGGATTTACCCCTCATCGGGGCGCAATCGCTGACCGTCCTCATCATGGCGAGTGTGTTATCGGTCGTGCCACTCGATTTGAATCCACAACCCACCGCACCCCGCACCGATTTTTACACCATGACAGGAGTAGAATGGTTGCCTATCAACGCCCAATTCAGTAGTGAGAGGTATCGGGGCAATTTTACGCTGGTGGGGCATCGGTTCATCCCAGACCCATCGCAAAATAACATCACCATCGAATTTGAATGGCGCGGTGGCGAGCAAATAGAACGCCCCTATCAATTTGAAATTATCGCCAATGCCCAAAATGATGCCGATGGCGAAATCATCAGTCAACCGTTCAGATGGTATGCTCAATTTGAAAATTATCTGCCTACGTGTTGGAAAAACGGCGAGACGGTGTTGGATATTAACGTGATTCCGTTGCCACAAGTGACTGAGGGCGTGGTTTGGCGGTTAGAATTGCGGGCGATAGATGAGCGTACAGGCGATGTGATGCGGGTGTTGGATGAGAATGGGCAAGTGAGCGATCGAGTGGTGCTTGCGCCTGTGCCGTATCCATGAGTTATTTTGGGGGCAGGTCATCTGGTAACAATGTAAAATGGCTCACATGCTTCGGGCGAAATCTGCGAAAATCTCGGATGTCAAATGTGCAGATATGAGTGATGTTGAGGCGTTCTGCCATTGCAACGATACAACAATCTACAAAATCTAATTTATTGTCTAAATACTGCTCCATCACTGCGGACGCACGTAAAATATCCTTTTCTTGTACAGGTAATAATTTGACTCCTGAAGTTGATAAATCTGATGATAACCCTTTTAAGAATGAGATAACCGCTTTTTGTCCAAGACCGCTATCGCGTTGCATCAGTTGTGTAACTTCGGTCAATACCACATCGGGGATAAAAATTTGAATATTTTTCAGTAAGGCTATCTGTAATGCCGTTATATGATTTTTATCTTTAGGGCTATTAAGCGCAAATATGAAGCTACTATCCAAAAGAATTTTAATCGTCATCTGATTCCATCATTTGGTAGAGAATTTCGTCAAAATTTTCGGCGATGTCATCACGACTGGCGACTAATCCTAATTTTTCGGCTGACCGTGCCATTCTAAGAATGGGATTATTGGGGTCAACATCGTCTAAATCACCATCTATCCATTCAAGTTTCTCATGTGTGGGTACTTTTTGAGCGTCTCTAGGTGGTTTTTGCCTTCGTCTGGGTAAAATTCTTCTTTGCCTTTGATTCATTTTGGGCATTTCTTGGGTTGAAGTTGTTTTTTTATCGGACATATCTCACTCCTTTTATACGCTTATGATACACCAAAACAGGCGGATAAGTCATCTATCCGCCTGTTGGTATGTTATCTAAAATTCATCGTCATCATCGCGTTTTTTGCCCCAGTTGATTGGATTTTGGGATGGTTGATTGGGCGCATACGGATTCGGTGCGCCATACGGATTTTGCGGTGGCTGATTGCCCCCATACGGATTTTGTACGGGGGGGTGTTGATAGGGCGGTGTTTGTGTAGGCGGATATTGCGGTGGTGGTGCGCCATACGGGTTTTGTTGCGGTGGATATTGCCCATAGGGCGGATATTGTGGTTGCCCATATTGGGGCGGATATTGCGGTGTTGGCGTGCCATACGGGTTTTGGGGAGGCATTCCGTAGGCGGGTTGTCCCGTCATGATAACTTGCGCTTTTGGACGGGTGAACATGCCGATGATGGTGAATAAAATTGTTATCACTGCGCCAAAAATGCTCGCTCCGAGCATCAAAATCATGCCCAAACCAGGATAGATTTGGTTAATAATCTCCCGCACCGCTTCTAAACGGAAGCTACTCGGACGCGCAATTACATCGCTAATATCGTATAAACCCGTTGCGAAGGCATAGAACGCGATAATCACCGCTAATGGCAACAGGATATAAAAAATCGGCACGGTGATAATCCGAACAATGCCACTGAAAAAACCAATCCGTTGCCCGCCTCTGAAAATCGCTTTGATAACGGCGCTGAATGCCCCTAAAAAATATAACAGTGCAATCATGATGAAGGTGTATAAACTCAAATAAGGCGCGATTTGCTCTATAGTACGTGTATCTCTTGCGATTTCGCTTATATGTGATATGCCCAATAGTCTGCTGGCTTCTTCAATAATTCGACTGGCGCTGTATTCAGATGCGGTCGAATTGAATCCATTGCGACGTGGTTGGTCTGGATTAAACAGTGGCAAGGCGAAAAAGCCGATGAGGATAGCCACACCGACAATGACATAAATAATCGCCGTGATAAAATCACGCACACCGAATTGGCGTTGCGGTTGCATCTGTATTTGCATGGGTTGCGGTGAATACATGCCCAAATCTCCTTATGATTGGTGAAGTTACCTTCATATTGTAGCCACAAACCGTATTTGCCACCACCAAAAGCCCTTAATCGCCCGTTTGTTTTTTGATGGAATGCCCACCAAATTGATTCCGCATCACCGAGAGCAATTTATCGGCATACGGCGCATCCTCGCGGGAACGGATACGCCGTTGTAAGGCGAGCGTGATAATCGGCGCAGACACATTCAGGTCTATCGCCTCGAACACCGTCCAGCGCCCCTCACCGCTATCGGGGACATAAGCGACGATTTCGTCTAACGTTTGGTCATCCGCCAGCGCATCAGCGATTAAATCGAGCAACCACGAGCGCACCACACTGCCATGTTGCCAAATATGGGCGATTTGGCTCATATCCAAGCCAAAATCGGTCTTGGCGTGTAGAATGGCAAACCCCTCGGCGAAGGCTTGCATCATGCCATATTCGATGCCGTTGTGAATCATCTTGACAAAATGCCCACTGCCAATTGCGCCAACGCGCCCCCAACCTAAATCGGGCGCGGGCGCGAGCGTCTCGAAAATCGGTTGTAACGATGCGATAACCGCCTCATCTCCGCCAATCATCAGGCTATAGCCGTTGTCTAAACCCCACACCCCGCCACTCGTCCCGACATCCACCAAATGGATATGCTTTTCGGCTAACATCGCGCCACGGCGCATCGTATCTTTATAATTGGAGTTTCCGCCGTCTATGATTACATCACCCGCATCTAATACTGTCCCCAATTGGGTGACGATATTTTCGGTGGGGTCGCCTGCGGGGATCATCACCCAAACCGCTCGTGGAGCAGATAAATGGGCTATCATATCGGCTAAATTAGGTGCGCCGATAGCGCCCAGCGCCACCGCCGATTCGATTGCCTGTGGATTCACATCCGTCACCACCACCTCATGCCCACCGCGAAGCAAGCGTTGGGTCATGTTTGCGCCCATTTTGCCAAGTCCTACCATGCCGATACGCATCTCATCCTATCCTATTCTGCATCTAAAATGTTGCCGTGCGTGGCGATGACATTTTTATACCAATACGCTGAATCTTTTAAGGTGCGGATTTGTGTGTTGTAATCCACATGAATTAGCCCGAAGCGTTTGCGATAGCCATGCGCCCATTCGTAATTATCTAAAATTGACCAATAAAAATATCCGTTGATAGGGATGTTATCGGCGCTGGCACGCTTCAATTCACGCAGATAGCGCGTCATAAAATCAATGCGGTTGGCATCGTGTACGCCACCATCCACCGCCACCCAATCCATCGAAGCCAAGCCGTTTTCGGTGATGACAATCGGCAAGCCATAACGGTCATACGTATATTTACAACCCCAGTATAGGCTTTCGGGGTGCATGAGCCAATCCATCATCGTGTAGGCATGACCTTGTTGGGCGGGTTTACGACCATGTGCATCGGCATATTCGCCAAAATAAATATTCAAGCCCAGATAATCCAACGGTTGATGAATTTGCGCCATATCACCCGTGTGCATCGGGATAAAATCGCCCCATTTTTGCAACACAGCATCGGGATATGCGCCGAGGAGCATTGGGTCGAGCCATAACCCCGCGTTGCGTTTTTGGTCATAGTCTAAACTCCAAAAAACATCGTGCGCTTTTTGGATGGTGGCGGGGTCGGTATCCGTTGGCACGACAGGGTAGATATTCATCGCTAAACTGACCGATGTCGGTTGCGGACTATTGGCGCGAATGGCTTGCACACTTTTGCCATGCGCCAACAAACTATGATGGATGACGCGCATCATGCCCGCATCGCCGAGCCTGTCGCCAGGGGCGAGCCGTCCCTGTTCGTGTCCGCCGAGCGCAAAAGCAGGCGGTTCATTGAGGGTTATCCAATCTTTTACGCGGTCGCCGAGCGTTTTCACCATCAACGCGGTATAGTCCGCAAACCAATCGGCGCTATCTCGATTCAGCCATCCGCCTTTGGTATATAGCGCATACGGAAAATCCCAATGAAACAGGGTGATATGTGGCGTGATGTTCGCCTCTAAGAGGGTATCAATTAGGCGGTTATAAAAATCCAGCCCTGCGGGATTGATTTTGCCGATGCCCTCTGGCAAGACCCGCGCCCACGATACCGATAGGCGGTAGGCTTGTAAGCCGATTTGCTTCATCAGCGCAATATCTTCTGGCACGCGGTGATAATGGTCACAGGCGATATCGCCCGTTTCATCGCCCCAAATTTTATTCGGCGTATGGCTAAACACATCCCAAACCGATAACCCCTTGCCATCTTCAAACGCCGCCCCTTCAATCTGATAACTCGCCGCCGCCGCGCCCCAAATAAAACCTGCTGGAAAAGTCATATTTTGCCTCCTCGTGTGCTGTGTATTATAATGACCGCTACTTTTGCCTTATACTGTCACCCAAATTCATTCAGAGGGATAACGTGGCTATTTTAATTATGGATGTCGGCAGCTCATCGGTACGCGCCCTGATTGCCACTTCTGAGAACGCTCTCAGAACGATTGCGCTCGCAAAACGTGACTATCAATTTGATACTCACTCGACAATTGATGCCTCTCAATTGCGTCAATGGGTCGAGGATTGTATAGATGAGGTGCTACAACACCCTGCCATACCGCGCATACACGCCGTTGGCATGGCGACTTTTGTCGGCAATCTGTTGGGCGTGGATGAGGATAACCATCCAACCACGCCGATTTTGACGTATGCCGATAATCGGAGTCATGAATCGGCACAGGTGTTATCGGCACAGGTGGATGTGCCTGCTGTTCATGCCCGTACAGGTTGTCGGGTACATACGGCGTATCATTCCGCTAAATTGCATTGGCTGAATCAGACCATGCCTGATGTCGTCCAAAAAACGGTTTGCTGGCTCGATTTCGCCACGTATTGCTATCGGATATGGTTTGGTCGTGATGTGCCATGTAGTTATTCGATAGCCTCATGGTCGGGATTGCTCAACCGCGAGTCGCTCATATGGGATGATGAATGGCTATCCCACTTGGGTTTATCTGACCAATATCTGCCAATTTTAGCCGATTATAATGATACCCAATCTGGATTATCTGCGCCATACGCATATCGCTGGTCGGCGTTGCGCGATGTGCCGTTTTATTTAGCCGTTGGTGATGGTGCGGGCGCAAATATCGGCTCTGGCGGGGTTGCATCAGACCGCCCTGTGGTGACGGTTGGCACAACGGCGGCGCTTCGGATTGTCACCGACCAACCACCCGATTTACATCCCGCGTTATGGTCGTATCGGGTGGATAACTATCGGCATTTGGTCGGTGGCTCGACCAATGAAGGGGGTAATGTTTTTGTGTGGGCAAAAAACACCTTCGCCTTATCAACAGACGATATAAACCATGCTTTGTCGAAATGTGAACCCGCTTCGCATGGACTCACGGTTTTGCCGTTATTGGCGGGTGAACGTAGCCCGAATTATCACGAATCGGCAACGGGGACGATTCACGGTCTAACATTACAAACCACGCCGATACAGATTATTCACGCCTTGTTAGAGGGTGTCGGGTTGCGGTTGCGCCTGATTTTAGACGCGCTGAATACGCCGAGTGACTTTATTTTGGCAGGGGGCGGGGCGTTGTATCATAGCGAGGCGTGGTCACAAATTTTAGCCGATTGCCTAGATCGCCCGTTGTATTTAATTTCTGAGCGCGAAGTCACCGCGTTGGGGGTGTATCAGCTTATCGAAGCGCCAAAAACATCTATTCAACCGCGTTACGAGAAGCAATTTTTCCCCAGAAAACAGTATCAGCAACGCTATGACCATCTATTAGAACAACAACAAGCCTTATATAATAGCCTGTATGAGAAGGGATGAGATATGCCATCTGGCGATATGATGAATCAAATTGAGCGCATCACGATTTTGCCCAATAGCCTCGCGCTATGGGGATTGGGGCAAATGGGGTTCGTGGTGAAGGGACCCGATGCGATACTATATATAGACCCGTGTCTGAGTTATACTCTAAAAGCGCGGGCATTTCCGCCACCGATAGACCCCGAAACAATCACCCATGCCGATTATGTGTTGTGTAGTCATGAGCATATCGATCATTTTGATCGCCAAACGTTAATCCCGTTAATGTCGGTGAGTCCGCAGGCGAAACTCATCACCACACGCTGGTGTATGCCCCAGATCGATGAAATCGGGTTATCGTATGACCGCGTGATTTTTCCGACCGCCTTCGAGCCGATAACCTTGCCGAATACCACCTGTACCATCACGGCGTTACCATCTGCCCATTATGGCTTAGACCACCACCCAGAAAAGGGCTATCGTTGGTTGGGATTCACATTGGCATGGAATGGTATCATCATTTATTTTGCAGGTGATACCATTATATATGAGGGCTACGTGGATATGCTCAAAGCGCAACCTCGCGCCAATATCGCTATTTTGCCCGTGAATGGGCGCGATTATTTTCGTGAACAGCGCGATTTGACCGGTAATTTGCATCCCAACGAAGCATCGGGATTGGCACGCGAATTGAATTGGGATGTGGTGCTGATTGGTCATAACGATATGTTACCGGGCAATACCATCCCCATGGGCGCGGTTGCTCAAGCCTTTGCGGATGATTGTCCGAGTCAAGCCTATAAAGTGTTAAAAGCGGGCGAATTGCTGTATTATATTCGCTAAAAAGGATTGTTTTCTCATGATTTGGGATGTGATTTTCACGGCTTTGATGATTTTTATTCTGCGGGTGGTGAATTATGCCATCGGCACGGTGCGGATGATTGCCATCACGCGCAATCTGAAATTATTGGCGGCGATATTAGCGGCGATTGAGGCGCTGGTGTTCGCGGTGGTGATTGCGGGTGTTGTCAGCGATTTAGATAATTTCATCAATCTGTTCGCTTACTGCGCGGGTGCGGCTGTCGGCAGTTGGGTGGGGATGGTCATCGAGGCGAAATTGGTGCGTGGCTATATGATCGCCAACGTGTTTGCGAATGGCGATGGCGAAGCCATTGCCAAACAATTACGTGAGGCAGGTTTTGGTGTGACGACCACCCAAAGTCTGGGGCGCGATGGGGTTGTCACCACATTACGCAGTGTGTTGGATAAACGCGAGATGAAACGCTTTAATGCGTTGGTGAATCAGATTAAGCCCGATGCCTTTATGGTCGCCGAAGAAGCCCGTTCTGTGCAACGCGGGTGGCTCGGTGTGGGCAAAGGGGGGCGTGCCATAGGATAGTTATCGCAAATTGCATCTAAATCAGGTAAACTAGCGGTTAATTTCGTGTGATAAAACAATGGCGGGGGGATAAAACCATCTTGTGCAATGGATTTTATCTTATTTTTTAATTTGCCATGTTTGTGTGAGTCGCTGATGAAGGAGTATGGAATGGCAAAGGGTATCAGCAAAGAGCAGTTACTCGATTGGTATCGCCAGATGGTTCTCATCCGAGAATTTGAAGACCGATGCGATCATCTTTATTTTGTCGATAAAAAAATCACAGGGGTCTATTTGCACCTGTATAGCGGGCATGAAGCCACTGGCGTTGGGGCTGTTGCTAATTTAGGACCCCGTGACCATGTGATTACAGCATATCGTGATCATGGCATTGCCATCGCACGCGGTGTAGACCCCAAGCCCCTCATGGCAGAGATGATGGGCAAGCGCACAGGTGTGAGCGGTGGCAAGGGTGGCTCGATGCACCTCGCTTCGCGGGAACATAATTTTTGGGGTGGGTATGCCATTGTGGGTGGTCACTTGCCCCTCGCCACAGGTATCGCACTTGAGGCGCAATACAACGAAACAGGCGCAGTCGTGATTTCATTCATCGGCGATGGCGCGACCAACAACGGGTATTTTCATGAAGCCGTCAATATGGCAGGCGCTTGGAAATTGCCCGTGGTGTGGATTATCGAAAATAATTTCGTGGCGATGGGGACACGAGTCGAAGATTCGACCGCCCAACCTGAATTACATAAACGGGCAATCGCTTATGGCATCAAAGATATGGGACGTATCAATGGTCAAGATGTCGTTGAGGTGTATGAAACCGTTAAAGAGGCGGTCGAATATGCCCGCACCAACGGCTCGGTACTCATCGAATCGCTGACGTATCGCTATAAAGGGCATGGTGTATCAGATAAAACCTATTCCGAACGCTTTGCGGATGAATTGCGTGAATATAAAGAAAACCGCGATCCCATCACCTTGCTGGCGAATCGACTCAAGAAGCAATATAAAAATATTGAGCCAGAATTGGAAAAAAGCCACGCCGAAGCGGTGAAAATCGTGGACGAAGCGGTCGAATTTGCGCTGAATAGCCCAGACCCCACTTACGAAGATTTGATTGCCAATATTTACGTTGAGGAGTAATGACACATGGCGGTAAAAAATATTCCGATGCGCGAAGCCTTGCGCCAAGCCTTGCACGAGGAAATGCTCCGCGATGAGCGCGTGTTCATCATGGGGCAAGAGGTGGGTGAATGGCAAGGGACTCATCGCGTGACGATGGGCTTATTGAATGAATTTGGCAAAAAACGGGTTCGTGATACACCGATTAGCGAAATGGCAATCGCGGGCGCGGCTGTCGGCGCGGCGATGGCGGGGTTGCGCCCTGTGGCGGAACTGATGACCATCAACTTCGCCTTTTTGTCGATTGATGCCATCATCAACCACGCCGCGAAAATACATTATATGTTCAACGGGCAATTCAAAGTGCCTGTGGTCTTTCGTGCCGCGTCGGGTTGGGGCAATCAAGCCACCGCCACCCATTCGCATACACCAGAGCCGATTTTCGCCCATTTTCCGGGCTTGTATGTCGGGACACCATCCACCCCTGCCGATGCCAAAGGCATGTTGAAATCAGCAATCCGTAGCGATAACCCCGTGTTATTCACCGAGAGTATCGCCTTATATCCCAAACCCGGTCCCGTACCGGATGACGAAGACTTGCTCGTGCCGATTGGCAAAGCCGATATTAAGCGCGAGGGCAAGCATGTCACCCTCGCCACATATGCGCGAGGCGTGGAATGGTCGCTCGCCGCGGCGAAAGAACTCGAAAAAGAGGGCATCGAATGCGAAGTGGTAGATATGCGCTGGTTGCGTCCACTCGACACGGCAACACTGTTTGAGAGTTTCAAAAAGACCAATCGCTGTGTGGTGGTCGAAGAATCGCTCCCGATGTATAGTTTTGGGAGCGAAATCGCGGCGCAATTGCAAGAGAATATGTTCGATTATATGGATGCGCCCATCAAACGGGTTCATGCCATGGATGTGCCATTGCCATTCGCCCGCGAAATCGAATTGATGGCGCTTCCAAATGCCCAAAAGGTTATTAATGCCGTGAAGGAGATACTCTAAAATGTCTGAAGCGATTAAACTGACAACCGATGGCATCCTCCTCAATTGGCTGAAAGCCGTTGGTGATACCGTCAAAGCAGGTGATATTATCGCCGAATTTGATGCCGATAAAGCCACTGTCGAGGTCGAATCGAGTGTTGATGGGGTGATTCTCGAATTAAAAGCCGAAGTCGGTGATGAACTCAAAGAAGGGGCGATTATCGCCCTCGTTGGCGCGGCGGGCGAAGCATCGGCATCTGCGCCCAAACCATCCGCTCCAACCAACGGGAGCGCCACCCCACAACCGACATCTGCACCGCAACCTATGGCGACATCCAACGCATCCATCACACCAGAAGGACGGGTGAAAGCCTCGCCGTTGGCGCGAAATATTGCCGCCGATAAGGGGATAGACCTAACCACCATCGCGGGGACGGGTCCGGGCGGGCGCATCGTCAAAGCCGATGTCGAAAATTATCAACCATCCGCCACACCACAACCCACCAGCGCACCGACACCTTCATCACAACCCACGGTGAGCATCGGTGGACGCAACACCTACGGCGCTATCCCCACTGATGATGTTGAGGTGATTGATGTGAGCCGTATGCGCCGTGCCATTGCCGATAACACCATCCTTAGCAAACAAATGGTGCCTCATTTTTATGTCACGATGTCGGTGGATGTTGCGCCGTTGCTCAAATTACGCAGTCAACTGAATGCCAATTTAGACGGCGATGCCAAAATCAGCGTGAATGACCTGATTGTCAAGGCAGTGGCGCTGGCGTTGCGTAAATTCCCCAACCTGAATAGTCATTATTATGGCGATAAAATTGTGCGCCATCACCGCATCAATATCGGCATTGCGGTGGCGTTGCCGAATAACGGCTTGTTGAATGTGGTGGCGAAAGATGCCGATAAAATTTCACTCAGCGCCATGGCAGTCGCCAATAAAGCCATGTTTGAACGGGCGCGTGAGGGCAAGATCAAGCCAGATGATATTAAAGGCGCAACTTTCACCGTCAGCAATCTGGGACCGTATCAGGTGGATAGCTTTGCGGCGATTATCAGCCCACCCGAAGCGGGGATTTTGGCGGTCAGCTCCGCCAAGAAAGTGCCGATTGTGCTGGATGATGGGACAATCGGCGTGGGTGAACGCATGAACCTCACCCTGAGCGTAGACCACCGCGTCAGCGATGGGGCAGAGGGGGCGCAATTCATGGTGGAATTGCGGGCGCTCATCGAAAATCCGATGCGACTCTTGGTATGAAGTGAAGATAAAAACGGGCACCACGCCCGTTTTTTATTTTGGGTGTTATAATGGGGATAAAAATGTGAGGATTGAGTGATGATTGCCACACCTGTAGCTTTAGATATACCCATATACATGGATGAAAATGGTCAGTTTCGGATTGGTAAAACTCGTGTTTTACTTCATTTGGTGATTCATGCCTTTAACTTAGGCGAAACCGCAGAGGGAATCATTGAGAGTTATCCGAGTTTATCGTTAGCCGATGTATATGCGGTGATTGCTTATTATCTGAAAAATCGGGCGGATGTAGATGCCTATATCCATCAAATTGAAACCGATGAAATTCGTATTCAACACGAAGCCGAGTCTCATTATTCAGATGAGCATAAAGCACTTTTAGCGCGTCTACGGGCTTTCCGTGATAACCCTGCGAGAAAATATAAGTGAAATTTCTGGCTGATGTAGTGATGCTGATGAATGGATAAACAAGGTGACATTTTTACCGCTATAGAAAATAGACGACATGCCCATATAATGGGGATAGATAAACAGAGAGGAAAAATCTGATGACCCAACCGTTACACATTCATGATGAGGACATCATCCAAAAATTGACCACCATCGCCAAATTTCAGGGATTGCCCATAGAAGATATTCTGCGTGGGTGGATTAATGCCTACGAAATCCAACTCCGCAAAAATCCGATACTTCATATGGCATATTCCGCCGAAGAAATTGGCGCTGTTGCTGATAGAGATGATATCGCCGAAAATTTCGATGATATATTACGCGAAATGATGGGTGAGCCAAAACATGATTAACGCATTGATAGATAGTAGTTTTCTGTTTGCGTTAAATAGCTTGAATGACAGGCAACGTTTACCCGCATTAAGCATTGCTCATCGTAAAGATATTACCTACATCATTCCAGATGTGGTGGTGGGCGAGGTTGCTTACATGTTGCGAAGTCGGATTCATCAAACAGCAGTTATTAAATTTTTAGCGACCACTGCCGAATCACAATTTGCGCTTATCCCAATCTTAAAAGAGGATATTGCTCGTGCGGGTCAGGTGATGCAAAAATACCGCGAATCTGATCTCGATTTTGTCGATTGTTGCATAGTTGCACTCTCAGAACGGCTGAATATCACGCATATTTGCACATTTGATGAACGCGATTTTCGCAAAATTATCCCCGACCATGCCCCATATTTCACCATCTTGCCCGCCGATTTATCATAAATTGAGGGCTATTGATTCATTTTTGTCTCTCAAATTGCCCGATACAGCATTGACAGATACGTCAAAAAGGGGCATAATTCCCCACGCTGTCCCAAATAGGGATGGTGAATATCAGGCTTGAAAACGATTGATAAATCGTGTTATAATGACATTGTTACCAACAATACTGTAATTTTGTTGTGAGATGCCTCCATAGCTCAATTGGCAGAGCACATTACTTGTAATAATGTGGTTATGAGTTCGAGTCTCATTGGGGGCTATATCTACCCCAAATTACAGCTTAACAAATTCATCTGGGTCAGTGTCCCGAGCGGCAAAGGGGAATGACTGTAAATCATTTGCGGTAACGCTTCGTAGGTTCGAGTCCTACCTGGCCCACAGTAGTATCTGCCTATGTAGCTCAGTGGTAGAGCGCTTTCTTGGTAAGAAAGAGGTCATGGGTTCAATCCCCATCATAGGCTTTTTATTATCACACGCGATACGTTGGTTTTTTTAGGAGTAAGTGGTCACATGGCAAAAAAGGGAAACCGCATCGTGGTGAAGATGCGTAGCACAGAGAGCGGTCATATCTATATCACCTATAAAAACCGCCGCAACGACCCGAATCGGTTAGAACTGAAAAAATACGATCCATTCGTGCGTCGCCACGTTATCTATCGAGAAGCAAAATAGGTTATGGCGTAATCACGCCATGTGTGGTATACTAATTTACACACAGGGGTGTAGCTCAATTGGCAGAGTAGTAGAGTCCAAATCTATTGGTTGCGAGTTCGAGTCTTGCCACCCCTGCAAAAAAACCTAAAACACCGTCAAATTTGGCGGTGTTTTAGTTACCCTACACCGTGTAGAATAGAGAACATACCTGTTTATTGATGAAACGAGTGAGTGAAGGAGCATCGCTCATATGACACAAGAGGCGATAGAAAAGAATTCTGGACGACGCAGACGGGGCAACACCGCCGAGGATGTGTTGGATGAAGAAGTTCAAGAATTAGAAGAAGAAATGGACGATGATGATGAATCGGGTGCGAGTTATACCGAGCGCAAAGGACGCGCCACGCCCGGTAAACGCAGTCGTCAGGTCGAAACGCAAGAAAAAGGCAACTTCATTGTGCGCTTTTTCCGTGGCATCCGCAATTATTTGAGCGGGGTCAAAGAAGAACTCGAAAAAGTGGTGTGGCCCACCCGTGAGGAGTTGATTCGCCTATCGCGCATTATCCTCATCGTGACCATTTTCACCGCGTTGGTCTTGGGCGCATTATCTATTTTGTTTAACGAATTATTCAAGATCGGTTTCGAGAATAATCTGGTCTTTTTATTCTTCTTTGCTGGTGTTGGCGTATTATATGTCATCGGTTCACGTTTCTTCAAAAGCACCGACACATATTAATAGTGAGATAGAGGCACGAGCCAATCATGGCAGATAAGAAAGAAAAATCGAAGAAGAATAACCCCGATAATCCATCTACCAGCGCCAATGCTGCGCCGATGTTAGATGACGAAGCCCCGCCAACGTTTGCCGAAGGCGACCAGCAGAAGCAATGGTATGTCGTCCATTGTTATTCGGGTTACGAAGAAAAAGTCCGTTATGCCATTGAACAACGGATTGAAAGCATGGGCATGACGGGGAGTATCTTTGATGTGATTGTCCCTGAAGAGGAAGAAATCGAAATCAAAGATGGCAAACGGCGCACCATCAAACGGCGTATTTTCCCAGGCTATATCCTCGTCCAGATGAAAATGGATGAAGATTCGTGGTATGTAGTACGCAATACGCCCGGTGTGACTGGATTTGTGGGCATGGGTAATGAACCCACGCCGTTACGCAAAGAAGAGGTTGACCAAATTATGTCGCGCATGTCTGATGAAGCGCCCAAAATCAAGGTCAATTTCAAAATTGGGCAGAAAGTTCGCATCGTGGACGGACCTTTCAATGATTTCATTGGCGAAGTTTCGGATATTGATGTGGATAAATCCAAAGTCCGCGTGATGGTCAATTTCTTTGGCAGGGAGACCCCTGTCGAGTTGGATTTCTTAGAAGTTGAGAAGATATAAGCAAATTTCGCACGATTGGCTATGGCGAATTTTGCATTTTTCGGGTACATTTACCCGTCGCAGTCATTAACACGATGAATCATAGCCAGAAGAGGATTTAGATGGCAAAGAAAGTTAAAGCGATTGTCACCCTCCAGCTCCAAGCTGGCAAAGCCAATCCCGCTCCCCCCGTCGGTCCGGCGTTGGCGCAACACAACATCAACATCATGGGCTTCTGCAAGGAATACAACGCCCGCACGAGCAATCGTATCGGCGAAATTATCCCCGCAGAAATCACCGTCTTCACCGATGGCTCTTTCAAGTTCATCCTGAAAAGCCCGCCAACCGCTTTCTTGATTAAGAAAGCGGCAGGTGTCGAAAAAGGCTCTTCTACGCCCAACACGCAGATGGTTGGTTCGCTCACGCGCAAGCAAGTGCGCGAAATTGCCGAAATCAAACGCGAAGATATGAACGCGCTCGATATGGAAGCGGCAATGCGTCAAATTGAAGGTACAGCCCGTCAGATGGGCATCACCATCAAAGATTAATTGTTCGTTTAGATGTGGGAGGGCGTAGTTGCCCATTTGACCACAAGGAGAATAAATGATGTCTGGTAAGCGTTACGCTGAACTGTTGAAGAAGTTCGATCGCCAATCGTACTACCCATTGACCGAAGCCATCAGCATGGCGAAATCAATGGCAACCGCTAAATTCGATGAAACCATCGAAATCCATTTCCGTTTAGGGATTGACCCGCGTCATAGCGACCAACAAGTTCGTAGCACCGTTTTGTTGCCACATGGTTTAGGAAAAACGGTTCGCGTCTTGGTCTTTGCCGAAGGTGAAGATGCCCGCCTTGCCCAAAATGCGGGCGCAGATATTGTTGCAGATGACGAAATCATCCAAAAAATTCAAAAAGAGGGCTTCTTAGATTTTGATGCCGCCCTCTCGACCCCTGCTATGATGAAAAAAGTCGGGGTTGTCGCTCGTATTCTGGGTCCGCGCGGTCTCATGCCCAATCCCAAAGCGGGTACTGTGGTCGAAGCCCAAGATTTAGAACGTGCCGTGAATGAACTCAAAGCGGGGCGTGTGGAATTCCGTAACGATAAAACGGGGAATCTACATATTCCACTCGGTAAAGCCAGCTTCGATGCCCAAAAATTGATTGAAAATGCCCATGCCGTTGTGAGCGCGGTCAGCGCCCAACAACCCAGTACCATGAAGGGTGTTTATATCCGCCGTGTTGTGGTGACCTCCACCATGAGCCCGGGTGTTCGTGTTGATTTAACGACACTCCATAATTAAGCATTGCCGACTATTTGAATTTAACAAACAGACCTACACCGTGTAGGTCTGTTTTGATTTATCTGATAGCCGTCTAACATGTTATCTATTATAATCAGATACAATGTTCAAATTTTTTTAAGAAAGGATTTCATGATGCGGATTTTAATCATTGGTGGGACGCATTTCATCGGCTTGGCGTTGGTCAATAGCCAACCCGCTCGACCCGTTGCCCCCTCAATTCGACCCGCAGTACGAGGCACAAGACGCTGTTTTGGCAGGCTTGGGTGATTAAAATTTGCCGAGAGGACTTTTTTGTTAAGAACAATCGTGCTATAATGAATACTGT
Source organism: Anaerolineae bacterium (assembly GCA_034436155.1). Lineage (GTDB taxonomy): Bacteria > Chloroflexota > Anaerolineae > Aggregatilineales > Phototrophicaceae. The sequence continues at coordinate 44,651 of DAOTVP010000083.1, forward strand.
GTCATCTGGTAAAAAAAGTGATACACTAGAAAACGTGTTGGCACTATCATAAGGCGCGAGAATGGCAACTCCCTTGAATTGCATCGGCGTATTGGCGCATCCATTACGCCCACAAACCTATCCGATTGCAGAACAACTGCAAGCCGTCATCCGTGCGCGTGGATTAGATGGATGGGTGTATACGGCGTGGAAGCCCGAAGATGTTGTGCATCGTATCCCGCAGACCGATTTGGTGATTGCTATCGGCGGTGATGGGGCGATGTTGCGCTCTTCGCGGGTGTGTTCGGCGTATGGTGTCCCCATTTTGGGCATCAACATGGGGCAATTGGGCTTTCTGACCGAGATCACCGATTACACCCAATGGCAAGACCAACTCGAAACGGTGTTGCGTGGCGATTATTGGATCGAAACTCGCGCCATGCTCACCGCCCAAGTGTTTCGGGATGACCAACTAATTGCCACAAGTGACGCGCTCAATGATGTGGTCATCAGTGGTAGCACTGTTGGGCGCATGATACGCCTTAAGACGTATGTAGATAATGATTGGCTCACCACCTATCACGCTGATGCGTTGGTGGTGGCGACCGCTACGGGGTCTACGGCGTATGCGTTGGCGTTGGGTGGTCCGATTTTGCCGCCCGAATTACGCAATATCCTCATCGTGCCGTCTGCACCCCATTTGAGCATGGAACGCCCGATTGTGTTGGCGGATGGTGCGCGGGTGATGGTGAATCCGATGGCGATTAACGATATTCACATGCTCATTTCTGTGGATGGTCAAACGTTGTGCCAGATTGAATCGGATGATACGATACGGATTCAGGTGAGCGATAAAACCTCGCAATTTGTCCGTTTGCGCGGACGTAATTATTTCTATCGGGCATTATTAGATCGCTTAGAACCGCGTGTCGGGCGTTCTGAACAAGAGGATTGATAGGAAAATGATGACTGATATAACACCAGATGAAATTCATTATTGCCAAGTACATCCCGATATCGAGACGGAATTGCGCTGTAACAAATGTGGACGCTATATGTGTGCCAAGTGTGCTGTTAGCACGCCAGTCGGTTATCGTTGTCGGGAATGTGTGCGCCAAGTGGAGAATAAATTTTTTAGCGCCACCAGCAATGATTTGCTCATCACCTTCGCCGTGAGTACAGGCTTGTGTATCATCGGCGGGGTGATTGCTTCATTCGCCAATTTCATCCTGCTCAATTTTTTCATCGGCATTGTGTGGGCGGGTTTGGTCTCTGAGGCGATTTTACGCGCAACCAAGCATCGGCGCGGGCGCAATAGTGGCGAAATCGCTGTCGGTGGGGTGATTTTGGGCGCACTCATCGGCTCTGGGTTATATGCGGCGCTTATTTATAACGACAGATATGGTCGCATTATCGAGGCGGCACGCGAGGCGAATATCGATTTATCGACAGTACCCCGCGACATTTATATGCCGATGGGCGATTTTATCTTCGCCAATCTTTTTTCAATCGGGTTACTCATTTTTGTTGGTATCACGGCAGTGACGGTTTATACACGGATGAAATCATAACCATGTTAGAAGAATTACGCATCCGCAACTTTGCGATTATCGAAAATTTAGAACTCGAATTTAGTAATGGGCTGAATGTTATTACAGGCGAGACGGGCGCGGGCAAATCTATCATCGTAGACGCGGTAGAATTGATACTCGGTGGCAAAGCCGATGTTTCGATGGTGCGTTCTGGCGCAGAAAAAGCAATTGTCGAGGGCGTTTTTTCGCTCGAAATGCCTTCTAAAATCGCCATCACGGAATTGCTCAAACGCGAAGAATTGACTGATGAATCAGAACCGCAATTCGTTGTATTATCCCGCGAGTTACGCGCCAACGGGCGCTCTACGGCGCGGGTGAATGGCATCACGGTTAGTCAAGAAATTTTACGTGCTATCGGCGATTTGTTGGTGGATATTCACGGACAAAGTGAACATCTCACGCTGTTCAATCCGCCACACCATCTCGATTTGCTCGACCGTTATGCCGATTTGATGGAAATGCGCGAGGCGCTTCGCACCGTCACCGAGCATGTGTATGAGGTGCGCCGTGAAATTCGGGGTCTGATGGAGGATGAAGCATCCAAACAACGCCGTGCCGAGATGTTGCGCCATGCCGTAGAAGAAATTGATGCCGCCGAACTCAAGCCCAACGAAGATGAAGAACTCAAGGCAGAACGCAATCGCTATGCCAATAGCGAACAACTCGCCAAATTATCCGCCGAAGCGGGCATGTTGTTGAATGGGGGCGATGATGGTCGCTTGCCCATGTCGGCGATTGATGCGCTGGCGCGGGTGGCGGTCTTGGTCGAAAAATTATCTGCCCTTGACCCCGATTTGACTGATTTAGCCACCCAAGCCGATAATCTGAGCGAACTCGCACAAGATTTATCGCGTGAACTCGCTGATTATGCCGAAAATATCGAATACGACCCCGACCGTCTGAACGAAATCGAGGAACGGCTCGAACTCATCGCCAATTTGCGCCGTAAATATGGCAATTCCATCCAAGCAATCCTCGCTTATGGCGAAAAATCGCGCAAAGAATTGGATAACATCGAACATAGCGAAGAACGCCTAAACGATTTACGCAAACAAGAACGCGATTTGCTCACGCAAATTGGGGCGATCAGCGCCGATATTAGCAAAGTCCGCAAGAGTATCGGCGAACAATTGAGCAAGCGCGTGGTGCAGGAACTCAAAGATTTACGTATGGAGCGCACCCAGTTTGAGGTACGGCTTGAACATACCCCCGATCCCGAAGGCTGTTTTGTGGGCGATAAACGCTACAAGTTTGATTATACGGGCATTGACCACGTAGAATTTATGATGAGCGCCAACCCTGGCGAACCGTTGCGTCCGTTGGCGAAAGTCGCATCGGGTGGCGAGGCGGCGCGGATTATGCTCTCGCTCAAACGGGTGCTGACGCAAGCTGATCATACCCATACCCTGATTTTTGACGAAGTAGATCAGGGCATCGGCGGGCGTGTCGGCAGTGTCGTTGGCGAAAAATTGTGGGAACTCACACATGGGCATCAGGTGTTGGTCGTCACGCACTTGCCCCAATTAGCAGGGTATGCCGATAAACACTTCCATGTGCGTAAAAAAGTGGTCAAAGATCGCACTGCCACCGAAGTGCTGACGCTCGAAGAAGATGCGGCGCGTGTCCGTGAACTCGCTGAGATGCTCGGCGCGACGGGTGAGGGTAGCTTGCAAAGCGCCCAAGAAATTTTGGATGAGGCACGCAAGAAAAAAGCGCAAACCCCGCGCCCCGCCGACACATCCAAGACGAAACAGTCCAAATTGTTGTAGTGTTGAAAGGCTAACCTGATGACTGATACTATCCCCGAAACCACACGCCAACTATTCCGACACGGGCAAAAAATGACCCTCGAAGAATATTTCCAATTGCCCGAAACCAACATCCACATGGAATTGATAGGTGGCATTTTGCATGTATACGATGGGCAGGAGGGAAACATGCCAGCACCGACACCGCAACATCAAGAAATTTTAATGTCTATACTTGCTTATTTGTTGCCGATTACGACCAAAAAGGGCTTATTCACAGCGCCAATAGATGTCATGATGGGTGATATAATTGTACAACCCGATATTCTGTGGGTATCACCCGATAATACGCAGTGTGAAATGACCAATCGGCGCATCATAGGCGCACCCGATTTAATCATCGAAATTTTATCGCCGAGTACGCATAAACAAGACCGCCTAACAAAATTCGATATTTATGAGGCGCATGGCGTGGGTGAATATTGGATAGTAGACCCCGATGTGCAAATTATCGAGGTGTATATCCGCGAGGATGACCGCCTGCGCCGTCAGGGTGGGTATACATTGGGCGGAACATTTGCCTCGCGCACGCTGAAGAATGCACTGGTGGATGTATCTGCGCTATTGGGATGAGTGACGATGAATATCCCTTTTAATCAAATTTTATGCGGTGATTGTTTCGACCTGATTAAACATTTGCCCGATTCGAGCCTGCAACTGGTCATTACATCGCCACCCTATTTTCAACAACGTGATTATGGCGGTGGTATCGGTAACGAGTCATCACTCGATATCTATCTCCAAAAATTAGTCGTGTTATTTGGCGAATGTTTGCGTGTGATTAAGCCCACAGGGAGCATCGTTTTTAATTTGGGCGATAAATATGAAAACAGTAATTTGCTCCTTGTGCCATATCGGTTTGCGATTGCGATTAACCAAGCCTATCCTCAAGCCCGTTTGGTGAATAGCATCACATGGGTCAAGCGTAACCCAACCCCGCGCCAATTCAAACGCCGTTTGGTCAATAGCACCGAACCGTTTTTTCATTTTGTCAAATCGGATGCCTATTTTTATAACCATACCGCATTCATGGCGCAAAAAACTGCTCCGAAATCGGTCAAAAATGGTCATAAAGATATTGGAAAACGCTATTTTGAACTGATTGCCTCGTCCGATTTATCTGATGAACAAAAAGCACATGCTCAACAAGCCTTGTATGAGGTTATCCAAGATGTTCAACAAGGCAAAATCGAGAGTTTCCGCATGAAGATTAGGGGGATTCATTCAGAACCGTTTGGTGGTCAGGCGGGTGGGCGACAAATCCAACTGGATAAAAATGGGTTTACGATTATTCGGCTTTATGGCGAACCGCTCAAACGCGATGTGATAGAAACGGCTGTCGAATCGCAAAAAGGCAATCCGCACCCTGCGATTTATCCGACCAGCATTGTCGAAGAATTTTTGCACCTGCTCACCCAACGCGATGATGTGGTCTTAGACCCGTTTATGGGGTCGGGGTCTACGGCGGTGGCGTGCAAAAAATTGGGGCGGCGTTATATTGGTTTTGAGCTAAACCCTGATTATTGCGCCTATGCTGAAGAACGGGTCAAAAATTTGGTTGTCAACCTTCCGTTAAACTTTCAAATGGCGAATTCATAAATTTGTCTCACAATAGGGACGATATACGCGCTTCGCGCTAATCGTCCCGTACAATTTTTAGTGTGTAGATACAAGGGGCGGATTAAAGGCTTTAGCCTCGTATATCCGCCCCAAAAGATACTGTTGCTCATATCTCTAGCGCGGGGGCTTCTGCGATTTGCCAAACACCACCGCCCCCGTCTGACCATTCACCAGTGCGGTGCGAATATCACCATCTTCTTCGTAGAGCGTGGCAATCCACACGGGCATGAGCATGAGCTGAAATTGCATATCGGTTGCTGATGTGCTGATCGATTGCACCTGACCGAATCCACTCCAAATTTCGCCATGTTTTTCGCGCATGAGGCGGTTGACAATCGTCCGCGCTTCGAGCGAGGCACGGTCAAAATCCATGCTATAAATCTGGGCGGGGTTTTTGGTGATGAGGTCTGGTTGATAAGCAACCGCCTGATTGACATCATATCTTCCCAATTTATCGGTGAGCAATTTCGGCGGAGATTTGACCGCACACACCAACACATCATCGGCGAAATCGGTGAATTCTTCGGTCTCATAGCGTTGTGTGCGTTGCCGATGATAATTTCCCCGTTCATCCATCTCGACTTCAGTATAGATAACAGTACGGCGTACCTCAACCGTAGCATCAAAGACCCAATACGGCAAAAAATGACCCTCTAGTGTAGCTCGTTCTACAGCAGTGTTATCTACCCAACGGCGCATACGAGCGAGCGCGGTGTTCAGGTGCGATTTGATGCGTTCACCCGCTTGTTGGCGCGTGATACTGAACGGGATGAGGCTATCGGGTTGGCTAAAACTGCCGAGCGCATCATGCACCACCACATGCTTCGACCCACAATACGGGCAATGATCGCTCAATTTATTGCCCGGAATCGTGCGGTCTGCGCCACAACTATTGCATAGCAACAAGCGTTCACCGACTTGCCAAACCACCATCTGCGAGCGCCGTTTGAGCAATGCCGAAAATAACGATGAATCCCCCGCCGTATTCGCCGATTTTTCGCCGATATACCCGCACGAATCGCAATAGGGCAAGCCTGTAACATCATCCGTTGTCATGCGATACGACCCGCAATTCGGGCATCGCACATTTTTACTGGTCACGCTCACCGCGCCACCCGCTTGGCGTTTTTCGGCATCCAAATAGGGATTTTTGAGCGCATCGGCTTGCGCTTGGGTGAGTTTGCCATCGAGGAGCATCAATTCGCGCATGGCATCGCCGTGTTTGGGCATGTGGGCGATAACTTTAGTCAGATAGTCGCGTTTTTCTTGCGGATCGGTGCTGAGGAGCGCCAGCCAATAATAACAATCCACAAAATCGGGTTGGATAGCCAACGCCCGCAAAAATGCGTCTTTCGCTTCTGGATACAGTTTACGCTCGATATACGCTTGACCACTATTGAAGGCGGCGCGGGCGTATGGGGGCAATTGCCCCGCGTAGCGAATCGCATAACTGGCACGAATCTCGCGGATGGGCAACGTATCGGCATTTTGTGGGATAATGTCATTCACGATGTTTTTGGCTTTATCCCCAAACATGCTGGTGAGGGCATTTTTGAGCGATGGATTCGTCCCTGATGATGTCGGCGGTTTGATACCCGCATCGTGTTGGATGACGTAACCACACCGCCGACACGTCATCTTATCCTGATAAATGGTGAAACTATTTTCGGCTTCACAGCGTGGGCAAATTGGGGGCGCAAGTGTAGACATCACATTTTCCTCACGATAAGCGTTGACGCATGACGGTTGGCGCAGTGGGAGAGGGCATCCACACCGAAAAACGCGATCCGCGCCCCTCGACACTTTGTACCTCTATTTTACCGCCGTGCGCCTGAACAATTTCTTTGACGATAGCTAACCCTAGCCCCGTACCGCGTGCGGGACCGCGGGCTTTATCGACCTGATAAAATCGCTCGAAAATACGGGGCAAATCTTTTTCTGGAATGCCAACCCCGTTATCGGCGATACTGACTTCCACACCACCCTCAACGGCGCGGGTTTTCACCCAGACATTGCCTCCATCGGGTGTGTATTTTATCGCGTTGCTAATCAGATTGTTGAGTACCTGCGAAAATCGGTCGCCATCCGCCGCCACAGGGGGCATAGACGGCGCATCAATTTCGAGCGAGATACGTTTTTTATCTGCCATCACCGCGAGGCTTTGCGCCACACTTGTCACCATCTGCCCCAAATCAATCGCGGTTAGGTGCAACGAGAAGCGCCCCGCCTCCACACGCGCCAAATCGGTCAGTTGTGTCACCAGACGGTTGAGGCGTTCCGCCTCTTCGTAGATGATGGTGGCGGCGCGTTTGGGGTCTTTGGTCGCGCCGTCTAAAATCGCTTGGGCATATCCCTGAATCGATGTGAGGGGCGTTTTGAGATCATGAGACACATTCGCCAAAAAATCGCGTTGCGATTGTTGTGCTTGACTGACTTGTGTTTTCATCTCATTAAATGCCACGGCTAACGCTTGGACTTCTGTCGGACCTGTGATGATAACAGGGGTATGTAAATCGCCCCGCGCCACTTCGGTAGCGGCATGACTGAGGGCTTGTAACGGGCGGGCGATGGTCTGGCTGATGAGCGCCGATGAGATGAGCGCAATCGCCAAGCCGATGAGCGCCGCTTGTACGAGGGGCAACAACAAATCCGCGCCAAATGTAGCGAGTGTATCTTGTAGCGATTGTGTGGGGCGTGTATCGGCTAAGATAAATGCCAATTGTTGGTTGCCGATTGCCCGTGTGACCCCAAAAAATAACCATTCTGTGCCATCTTGAATGAATGAGCCGTACACAGGGTCATTTATCCGTGGTATCATGTTGGTATTCAAATTTTGTGGATTATCCACCTCAATGCGAATCGGTGTCCCGACTGGAAAATGGGCATCGCTATCATATAACACCACTTGCGAGACCATATTGATGGCAATCACGCGCACATCACGGCTCATTGCAAAATCACTTAGCACCGATACCAGATTGCCACCTTGCCCCCGTATGCCCGATAATAAACTGGGCAAGTTCAGACCGCGTGCGATTTGGCTCAGGTTTTGATACGTCTGATTGGTTGGGGCAGGGCGACTGCTGGTGGCGAAGATGAGTGCCCCAACAATCACCGACAGGGTGATGACGAGGAGTAACAGATACGATGCCAATAAGCGTGCGCGTAATGATGAAAACATGCGACAGCCTCACGACTCAACTGGTGATTCGATCATGGCAATGGGCAATGTGAAGCTGAAAATACTGCCTTCACCCGTCATTCCTCGACTTTCGACACCGACTTCACCGCCTAATTTTTCGATGATGCGTTTCACAATCGAAAGCCCGACACCATGTCCTTCGGCTTTATTTTCGGCGAAACGTTTGAAGGGCGAGAACAATTGCCGTTGGGCATCTTCGCTCAGACCATCGCCGTTATCGCGCACCCAAAATTTGACCATCCCCTTATCGGGTAGTGGGGTATAGCCAATCTCGATTTTAGGCGGTCTGCCACCATATTTTATGGCGTTACTGATGTAATTATTCCACACCTGCTCAATCCATGGGGCATGACCCATCACGGTAGGGTAATCGGTGGGAGCGATTATCTCGGCATAAAATTCCTCCACTTTGGGCGCGAGTGATTGATATACCTCTTGGATAATTTCACCCATCGATAACGGTTGAACCTCAATCGATTGCTGATGAATCCGCGCCAATAACAGCAATTCGTTGATGACGGTCGTCATTTTATTGCCTGTATGTTCGATAGATTGCACCCACTCTAACACCTCGGCGGGCAAATCATTGGCATAATAGGCTAAAATGAGCGATGTGTATCCCACCACCAACGACAACGGATTTTTTAGATCGTGCGCCACTGTATGCGTATAGGCATCTAAATCGTGGATGAGTTCTTCGCGTTGTTTGATTTCTTGTTGCAATTGCCGATTCAAGACGAGCAACGTCTCTTGTGCCTTTTGCCGTTCTTTGATTTCCTCTTGGAGTTCAATGTTGCGTAATTGATGAATTTCGGCTTGTTGGCGGGCATTTTCGACTTGATGAAGCACTTGTAAATTTTTGAGTCGGGTATCGGCATTTTCGTTAAAAATTTCGGTGTAAATGCGATGATATTCTTTGAAATGATGATTCGCCCGCATAAAATCATTGGCTTTTTCATAGGCATTTGCCAATGTTAAGTGAACCTCGCTCAATAATTGCGGGGCGCTCACCACCTCCGCCAATTTGAGCGCGTCATTGAGCAGGCGTAAGGCTTGCGCCAATTCATCTTGACGCAGATGAATCCGCCCTAAACTGGTGAGGGCGCTACTTTCTGCGCGTTGGTTGCCAGAGCGTTGCGCCTCGACCAAGCACTCCACATACACCAACAAGGCGCGGGTATCGTTGCCGACTTCTTCGTAAATTTTGCCGATTTCCGTCAGCACTTCGGCTTCGCCTTGTTGATAATTCAGCTCACGATAATATTGCAAGGCTTTGAGGGCATAAATCATGGCACGACTGTATTGTTTTTTGATGATATAGGCTTGGCAGATATTTTTGCAAACCGCCCCGCGAGAGCGTTTGATGCCCAATTCGGAACTTAAATCGAGACAGCGATAAAAATATTTCAACGCCTCATCTGGGTTGCCCGTCTCTAAATACACCACGCCTATAATGTTGGCGGCGCTGATTTGTGACCGTTTGTCATTGGTTTTTTCGGCTAAATGCAGAGCTTCGAGCGCGATTTCTTGGGCATACGGATAGTTGCCTAAATCTTGGTGCATCCCACCCAATAAAATCAGCGCCAAAATTTCGCCCTGAATATCGTTAATCACCCGAAACAATGCCCGTGCATTGAGGGTTTGTGTGAGGGCTTCGGAGATATTCGAGAGGTGCGCGTTGCAGAGCGCCAGATTAATCAGGCTACCTGCTTGCCCTTTGATATAAGGTGACGAGGCGAATTCACCTTCGGTCGAGAGCTGATAGGCTTCTTCGCTCAGGGCGATAGCGCCCGTCACATCGCGCAGGCGCAATTCTCGCGCATGGGCGATGAGTTTATCAATATGGGCGGTTGCTGATGTGCCATCCATTGGCATGTTATCCTCAACTTGACGTTCTGTATAAGATTTTTCATCTCCCTATTATACCCCGAATTAGGATGGATAGCAGATTTGGTTATTTTAGTGGATGTATTTTCGGTTGGTGGCGGACATACGCTTCGCTAGTCCGCCATTACACCCTTAAAACCGGGCTTTGTGTAATGGACGATTAGCCGCAGGGCGTATATCGTCCACAGGCATATTGGCTTTATTTGGGATGATGCTTGCCATAATAGGCGAGGGTATCATCTAAAAATAGCCGAATCATATATTCATCGGTGAGGTCGTAACTGGTCAAATCTACGGCGAGTTCTTTATCAATCGTGATTTCGCCCATATCCACCGAATGCGTGTTATCGCCAGAGGTCAATGCAATCCGCACATCAAACGGATTGCACTCTTCAGATTCACGGTCATGACATGGATGAAAATTAAACAATACCCCTTCGTGGCTCATATGCACGTCTTGCACATAGAGCCAACGCCGATGATACAGGTCATAATCGGTGCGTGCCGTCAATTTCGAGCCATATTGTGACCATAATTCAGATGGCAATAGGTTATACAAGGTTTCGTATTCGGCTTCAGACCGACACCAAATCTGACGCAAATGGGTGAGCGGTAAGGCTTGTGGCACAATCACTTGCGCCCGCCGCGCCGAGAGGATTTCATCGCGTTCATCTGGATTAAACCACGAGTCATGATAAATCATCTCGAAAGGCATATCCCGAAAAGCCGATGCCGATTTGAGCGTCTTGGGGTTGAGCATGACATCGCCTTCGCTGAAGCGCGTATCGGCTTGGACAAGTATGCTCTCTAAATCGAACAAGAAAAAGACGGGCATGGCACAATACGATTTCGATTGGCTATCGCGTGGGCGAATCCCTTCCGAGCCGTATAAATCGGGGACGCGGGGACGAAAGTACAAGCGCACGGTGCGCTCCCAATACCGACTTTTTACGTTTGCTTTTTCGATGGGCGGATTCACCACACCGTTCTTGAGAATTTCGACCGCATCGGTCATATCGGCATAATAAAACAAATAATATGTCCACCAATGGCGTTCACCGAGCCATGTCTCATCGCGCAAATCGGCGATATAACGCCGAAACGCCCGCACATCGCGCTTGACCGATGTGGATGTGGCAGGGGCGCTTTGGGCGGTCATTTTCATCTTGGGGGGTAAAGCGTTGCTAATGGGCATAACGGGCGCGACCATGACAGGGGGCATTTTGCCCGTCTCGATATAATCTATCAAATGCACCATCAAACTCTCGAATAGACTGGCATCAGAAAAATCCAGATAGTGCATATTTTCCATGTAGATGGGTCTATCGGCATCCGCTTGCACCAAAATCGGGATGAGGCGCTTATTTTTGCGGATAGAGCGCATTTGCTCTGCCCGACAAATATCCGATACATACGCCGCCGAACTGAGGAGCGCCAAGACAATCTCACTGCGTTCTATGGCATCTTCTAAATCGCGTGACCAACTCGCCCCTGCGTGAATTTCTGAAGTGTCCATCCATACGTTATGACCCGCCCCAATCAGCGCATCGCGCAATTGATAGGCTAAATCCACCGCGTCTTCTCTGGCATACGAGATGAAAATACGCTTTTTATCGCTCATCGAAATAAATATCCTTATCGGCTCTTTTTAATGGGTTATGTGTGCCATCTCTAGCATAGAACTTATTTTCATGTTTGGCAAGTCTTAGTCTGTTGTCAACTTTTGTGATAGCACATCTCGGCAAAACGCACAAGCAGGATTATCGCATTGGGTGATGGTCGGTTTTTGTCTGATGAGGGCGCTGGCGCGGGTGGCAACGGCTTCGGCATCATAAAAACGCCATAGGCTTTTGCCGACAATGGCGATTTTTGCCAATCCATTCAAATAAGGGGCAAAATTATCGAACCCGTTAGAACATCCCCCTACTTCGGCATTGATAACCCCGCCGTGTTCATCCGCCGCCCAACGGATGAATAAGCGCCTGCCTGCTAATTTTTCGGCATAATGCAACAATGACATGCGTTCATAACCTACGCCCAATAATCCAACCATCCCTTGTTGTTGGATGAGTTCGCGCCTGGGGGCATAGCCATCGTCAAATGTTTGCGATGCCACTAGCGACTCGGCTTTATCGCCGATCGCCGTGAACGACATCAACGGATGATTTCCGCGCACATGCCCATCCATTTTGAGCAGGGTGGTGGGGATGATGCCCATGTCACGCATATCCAACAACGTTGTTTGCGGGGTGAAATAGGGTGTTTGATAATCGTAACGCACCGCCACCAGATAATCGTACCAAAGCCGATTCAGGTTACGAGTCTCGAGGGCGTTATGCGGGATGAACATGGCAGATGCGGGTGGCATAACCTCGAATATGCGCGAAAATGTTGGGACTAAGACCGTACACCCTTCGTCTAAAAAGGCGTTGATGACGATTTTGGCGGCGGCTTCGGGTGATGGTGCGTGAATACGCCCGAAACTGCGTAACGATGAATGTAAACAAACCACCCGCCCCGATAATTGGAGCGCCTGAATCGCAGACCGAAAATCGTGAGATGTGAGACCAATCACCATAAAAGCACAACTTTCTGTTCGCACCCCACATCGATACGACTAGCCTAACACAACACATCAAATTATGCCAATCTCACCGAAAAGTATCAGTCGGTGGTAAAATAGGGCGAGATGTCTGGTAGCAATTAGAGATGAAACGCATGAAAAAATTGTGGTTATGGATGTTGATGCTATCGTGCCTGTTGATAGGCTGTACGGGGCGTGGACAAACCCCTGCCGATTTGCCCACGCGCATTCCATCGGTGGATGCGCTCGAAACGGCGGCGATTCAAACCCAAAATGCGCCTCCCGTGCCGTTTAACATGGGGGTGAGTTTCCCGATGATCGATGACAATTTACCCCTGCTCACCAATTGGCATTACGATGCCACGTTGCGTTTTGTGGGCGTGTTCGCCAACACATCGCGCCCCGTTGAATTTGAGGCACGGTTGCAAGTGTGGTTTAATCAGGCGGGGAATCAGCGCCGTACCGTGATTTCTGGTGTCGGTGAATTATTCGGCGAAGCCGATGGGGTGGTCTTAGAAGGTGTGCGCTTGGGGCAACGGACATTTATCGTGCGCGAGGGGGCTTGTCTGACTGATGCACAAGATGAACTCGCGCCGTTGGTCGCCGATTTGCGGGCGGGTGAATTATTGGGCGGGGTGAATTTCGCCTCACCGGGCGCATCAAATGGGGTTGTGAATGGCGAAACCGTGTGGCGGTTTGATGTCACCCCAGATCAATTGGTGTTGCCACAAGTGCAGTTGGATGGCGGGCGGGTCATCACCATGAGCAGTGAATTGTGGGTCGCTCCGAGTCGGAACGCGGTAGTTCGGTATTATGCCAATATCGATGTCGAAAATGTGCTGGTGACATTATTCGATTCATCGTTGCCTCTTTCAGGTCAACTGATTTTGCGCTATGACCTGAAAGAGGTGGGGATTAATCCGAATATCACGCGCCCAACGGGATGCTAGGGATGTACACACCTAAAAATTTCCGTGACCGTATATCGTCCCTAGACCACCCTTAACTCATGTACTTTTTGAGTTCAGATGTGAAGGTTTCGGTATCTATCGGCTTAGAAAAATACGCCACAAAACCACTTTTGAGAGCTTCTTCACGGGTGCGCGATGAATGATATGCCGTCACCGCCACACATGGCAACTTCTCTGTTTGCGGATTTTGGCGGATATTATTCAACAATTGCCACCCGTCCATATCGGGCATAGATAAATCGATAATGGCGATTTTATACGCCTTGCTTTGTTCTGCCAATAATTTGAGGGCTTCAAACGCATTACCGACCACATCTACAGGCATCGATAGCGTTTGTGTGACCACATGCGAGACGACCATCTGACCATCGGGGTCATCTTCAACGATTAAAATGCGACTGCCTTCTACGACATACATATCTTTATTGACCTCTTGTTAATCAATATATTTGGATAAGGCTTCAAATTCGGGAATATCAATCAATAGGCGGATGATTTGCTCAATAAACGTGCTGGGGGAGAGGGGTTTTATCATGTAATTATGAAACCCCGCCGCCATGACTTTTTCTCGGTCGCCACGCATGGCATGAGCCGTGAGTGCGATGACCGGGATTTTGCGTAATTCCTCATCTTCGCGCAGTTTGGCGATGAACGCCCAACCGTCCATTTGGGGCATCGAAATATCGGAGATGATGAAGCGCGGGCGCACACTTTTGAGCAAATTTAACCCTTCTAGCCCGTTTTCGCCCGTATGCACCCGTGCGCCATAGAAGGCGAGGATATACCGCGCCACTTCGAGGCTATCAAATTCGTCATCGATCACCACAATATCCCAATCATTGAGGATGTCTAACGGAATATTGCTCATAAATTCACCACCTCAGTCATTGGTTGAGGCTCGCCAGATTGGAGCGGTAAGGTGACGGTGAAGGTGCTACCCGCGCCCAATTCGCTATCGACGCGGACAGTGCCGTTCATCAGGCGCACCAATTTTTGCACAATTGCCAAGCCCAAGCCCGTGCCACCATATTTACGGGTAGATGAGCCATCTACCTGACGGAATTCATCGAAAATATAACTCCGCGCATGAACAGGAATGCCGATGCCCGTATCGGTGACGATGATTTGCCATTCATCCTGACCATTGCGTTTCATATCCAGTGTCACCCGACCCGACTCGGTGAATTTGATGGCGTTGCTCAGCAAATTTTGACCGATTTTCGTGAGCGCATCATCATCGCCTAAGATGCGCGATGGTAGGCTAGGGTCTATGCTGACCGTGAATACGATCCCTTTTTGTTCTGCTAACCCGCCGATTTGTCTGCGCCATTTTTCGGCGAGTTCTGTGGGCGAAAATGGCACATTCACCAAATCCATCCGCCCCGATTCGATGCGCGAAATATCCAAAAAGGCGTTGACCAATTCGACTAAGCGTTTGCTATTCATGCCGATACGCTCGACCATGCTACGGGCTTTGGTATCGAGTTCGACCCCCATCCCGCCTAGCATAATCCCCGTAAAGCCTTCAATGGCATTGAGTGGCGTACGCAATTCATGGCTCATGGTGGATAAAAATTCAGATTTGAGGCGGTTGTTCTCTTGCGCGATCTCTTTGGCAGAAATCGCCTCATCGCGGGCATGACGCAATTCTTCGGTGTTTTTATTCAACGATGCTGTCATGGTGTTAAATGTAGCCGCCAATCTGCCAATTTCGTCCATACGCACCACAGGGACTTGTACACTCAAATCGCCATCGGTGACTTTTTTGGCGGCGCTTTGTAACTGTTCAAGACGTGAAAAGACAAGGCGTTGCGAGAATACATCTTGTCCCGAAACCACGAGGACGAATAACAGTGGAAATACAATCAGGAGTAATGTATTGGCATTAAAACTGGTGACATACGCCTCGTCTTGTTCGACCTCGCTGAAGATGAGCCAATTCGTGCCTTCAATTTTGAGGCTTGTGCCGATGACCTCGCGGTCTAAGAAATTGAAATAATCGGGATTGAAGAATAAATCGTCCTGATTCAGTGCTTGCTGAAATTCGGGGCGGTCTGCGATATTGGTATTGCGCTCAACGATAGTAAAGTCGCTATGAGCCAAAATTTGACCCTCTGTATTGACCAGATAGGCGTTACCCGTTGCGCCGAAGCGAATATCTTCGACCACATCATTCAAAATGCTCATGTTAAGGCGAATGGCAATTGCGCCACGCGCTTTTTCGTATGGGCGGGCGATAATGATATAGGGTGTATTCTGTGATGAAAATTGCAGGTTGCTCAGATAATCTTCGCCATTACGGGCATTCAAAAACCAATTGGATTGACGCACGGTGAATAAATTACTCAACACAGGTGCGTCTGTCGAAAAACTGGCGAGGATGTTGGCGTTGCCATCTAGCACCAGCACCTCTTGAACGGTTTCATAACGCGAAGCGATAATTCTGACGACATCATCAAAATCGGCATCATTTTCGATATCATTGACAATATCCATGAATAAGCGTGATTGTTCGAGTGTATCGCTCACCACGCGGGCGGCAGTCAGGGCGAAATCACTTTGCCGACTTTGCCACAAGGCGCGTTCTGAACTAAAGATAAACGAATAAACTGCCGTGCTGATGACGAATAAGATGATAAAAAAGCCAGTGGCTTGCACCAAAATGGCGATTCGGCGCAGACTCCATGTTATAGCTGGTGCAGATGATGACGATTGAGTCATGGTGTGTTTCCTTGTACAAATCTATCCCAAATTTCGGCATAGCGTGCTTCGACTTCTGCCCCCAACGACAAAATCAGCGATGAATTTTGTAACACATCATTTGGTGGGAAGATGAGCGGGTTATTCCGTAACGCTTCATCGACGAATGGCGCAACACCATCATTGGGTGTTGAATAATAATTATACTCCAAAATTTTCGCGCCTATATCGGGGCGGAGTAAATAGTTAATAAATACTTGTGCGGTATAGATGTTGGGGCTGTTTTTAGGGATGGCGAAATTATCGCCCCAGACCAACGTGCCTTCTTCCGGGATGACGTATTCAAAATTGAAGCCTGCTTCTTCTGCGGCGAAAATATCGCCCACGTAACCGAGCGCAATCGCCCCATCCCCTTCGGTGAGTAATGGCACAACCTCACTGCTCGATCCGACAAATGCCAAAATAGATGGGCGCAATTCCATCAGTTTGGTTTCGGCTTGTGCCAGTTCGTCAAAATTGGTGGTGTTGGCATCGTACCCCAAAACCTTGAGCGTAATCCCCACCGATGTGCGGATGCCGTTCCACATCACCACCTTGCCCAAAAATGCTTCATCCCATAAATCTGCCCATTGAGTAATCGGTCGGCTTACTTTTTCGGGGTTGACCACAATACCCAGGGTTCCCCAATTATAGGGTACAGAGAATTGATTTTGCGGGTCATAGGCGAGGTCACGGAAATTGGGCGAAATGTTGCGGAAATTGGTGATGATCGAATAATCGAGCGGGGCGAGGCGTTCTTCTGCGATAGCCACCGCCACATATTTGTTATCCAAGACCACCACATCATAAATACCCCCATTGCGAAGATTGGCAATCGCTTCATCTTGTGATTCATATGTGATAAATTCAATCGCAACGCCTGTTTCTTGGGTGAATTGGTCGAGGATTTCTTGCGGTACATCCTCGACCCATGTATGAAAGCGGATCGATTGCGCCAACGGCGGGGTTGTTGGTGTGACCGATTCAGGCGCATCGGAGGCGCAGGCAACCAATGATAACAGGCTTATCACCAGCAACCATAATGTAGAACGGCTCTGTTTGAATATTATCATTACATATCTCACTTTCAATGATTACAAGGCGATTATTTTGAATAAATGTCGTATGATTCGGGTAAGATTGTAGCAGATTTATGGTCAGAATTGCCACATATCTTTACGACTTATCAGTTTTTGCGGATGAGTTTTAATATATCGTTGGCGAAATTACGGGTATTCACAGGTTTGCTGAAATAACCATCGAAGCCTGCTTCGGAGGCTTGCTTTTTGACCTCTGCCGAATGAAAGGCGGTGACGGCAATGCAAGGCAGATGTTTATATTGTTCAGTGTTACGGATTTGCCCCAATAATTCAAACCCATCCATGCCCGGTAGGGCAAAATCGATAATCACACCATCATACGCAGTCGCCTGCAGGTGATGCAACGCCTCTTCTGCGCTGGTGGCGCTATCGGCTTGAATATTTGCCATTTGTAATAAACTACTCATCACATGAAGGGTATCGGCTTCATCTTCCACAATTAGTAAACGCATGTTATTTATCCTCTTCTAACGACTGAGCGAGTTGTTCGTATAAATCGGGGATATCCACCAACAACCGCAGTATATTTTGAATGAAAGTTTTGGGGATGAGCGGTTTTGTGATGTAGTTATGAAATCCTTCGGCTAAGGCGCGTTCACGGTCTTTAATCATGGCGTGAGCAGTGAACGCGATGATTGGGATATGGCGTAAATGGGGCGATTTTTGCACCAGTTCATTCATGCCCCATCCGTCTAAAACGGGCATCGATAAATCGGATAAGACGAAACTTGGGTGATGTTTTTCGATGAGTTCAAATCCCTCTTGACCGTTGTTGGCGGTTAGCACCTTTGCGCCACACCGTTCTAGTAACATTTTGGCTAAGATAAGGGCATCAGGCTCATCATCTACCACCAACACCGTCCACCCTTTGAGCAGTTCTGCATGAATTTTGAACATAATCCACCTACACCTACACCTTCGGTTCTTCTGCGTGTTCGATAAGGGGTAACAAGACTGTGAATGTACTGCCTTCATTGACCTTACTCTTCACGCTGACTTTGCCCCCAAGTGACATTGCCAAACGCTTTACAATTGCCAGACCAAGCCCTGTGCCACCATACGCCCGTTTGGATGAACTATCGGCTTGCCGAAATTCTTCAAAAATGATATCTTGCAAATGAGCAGGGATGCCGATGCCTGTATCACTCACTTGGATGACTAAATCATCTTTATTGCGATTCACCACAATATCTACCGACCCTTTATGGGTAAATTTAATCCCATTTGAACACAGGTTGGTCAAGATTTTGATGAACGCATCCTCATCTAGCATGACCTCAGTTGGGACATCTTCGCCAATGGTATAATTAAACCCAATTTTTTTGTCTTTTGCCAATATTTCTAATTGTACATGAATTTGCTCGACCATCGCCCGAATATTCAACGGCACAGGATGAAAGGTCATCCGTCCCGCTTGGATGCGACTAATATCTAAAATGTCGCTGATGATATTTAATAAGCGTGTGCTGTTGCTCTCGATGCGTTCCACCTGAAAGGTCTGTTCTTCATCGAGTTGTTCATCCATCAACAATACCTCAGAGAAGCCCAAAATGGCGCTCAGAGGTGTGCGGAGTTCATGACTCATGGTCGCCAAAAATTCATCTTTTAGTCGAGATGCTTCTAACGCTTTTTCATTAGCGAGGCGCAATTCTTCATTTTTCTGGCTGATTTCGTCAATGCGCGTCTTGAGGCGTGTCGCCATATTGTTGAACCCATGCGCCAATTGACCAATCTCGTCTTGGGTCTGGATGGTGCTTCGGATGTCTAAATTGCCTGTGCCGAATTGTTGCACGGTGTTGCGGAGCGATACAATCGGGCGGGCAATCTGGCGTGAGAGTAAGATGCTAATCACCCCAGAGACCAATACCGCTATCACCAACCCCAAAATGAGATTTTGAACTGCCTGTTGGATGGGGGCGAATGCCTCTTGCGTGGGGCGCTCGACCATCAGCACCCAATTCGGTCCCATAATCGGGATGGCGCTGGCAATCACATCACCCGCGAATGGATTATTATAGGTATAAATGCGAATGGGTTGCCCGCGCAATGCCTGAGTAAATGCCTCTGTATCGGCGAGGTTGTATTGGGCATCCACCACCTGATTATCGGGATGTACCATGATATTGCCACGCCTATCCAAGAGCATGACATACCCTGTTTGTCCCAGTTGTAAATCACGGATGATATCCCAAGTCGTTTGCAGGTCAATAATTGCCGCCACCACGCCAATAAACGTATTGGCTTCATCATAAATGGGGACACTGATGCTAATTTCTGGTGTTTGGTTGATAACCCGCACATTGCTGAAGTAGGTCTCGCCCCGTTGTGGACGGAAGAAAATTTCATCTTCACGCCGATTCAAAAGCGAGTCACGGGGCAAGGCATCGCCGTTGGTTATGCCACCCATTTCGTCCCCATCGGCATCCATCACCCAAATACTTTTATAAAGAATCGAATCGTCATCACGGTCATGGAAATAATTGTTGATATAAAGATTGAGTTGATTATAGTTCAAATTGAGCGATAAACTGTTGATGCCAATTGTGTCGAGCGTTGTGATGATGTTATTCACGAAGCCTGTCACTTGTGCCGATACAATCTGCGTGACTTCGCGCTGGCGTGCTTCGACCTCCTCTATGATGAGTTGGGTGGTGATAGTATAGTTAATCAATGCGACCACCCCAATGGGGATAGTCGCCACGGTAATCAACACCAATAACAAGCGAAATTGTAATCGGCGAAAGAGTGCCATTATTGTGTCTCCGGATTAATCCATTGGTCAAATAAATGTTGAAGCGTGCCATTGGCTTCGAGGGTGGCGAGTTGGTTATTAATAAACGCCAACAAATCGCTATCGCCAGAGCGAACAGAAATACCCAACCCCGCGGGTTCTAAAATATCGCCTACCACGCGCACATTCGGATGCGTTTTGATGTATTCAAGCGTGTTGATGTAATCGTTAAACACCACATCGACCAACCCTGTGTTTAAGTCGTCTAACGAGTCGATGGTATCGGTATAACGGCGTAATTCCAGCGCGATCCCTTGCTCATCGCGTAGGCGAATGGCGAAACGTTCTCCCGTAGACCCCTCTTTCACGCCGACTGTTTTCCCCGCGAGATCTGGTATATCGTCAATATCGGTGATGTCCCCATGCGTTGCCATCACCAAACCAGTTTGTAAGTAAGGGTTGCTCATATCGACTAGCTCTTCACGGGTGGCGGTGATATACATCCCCGCAATGACCACATCGACATCCCCCGCCTGCAATTCTGGCAACAAATCGGCGAATGCCATCTCACGCCATGTGATGCTCACACCGAGCGCGTTGGCGATGGTCGTCATCAAATCCACATCAAACCCGATGAGTTGATTGGTCTCATCATCTCGATATTCAAATGGACGGGTGATTGCCGTCGCCACAATAATCTGACCTTTGCTTTGGATTTCGGCTAATCTGGGGCTATCTATAGTGGGGGTATTGCTCGATTGGTCAGAATGACCTGTACAAGCAGTCAATAACGCCCATATAATAACAACAAAGAGATGCAGAAACGGTTTATGGGTCATGATGTTTATCCATTCACTATTCAATTATTAAAAAACGATGCCCATCGTTAAACTCAGTATAACATGATTTTGGTTGGACAAATAAAAATCATGTTCAAAATATCCAAATATATTGATATTTGATGTCGAATTTGATGTAGATTTTAGGATGCTGGTATGGCTGGTCATGAACGAAAACGCCCCACAGGATGGGATGCCGTTGCCAAATGGTATAACGGATGGATGGGTGAGGGTGGCAGTCATCATCACCAAAAAGTTGCCGTCCCTGCGGTGATAGAATTGCTCCAACCGCAACCCAACGAACATATTTTAGATATTGGCGCGGGGCAAGGGGTACTCGCACCACATATCGCCAAGTCAGGTGCGAAATACACGGGCGTGGATGTCAGCCCGCGCTTGCTGGAATATGCCCGCAAAAATCAGGGTAAGCATGGGCGCTTTTTGCAGGCAGATGCCGCTCACTTGCATAAAAATGGATTTTTAGAAGCGGGGTCGTTTGATGCGGTGGTGTTTTTGCTCAGCATTCAAGATATGAATCCGCTCGAAGATGTATTGCGATCGGCATTATGGGCATTAAAACCGCGTGGTCGGGCGGTGTTATTCATGACACATCCCGCTTTTCGGATTCCGCGCCAAAGCGGGTGGGGTTATGATGAGGGGCGAAAATTGCAATATCGCCGTGTAGACCGTTATATCACACCGCTACCTGTGCCGATGAAATCCTACGAAAGCCAAGCGAGCGGGGTGACGATTAGCTTTCACCGTCCGATAAGCGAGTATATCAACACCCTAGCCGCGTTGGGCATGTGTATTGATCAGATGGTCGAGATCCCGATTGGCGAGAACAGCCTCAAACCCAATCGGACTCGTGCCGAAAAACTGGCGGATGCCGAAATTCCGTTGTTCTTGGGTTTGCGTGCAAGGCGCATAAGTTAAGTTTTGTGTCTATGATATGAAGGGACGATATACGCGCTTTGCGCTAATCGTCTCATACGGACGCAATATTTTCAAATCATGATAGTGTACGGGCGAATTAGCACCTTTAAGTGCGTATACCCGCCCTCAAAAATACCAAATTATTGATGTGATTTTTTAAGGATGTAAAAAAAATACCATGTTTCCAAAAAATTGGCGCTCTAACACTTGGGATAAACTGGGAGAAACTTGGGATATTGTCGTGGTCGGCGGGGGCATTACAGGCGCGGGTATTCTGCGTGAAGCCACCCGCGCTAAATTGAAGGTGTTATTGGTCGAACAACGCGATTTCGCGTGGGGGACGAGTAGCCGTTCATCGAAATTGGTGCATGGTGGCTTGCGTTATTTGGCGACAGGTCAAGTCGGATTGACGCTCGAATCGGTGCGAGAGCGCGAAGCCTTGCTCGAAGATGGGGTTGGTTTGATAGACCCACTGGGATTTTTAATCGCCACGCACAAAGGCGATCATCCGGGCAAGCTAACCTATAGCGCGGGCTTGGCGATTTATGACCTGTTGGCGCTCCAATGGACGCATCGGTATTATAAACCGCAAGATTTCAAAATGCTCGCGCCACATATCAAAACCGACAACCTGAAAGGTGGTTTTCGGTATGGCGATGCCCAAACCGATGATGCCCGCCTGACGTTGCGCGTCATCCAAGAAGCGATCGAAGCGGGTGGGTATGCCCTGAATTATGTCCAAGCGCAAGACCTCATCCGCGATGGTGAGCAAGTGGTTGGCGTGCGTGTATGTGATGCGCTCACGGGGGATGTCGCCGATGTGAAGGCGAAGGTGGTCATCAATGCCACGGGGGCGTGGGCAGATAATCTACGTCAAAAAATTGGCGCAGAAGGCAAAATGCGCCCGTTACGCGGGAGTCATTTGGTATTCCCCGCGTGGCGCTTGCCTGTGGCGCAAGCGATTGGCTTCGCGCATCCGTTGGATGGTCGTCCCGTATTCGCGCTGCCGTGGGAAGGAGCGACATTCATCGGCACAACCGATATCGACCATCCGCATGATTTGAATCTTGAACCGTGTATCAGCCCCGATGAGGTGGCGTATCTGATGGCGGCGGTGAATTATCAATTTCCATCGCGCAATATCACGTTAGATGATGTGATTGGCACATGGGCGGGCGTGCGCCCTGTGATCGGCACAGGCAAAGATGACCCCAGCAAAGAATCCCGCGATTATGTGATATGGCACGAAAATGGGCTACTCACCGTCACAGGTGGCAAGTTGACAACGTTTCGTGCGATCGCGCAAAATGCGCTCAAGGCGGTGGCGGATGTATTCCCGAATATGCCTGCCATGAGCAGAAAAGACCCTGTTCTCAATTCGGTGGAACTCGATTTGCCCATAGACCTCGATGATCGCATCCGCAAACGGTTATTGGGGCGCTATGCCCGAAATGCGCCGATGTTGGTGACGATTGCCTTGCCAGATGAATTGACCCCCATCCCCAACACGCATACCCTATGGGCAGAATTGCGCTGGTGTGCGCGGGCAGAGGGCGTTATCCACCTCGAAGATTTGATGCTACGGCGCACGCGCATTGGCTTGTTATTGCCGAATGGCGGGGCAGAGTATCTCCCGCGTATTCGGGCGATGTGTCAGAAGGAACTTGGTTGGGATGATGCCACATGGGAAGCCGAAGAACAGGCGTATCTCGCATTATGGCACGCCAATTATAGCCTGCCCCCGCGTGAGACCATCCCGAATTGGGAAGCGATGCTGGTAAATCAGCCCAAAACCGCCATTGAACCTGCCACCCAGGGGCGCAAAATTCCCAAATGGGTGTGGATAGTCGTCGCGCTGGTGTTGTGGCGCGTGTTGCGACATAGAAACGCTATACAGCCCAGTGCCTAAAGACTTTTGGCGATGTAATTCAATCCCAATATTATCGCCTCTTCTAACCAGCCTTCATAACGCCGT
Organism: Anaerolineae bacterium; assembly: GCA_034436155.1. Lineage (GTDB taxonomy): Bacteria > Chloroflexota > Anaerolineae > Aggregatilineales > Phototrophicaceae. Next base: position 68,614 of record DAOTVP010000083.1, read on the forward strand.
TGCAGGCTGGTTTCTTCTTCTGTAGCGGTGATTTCAAACGGGTCATTGAGGGGGATTAAATTTTCGATAGCCGAAAATGTCTCGTATTTAGACGGGCTTTCACGCCAAATACAGGCGGAACAAATCATCACACCACGCGGTTCGCGCCCTAAAAAGTGGAATGAGATTAATAAGCGGATACCTATATCCCCTTGTTTTAGCGACAATGAAACCCACGATTTATACATATCTAAATTTGCCCAATACCCCAAGAGTTGCGCGGTTTGGATGATTTGCCAAGCATAATAATGAGCGCGGTCATCCTCAGGTGTTGCCGAAAATGTTTTGACCAACGGCGGATGGGTGAGTGTCATAAAACCTGTTCGTAAATCGTGTTCCGATTGTGAGACGCGCATCAGGCATTTTTCATAGAGTGTGTTTGCGCGTTTTTCTAAATCGGCTAATTCTTGTGCATTCTGAATTTTCTCTTTCGTCTGAAGTTGCTTCAAAATGGCATCTAACGAAGCGCGATAGGTTCTTTCGGTATTTAACACCTCTTCAGATAAACTCAAACTTTGCATGAAGGCTTGTTTTTGGGATTGCGCGAATAAATCGACCAGAGGTTGTAAATCACCATTATCAGCCTGCTCTAATGCCTCAATATAACGCAATCGTCCTAGCGCCTCATCTCCATTATTGTAAATCGTCAAGGGAAACCATCCTGCTCGCAAGAAAATGAGTGTCGCTAAATTACGTGCTACTCGTCCGTTTCCATCTTGAAATGGGTGAATCTGTGTGAAGCGATGATGTAACCACGCCGCTTCAATTTCTGGACTAACCCCTTGTTCCATATGTTCTAAATGCCATGTGATGAGCATATCCATTTGCGATGCGACTTGTTCTGGCGGGCAATAGATATGTGTTGTGCCGTCTGCGCGTTGTGGATTATTAGCATATTTTTTCCAATCGCCACGTATTAGTTCAAATTGTCCCCAATTGCCAAATTGGTCTTTGCCTTCGGTGTATTTTTGATTGCGTGTGAGGAGTTGATGGAGTTGTTTAATAAATGAGGTGGATAAATCACGTTGTGCGCCGACAAAATTGAAAACTTGCTCAATTGATTCTTCGTGGTCGCGGATGATACGGACAATTTCTGAGGCGGGTTTATCGGTTGTGCCATGCGGGATGAGCGACTCATCTATCCCTTGTTCTATCAATAAATAGGTGATGCCTCTGTCTATGGTATACAAACGCTCAATAACCCCCGTCTCAATGGCAATTTTACGGCGTAATTTTTCCATGAATAATTTATAACTGTTGGTGGTTGCCAAACGTTGGCGTTGCTCATGCCATACTTTGACCAATTCGTGCAATCCACGATGCTTATCGGTCATGGTTTGCCAATCATGGGGCAAATCGGTGATGGGTTGCCATTGCATAGATGCTATCCTGAATCAATCCAATCCTGACATTTTTTGTAGTGTAACATAGTTTTCATCAAAGTTTAATCACAGGTTACTTGACAGTTAAACCGTCTGGACGGTATACTAATCGTATATACTGTACCGTCTGGACGGTTTAATTATTTTTGGAATAACACATGACCAAAGCAGATGCCACCAAAAAACACATTTTAGAAGCCGCCAATCGTGTTATCCAACGCGATGGTGTATCCAAACTCACGCTCGAAATGGTCGCCACAGAAGCCAATGTGAGTAAAGGTGGGTTGCTGTATCATTTTCCGAATAAAAATGCGCTCATCATGGGCATGATAGATTATTTCTTGGGCAATTTTGAGGGCATACTAGACCAATCCAAGACGGATGACCCGCGTGAATGGTTGCGCGGGTATGTGCGCTCGACATTCGATATGACCAATTCGCAGTTGGCGGATAGTCGGGCGTTGATTGCAGCGGTGGCGAATCAACCCGAATTGTTGAATCGTGTGCGCGAAAAATATGCCGATTGGCAAGCCCGCGCCGAAGCATCGGGCATAGATCCTGCCTTAGCCACCGTCATCCGATTAGCGGCGGATGGATTATGGTTCACCGAATTATTGGGGATAAACGTCATCTCAGACGATTTATACCCCGCCGTAGAACGCGCTATTTTGGCGCTATTAGATAGTCATGGAGGATAACAAGATGGCTATGACACGAGAACTGGAACAATCAACATCAAGAGCAACAATTTGGGGATGGTTGGCGATTGTGCTGATTATCACAGCGATAGGATTTATCGGGCTATACACACTCACACAAGACGCGCACGGCATGGAAATCGGCGAATATGGCAGTAAAGCCTTCATCAGTTGGTTTATGGGATTCTTCCCCATGTTCGAGATTTACGGGGCAGTCCCCGCCAGTTATCTGCTCGGATTGGGCATCTTATCGTCTATCGTATGGGCAGTTTATGGCAATATTGTGCCTGTCGTTGTGATTCATTATGGGTATGAATACCTCATGCGTTATCCACGCATCAGCAAATGGCTCGGACGCTTATCATCAGAAAAAGTACGGGCGCGTATGAATCGGTATGGCGTGTGGGCAGTCTTGATTTTAACCCCGTGGACGGGCATTTGGGCGATGGCACTCACCGCCCGTGCGTTGGGCATGTCGGTTGGGCGATTATTCGTCTTCGCCAGCATCAGCGTGACAACGTATGCGGTTGTGATTGCCCTGACGATGGATGTCGGCGTACAGGTCATCACAGGCGGGTGAGATACCCCACCCGATTTTCACTTGAGCAGAAATCGCAACGCATCGGGTAGGCGTTTTGCCCAAGCGGTTTCATTATGCAACGCCTCTACATCTTCGACATACAGGAGTGATTGCCCCAACACATACCCACCTGTTACCAAATCATCGCGCAATTGGCGCACACCGTTCAGATAAACGGCGTGTGCCTCTTCGAGATTGCTCGCCATATGGGGTGCAATTCCCACGATCACTTCGCCTTCTTTGCCCCCCATATCCAGATAGACGCGCCCATCGCCTTGTGCGCGGGTTTTGACCAATTCATCCAAGCCCGTCCAAAAGACCGGGCTGAACGACCCACACAAACCGAACACATCGGCGCGGGTCAAAAATCCGTGTAGGCTAATCAATCCGCCCATCGATGAGCCTGCGATACCCGTTTTTTCGGGTCGTGGGTCGGTGCGGAATGCCGCATCAATAAATGGTTTAATCGTCTCGGTGATGAAACGGATATAATCATCCCCGCGCCCAGCCCAAAAAATTTCGCTGACATGCGTGGGATAGGGGTTGTACTCGATACGGCGCATTTCGCCCATGTTGGGGATGCCGATGACGATTGCCTCTAGCCCTTCTTTGGCGAGTTCGGTGATGGTCTCATCCACCATCCATTCCCCGCTATAGCTGACATGAGCATCGAACAGATTATCGCCATCGTGCATATAGATGACGGGATAGCGTTTATCCGATGTGGCGTAAGACGGCGGTAGCCACGCCAATAAATCACGATCATTATCCAATTGTGGGCTATAGAAATTTTTATACACGCGCAAATCACCCACGACAGTGTGTTGTGTTACGAGAGATTTATAATCTTGCCACATGATGATCTACTTTCGGATATCGTTTTTATGATAGGACATTTTATAGACAAAGGACATGACAAAATAAGTTCGTATTGTGGTGGACATACGAGGCTGAAGCCTCTAATTCGCCATTACACCCCTAAAAAGTGGGTTTTGTGTAATGGACGACTAGCCCGTAGGGCGTATGTCGTCCATAATTATTTTTTATGCCTCTGGTGTCGAGGCGGGTTCTTCGGTGGCTTCTGCTTCGGCTTCTTCGTCTGGGAGTGGGGCTTCGCCACCAAACCAATACAAATTGAGTTTATCCAGCGTCCCATCTTGGCGCATACTGGCGAGTGCGAGGTTAATCGGCTCGACCAAATCGGAATCGAGTGGGAAGATGAAACCCAATTCTTCTGGCGCGGTCAGTTCTTCATCCAACAATTTCAGGTCATCGGGATAGAGTGTAATATAGCGTTCACCGACAAACCCATCTACAATCACCGCATCCACATCACCCGCGATCAGGGCTTGAACAGCCACATCTTGGTCGAGTGCCAACAGGCGCGGGCTATCTTCATCACCCAACAGGTCAACTGCCGTTTCGTAATTGGTGGTGGCGGGGTTCACACCGATGAGCAAACTGTCATCGGCGATAAATTCTTCAACGGTGGTGAAGCGGTCATCATCGGCACGCACGAGGAACACCTGCGTGAGGGTGACATACCCATCAGAAAATGCCACCAATTCTTTGCGTTCTTCGGTGATGGTGATGCCATTCGCCGCCATGTCTAATTCGCCCAAACTGACCGAGAGGATCATGCCATCCCACGAGGTCTCGACCAATTCGGCGACACAATTCAGGCGTTTACAAATTTCTGCCATGACATCATAATCCCAACCCATGCCCTCATCATTCTCATCCAAAAAGTTGAAGGGGGGATACACATTTTCGACGGCAACGGTGATTATACGTCCGCCTAAGTCGGGCAATTCGATGGGTTCTTCGGTTGCTTCTTCATCTTGTGCCATGCTCACAGATACCATCGCCAACATCATCACCAGTACCCAAATCAGATTTTTCAATTTCATACATTTGCTCCTGTTATCAAAAACAACCATCTTGATTATATCCAGTCACTCAATTCTGTGCGACTCATTTAAGATGATTTGGGCGACACAGTGCCAATCGAATCATCGGGCGTGTTGGCATGACGCTCCAGCGATGCCACGATTTGCGTCATATAAAAATTGAGTTGATACACCGCCATGCTTGCGCGGTCTCGTCTACGTTCATGCAACGACTTATCATTCACGGCTTGGGCGAATTTTTCGAGGCATTCCTGATACAGTTGGAGCATATTTTGACCGAGCGCGGTATCGAAATTATCCTCATAATATTTCACGAGATCATACCACGCGAAGATGTAATCCCAAAAAATTTCATCTTCTAAATACCCATGTTTGCGCTGATTAAAGTTGACCCGCCGAAATCTGGCGATGATGTCATCCTCAATTTTGCGCCGTTTGGGGGTGTTCATCAAACTTTGCATGTCCATCGTTAACGCGCTCCGATATTAGGTGGGGTAATCGTCCGTTCTATCACCATATCGGTGCGTGTGTCGCCGATGATGAGCGGAATCTCGACCCTGAATGTCTCGATGAAGCACAAACTCTCATTGACCGATTCGCAATAAAACAGGTCAATTTCGCCCGTGATAGCCGTTTGCCCTTCGGTGATGGTGATGGGGATGCGCGTCTCGGCTTCGGTGATGATGGTATCGGGGTATCCCGTAAAACGGGCGATACTCGTTGCTTGCGTGTTGATTTTATACCCTTCGGGCAACGTAAAACGGATGAGGATGCTATTCTCGCCGATGGTCACGGGTTGCGCCTCTAACATGACCACCTCACCAGAGGCGATATTCCCGCCGATGACGGTCACGCGCCCCGTGATTTGCAATTTTTCGGGGTTGGGGAATATAACCGTGCTGACGGTGTTGGTCGTTAGGTCTATCACACGGATAGCATGATTATTGGTATCTGCCACATAGAGTTTATTGTCATGATATTTGACATCGGCGGGTTCATCAAATTGGGCGGTGGTCGCATCGCCATCGGCAAAGCCACCGTTTCCGCCCAAGCCGAATAGGGTGATGGTATTCAAGGTTTCATCCACCGCCTTGATTTTATGATTATACGTATCGGCGATATAAATTGTGCCATCAGGCGCACCTGTTACGCCTAACGGATGTTGCAGGCGGGAGGTGCCAACCGCGCCATCGATATCCCCAAACTGAAACAGGTTATTTTCGAGCGTGCCAGAGATGGTCATCACCATGTTGTTGGTATAATCGGCAACGCGCACGGTGCTGGATTCTGAATCGGCAAAATAGAGCAAGCCATCACGAAAATATAAGCCACTCGGTTGTGCCAATTCGGATGTGTCGAGGCGCGTGTTGAGCATGGCTTCGCGCCCGTTGCCAACCGAAACGCGCAACACCTCTGTTTGGATGTTCATCTCCCAAATTTGATGCGTGCCTGCGCTGGCGATGAACAACGTATCCCCCGCGCCAAACGCCACATCCCACGGACTCCGCATATCAAAAGCGCGAGGCTCGGTGATGCGCGTGGAAAATGACAAAATGCGGTCATTGCGGACACCCGTCCCCGCCAAAATTTCTACGGTGCGGTTGGTCAAATCTAAAACGCGGATGACATGATTTTTGGCTTCGGCGACATAGAGTTTATCCCCACGTAATGCCATGCCGTGCGGTTGATTAAACGTGGCGGTGGCGAAATCACCATCATCCAAGCCACTCACACCCGTGCCAATCACATCTAACACTTCGTAGGTGGTCAAATCGGCGATGATGATGCGGTGGTGTCCACTATCGGCGATGAAAAGGCGATTATTGTCGGGGTCGATCAAAATTTTGCCCGGAAAGGCGAGTGCCGATGGCACAATTTCGTCTCGAATCGGCGCGATAGGCAGAGGGGTGCGGTCAATTTCGCCCAATTCATCGAAATACATCACCATCCCGCCGATGATGGTATCCAACACATCAAACGGAATTTCGCCCGCATCCGCCGCCAACACATTGCCACGCGGGTCGGCGATGACCAATGTGGGCCACGCCTGTGCGCCATACGTCCGCCAAACCCGAAAATCGCGGTCGTTGATAATCGGATGGTCAATTTCGTACCGCAGAATAATCTGGCGGATGTTATCGGTCTCGCCTTCGTTGGCGAATTTCGCCGAATGCACTCCGATAATGATGAGTTCATCGGGATATTTTTCTTCGAGTTGTTTGAAAATAGGGATCATGTGGATGCAATTGATACACCCATACGTCCAAAAATCGAGCAAGACCACCTTGCCCCGCAGATCTTCGATCCGCAACGGTGCAGATACATTCAGCCAATCGATACCCTCTGGAAAGGGCGGGAGGGGTAAATCGGTACGTCCTTCAAATTGTTCTTTGCTCACTTGCTCTCCTCGCTGGGCATTGGCGATGTCGATGCACATCATCAACACGGCGCATATCGCTAAAAAATAACTCACTTTACGCATATATTTACCTCAAGACACACAATTTGACCCTATTAAACATCACCTGTGGGTGAAATTCGAGTAAAATTAGCTAAGAGTCAGGTTAAGAAAAGCGTGTGATGCGGGTGTATGGTCGCGCCCCTGTTTTGTGTTATAATGCCCTAAATGAGTGAGTGAGGATTATGTAAGATGTTAAACGCAAAATTGCCCGTTATTTATGAAGATTTTTTGGATTTTTTGCTCGAAAAATTATCCCCAGAAGATATTCTCAATTTCAAAGCATCCCCTAACGCCCAACAACGTGCAGATGAGCTTATGGAACGCAATAACTCAGGTGAAATTACCAGAGAAGAACGGGGTGAATTAGAGCGCATGATGGAAATTGACCTTATGATTTCTGTCCTCAAAGCGCGTGCTGTTGCAATGCAAAAAGAACATGACTGTATCAGCTAGTGTTCGACGATTTGTACATGACCGCGCAAAAGGGCGATGTGAATATTGTTAAAAGCCTTCTCAATTTGTGTATATCAGTTATCATGTAGACCATATTATATCTATCAGACATGATGGGTCTGATGAGTTGGACAATTTGGCGTGGTCTTGTGCAACTTGCAACATCTCAAAAGGTACAAGTATTGCCACTTATGATAAAGAAACAAAGTTATTAGTCCCTTTTTATAATCCACGCACTCAAAAGTGGGACGACCATTTTGAATTGGTGGACTTTCTGATTGTAGGTAAAACACCTATTGGGCGTGCAACAGTTGATTTTTTCTATATGAATACGCCCGAACAAGTTATTATCAGGCAGTTTTTAATCATCTCAGGGAACTGGTAAACATGGCTATAGACCATATCATCAATTACGATTGTGTACCCAAACGCACTTTGGGGACGACTGGCATTTTAGAACGTATCAAAGGCGAAGAACGCGCCCATACCATCATCGCGTTATTTCGCAAAAATGGGGATGACCGTCCCCCTAGCCAAATGGGATTTGAATTTATACGGCGCACGCCATCGGGCGATGAAGAGACGATGGTGATTGTCGTCCAAGATTTGCTCGATGCCGCCCAAGATCTCGTGCCTGTGGAACATCACTGTCAGAATTGCCCCGCCAACCGTGCCAAACGGCGCTTTGGGTGCATGGATTTCATCAATTATCCGATTAGCGCCGAAGCCGAAAAATGGCTGATAGAACGCCTCCCCGTGCCAGATGAACCGCTCATTTGGTTGTTGTTGCGACAGGGTATCAAAGAATTTAAGTACAATGGCGAGACGATTCGCCCTCTCCGCGAGGCGAATGGGGTATATTTTGAAAATCCTAACGCCCTCACGCGAAAACTCGGTGAATTCGCCATTGATAGCAATCAATTATTCGAGATGATTTTTTCGGTGGGGAGCATCACACCGAATCATGGGGCGTTGTTGTTGCTATTCCTCCATGCGATTCCGCGTGATATAGAAGCCGATGATGTGATGAGCATCGCACCCGCTACCCCGCAAAAAATCGCCGCCATGCCCTTTTTATACAAGCACGAAAAAGGGGATGACCGTAGCATTAGCGATATGAAGGCATTTTTGAACGCGCTGTATGTCGCGTGGACATTGAATGTGAAGATGATTTTGGATGTTTAACACGCAGGTGGCATATACGCCTTTGTCTAATGCCACCATACAATTCTATCTATCATATGCCTATTTGGGGGGGATTTGTGTTAATATCACCCGTCCATCGTGATCTGGTGCGCCGTTTGTGATAGGCAAACGGGCATAAGGCGGGGTTGTCTCGTACATGCCGATGAGCAATAAAATATCACCATTGGGTAAATCGGGAATGGCGATGGGGTCACGGTAAATCGTCCCGATTTGCCATGTGTGCGTGCTGATTTGCCCCTCTGCAATTTGGTGGTCTGACACAACGATGGGTGGTGTGTTCAATTCGGCGCTGAAATGCGTAAGGATGTTCAACGGCGCATCGGTTTGATGTAATGCCTGCCAATAGAGCAACAATACATCATCACCGAGCCAGCTATAGCCCACCAACCGCGCCACATCGCCGATTTGAATATCGGCGGTGGTTTGAATTTCAGACGGATCTACCTGCCATTTGCGGAAATGCTCCAAGCCGTTCCACGCGATGGGCAAGCGTTGGGCGTTGCTTCGTAAATAAATTTGCACATCACCCGTCCGCGCACCGTTCAGCACAAAGATGCTCCGATGCACATCCAACAAGGCGGGCAAATAACTATCAATAGGTGGGTTATCTTCGGGGATGAAAAAGATGTTTATATCACCACGATGATAATATTCAAGCGCCGTATCGCTAGTGTCGTTGATAATGACATCAGCCGCCGATGAACGCGCTTCGACCAGTGCCATCAATCCACGCCAATCAAACGATTTGGGCGGATCGATGTAAAAGTAGGCATAAGTCTGTGTTAGACATACCCCACACACCACAATTACGAGTGTGAAACGGTCATATTTGGCAAACCGATGCTTCGATTTTGATGCAACCGAGACGCTTTGTGCAATCACTAGGATGAGCGCAGGCGTGACGGCAATCACATAACGTGGCAAAAACACGGCGGTAAAATGTGATAGGATGAATAAAACTGCCAATGGAATAACCAACCATGCGCCCAGTAACAGGCGGTCGGGTCGCATACTCCAAATGATGATTATGAGCGCGATGAATGCCATCACGCCTAACCATAGCTCCATAGCACGAATGCCCCACAGCAATGTTGGGATGAACTGCGTGAATAATGCGCCAAAATCGGCGGTGGTGGCTGTGCCAGCATAATCGCGCCCAAATAACACGATATATGTTTGGATAGCGAGGGGGATGAGCATCACGCCTATCATCATCCACACCCGCAAAAACCGCCCGAATTGCTTGCGGTGCATGACCAGCACATACAGCGCCTGCACCATGACCATGAACAACTCAAAATAATACAGATACAGGGTGAAGGTCTGGCTGATGATATATAACCACCAACGCGGTTTTTTATCGTGCAAAGCGCGGTGGAGTAGGTAGATATTCAACACCGCCAATTTGACATATAAGCCATATTGACGGGCATCTTGCGCGTGCCATATCAGAAACGGGTGGATTGCCCATAATACCCCCGCCCATAATGCCACATCCCAACGGGCGAAAAGTCGGCGTGCCAACGCAATCATGATCGCCACGCCGAGCGTATTGGCGAGTACGGAAAAATAGCGCAAGCCAAATTCGCTGATTCCAGCGCCGAGCGACCACGCCCAATAGACTACCATCGAGGCGGGGTTGGGTTCGTATTCGAGAAAAAATAGCCAACGCTCAGAAAAGGGGGGATTCGTCCAGTGAACGGCGGTGAAGGCTTCATCTCCGCGCAATGGCACAACATCTAAGCGCCAGATACGCAATACAAATGCCATCATGATGATACATGGGACGAGGAGATAAAGCCATTTTAATGAACGGTGCATCGCAATCGCTACTTAGTCAAGGATTTGCGCGTAATCTTCAATCATCTGCCACACTTGTTGTACAGGGATAGGCTTCAGGAAGGCGGCATTGCATCCCGCTTCCATGCACATTTGCTCATTCGTCACGGAGGTGATGGCGATGATAGGCAAGGTTAATCCTTCTGCACGAACAGTACGCACAAAATCTAAACCGTTCATCTGACCCGCCAATTCTATATCGACTAAAATCAGGTGCGGGTCATCCTCGTTGAAGTGGTGTAAGGCATCTTCGGCGGTGGCATAGGTGTGTAAACTATGATTACCGCTTGATGTAATCCGTTCAATCAGAGAACGGTTGGGAATATTGTCTTCGATATACAAAATCCGCATAATGATAACATCCTAGCTATTCAACAGTTATAATGTCACCATCTTAGCATTATATCCCCTATTATAACAACGGGGATTTTTCCATTTGTTGATATTCACACGCCACTTCGTTCCATGCTTTGCCCAACCGCCTGAAGCCTTCTTCGATATCGGCGGGTTTATGAATGCCATAATTCACGCGGATTTTATAATTGCCCCCGTTGTTGGTATAAAACACGTTGCCGATGGCATACGCCACATGATGTTGAATGGCGGTGATGTATAATTCGGCGGCGGTCGGTCCGTTATGAGGCAGTTCTATCCACAAAAATAACCCGCCTTGTGGGATATTCCACGTACTGCCTTCGGGCAGATATTTCTCGGCGGCGGCGAGGGCGGTATCTCTGCGACGCAATAATTCGCGGTTGTTGCGTGCTAATTGCCCACCCAATAACCCACTTTCGAGCATGAGGTGAATCACCCGTTGATTCAAGCCCGATGTCGATATATCTGCCGCCTGCTTAACGCGCACCAAGCGTTGATAATACGTGCCATCGGTTATCAGATAGCCGATACGGATACCCGGTAATAACATCTTGGTATAACCACTGGCATGAATGATGATCCCCGTATCATCTATGGCTTTCAATGGTGGAAACGCATCGCCCTCAAACCGAAACTCGTGATAAATCGCATCTTCTAACACGGGGATGTTATACTCATTGGCTAAATTGAGCAATTGCCTGCGCCTGTGCATAGGCATGACATGACCGGTTGGGTTTTGAAAAGTCGGCATGACATAAATCAATTTGGGCGCATGGTCAATAATGAAATTTTCGAGATGGTCGAGCCGAATCCCGTCTTCATCGGTACAAACGCCATGAATTTGGACGCGCCGTGTGCGGGCAATATCCAACATGCCGATATAGGTCGGGTTTTCGGTGACGAGAATATCCCCTTCAGAAAGCAGGGCTTGTATCACCAAATCCAGACCTTGTTGTGTGCCACCTGTGATGAGGACATTGTTGGGGCTACATTGAATCCCCAAGGCGCTGACATAATCGCGCACGGCAACCCGCAACGGGGCATACCCTTCGGGCAATTCGTAATTGAGCGCCGCGGCACCATCACGGTCTAACACTTGGTTGATGGCATCGCGCAAATTTTGCATCGGGAAAAATTCGACAGGTGGCGAGCCACTGCTAAAGCTGATAATGCCCGGTTTACGCGCCATCCGCATCATCTCGCGCAATGAATTATCAGGCGCGATATTTTCGGTGACGGTATTCATCACAGGGACGACTTTTTCATTGGTGGGGTTGGTATTTGACCCGTTACCTTCTTTCGAGACGAATGTCCCGCGTCCTGCGTGGGCGCTCAGATAACCTTCTGCGCGTAATTCGGCATAGGCATTGACCACGCTGATACGGCTGATATTCAGTTGACGCGCTAAATCACGACTGGCGGGGAGGCGTGTGCCTGGCGGTAATTCACCACTTTCGATTTGTGACCGAATGGTGCGTATCAGTTGCCGATAAATCGGTTCTTCACCTTTGCGGTCTAACGCAACCAGTAGTTGCGATGGGTTAAACATGGTATCTCCTGTTGATGTTTATCTGGGTTTGATGGTCATATCCTGTGCGTTACATCCATTATATACACACATTCACAAATAATTGCGTAAGATTGTTTACAATTAGTGCCATTTTGGACTTATTAGGTGAAGTGCAAATGAATTGTAGCTAAAAATTGTTAAAATGTTGTGGGGATGTATGGACATAAATACACAGGGGCTTGCTATGGCAAGCCCCTATACGTATCGACATTTTACATACGCGCATGATAGATATACCATGCGCCTACAACCGATTTATGCTTCGACGGCAGTCGGTTCGCCTAAATCTTGCAGGTGTTCTTCGTTTTCTTCGAGCCAATGAATGGCGCTCATGCCTGCCGATGTGCCTTGCCCGACGGATGTGGCGACTTGTCGCCAAATTTCGTCTTGGATTTCGCCCGCCGCGAACACGCCTTCCACACTGGTGCGATAGCGTTGGTCGGTGATGATATACCCGTTTTCGTTCATAGCGACTTGCCCCTCAAAGAAACTGCTATTGGGGACATGCCCAATGAAGATGAAAATGCCATCGGTTTGTTTTTCCCATGTTTCATTGGTATTGACATCGCGCAATTTCAGGTGAGTCACTTTGCCGTCTGTGCCGATAATCTCATCGACAACGGTATTCCATGTGAAGCTGATTTTGGGATTCTTTTCGGCACGATTGCGTAATGCAACGCCCGCCCGCAGGCTATCACGGCGGTGAATGATATTCACACTGTTGGCGAAGCGCGTCAGGAAAATGGATTCTTCCAGGGCGCTATCGCCACCGCCGACCACCACGACATCTTTGCCTCTGAAAAAGAAACCATCGCACGTCCCGCAATAACTCACCCCGCGACCCGTCAATTCCGCCTCGCCAGGGACTTTGAGTTTGCGCGGGTCTGCGCCGATGGTGATAATCACCGCATCCGCCGAATAGATTTTGTTATGGGTTTTGACCGTGAAGGGCGATCCTTTGGTGAAATCCACTTCGGTGACGACATCGAATACCACTTCGGCACCGAAGCGTTCTGCTTGTTCCTGAAATTTTTGCACCAATTCGATGCCACTCAATGGCTCTGGGAAGCCGGGGTAATTCTCGATTTCATGGGTGAGTGCCACCTGACCGCCGAGCGTATTGCCTGCGATAATCACAGGATTGAGTTGCGCCCGTGCAGTATACAGGGCGGCGGCGAAGCCCGCGGGACCAGAACCAATGATGACAACACGTCTTTTTTCGATTTCCATAGATAATCACACCTTTTGATTATGATAACGACACTCAAGGACGGATATGTGTTTACTCGGTCAGATGCGTTTTCTGATTTGTCACCGCATCATAAATTTTATGAATTGCATCGTGCAGGGTGCCATCATCTTCTGCTTTTAACACCGCTACCAACGCCTCGAATTCTTCTCGACAATCACGCCAATAGTGAAGATGTTTTTCCAGTTCGGGCAACACCTCGGCAACACTTGCGCCTTTTGCCACACGCTCCGCCAACGATGCAAGTGTGTCACAATCGCTACAGTCTATATGTTCCACATACTCACTTTCTGGTGCTGTCAGAAAGTTGAGCATGGGTTTGAGTTCATCATCGGTGCATTTTGGCATAACGTGTTAACCTTTTCAATCGTTCTTGTTGCTTGCTATTATCACTGACGGAAAAATATGATACTATCTTACCATTAAACGAATCGTGTGAATAAAAACCCGCCCAATCCACCCAATACGAATGCGCTGACCAAGCCGATAATCACGACAATTAATGCCGAAAAAATGCCAAACCGATAGGCTTTTTTGACTGTGCTGGCGCTCGTCAACACGGTGAAAAAGGCGAATATCCCCAAAATGACCGCGAAAATGGTCACATTGGTCTCGTTTCCGCCACCACTAAAATAGAGGATGATGCCCACGAAGCCGATGATGGCGAATAAAATTGCCCGACCTGTGAAAAGGGTGTATAGACGATGTGCAGTATAAGCGAAGCGTCCATCGCCACCGAAAAAGGTCTGTGCAAACAGATGCACCACGCCGATGAACAACAAGGTGCTGATGAGCGCGATGATGCCCAACCCAAGCCCGCGGATCATCACAATTCCGAAGCCTAAATCTGCCCAGTAGGGCATAACCGTCTCTTCAAAAAATTCGGTCGGTTTGAGGATGTCGGTTTTGGCAGGTAATGGGGCGGGTGGGGCTTGTGGGATGCTGGCATACACCGCCGATACATCATCACGCACGAGGTTAAAACTCAAATTATTGCCGACTGTGCCATCTTTCCAGATGATACGAGGCGTGCCATCTTCGGCAAAGGCTTGGGCTAACAGTTGGGTGTTGGCTTCGAGATTTGACCGATATTGCCCGCCCTGATACACACTCAGAAACAGCAATACCACCCCAATCACCATGCTGACCATCGTGAATAAGCCCATATCAAAAAAGACATCACGCCCTGTGGCGCTATTGATTTCTTCTCGATGCGCCTTGAGTTCTTTGTCGAGTTTGAGTTGCACCTCTTTTTGGACAGTGCGCTCAATGCGCGATTCATCTTTAAGGGCTTTAATCGCCTCATCGCCTTCGAGTTGGGTGAGCGATTCGCTCAGGCTGATATAAAAACTGTCATCGCGTAAATTGGGGTCTAATTCGAGCGCCTTGACCAACGCCTTCATCGCTTTGGTTTTATCGCCATCGAGTTGTGAACTGGCATATTGCAAATATTGACGGGCTTTTTGTGCATTGGCTTCATCGACAACGGCGCGTCTATTCGATTTTGTTGTCTTTTCTGGAGTGGGTGCGGGGTCAATATCACCTGTCTTTTGGCGGATATAAACCCCCGCTTGTTGGGCAAGTTTGCGAATATCGGGGTCGGGGTCATCACCCGCCATGATTGCTAATTGATGTAATACGCCGCGGTTGAGCGATTTCGCCGCGCTACGGATGCCATCTTTGCGTTCTGCGGGGTCTTTGCTCCGCAATTTTTTGAGGTCGTCTTTTGCCATGATATGTTCGCCTTAATTGTGAATAAGTCGGTACAAAAAAATCATATCATGCTTAACCCATAATCTGCATAAAGTTATTCAAATAAACCTAGCATGTATTCCATCGAAAGTCCTTGTGATTCAAGATGGGCGCGTAATTTTTTTCGGGCATCGTGTAACAATTTATATAACGCATTGCGATTTGTCCCCATTTGTTCGGCGACAATATCCATCGGAATTCCTTTGAGCGCGATGGCGGCGATGGCTTGATATTGCCTATCGGTGAGCGCTTCTTCGAGCGCCTTATTGATTTTTGCCAATACATCACCCCGTTCCACCGATTTTTCTGGCGTGGGGTCATCGTTGTTATCTACCGCCTTAGACGGGGGCAAATCGCCTTCTGCGGTCATATCATCGAGGCTAAAATCTTTATAACGGGCGCGACGCAAATCACTGATTGCCACACGAATAGCAATACGGTTTGCCCAAGTGGTGAATAAACTTTCACCCCGAAAATTTTTGATATTATCCATAATTCGCAGAGTGGCATCTTGCGCCAAATCATCTGCCATTTGTTCAAGTTCTTGTAACGATAACGTGCGTAAATCGCTTCGTTCTTTGCTCAGATAATATAAAATACTGCGCTTGAGGCGGGTGCGTAAATCTTCTAATGCCTCTGCTTGCTTATCTGACGAATTGGTTAAATCGGCTATCCACTGCTCATTGGTACGTTGGTTGCTCATCGAAAACTTTCATCATTTTTGCTCTTCAAACGTGATGCGGATGGTTAAATGTCCTAAACGCACATCATCGCTATCGCGCAGAACACGCTCTTGATACTCAAATAATTTTTGACCATTTAAGTATGTACCATTAGCACTCTTTTGGTCAATGATGTAAAGTGAGACATCTTTGCGTTGAATCACAGCATGTTTGCGCGAGACCCCTTTATTCATTGCGCCGTAATCGGTCAAATCGACCTCTGGCTTGTTCCCCGTTTTAGGGTCAAACCGTCCCAATACCAATTGGTCAATATCCAATGCTCGAAACACCAATGAACGGGCTTCTCCTTCGATACCCAACACCAAATTGGTGCGGGCAGTGATGCGTGCCGAACCCCATTTGCCTGTGCCTTCTTCATAATCGGCATCACCGATGTTGCGCGTTCTACGACGGTCTTCATCGTCAATCAATGCCCCACATTTGACACAAATTTGTGCCTCGTAGTCATTTAGTTCGCCACAATTTCTACATTTGACTTTTTCATTGGTTATCATAATATATGCCACCTTAACAAGCAATTTTGATAATAGCTGTAGCCTAATTTTTAATGGGCAAACTTGCACCATACATATTTCATAAATACACCCTCTAATCTATCACATAATTGCGAAAAGCGGTACGAATTTTTTCTGAATTTTTTGATGCTACTTGTAGATAACGAGCAAGTATTCTGTGTGTTGCATTGTGGCTAGAATTTTTAAGCCTATATTAGCAACTATATAAGAACTTTGCTAGAAAATTATCATCATTATTGACTCATGGGCATAATCATGTTATTCTTTGCACAGAAATTAGCACTCGCATGGTTGGAGTGCTAACTTATTTGAAAGTTAAAACACACTGAGTATCTCAGGAGGCATCTATTATGAATATTCGTCCTTTAGGCGACCGCATTTTGGTCGAACCAGTCGAAAAAGAAGAAACAATTGCTGGTGGTTTGTTATTGCCAGAGACCGCCAAAGAAAAACCCCAACAAGGGAACGTGTTGGCGGCGGGCGAAGGTCGTCGTGATGATGATGGCAAACGTATCCCCATGGATGTCAAAGTGGGTGATAAAGTGTTGTTCGCCAAATATGCAGGCACAGAAATCAAAATGGATGGCAAGAAATTGCTCATCATGAAAGAAAGCGACATTTTAGGAATTATCACCGAATAATCCCCTCGTTAACAAACCCAACTCGGATTGAAGGAGTCAACAGAAGCTATGTCTAAACAAATTATCTTCAAAGAAGAAGCCCGCCGTAAATTACAAATCGGCGTAGATGCCGTTGCGAATGCTGTCAGCACCACACTCGGACCCAAAGGTCGTAATGTGGCGTTGGATAAAAAATTTGGTGCGCCAACCGTCACCCATGACGGCGTGACCGTCGCCAAAGAAATTGAACTCGAAGACCCATTTGAAAACATGGGCGCACAGTTGCTCAAAGAAGCCGCCACCAAGACCAACGACATTGCTGGTGATGGTACAACCACCGCCACTGTTTTGGCGCAAGCGATTGTGAACGAAGGCTTGAAAAATGTCGCCGCAGGCGCGAACCCCATGTTGCTCAAGAAGGGTATTATCGCCGCTTCTGAAGTAATTGCCCGCAACATCCTCGAACAAGCCACCCCCATCGAAACCAAAGAAGAAATTGCCAATGTTGCCAGCGTGTCTGCTCAAGATGATGTCATCGGTAATTTGATCGCCGAAGTCATGGATAAAGTCGGCAAAGACGGCGTTGTTACCGTTGAAGAATCGCGCGGTTTGGAATTTGAAACCGATTATGTCGAGGGTATGCAATTCGATCGGGGTTATATCAGCCCCTATTTCATCACCGACTCCGCCACGATGGAAGCGGTCATCGAGAACCCCTATATCCTCATCTATGACAAGAAAATTAGCGCCGCCGCCGATATCATCCCCCCGCTCGAAAAATTGGTACAAGTTGGCAAACGCGAATTGGTCATCATCGCCGAAGATGTCGATGGTGAAGCCCTTGCCACCCTCGTGCTGAACAAACTGCGTGGTAATCTGAATGTGTTGGCGATTAAAGCCCCTGGCTTCGGCGACCGTCGTAAAGCCATGTTGCGCGATATTGCCATCCTCACCGGTGGTACGGTCATCAGCGAAGAAACCGGTCGCAAACTCGAATCGGTGACAATTCAAGATTTGGGTCGTGCCGCCAAAGTCGTGTCTGATAAAGAAAACACCGTCATTGTCGATGGTGCGGGTAGCCAAGAAGCGATTCAAGGGCGTATTGCCGAAATCCGCCAAGAAATCCAACTCAGCACCAGCGATTATGACAAAGAAAAATTGCAAGAACGCCTCGCCAAATTGAGCGGTGGTGTGGCAATTATCCGTGTTGGTGCGGCAACCGAAACCGAACTGAAAGAAAAGAAACATCGCGTAGAAGATGCCCTCAGCGCCGCCCGCGCTTCGGTTGAAGAAGGTGTCGTGCCTGGTGGTGGTGTGGCATTGATTAACGCCATCGCATCGCTCGCTAACTTCAAACTGAATACCGAAGATGAAAACACGGGTATCGCTATCATGCGCCGTGCGCTCGAAGCGCCGATGCGTAAAATTGCCGCCAACGCCGGTGAAGATGGTGCCGTCATCATCGATAACGTGCGCCGCATCCAAAAACAACGCAAAAATCACCGCATTGGTTATAACGTGATGACCAACGAATATGTGGATATGATCGAAGCAGGCATCCCCGACCCCGCCAAAGTGACCCGTGGCGCAGTCGAAAACGCCGCCTCGATTGCCGCGATGATTCTGACCACCGAAGCCCTCGTCACCGACAACCCCGAAGAAAAAGCCCCCGCCATGCCCGGTGGTGGCGGTATGGGTGGCATGGATTATTAATCCAACGTCCCATAGTGAATGTGTTCACAAAAAACACGGTGCTTGGTCGCCGTGTTTTTTATTTTTGCCCTCTTGACTCTCCGCCGACAGGAGATTTTATGCTGTTATTATCAACACGGTGTTGAATAAAAGGCGTGATGAAAGATGTTCAAAATTGGCGATTTTTCTCGGTTAACCCGCGTTTCGATTAAAACCCTTCATCATTATGATGAAATTGGCTTGTTCAAACCTATGCTGGTGGATAAATTCACAGGTTATCGTTATTACACCTATGAGCAATTACCACACCTCAATCGAATTTTAGCCTTGCGTGGGCTTGGATTTTCATTGGAGCAAATAAAGGGAATGATTGGGAATGACGGCAAAATCGCCATTTCTAGCGAGGTGTTGCGCGGGATGTTGGCTTTGCGCCAAGCCCAATTACAACAACTGCTAGATAAAACCCGCGAACAACTACATCAGGTCGAAATTCGTTTATATCAAATTGAACGGGAGGGCAAAATGTCTGATATTGAAATTTTAACCAAAGAAGTCGGGCAGATGATGGTTGTCAGTGGGCGCGAAGTTGTCTCAGATCCATCATTTATGCGAGAACGTTGCATGGCGCTGAATCATTTGGTGTGGCGGGCAATTCAAGAGACAGGTCTAAAAACAGATGGCATATCATTCGCGTTATATCATAGCGATGCAACCAACGGCATTGATGTCGAAATGGCGTATGTAGTGCAATCTGCTACATTGCCTGAATTAAATGGTGTTGCGAAAGCACACATTCTCACGCCAACCCGTGTGGCTTATGCGGTTTATAAGGGTAGTTATGATGATTTTGGTGCAGTGGGGCGTGTTCATGCTGAAATTATGCGTTGGATACAGGCAAATGGTTATCGGCAGGCAGGGGCGTGTCGGGAATATTATTTGCGTCCGCCTCAACGCTCGGATGACCCGATGGGTGTGATGGAAATTCAATATCCTATCACCTCTGAATAAGGATTACCCACAAAAAACACGGTGCTTGGTCGCCGTGTTTGTTATTTGTCTGCAAAAAACCGCTTTGCGATGACCATCTGCCACGCCACACCCGCGCCGATAATCACCAGACCCACCACCCACACGCTCACTTCGACCCAAAAGGCTAAAAATAGGCACGAAATTAATCCACACACCGCCAACCAACGCGGGAATAGGCGTTCTTGGGATGATAGTCGCAATGCCGATAAATTGGTGATGCTGTAATAAATCAGCACGTTAAACGCGCTGAACGACCATGTGGTTTTCACATTCCCAATCAAAACCAAGCCCGCAATTACCGCGCCCATGATGACGACTGCAATCGTCGGCGTGGTCTGCGATGCGTTCAGTCTCGCCGTGATGCGAGGCATATCGCCCCGTCTGCCCATCGCCAATAACACCCGCGATAAGCCGAGTATCAAATTGAGCAACACGCCCAACATGGCGGTGATTGCGCCAACCGCCACCAATCCCGCAATCGGCGCTGAAAAAGTCGATGCCGCTTGTTCGAGTGGAGCGCGATTCGCAATGACGGATGCGCTTAAATCGGATGCGCCCAGTGTGCCGATGGCGACCAATCCCACCAACACATACAGAATCATGGTGACGAATAGGGTGGTGATGATGGCGCGTGGGATAATTTTACGCGGTTCGCGCACTTCTTCACCCAATGTGGCGATGCGCCCATAGCCTGTATACGCCACGAACATCAACGCGCTGGCGTAGAGTAGGTTGGATATGCTCATGTCATCGGCGAAAAATGGGGTCAGATTTTCGCCAGATACGTTGGGCAATCCGACAATCACAAATGATGATAATGCCAATAAGGTGATAGACACGATGACCGTATTCACGGCGTTGGAACGTTTTAATCCACCCAACAACAGGATGGTAAAGATAATCACGATGATGAATGCCAACGGCACACGCCACGCGCCATCTAACCCAATCAAATCACCTAAATAAGCCGATGCGCCCAGCGTCGCCGTCGCCGTGGAGGCGCTTTTGGCGAGCAAAAATGTCCATCCTGCGATAAATCCGAGTGTCGGATTTAGGTAACGATAGCCATATTCATACGTGCCACCACTCACGGGATGATTCGCGGCGAGTTGGGCGTTACTCAGACCGTTAAAAATGGCGATGAACGCGCCGATGATAATCGCCATAATCATGGCGGGACCCGCCAATCCTGCACTGATGCCGATGCTGACGAATACGCCCGTGCCGATAATCGAGCCAAGCCCCATCATCACCGCGCCGAATAATCCGAGTTGCCGTTTGAGTTGTGTGCTCATCCATTTATCCTTTTTTGACGCATCCAATTTATGGATTTTAGTCAAAGATGATCAATTAGGGTAGATTTTACGCGGATATGTTGAAATCTTGTGCAATTTTGGGTAAAACTTTATATAATATGGGCAGTGTTTTAAGGCTTAAACACTGTATAATCAAACCATTGCCAATTTTTAACTATATGAGGAGTTTGTCACCTATGAAACTGAAAGCGTTACTGTTGTTAGCGATTGCATTATTGCTCATTATTCCATCTGCCATTGCCCAAGAAGATGAAGACGATGAAGATGTGATGGAATGCCCGGCAGAAATTGAACTCCCCGATTTGGATGGGCGCGTGATTACCGTTGCCGTAGAAAATGCCTATATTCCCTTTAACTTTTTAGACCCCGAAACTGGCGAACCCGCAGGTTGGGATTATGATACGATTGATGAAATTTGCGCCCGCCTGAATTGTGTGCCAGAATACATCGAAACCTCGTGGGATGGTATGATTGTCGCCGTGAGCAATGGTGAATTTGATGTCGCCGCCGATGGCATCACCATCACCGAAGAACGCGATGAAATTGTCGATTTCTCGATTGGTTATATCAGCCTCGAACAAGTTTTGCTCACTCGTATCGATGAAGACCGTTTCACAACGGTGCAAGAATTCTTTGATGGTGATTTTACATTGGGTGTTCAACCTGGTACCACCAATTACGAAACCGCCGTTGAATTACTGGGTGATGAAGATAGTCCTCGTTTGCTCGCCTTTGAAACATTCCCCGTTGCCGTCCAAGCCCTGATTGCGGGTGATGTGGATGCCGTGATTATGGATAATGTGGCTGGGCAAGGGTATGTCGGTGAAAATGCCGAATCGCTCACCTTCATTGATGAAGGGATCACCGCAGGCGAAGCTCTCGGTTTTGCCTTCCCCAATGGTTCAGATTTAGTGGATGCCTTCAATGCCGCCCTCACCAGTATGATGTGTGATGGTACATTAGATGAAATTAACGCGCTTTGGTTTGGCGAAGATGCCCCCATCCCTGATGAAGATGCAGAAGCCACCGAAGAGCCAGTCGCTACACCCGAAAGCTAGGATGTAGAAGCATATTGATAGCCATGTGGTGATGGCATGTATGCCGTCACCCACATATCTATCATGTGTTTTTGGGTTGTAGAGAAGTGATATATTGCTTCGTAAAAGACATGATTTAGGGCGCAGATAGGTGCGCCTTTATGGTCTTACATCTTGGAGAAATAGTTTGTAGAGGAATAGGAAAGATGGTCAGTGAAGTAGATAGCCAGCGTATGCGATTAGCTGAAGATGTCCCCATAGCCCCCGCGCTTCAAATCGAAGGTGTTCCCCCTGCAAAACCGCGCCCCGTCACCCCGTTTATTTATGTATATCGCTTCCCATGGTGGATTTTATTTTTAGTCGTTGTTGGCATTTATATCCTTCTGAGTATTGCCAGTCATCCTGAATATTCGGAATATTTTCGGCGTTTATGGGTTGGTGTAGATATTACTTTGCGCGTATCTTTTGGGGCATATGCAGGCGCGTTGGTGATTGGTCTCTTCACGGGCATTGTGCGCTCGTATCCGCCCGGTCCAGGACAGGGGATTATCGGCGGGACGCTCAATTTTCTGCGCCTGATTTTATATCATGTGGTCACATTGTATGTCGAAATTTTGCGCGGGATGCCGATTGCCACCCTTTTGGTATTCGGCGCATTCGCGTTTATGCCCGCCTTGCGCCAAGCGGGGGTAGATTTGCCCTTCAGAGGCACATCAGTCGAGACGGCGGTCATCTTTTTGGCGCTAGCTTACGGGGCGTTTTTATCAGAGGTATTTCGTGCGGGGATTCAATCTGTCCCCAAAGGGCAAATTGAAGCCGCCCGTTCACTCGGCATGAAGGGCTATCAGACGATTAAATATATTGTCATCCCACAAACGTTTAAGATAGTTATCCCGCCGCTGGGCAACGATTTTATTGCGATGGTCAAAGATTCGTCCCTGGTGATGTTGTTGGCGCTCAATGATGTGTCGCAATTGGCGAAAAAAATATCAGGGTCTAATTTTGATTATATTGATGTGTATCTGGTGGTGGCGTTCATTTATCTATCCATGACGCTCACGGGATCGTTATTCGTCAAGATTATCGAACAACGCCTCAAGACGAAGGAACGCTAAGCTGATGAGTGGGCATATCAATCGCAACAATAAAATTATTCAATGCCGTCATGTCAATAAGTGGTTTGGCAAGTTTCAGGTGCTCAAAGACATCAACCTTGAGGTGTACGAAGGTGAAGTCGTGGTCATTGTTGGACCATCGGGTAGCGGAAAATCCACCCTGATACGGTGTCTGAATCGGCTTGAGGAACATCAGGCAGGGGATATTATCATAGATGGCATCACGCTCGATAACAACACGCGCAACGTCAGCGCCATCCGCCGAGAGGTGGGGATGGTGTTCCAACAATTTAACCTATTTCCTCATCGCACCGTGTTGGGGAATGTGATGCTGGCGCAACGCATTGTCAGGGGGCGCTCGAAACAAGAAGCCATGCAAACCGCAATGGCGCTCTTAGACCGTGTTGGCATCCGTGACCAAGCCTATAAACATCCCGGACAACTCTCTGGCGGTCAGCAACAACGGGTGGCGATTGCCCGTGCGTTGGCGATGAATCCGCGTATTATGTTGTTCGATGAACCGACATCGGCGCTCGATCCCGAAATGATTAAAGAGGTGTTGGATGTCATGAAAGAACTCGCCCGTAGCGGGATGACGATGATTGTCGTCACGCACGAGATGGGCTTCGCCAAAGAAGTCGCCGATCGGGTGATTTTTATGGATGGTGGGCGCATTGTCGAGACGAACACGCCCGCAGAATTATTCGATAACCCCAAACATCCGCGCCTACAAACCTTTTTGGCACAAATTTTATAACCCGCCAATGAAAAACGCCCATCATCTGATGAGCGTTTTTTGTTTAGATATGGATAAGGCGCGTGTTGGGTATTTGCCGAATATATATCTATAACCCAAGCACTTCGACCCATATCAATTTGATTTTGTTGTTAAAGGTGATATGGATAAGGATTTGGCATGGCTACAAACACCAGATTGCTCTCGTGTTGAATGGACTCGAACCATTTTATACCCGATAACCCACGCCATTCGACCCATATCACCTATCAATATAGCATTAAAATATGCCACGCGCAAAATCGGACATGATTTCTGGCGCAGACGCATCGAAACCGACCACATCCAACATGCCAGCATCATTCGGGTCTGCGATGGCGTAGCGATTCGACACCATGCCCACCACAATCAACCGCGAGGCAATGCCCGTTTTTTGGCGATATTCGCGCAAGGCTTGGGCGGGATGAATCTTCCCAAACCATGTTTCGCTATCGGTGTAAATCACGAAGGTATCCACCGACAATTGGTTTTCGAGCGCGTATATCATCGGCAAGGCGCAATCCGTCTCGCCGAAGGGCAGGTTGCTGATGGCTTTGACCACCGTATCGAGGCGCATTTTGGCGCTAATATCCAACGGAATCATTTTTTTTGCGAATCCCGTGAACATATAATTCGGTTCGGTACGCGCCGTCACCAACGCCATCGCCGCGCTACCCTCGCGTGGAGTCAGCCCTGGCACACCTGCAATCATGCCACCGCCCATACTGCCCGATACATCTAATGCCAGCATGGTGCGTTTGTTGGTCGGTTGAACCGTTTTGAACGCCAATTCAAATGCCGTATCCAGTGCATCCAACACGGTTGCGACAGGTTGCCATTCGGCTTTGGCACCATAACCCATTCTGCCACCTTTCAGGCTGTAGCCTAGCCGATACACGCGCATCGCCGAGAGGATGCTAATCGGATGCACCCGCGCCTTCCGTAATGCGTCACCATCGGTTAGGCGTTTGATGACCATCTGCGAAGCATCGCTCCCCGCCACCAACAAACCGACCTTGCTCATCACGCCCAAATTGCGGATCATCGCGGTCATCGGCATGTCTTGGAGCAGGGCATCCCATACAGAGGCTTCGCGCAACCAATCGGTTGGCAAGGCTTCACGGGTGAGCCGATAATCCCGAATGAGTTGAATAATCTCATCCATTTTTTCGGCACGCTGAACCCGTTCAAACGCATGGATATACGCCAATGCCTCGTCATCGGGCGGTGTTTTGGCAGTTGCCCATGTCGCCTGTTCTTTCTGGGTGAGCCAGTTGAACAATTTGCCATGTGTTTCGGTGGTAGGGATCGGATGTGCTTTGCGTAATGTATCTCGATGTGTCCATCCGCCACGCTGACGATATTTCACCAGTTGATACGCCACATCACGGGCATCTTTGCCGTTATACCAAGTGGCGACACTCCGCCGTAAACCGCGTCCCCAGCCTCTTAATGCCTGCACCATTTCGACAAAGGTGAAAAGGTGCGTCCCTGTTCGGCAAATTTGGGGCATGGCATCCAACGCCAACCGACGGGTTTTATCATCGCCACGCGATGCCGCCAACGCCAGTGCAAAAATGGCTGTATCTGGACGTGGAGCGCGACCTTCGGTACTGATGGCGATGATTTCGCGGATTGTGCGTTCACCATCAGATTGGATACACGCTTGCAGATTTTGGGTATTTTCGAGCGTTAAGGCGTATTCATTCGCATAATATGAACCGCCCTCACTCCCCAAAATGAGAAAGCGCCGCAATTGTTCCCATTGACCGACTTGCCACACATAGCCACCTGCCGAGTTGGGTATCTGATTTTCACCCACCATCGGTTGCGATTGTGGCGTAGCTTGGTTGGGAAGCATATTCTGGAGATATTTCTTCGTCATGATTCCACATCCTAAATTGATAATGGATAATTGGTTGGGTAAGTGCGTGTGATTGGTGATAGTCTTTAGCGATAAACCAATCACTTCGACCCAACACATATTATCGTATCATAGAATTTTTTAGAATGTCAAGAGGGTTCACGATGGTTCAAAAAATTATGCGAATTGTTCGGTCTCTTCGGCGGGCATGAAGTGGACTTCGACCTCTTGCACATCACCCAAACTATCACATAAGCGTTGGCGAATATCGGAGATGACTTTGGCGCTATCGGCAATCGTCATATCGGCGGGCAAAGTTACATCCACATCAATATTCGGGCAATCGGCGCTTCCTCTGCTCCGCACGCGCACCACATCCACCACTTGCGGAACATCGCTCACAATCGCCATGAGTTCATCGGGTGTGTAGGGGGCGGTATCCACCAAAACACGCCCTGTCTGGTTCAAAATAGATAATCCCGCCCGTCCGATGAGCGCCACCACAATCACCGCCGTGAGCGCATCTATCCACACCCAACCCGTGAGGCTGATGAGCGTCATGCTGATGATGACCGAAGTCGTCACCCACACATCGGCGCGAGTATTTTCTGAATCGGCATGGAGCAATTGCGAATTAAGGCGAATCGCTTGTTTGCGTTCATATCGGCTCACGCCCCAATTGATGCAAAGTGTGGTGAACATCACCGCGAAGGTGAGCGGGGTGATGACCAATTCAGACGGGTTGATGAGCCGTTCTACCGCGCCTGTGATAATTTCCCACGCCACCAACAATAAAAATATGCCGATTAACAACGCCGCAAGCGTCTCGTAACGCCGATGCCCATACGGATGATCATCATCAGGCGGACGCGAGGCGATTTTATTCGCCACCAGCGCCATGATATTCGATGATCCGTCTATCAATGAGTGAAACCCATCGGCGGTGATCGCCAATGCGCCACTCATCAACCCGATCACAATTTTGCCGAATGCCACAGCAAAATTAAAAAATAGGGTGATAGATAAAACGTGTCTCACTTGTGTGCTGGTGGTCATGCCGATTCCTTTTTGCTCATCTGTGCTTATATGTATAGCATACGGCATGTTTGATGACTTAGACAATCAGTAAAGCATAAATTAGGGCGGGCTAAGATAAATTTATGATGAGGTAAAAAATGGGGATCGCCAATAGCAATCCATCGAGACGGTCTAAAAATCCGCCGTGACCGGGCAGTAACTGGCTGGCATCTTTCACTTTGAAGAATCGTTTAATGCGAGATTCGAGCAAATCTCCCAAAATGGTCATACACGCAATACACGGTGGCGCGATGACGATTATCCCTAGTGGCAATTGGGCGATGAGTCCCACCAACCAACCCGCTACACATGCCGATACAAACCCGATTCCCGCGCCTTCCCATGTTTTGCCTGATGAAATATGCGGTGCGAGTTGATGCTTGCCGAATAAGCGCCCGCCGATGAGTGCCATGCTATCGGTTGTCCAATTGGTGATGAGGAGCAACAACGTATACGCGATCCCGTTTTCGCCATCATGGATGATGACCAACAACATCATCGGGATGCCGATATAGACGAATGCGCCAATAGAAAATACCCCCAGCCAGCGTTTTTTGAGGTGTGAAATATGATACAACTCGTAAATTGCAATACACGCCACCAAAAAACTGAGGATCGTCGAAACGGGCGAGCCAATGATGACCGCCCCGATGACAATTGGTAGTCCGATGATTGCCGTCATGACGCGCTGAGGGGTGTCTGCCCATTTATCCGATTGCATATCCCATCATCGCTTGGTCAGATGACCTCATAATGTAGGTTATAATAGTGCATGGTGTCACCGATGGCGGGTTGCGCCACCGACATCAACACCGTCCCGTCACGGCTGGCATATTGCGTAGCGAGTTCTATTGCTTCGGGGATGGTCGGCACATAAAACACACTATCGTGATATTGCCTGACCACGCGCAAGGCATCATCAGGCGTAGGGAAGGGGATAGCAACATTGCGCTCGGTTTGTGTGAGGATGATGGTATCGCTAATTTGGGCAAAAATTTTGCCAACACCATCTAAATCGCGGTCTTTGGGGACGGCTAATACGGCGATAACGGGTTGTGTGAGATAATCACGCACGCTATCCACAAACGATTTCGCCGACAGGGGGTTAATTGCCCCGTCAACATAAACGGCGGGGGAATCTTGTAATTTCTGACAGCGCCCAGGCCAGATGACCGTCTCTAAACCGTGTCGAATTCGCGCAATATACTCGTCTGTGCCGTGTCGGATGGTGGTCTTGAGTCGTCCGTGCATATTGCCCGTCGCCCAAACCGCCAATGACGCATTATCAATTTCGTAACGTCCGAGCATGGGGATGGTCACTTCGCCATAACGCCCGCCCATATCCACACGCATCCCGATTTTGCCATCGGTGGCGGGTCCCAGATAGACCCCCATATCGCGGTTTGCCAACCACTCAAATTTGGCATCGAGCGCATCGGCTTCGCGGCGCAACACATCCATCACCGCAGGCGATTGGGGCAGGCTATAGGCGGTACTGTGTGGTTTGATAATCCCCGCTTTGTGCCATGCAATCCGTTCTACTGTATCGCCCAAATAACGGACATGTTCCAGAATAATCGGCGTGAAGAGCGATAATTTGTTATTCACCAACGAATTATCATCATAACGCCCACCGCGCCCAACTTCGATGACCGCGGCGGTCACATTTTGTTCATCAAACCATTTGAGCGCCACCGCCAAAAATATCCCTTGCGGACTCAGATAGCGCCCTTCATCCAAGGTGGCATTCACCGCATCAATATGAGGCGCGAGTTCGTTGATAATCCGCACCAAATCGGCTTCGCTAATCATGCGTCCATTCACACGAAAGCGTTGACGGTAGGTCGTCAGGTGTGGGCTTGTCACCATGCCCACCGTATGCCCCAACGATTGCAATAATTTGGCGGTGATTGCCGTTACCGAGCCTTTGCCTTTGCTCCCTGTGACAACAGCATATTCACGGCGCGATTCGAGCAAGCCCAATCCCATGAGCAATTTGCGCGAAGGGGCAATATCACGGGTGTGTTCATCTAAACCACGCCCGCGCCAATTGGTGCGAGCAAGTGATTCAAATACGTAGGTTATGGCTTCGGTTTCAGTATTAAAACGCATTGTTAACAATTTCTTTTTCGTAGAATCGATAAATATACGGTATCATTTTAATAATTTTATGATGATTTTCGTAGGGGCGTGGTGATGAAAAAGATGTTTTGGGTGTTGATCATTTTCGGGGTGCCAATGATGTTGGCGGTTGCCGATGAAACCACCCCGCTTGTTGTTTGGACGGATGATGGTGATGTATGGGTCTGGCAAAATGGCGAAACGACATCTATCCCCATTGGTGATGCCAATTTTCCGTATTTATCACCCAATGGTGAACAAATTGCGTTGGTGCGTGGGGCTTATTTATATTTTGAAAAATTGTCGGTGGTATCGCTCAATGGCGAAAATCTGCGCGATATAGACTTATCCGCTTATCCGCGTCAGGTGATATGGCAATCGGAGACGGTGTTATGGGTCAATGATTTCGCCTCGTTAGAAGGCGCGTTGGGGTTGCCGTATGGGACGATGTTGTATCGTATCAACCTCGAAACAGGCGACATCGCCTCGTGGGATATGGGTGAACCGTTCATGATGACCATCAACCCATCGCGGGATACGCTGGCATTGTCGTTTGGGGGGGTGTATCAGGTAGATGAGGGGCATATCAGCCTGTTATCGCTCACAGAAGAAAATCCCCAGCCCCGAGAGGCATTGCGTTTTCCTGCAATTTCAAATGGGTCACACGAAGGGCATTATCCCAGTGTACAGTGGTTTGATGAAACAACATTCGGGGTCGCCATTCCACAACCCGATGCCGTTTATATTCTAAGAGAACGTGAGGACATCACCATATCGTTATGGCAAATCGCTGTATCGCAATCAGAAGCCATGCAATTGGGCGAGATTGATACGCGATATGGGATTTTACTTTTCGAACCGCCTGTTTGGTCTAATGACAGTTTGGGTTATTTTACTCATATAAACGATGAATTACATTTGATGATAACCTCTGTGGATGGTCAAACAATTTATCACCAAATCCCATTTGACCTCCTCCCTGCTATTTCACCTGTCAATATCCCGACCACATCTTTGATTGCATATAATCAAGATATTGCGCTGATGATGTTTGTCACCAAAGATATGCCACCCACATTGTGGTTTTCGGCAGGGGGGGCGTTTTTGGGTGAATTATATGCAAGCGATAGAGGCGTTGTTTTTTTAAGATTAGGTGGCACAGAAACCACCTTAATGTACATTGGCGTTGACGAAACTGAACCTCATGCAATTGCCAAGATAAAATATTACGCTTTCTTTGATGCCAAATGGGATTAAAGTTTGGTGCGAAAATAATAAAAATGTGTCACAATCAGTTAGGTGGGGCGTTATGGTGAGGAAAGAAATAGATGGTCAAAGTGCAAAACACGGATGTTTACATCTTAGTCGTAGATGATACCCAAACTAACCGCGAGGTGATGGCGCGGATTTTATCGCGCAAGAAATACCAATACAAATCGGTTGCGAGTGGTGAAGAGGCATTGGTTTCTGTCGCCCAGCGCCTGCCCGATTTGATCCTGCTGGATATTAGTATGCCCGGTATGGACGGCTTTGAGGTGTGCGAACACCTCAAAGCCGATGAACGCACCCGCGACATCCCTGTGATGTTCATCAGCGCCCTCGATGAAACCGAAGACAAAGTGCGGGCGTTTCAGGTGGGCGGGGTCGATTACATCACCAAACCGTTCAAAATCGAAGAAGTGTTGGCGCGGGTCGAGACGCAAATCACGCTCGCCATGCAACGCAGAGAAATTATCGCCCTGAGCGAACTCAAAGATCAACTCATCCGTACAGTGTCGCATGACCTGAAAAATCCGTTGCATGTCATCATGGGATACGCCGCTTTGTTGATGGACGGCGGGTATACCGCGTCTGATGATGATGTGAGTAGCATGTCGAAACATATTTATAATAGCGCCGAGCGCATGTATACACTCATCACCAACTTACTTGAACTCAGTCATCTTGAAGCGGGTTCAGACTTGCAATTATCGCCTTTATCGTTATCGAATTTATGTATGGATATGATGCCCGAATTCGAGATGAGCGCCAATGCCAAACAGCAGACCCTCACGGTTGAATTGCCCCCACACGATGTTATCATTCATGGCGATTCTATGCGCTTGGGGCAAGTCTTGAGCAATTTGGTCATCAATGCCATTAAATACACGCCCCAAAAAGGGCATGTGCGCCTGACGGTTAGCCAAGATAATCAAAATGTCTATGTGTGTGTCGAAGATAATGGCTTTGGCATTCCCAAAGAGGCAATTCCGCAATTGTTCAATAAATTTTATCGGGTCAACACGGTTGAACATCGTTCTGTAGAAGGCACAGGATTGGGGCTTTCAATCGTCAAAGCCATCGTCGAGCAACATCGTGGTCGAATTTGGGTCGAGAGTGAACTGAATAAAGGGAGTAAATTTACCTTCTCGTTGCCTGTGCTTCAGCAAAGCTAAATGTATGGAATGTGTGTAATGACAGATAAGCGTACCCGTGCCGATTTAATCGCAGAAATTAATCATCTCAAAAGTCGTCTCGCGCATCTTGAGTCGCAATATCCACCCACATCGGACGTGACTTCCCTGTCTGCTAATGAAGCACGCTTTAGTCAATTGCTTGAGACATTGCCCATCGCCATTTTTATTTATCAACATGAAAAGATTGTTTATATTAATCCTGCGGGGCGCAATTTGGGCGGGCATGACCTCGAGATAATTATTCGTGACGGATTTTGGCATGTCATTCATCCCGATTCACAAGATAAATTGCGCGAGGTGTTCCGCAAATTTAATCAGTCAGAACAATTCACCTCGCATCTGCAAGTCAAAGCGTATGATGTGAATCAGCAGGTCATGATTTTAGATGTGCAACTGGTCACGATTCCCTATAATCAGCACCCCGCGTTGTTGGGCGCGGTGTTGGATGTGACCGCGCATCTCCAATCTCATGAACGACAAATGGCGCTCGAAGCCGAAAAACACCGTGTGAAAGTGTTGACCGATTTTGTGCGCGATGTGAGCCACGACTTTCGCACACCACTCTCGACCATCAACACAGCCATTTATTTGCTTGGGCGGATAGATGATCCCATCAAACGCCAGCAACAACTCGATACCATGCGCGAACAAGTGAAGCATCTCGACAAATTGGTCGATGGCTTGCTCACCATGTCGCGCCTCGATAGTGGGTTATCTACCCCGTTCAAATTATTCGATTTGAATTTAGCCATCATCGAAGCCATACAAAGCCTATCGCCTCATATTAAAGAGCAAAAACAACACATTCATACCGATTTACAAGATGATTTACCCCTCATTGAAGGCGACATGCAAGATATTTATCGTGCTATCCGCGAGATTATGCTCAATGCCGTACAATATACCCCCGCTTCGGGCGATATTTTTGTCTCATCGCATCGACACCACAATCAGGTGCATATCACCATACAAGATAGCGGGTATGGTATATCTGCCCAAGATTTACCGCGTATTTTTGACCGATTTTTTCGTGCTGACCAAGCCTGTACGGTGGCGGGGGTCGGTTTGGGCTTATCCATCGCCCGTAAGGTGATAGACCATCATCGGGGACAGATTGATGTCCGTAGTGTGTTGCAACACGGTTCAACAATCATCATTCGTTTGCCCATTCGTCAGAATCAAGAGGATACTGAATAAATGCAAACCGCATCCACAACTCCTAGACCATCCACACAACTATCGGTTATCGCGTTAATGATGGTCGTCATCGTGGTGGCGACCATCCTGATCACCATCGGCATTTTGGTGTTTAGCAATCTGCGGGCAGAGACGCTCCGCACCACCGCCCAACAAGACCAACTCGTCCGCGCCCAAGCCATATCTGATAGGTTAGGCAGTTACCTCATCAATGCCCAACAATTGGCGAACACCACCGCCCAACTGGTCGCCGATATTCGACAAGACCGTGACCGTGTAGAGGGGTTGCTATTGCAAGTGTTAGCCTCTGCGCCGAGCGAAATCATTTATGGCATCGGCGCATGGTACGAGCCGACTTTGTTCGATGGCGAAACGGTGTATTATGGTCCGTATGTGCATCAAGATGAGCCACAAGCCATTTTGACCTACGAATGGATGACGGACGAATATGATTTTCATACACAAGGCTGGTATGTGGCGGGCAAAGCTGGCGCTGGCGATGTGGTTTTTACACCGCCCTATTTCGACACAGGCTTGGTATATATGAGCGCATCCAAAGCCTTTTATGATGATAATGGCGCGTTTAGCGGTGTGGTCACTGTCGATATGGTGTTGCCGTTGTTGCGCGATTTGATTGTGAGTGTCAATACCAACCCCAACGAAGTGATTTATGTGACCACGGGCGATGGTGCGATTTTTGTACATCCTGCCGAAGACGCGATTTTAGACTTTGCCCGTCAGAATGGCAAAACGCCCACCAGCATCCTCGACCTGAACGAAGCCGATTTGAGCGCGTATTTACAATCTATCCAAGCACCAAATACCATATCTGCAACTGCGCCGATAGAACTGACCGATTGGACAGTGCATGTCGCCACCAATGAAGATTTTCTGTTCAGCGATGTGCGCGATCTGAACACAACGCTTTTTGGCGTGCTTGGTGGGGTTTGGTTTTTCACGGGGGTCGCTTTATTTGGCTTGAATCGTTATAGCATCCAGACCAGCAAAGCCCGCGCCGAACAACAAAAATTACAACGTGCCGCCGAGACGTTGCAACTCACCAACGAAGCACTTGAGGCAATTGTCAAAGAACGCACCCTCGAACTCGAAAAAGCCAAAGAAGAGGCAGAACGCGCCAATGTGGTCAAATCGCAATTTTTAGCCGCCATGTCGCATGAACTTCGTACCCCGCTAAACGCGATTCTCAATTTTACCCAATTCGTCTCGACGGGTGTCTTGGGCGATATCAATCAAGAACAAGAAGAGACGCTGAATAAAGTCGTCTCTAGTGGTGAGCATTTGCTCTCGCTGATTAACGATGTGTTGGATATATCCAAAATAGAGGCGGGCGCATTAGAACTGTTCGTGGAAGATGACATCAACGTCAATAAAGAACTCAAGACGATTGTCGAGACGGCAAAAGGTTTATTAGAGACCGATGCTGTCGTTATCGAGCAAGATATCCAACCCGATTTACCGCTTATCACAGGCGATAGGCAACGTATTAATCAGATTATGCTCAATTTGGTCTCGAATGCGTGTAAGTTCACCGAGAAGGGTGTTATCACCATCGGCGCAAAACAGCATGACGATACAATCCAGTTTTATGTCAAAGATACGGGGGTGGGCATTGCATCTGTCGATTTTGATAAAATTTTCGAGACCTTTGGTCAAACCCGTGTCGGACTCAAAAAGGGGCGTGGCACAGGGCTTGGCTTGCCCATCTCGCGCCGATTAGCCGAAGCACACGGCGGGACGCTCACCCTCGAAAGTACCGTTGGGGTAGGGACGACATTCACCGTCACATTGCCTATCAAGCCTGAACAACTCGTGCCGACTGTTGCCAAGAATTGAGGGATACACCACATGGACGAATTAAACCCAGTAATACTTTATGTTGAAGATGATATGATGAGCCGCGAGGTGATGATGTTGCTCCTCAAACGGCGGATGAAATTTGAGCATGTGTATGTGTGGGAAGATAGCACCGATTTCGCCAATCAACTCACAACGTTGCCTCACAAACCCGATATCATTTTTTTGGATATTCACATGGAGCCGATCGATGGTTTTGGGATGCTCGAAATTTTACGCGCCCATCCCGATTATGCCAAAATCCCCGTTGTCGCATTGACCGCAAGCGTCATGAATGAAGAGGTCACATTATTGCGCACCAAAGGCTTTGATGGCGCGTTGGCGAAGCCCGTTGACCAGCGCAATTTTCCAGATATTCTCAGACGCTTGTTGAACGGCGAACAGGTTTGGCGGATTACATGATAGTGTGGTTTTGTGGGATTATACATACCGTGATTGCTAGTTGCTCTGTTTTGCCTCGCCTATGGCTCAAAGCCATAGGCTAATCATTTTGCAAGCCCACTAAAGGGGCTGGTTTTTGCCTAATTTTGAGACAAATACTCGGCACAAAGACGGATTTGAGCGCCTTTAGTGCGCTTTTTCGGTGCGTAGCTAGATGCTTTGAGCATCTAGCGCGAACTAGCAATCAAGGTATACATGGACACGATATAAGGCTTGTTTGTAGTTCAATTGGTCTAAAAAATATGCAAATGAATGATATAGGGACGATATACGCGCTTTGCGCTAATCGTCCCGTACAGTCACGGAAATTTTTAAGCCTGTACGGGCGGATTAGAGGCTTTAGCCTCGTATATCCGCCCTATAATAAGGCAAAATGGTAAAACAACTGTGGACACGCTTCTGCGCGTCCACGATACACACATATCTCGTTTTTATATCCCCTCCAACAGGGGCAAATTCCGCAATAGCCAATCGGCTAATTCGGGGGTTTTAATATCAATATCGCGCAAGTCATCCTCGTTGAGTGGGATCTCGACGGGGATGAATTCGCCGCGTTTGGGGTCGTTAAATTCGGGTCCTTCGCGCAAGGTCAAATCGTAATCGAGCAAGCGACAAATATAAAAATGCTCCTCTAAATTTTTGCCACCTTTATGATGCTCTAATACGAATGCCTTATCAATCACCTCCACCTGTGCGCCGAGTTCTTCATGCAATTCTCGATGGAGTGTATCGATTAAGCTGGCATCGCTGTCTTCTACACCACCACCCGGTGCCACCCAATAGGGCGGTTTATCAGGCTTGACGCGCTTAATAAACATGAGTGTTTTTTGCCCTGTGAGCAAAATGGCACGCACGCGCTGAATGACCGTTTGGGGATTGGTGAAGACCGACATCACATAACACTTTCTGAATAAAACATCATAACCTTTATATCGATTGGGGTTGTGTCGTCAACCTTACACATCATATCACGAAATATCGCGTTATTTTGATAAAAATTTGTTTATTTTTTCAAGAAATTGTTAAGTTTCCGATATTCATCCATCCACTATGGTCTTTTTTGGTCTATAATGAGCCTTAGCGATTTAATATAGAAACGGTTGGATAGATTTATGATTACCAAAGCGCAAAAAGAGGAGATTCACTTGCGCCTCAAGCAGGCGGGGGTGAAAAAATTCGCTGATGTGTTTAACCTGATTAACAGCGTGAATCAGGGTCATGCCGATGAAACTGCGGTATGGCAATTGGTCGAATCGCTCATCGCCGAACAAGATGCCTCGCGCAGACCGCGGCTTACACGCCAAGATGCACCCCGTCCGTATAGGGTGAAGGGCAAATCGATTATTACCGCCAACGCGATAGAAGACATGAATTACGTCATGTCGAATCCGTATGTGATTGGTGGCGCATTGATGCCCGATGCTCATCGCGTATTCCCGAATGCCATGCCAGTCGGTGGTGTGGTTGTCACTGAACCCGATTGGATTTATCCCTCGTTTGTGGGGTCAGATATTTCGTGTTCGTTGTTGCTAACTGTATTCCCAGATATGTCGATGGATGAAATGTGGACAGACCCATTCACCCAAGAATTGGCGTATGTCCTGCGCGAAAACACGTACTTCGGACGTGCCATCAACCCCAATCAGGGACAATTTGCCTCATCTGGATTGCTCCAATACGTGCCAGAGATGCAAAGCCCGTTGGGGAAATCGGTATTGAAATCGGCATTAGGGTCTGCGCCAACCGATTTCGCCACATCAGGCGATGGCAATCATTTTGTCGAATTCGGCTATGTAGATGATGGCAACACGCGCTCACTGGCGATTTTAAGCCATTTTGGGTCGCGGTATGTCGGCGCGATTGTCGCCAAAGAGTATGAAAAATATGCCGTAGAACAATGGGATGCACCCCCAAAAACATACGATGCCCCGCTCAATGTGCATACACCTGAAGGGGCAGATTATGTCGCGTTGATGAATTGGGCGGGTTTATTCGCGGAATATGGGCATTATCAGGTGCATAAAAATTTGACCTACGCCTTGTATCAACGGGGCTACCGCAAATTAGATGTGCAACAACAAGTATATTCACGGCATAATTTTGCATGGTTGACCGATTGGGGATGGGTGCATCGCAAAGGCGCAACCCCCACCCCGAAGGATGAATTGGCGCTTATCCCCGCTACCATGGGCGATAGAACGCAAGTCGTGATGGGGTTGGGCAATGCGGATGTGTATGATAGCGCCTCGCATGGTGCGGGACGGTTGTATACACGCGGTCAAGCGTTGCAACAATTCAAAGGCGATACGGCGGAATATGTCCTTAAGCATTACGGTGTGACGCTCATCGGCGGTGGCGCAGATGAACATCCGTTGGCGTATAAAAAGATTAGTGAGGTCATGCAATACCAAGCTGATTGTGTGCGCCCTGTGGCGGAATTTATCCCCAAAGTGGTGCGGATGGCAGACCCGCGCATTTTCAAGACGCGGAAATAGTGCGCCATTTGCGGATCGGTATCGCCCACGTCACCAACGCGCCGATGAGCGAAGTGATGATGGTCAGAATGGGGATGATGGCGAAGCGGTCTAAAAAGGTGAAATAGGCATCTAATCCGCCAACATAAATCACCTTTGCCACTACGCCGTCTGTCGTCAGTGACCCATATAATATCGCCGTTTGTGCCGATGGATTGGCGTTTATCAACACAAAATCATTGTGCGGTCTTGTTTCGATGATACCATCGGCGAGTTCAAACCTGTTCTCTGACCCCACATCGCCCACCAATAAAATCCGTTTGGGGCGTTCATCAGGCGCGGGTGGGGTGATTTGAGATAATTCGCTGATGGTGGTTATCGGTGTAAGGTTGCGCGGAGATAACCCTGTTATCCATTCAGAGAGCGAAAATATCGCCACGAGGATGAATAACAATCCAAACACAACAAAAGCGGGGATGAATTTTTTCACTTCTGCTTTTGTTTTGATAGGTGTGAATAAAAACCGATAGGTGAAGTATGTCACCAACATCAAAAACAGGCTTGCAACAATCATGAGGCATCTCCGTTTATCAATTTTGTTCGGTGTATTTTAAGGTTAGGGCGGATATACGGCTTCGCCTAATCCGCCCGTGAAAATTCTCATATTTTATAACCTAATCCGCCCGTTAAAATTCTCATATTTTATAACCTAATCCGCCTGTACAAATTCTCATATTTTATGATGGTGTAGTGGCGGATTAGCACCGTTAGGTGCGTATATCCGCCAAATTTTGCCTATTATATTCCATAATTTGGCTATTTTCGCCTATAATACATAGGTATAAACAGATAAACACAGAGAGTTCTGCATGGATAATTTTCAGATACCGCGTTATCGGCTGATAGAAGAATCGGGACGGGGTGGCATGGGCGTGATTTACCGCGCTCATGACCGCCTGACGGGGAACACGGTCGCGCTTAAACGGGTGACAACCCCGTTAGAACGGCTCGATTTTCATTCGCGTGCCGCCACCACATCATCCGATTTTCAGGTCGCGTTGGCGCGGGAATTTCGGATACTCGCTAGTTTGCGAAACCCGAATATCATCAAAGTCCTCGATTATGGTTGGGCAGAGAGCAAAGAACCGTACTACACGATGGATTGGCTCTATCCCGCCCAAACGATTTTAGAGGCATCGCTTGCTCCAAGCGATTTATTGGGTCAATTGTTAGAGGCGATTGCCTATTTGCATCGCCGAGAGGTGATTCACCGTGACCTGAAACCCGATAATATTTTGGTTGTGAATGGCGTAGTTAAGGTGCTGGATTTTGGTTTGGCGTTGTTGCATGGTCAGGATGATGTCGATGGCATCGCAGGCACGCCCGAATATCTCGCGCCAGAGGTGTTTCAGGGTGAACCTGCCAGCACCGCCAGCGATTTGTATGCGGTTGGGGTGATTGCCTATCGGCTTATCACAGGCAAGCACCCGTTTGAAGACGGACCGCGTGAACAATTTCTGAGCCGTGTTTTGCTCGGAGACCCCAACCTGACCCTCATCGCGGGGCATCCGCTACAGCCGATAATCGCCAAATTGCTATCGCGCAACCCCAGAGAACGGGGTACAGCACGCGAAGCATTGATGAGTCTGCGGGGCAATATCGCCCCAATTGGACGCGAGAGCTTTTTGCAAGCCGCCCGATTCGTGGGGCGCGAAGCGGAATTGGGGCATCTGTCTGCCATTTTAGACCGCATTTTGAACGGGGAACGCGGTGCCACAGTGTTAATCGGTGGCGAAAGTGGCGTGGGTAAATCACGCCTGATAGATGAAATCCGCGCAGAGGCGTTGGTGGCAGGTGTGCGTGTGGCGCGGGGCGGTGCAACCCGCGAATCGCGCCAATTGTTTGAGATGTGGCGTGAGCCGATCGCCTTATTATGCCTAGAGCGCGATTTATCATTGTTGGATGCGGGTGTTTTGCGTGCCGTTGTGCCAGATTTAGCCCAAATAATCGATAGCCCGATCACAGACCCACCACCGCTAGAACCGATTGCCAATCGTGCGCGACTCATCGAGACCATTTCGCGCTTATTCGCCAGCGATAGAAAGCCAACATTGGTCATTTTAGAAGATTTGCATTGGGCAACTGATTCGCTCGATTTGCTCAGGGCGCTCATTTCGCTCACCCATAGCCATCCGTTGTTGATTATCGGTAATTACCGCGATGATGAACGCCCCGATTTGCCCTCGCAACTTGTGGGGGCAGAAATTATCAAATTACCACGCCTCTCCCGCGAGGAAATCGCCAGATTATCCGTTTCGATGATCGGCGATTCAGGTGATGCGCCCCCTGTGGTTAATTTGTTAGAGCGCGAATCGGAGGGCAACCCATTTTTCATCGTGGAGGTCATGCGCCATCTTGCAGATGCGATGGGCAGTTTAGAGGCGATCGGCTCATCCACTGTACCCGATAGCTTATTCGCGGGTGGGGTACGTCATGTCCTCGAAAAACGTTTGAATCGTCTGCCACCCGAAACACGTCCTATTTTGCAAATTGCCGCCCTTGCTGGTCGGGTGATAGACCCCGCCATTTTAGGCGCGGTATTCAAACGTGATGTGGCATCTATCGAAGCCGATTTGACGATTGCGGCAGATGTCGCCGTGTTAGAAGGCTACGAAGGCGGGTGGCGTTTTGCCCATGATAAAATGCGCGAAGCCTTGCTCGAAAATTTAGATGAGAGCGCCCAAAAAGCCTTTTCGCATCAATTAGCCGAAGCTATCGAAACGGTGTATCCCGATTCGCCCGAATATTATGTCACGCTCGCACAAAATTGGGCGCGGGCAGGTGAACGGCGCAAAGAATCTGTTTATGCCTTCAAAGCCGCCCAACGTGCCCTCGATGCAGGGGCGAATCAACGGGCATTAACCTACTTGGAACGCACCGTGCAATTGCATGAAGACGGGTCTGCGCCACTCTCGCAATTAGGCTATGCCGATTTACAACTCAAACTGGGGCAGACCTATTTGGCGTTGGGTATGTTGGATAAGAGTAGCGATTATTGCCGTTTGGCGATGCAAGCCGCGGATATTCGAGATAATGTGACGCTTGGTGGTGTGTTGGCGCAGGCGGTTCGTCAATTGCGTTATCGTCTATTCAATCCCAAACCTCGCCTAGATGATACGGAACGCTATCAGATTGTGGCTCAAGCCTGCGAGGTGTTGGCGCAAAACAGTTTTTATAATAACGATAAACTCAGTGGT
Source organism: Anaerolineae bacterium (assembly GCA_034436155.1). GTDB lineage: Bacteria > Chloroflexota > Anaerolineae > Aggregatilineales > Phototrophicaceae. The sequence goes on from DAOTVP010000083.1 coordinate 109,732, forward strand.
GTATATCATATTTTATTGGGTCTGAATTTGGCGGAACGGGGTGGTGATGTATGCAGTCCACAACAATTACGCCACACCGCTTCGATGTTGTTGGCGATGGGTGTTGTGCCGTTGCATCGGATTGCGCGGTACTATCGCAAACGGGCGTATCACCTCATTGAGAATGTCAACGACCCTGCTGTCACCACCTGGTTGTATCTGATCGAAGGGATATATCTGTTGGGGCGGGGTTTGTGGGATGATGGCGAGGTGGTGTTGGCAAAAGCGATAAAAATTGCCACCGAATCGGGGCATATCCGCCGACAAGAAGAATTGTATACCATGCAACGGTATGCGTATTATTTTAGCGGTGATTTAGCACAATCTCATCAAACTGCCTTGACCTTGTTGATGATAACCGAGCGGTCTGGCGCAGTACATGGCATGGGCGCGGCGTATAGCGGGTTGTTGGGTGTGGCGCTCAAACAAGGCAAATTAGAGGATGCCAAAAATTATGCAGAATTGGCGCTGATGTACTATCAACAAACGGCGGATCGGGGCGGTGCGATGCGCCTGAATGCGTTGATTGCGCTGATGTATCACCTACGGGGTGAACCGCATAAAGCCGCCGATTACACCCAAATCGCGCTCGAAATCATGGATACCCTCACTTCAACCTCGTTTTATTTGGTGGAGGGGTATCAATCTCTGCTCATTTACTTTTTGGCATTATACGAAGAGACGCAATTGCCCGAATTCGATGAGGTGGTCGATTTAATCCTCTCGCGCTTCAAAAAATTTGCCAAGCCGTTTGATATTGCCAAACCCATCTTACACATGGCAATCGGTTGGCGTGCCTATTTGCATCATGACCGCCAAGCGGCTTTTGTGGCGCTCCAAAAAGCGATTGCCGAAGCAACGGCGCTCAATATGACGCATGAACGTGAATATATCACCGCCCTAAGCCAGCGATTTTTGGGTCAAGTTCCGCCTACCTAAAAAGATAGGACATCAACCAAACAAATATGCTATAATCAATGTTATAAATTATGTGTGGATAAACATCAGAGTAAGGATGGAACACGTTGGATATTACTTGGTATGGTCAAAATTGTTTTCGGATTACAGAACGCGGGCGCTTGAGCGTGGTCACAGACCCGTTTTCAGAGGCGCTTGGCTTGCCTGTTCCCAAACTCAAAGCCGATGTTGTCACCCTGAGTCATCATCACCCCGATTACGCCAATTTAGAGGTGGTCAAGGGGTATCAACACCTGCTGACAGGTGCGGGTGAATACGAAATGGGTGGGGTGTTCATCGATGGTGTGGCATTGCACACCATCGAGAAAACAACCGTCATTCATAATATTGGCTATGTGTTCAAATATGATGATATTTCGGTTGCCCATTTGGGCAATCTGGCGCATGTCCCCGACCAATCGACCCTCGAAGCGATTGGTGATGTGAATGTGGTGCTGGTGCCTGTTGGCGATGGCGATGCCCTCAAAGCCAGTGCCGCAGCAGAGGTTATCGCCCTCTTAGAACCAAGTTATATCGTGCCGATGCACTACGCGATTGATGGGTTAAATCAACATTTAGATCCCGTAGAAAAATTTCTCAAAGAGATGGGCATCAGCAAAGCCACCGAAGAAGATATGCTACGGGTGACGGCTTCGATGCCCGAACAACCTCAAGTGATTGTCCTTAGACCGCAGGTGTGATAACGATGAATGTCAAGTTGTTGATGCAATGGGATATCAAACCCGGACAAGACCAAGAATATTTTGAATTTGTCGTGCGCGAATGGCTACCGGGCGTGAATCGGTTGGGGATTAAGCCGACGTGGGCATGGTATACCGTGTATAGCCGTGAACCTGCTCGTCAAATTTTGGCAGAAGCGATCGGCGATGATCTGCTAACTGTCCGCAAAGTGTTACGGAGTGACGATTGGAAATCGCTCCATGAACGTCTGTTAAATTATGTCGAAAATTATACGCATAAAGTGGTGTATATCACGGGAGGGTTTCAGATTTAAGGATGAGGGTGATAGGGTGGATACACGATAGATAGATCGTATATCCACCTAAAATCAGCTTCTATTGTGGAATGATAATTTCTTGATGCGTTGAACTATTACGTAGGCATCTGTTGGGTTCTGATACAAACCCATTCAGTTGGTTACAAATCTCATCAAAACTTGGCACACTGCGTCGCACAGGGATAGATGCCGTCTGACAAACCGGATAAGCATTTCGATTCGCATCTAATGCCCATGCTTCGGCTCGCCATTTGAGATTGGATGCCCGCCCAAGTTGATACAACGCGCCAATACCGACATCTGCGAAGACCGATTGTGCTATTCCACCGACTTGGCTGATGAATACGGAACCTGGGAGGTTGTCTGTCCGTTCTACGGTCAGATAGAAGAATTCAACACCTTGTAATGCCGACCAACGAAATTCTTGCATCCCCCATGTCACAGTGTCAAGCGGGGATATGGCGACAAAACCCCCACAACCAATACCCCCGATTGCATCGTCATCATCGTCATCGTCATCATCATCGTCATCATCGTCATCCCCATTGGATGGTGGGGGAACGGTGTTGAGATTTTCGGCTTCCTCGATTTCTTCTGGTGTGGGGATGCGAATGGGGTAATGCAACAAGCCTTCTGGCAAGGTCTCTAAGATGGCAAAATCGGCAAAGCGTTCTGGCGATACGCGCCCGTTATCTTGCCAATCGTCCTGTGGGGTGATGTTGCCTGCATCATCTAAACAGGCGGTGAAGGTGGCAGAATGACCCAACGGGATACGGATTGTGTTTTGATTCGTGATGAGTTCTCCATCGAATACAATCGCTTCGGTGCGCCGACAATTATCTGCTAAATCATCATTGTCATCAGTCTCGCCGAGTTGAGTCGTCAAGACGATGGTGCTACCGATACGCACAGTCGCCCCATTGATTGATAAATTGACCGATAGACGTTCTGGACTTTGGATGACCAACGCATCAGGTGCTTGTCTACAGGTGGGGTTGCCCGTGCCTGTGGTGAAATAAAAGGCTTGCATGGGCGATAACATATTTTCGGTGATGACAGGCAAGGCATTAAATGCGACTTCATCCACAGGGGTGATGAGGTCGCGGCGAATCCAACCGTCTATCTCGCCAAATGTGATGCGTACCCACGCAAAATCTTCGCTCACACCTGTCGCTGTCCATGTGCTATTGGGGTCTGCCGCGCCGATTGGGTTAAAATTGCGCCCCGCGCCACTACGGACATTCACGCGCTGGCTGGCGCTGATGGTGATGTCGGTGGGGGTGATGCTTGGCGCTTCGCCTGTCACCTGATTTTGCACGGTGGTTTTGCCCATCAAGAAAAATAATACTGCCTGACCGGGTATAGTATCGGGGATATTGGCTTGGACATTCATCAACGCCAAGCCCCAAATCGATTCATCCGCGTTCAGCGCCGATGTGCTGATGTTGACGACATTCGCTAAGGCGGCGGTATCGGCAGGTTCCGCGAAATCTTCTGCCAGTGCTTCATCGGTGAACGAAGCCAGTACCTGATTATTGCCATAACAGGCGGTGTTGCGGTCTAAATCGTCACAACTTTCGCCTGCGAGCGTAATCGCATCGTTAATGAACGGTGGGCATACATCTTCAGAATCATTTTGTGCTACACTTGCCAATTGAATCGTGCTGAATAGCGCGATAATCAATCCGTAACGCCAAAACCATTTCATAGATAAAAATCCTCTCCTGAGATAAATAAACAACAATTACAGTATAAGGCAAAATCTAACAATTTCTGCTTAGATTTCTTCAAGTGATAAGAAAGATAAGACACCTGTTTGTATGTAATACACCTTGAAGGTTTTCTCTTGATACCACTCAATCGGGATGATTGGGTTTGTTTTTAACCATAATTTCCCTGCGGGTGTATGGATAAAGCCAATTTGAACTCGACTTGGAATAATTTGTGCCGAGAAACTGATTTCACCCGTTGTCGTTAATATTTCAGCATTTTTGCTAGAACGAAATGACCGATATGTGAGGTAAGATAACCATCCAAATAAGCCAACGCCGATGATGAGCATGGCTAATCCTATTAAAACGCCTGCATCCACAAATAGCCACAATGTGACAAATGCAAACATGCTCCCAAACGTCACAATGAGAATTGCGCCTAAAATCGTGTTCATATTGAGTTGAAACAGTTGTTGCGAAGATAACTTATTGGTTTGATTTGCCGATAAATCAGCTTCGCTAAATCGTAATTTTTTGCCCCAATTGGTGTTATATGCCATGATATTTTTCTCTTTCTGTTTAAGGACATGCTAATAATGGGTCGGGTGTGAGCGCGACTTGTTCGCCCGATGATGTGAATGCCAGTCCCAGATACGCACCGCCCGTCATATTGGGGAAGGTGAACGTGCCACTTTGCCCGCGTCCAGTTTGTTTTTCGTATTGAGCGGTGATGGGATTATAAAATTGTGCTGTGATGGTATCTTCTGGCAATACGCCACTATAAGTAATCACCACCGTATTCGGCACAACGCACGCCCATGTCACCGTCAGGTAGCGCACACCGCCCCGTTGCATGATTCTATCACCACTATCACACATCACAACACCATTTAATAGGGCTTGGACGCGCCACGCGAAGTCAAATCCACCGCCAACCGTGCTTTGGTCTACAAATCCGACCAGCGATAATAGCGGTGCAGGCGCATCAAACGCCACACTCCGATTTTCTGTCAGATTGGTGACAATCACGCGGTAGCTGGTCGCGCCTGGTGCGGCTGTCCACTGGAAGGTGTTATTCCCCAACATCATGCCTTGTAACGGGCTGGTGGGCATAAAATTGCTACAATCCACAACATCATTCACAGGCGGAGCGGTTTGCTGTGGTTGTGGTACAGGGGTATCATCTAACCCGACAAATCCGCTATACGGATTGGGGATGACCAAGCGTTGCCCCACGAAGATATTACGTGGATTTGATAAATTATTTCGGCGCACAATGGTGGGCATACTGGCATCATACTGACGGGCGATGCTGAATAAGGTATCGCCACGCACCACCTCGTGAATCAATTCCTCTGGTATTGGTTGGATATTGGGTATTGTTTCGGCGGTCTGGGTGGATTCAGGGCGGGGTAGGGGCGCGATTGCTTCATCTAAAACCGCGCTGAGGGCGCGATTCGCCACATCGCCAAAGCCGATTTCTTCATCGGTGGCGGGGCGACTCTCTTGCCAATAAACGATATTGCCCAAATCATCGGTCTGTGCGATGAGTGTATCGCCTGCTTCGATATATTCGCCTGTGGATGTCTCTAAGTGACCTTCTTGAACGGTGAACGCCAATTCATTGGGGGCGCTATTGCGTAAGGTGATGGTGCTACCGATGCGAATATCCACGCCGTTCACCGATAAATCCACAGTGACATTTTGCGGGCTTTTGATGGTGATGGTATTCGGGGCTTCGGCACAACCGATATTGCCCACGCCTGTGGTGAAATAAAAGGCTTGCATGGGCGATTGTATCGGCGAGGTGATGACGGGCAAATCGGCTAATCCGCTCGGCGAATCGGTGGCATCTCGGCGAATCCACGCGGGCATATCATCCACCACCACGCGCAACCATGTGCCATCACTATTCAGCGCATCGGCGAGGAATGAATCACCCATTTGCACACGCCCAACGGTGTTGCTGGCATCGCTCGGCGCGGTTCGGGCATTGCTGGCGCTGGTCATCGTTACTTCTACAGGGGTGGCAATTGGCGCGACATCCAACGGATTGACCCGATTTTGGATGGTTGAATCGCCTAAAAGCAATACCGTCACCGCCTGACCGGGCAGTGTGTTGGGCAGATTGGCTTGCATACTCATGACGGCAATGCCCCAACGGTCGGCATCCACATCTAAAGGTGTGGTTTGGATGCTCAGTAGATCGAGCAAGCCTGCTCTATCGGCGGGGCGGGTGAAATAATCGGTGGGTACAATTTGCGAAAACACAGCACTCACGGCATTATAGCCATAACAGGCGCTATTGCGGTCGAGGCTATCGCAATTATCCGCTAAGGCTAAAATAGCACGTTCCACCAAATCGGCACATTCATTGGGTTGTGCTACACTCTGCCATGTGATGGTTAGTAGGCAAAAAATCATTAAAAAGGGTCGGATTTTCGACATAGTGTAAAAACCTCGTCACACAAAAATAACAGATTGTTACTTTTTATTGTACGATAAAAATGTCGAGCGTGGGTCAATCAGTGGGTAAAATCAAAAAAACCAGCCTGATATAGACTGGTTTTTCTGTCTGCTGATGCCACAAGCCGGGATCGAACCGGCGACCCACGCATTTTCAGTGCGTTGCTCTACCAGCTGAGCTATCGTGGCGGGTCTAGCGTAAGAAAAGTATAGGTGTAGAAGGGCATTTTGTCAATATGAAAAAAAGTGGGATATGCGCTATGGACGCGCCGAAGCGCGTGCATAGCGGTGTAAAAATATAGGGCGGATATATGGCGTTGCCTAATCCGCCCGTACATATTCTTAAATCTTGAGAGATTGTAGTGGCGGATTAGCGCCAGAGGGCGCACATATCCGCCATTTCGCCATTTCAGAACTTACTTTTTTGACCATTGATGGACGGCTTTACGGGCTTCTGGTGTATCGATGTTGGCTAATGCCCGAAATGCCGCAATCCGTACTTGGGCATTTTTGTCGTTGAGCGCATCCGATAATTCCGAGACTTTGCCTTCTGCGCCCAAACGTCCGAGTGCTTCGGCAGAAAATCGGCGCACGCCATCATCCACATCGAGTAGGGCGGCAGATAACCCGCGTATGACGGTGATGTGAATGTCGCTCTCACTTTGAATATTTATTTTACCCAATGCCTTGGCGGCGGCACGGCGCACGGCGCTTTTTTCATCGCGCAATGCCTCAGATAAGCCTTCAATGACCAGCATCGATCCATTGGCAATCAGCGCCGCGGTGACGGCGGAGCGTGTCCACATATCATCCCAACGTAATGCCTCTAATAAAACGGGAACCGCATCATCATGAGGCAATTGCGATAAGGCTTTCACAATGAGATAGCGCGTACCGGGGTCGGCATTCGGCAACCACGCGACCAATAACGGCACAGCAGGCAGATGTTTTTCTTCTGCTACGATACTCAGCGCATTGAGGCGATCATCTATATCACCCAATTCTAACATCATCATCGCCTCTTGAAGGCGGTTTTGTGTGGTCATGCTTGATACCCTTCAGTATGATAAACCAACGGAAATGAAAATCAGGATGGCGTTTATGTCGTGTTTAGGCGGGCAAACATGCCGTTACCCGTTGGCATGTTCGCCGATTGTTGCTGTGCCTAACCTTCGGTGGTTTGTTGTCTGGCGGCTTTACGGGCGAGCGCAGCGGCTTTGCGGGCGGCTTTTTCTTCATCACTCCCCAAGGCGCTGGCACCTGTTTTGGCGGTGTTGCCCGCCGTCTCGGTGGCGAGTTTTTCGGATGATGATTTTTCTGCCAATTTTCGACTAGCGGCTTCGTTCATCCCTTGCAAGATTTGCACCGCACGCGATGATTCTGGGCTACGAATATCTGTGTGCGGGTCGTGTTTCAGACCATAATACATCACCGCGCCCATCACGATAACCGTGATAGCGATGATAATCATCATCACCAACAATCCTAATTCCATCTCTATCCTCACTTGTTTAGATGTACCTTAATGTCAAAATTATACTCTATAAATGGGTCAAAATCCAAATTTCTTACGTTACGCTGATGGTTTGCTGGCAATTAGCACCACCCAATCCCCTTTTTGTACGGTTTTGCCCGCCTGATTCACAATTTTCACCTCGAATGTGACCAATCCACCGCCCAATCGCCCCGCCTCTTTGGTCTCTTTGACGGTAATGTCGACATGCACGGTATCGCCAATATACACAGCATCGCTAAATTTCATCTCAATGGCGCGAAATGCGAGGACGGTGCGCTCTAAAAATCCCAGTTGATACGCTTGCCCAACCGCGTAGCTTAGGGTCAACATGCCGTGCGCCACACGCTGACCAAGCATGTGATTTTTCATGTATTCGGCATCAAAGTGCATCGGGTTAAAATCACCCGTGAGCGAACCGAATTGCACAATATCGGCTTCGGTGATGGTGCGCCCGCGTGTGGTCATGCTTTCGCCGACCACATAGTCTTCAAAATATTTACCAATTGGGTGTGTCATGAGAATGTCCTATCCTCCCGTTACATAATTGTGATTTTTGTCACTATCGCTCAATTTTATCTCAGAGTATCCTGATTATATAGAGTAACGCTAAAAAAGTCATATCCCCCTCCAAGATAAGTGACGTACTCTTTTAGAACTACTTTTTTTAAGACGAGGCTTCTGTAGACAATACAGAAGCCTTTTTCCGTTTATTGCCCTACGCTGATGGGGTTGGGCTAGATTTTTGTGTGGGTTGGTGTTTATAGTTAGCACGGTCATAAAAAATAATGAGGTATTTTTTGATGATGAAATCGCGCATCACTATTTTATTCGTTACTATGCTCTGGTTATTCGCTGTTATGCCCGCATCGGCGCAATTTTCGCCACAAGAGGTGGTGACAGCATTTTTGGACGCATGGAATAATAAAGACTACGAAACGATGTATCGTTATGTCACCGTGAACACCATCAACGGGATAGAAGAATATCCTTTGCCCGTGTTCATCAATCGCTATCAGACGGTTGGGGATACATTGGCGTTGACTGAAATCCGTTATAGTATCACTCAGACCACCCTACAGGGTGCGACCGCGATGGTCATGTATGATATGGTGTTTGTATCCAACACGTTTGGCGAAATTCCCGATAATGGGCGTAGGATTCGTCTCATCAATACCGCCAATGGTTGGCGTATTGCTTGGTCTACGATGGATATTTTTGATACGCTGGTGAGTGGCGCACAAATTCGCATTGAATCACGCCCTAGCCCCCGCGCCCGTATTTATGATCGTAATGGTGAACCGTTAGCCTATAATGGCACAACCAGCGGGTTTTATACCGCAAAAGAGCGCATGACAAGCGAGGCGAATTGCATCGACCTGTTGGCGCGAATCATGCGCGTGCCACCGCGATTGGTCGAAAATCAATTCCGTCCGAATAATCCAGACACGATTTTCTTTTTGGGGGAACTGAATACCGAAGATTTTAACGCCAATTTTTCGGCATTAGAGACGACTTGTGGTGTCCGTCAGGGCTTTGAAAGTCGGGTGCATCGCATTTATATGGGCAATAGCATGGCAACGCATGTCGTGGGTTATGTGGGACCTATCCCCGCCGAGCAACTGGCAGAATATACTGCGCTAGGTTATGGTGAGGGCGATATTGTCGGGTTATTGGGTGTCGAAAGTGCGTATCAGCAACAATTAGGTGGTAAGCCTGCCAGCGTTTTGCGAATCGTGGATGCGAGCGGGACGGTGTTGCGCGAATTGGCAGGTAGCGCAGGCACGCCACCTGTGCCGATTACGCTTGCATTAGATGCGCGTTTGCAACGCCTTACTGCCAACGCGCTCAACGATGCCTTTGTGACCGCCGCGCCCAATTGGGCGAGTGTATCTACGGGCGGGGCGGCGGTGGTTTTGGATGTGAATACAGGCGAAATTTTGGCGCTTGCCAGTTATCCGTTCATCCAACCGAATTTATTTCACCCTGATTCGACCACCGAAGATAGAGGAAGCGCGTTAGTTGCGATGTTGAATACGGGTGAGCCATTGCGGAATCGTGTTGTCAGCGAGCAAGCCTCGCCAGGATCGGTATTCAAAATTATCACCTTAGCGGCGGCATTGAACGAAGGTCTGAGTGTGACTTCTGAACAGTTTAATTGCGACTTGTATTGGGATGGCACACGATACGGCGATACTCGTTCCCCGCGCCCTGATTGGCGTGTGACCGATGAATATCCGCCCGCAGGCGTGATTACCCCCGCGCAAGCCCTGATGACCTCGTGTAATCCGTATTTTTGGGAATATGGCGCACGCCTGTTTTTAGAAAAAAATCCGAATACGATAGCCGAATACGGTCGTCGTATGGGTCTGACACGCACCTACGGTTTGAGCAATATCTTCCGCGAAGCGCCCGGTGTGATACCCGTCCCTGGGAGCATCGAGGCGGCGATTTCTGAGGCGGTCGGGCAGGGCGATGTCACACTTCCGCCCCTACAAATGGCGGTCGTGACGGCATCTATCGCCAATGGTGGTACGGTGTATAACCCCAGTTTGGTCAAGCAGATTGGTGGTGTCGATAATACCGATGTGGTGCAATCATTCGCGCCTCAAATCTTGAATCAATTGGGATTTAACCCGGGTGTCTTAGAGGCGATTCAAGAAGGTATGTGTGGTGTGACCACCAATGAATTTTTGGGGACGGCGTATGGGCGGTTTATCAACAACCCACAAAGCGATTATAGCTATACCGAATTGACCGCGCCGTATAGTGTGTGTGGCAAAACAGGGACAGCCCAAACGGGGCGCTATCCCAATGCGTGGTTTGTGGCGTATGCCCCCGCGGATAATCCGCAAATTGCGGTGGTGGTGATGGTCGAGCAATCACTAGAGGGGTCGCAAGTTTCTGCGCCGATAGCGAGACGTATTTTGGATGATTATTTCGAGGTGGAACGGGCAAACTTCCCCGAATGGTGGTCACAAGGTCCGTATGTGCCGTTGAATATCCCACCCGATGGTGGCGCAGGGTGAAAAATTTGCTATGCGATAGTGGTCACATAGTAAGTGATGAGACCTCTAAGTTGTAATCAATGATAAACCATAAGGTCATCCAATAATGATAATCGTCCGATTTAGAAAATGATAACGTTTTGCGAACAAA